>CAJVZD010000103.1 GCA_913019905.1 uncultured Cellvibrionales bacterium
CGATTCCATGGCAAAAGCGCCCACCCAAATCTGTAAGCCAATGATCTCCAGGATGTGGATCTGTTCACTGGGGTTGGTTGCAGAGCACTCACATGAAGCAACAAGGGTTCGTGAGCGGGGCATGCGAAAGTTTAAATCAGTTAGACATGCGCAGCGATTTTTGGGTGGTCATGCGGCAGTGCAGAATCTGTTTAATCTCGGCAGGCACTTGGTCGGCGCTGAGTTATCTGGCTTGAGAAAGTTAATTTTGCGATACCGCTAGCGACGCACTTCATCTCGATAAATGCCTAGCACTAGCCTGCCACGTAGAGTATGTTAGCGCTTGAATGGGGCGTTTGTTCTTCTAATACTCAGCTAAAACGTCTGCTGCGTCGCCAATTCCTCTTTGCGGCTCGTTTGACCGTCGATGACCGGTTAATCCGCGTCCTGCTAAATCCATCGCAAAAAATATGCATGTCTGTCAGTAGGGGAGCAAGCCAATCATAACTGTTCACATTATCGAACCAACCATGTAATGCGATTGTCTTTTCACCTTCTGGGTTGCCCCACCATTTTCCGGCGATGGTGATATTGTCCAGTTGGATAAGAGCTGGTTGATCGCTCATAAAGTTTTAGTCCACTTCATATTCGCAAGTGAATGCAGGTGTACGCTCGCAAAATTTCTTTATGGTATCAGCAACGCCATCGACATATTTAGACAAATGCAAATGATGACCGCCGGGAAGGAAGGTTAATTCAACGTTATCGGGGCATGGCTTTTCGGTCAGAAGTTTGAAGGTATATTCAAAGCGTGCGCTACCTTCCGCGCGGATGATCAAAGACGGTGCTTTAATCGCATCCAAAAGAGCCTCAAATTGACGTGAATTCATTTCCAACGGCCCAGTGTCCTTTGTCCGGCTGTCTGAACGCCACGTAAATCCCCCTTCGACTTTTTTAACACCGCGCTCCATGAGAACAACGGCTTCTTCAATTGTGATTTTCATAACTTCGGACAAGCGTTCCGTCATGTCGTCTAAGGATGCGTAAACCCGTGGTGTGGTGGGTTGTTTCATAGTGGCAAGTGTGGCGCGTCTGAAGTGGCGCAATGTGCGACTCGAGGTGGTTGCACCGACAAAGCCGTCCAGACAGATTAAACGCTGCACACGTTCTGGAAACATTGCTGTCATAGCGCCCGCGATTTCGGCACCCATAGAGTGGCCGATAAGTGTGAATTTGTCCCAACCTAATGCATCGGCAACCCCTAAGACGTCGGCCATATCGCCGTCACCCCGCTGTACTTCCAAATTACGGCGATGCCCGGAAAAACCGTGGCCAGCCAAATCCATTGCAAAGATCTGCATGTTGTCCAAACGAGGGCCGAGCCAGTCAAAAGTATTGGCATTGTCATACCAACCGTGAAGCGCGATGGCTTTTTCACCGTCTTCTTCGCCCCATAATTTTCCGGCGATGGTAATATTGGGGAGTTGGATGGTTGTTGTTTGAATATTCGCTGGAATTTGGGTGGTCATTGAGAATACCTTTTATAGATAAAAGTCTTTGAAACCGGGAGTATAGGAAGGGAGGACCATTGTTCTCTTTGTCTCTGGAATTGAGGCAGCCCGACTTCCCTAGTCGGACGCTCTAAAAGACGTAAGTCATTGATCTATAAGAAAAGTGGTGGGCCTTCCCAGATTTGAACTGGGGACCTGCCGATTATGAGTCGGATGCTCTAACCAACTGAGCTAAAGGCCCTAAAACTGAAAATTTAAATCATCTGTGCCGTTGTAGGCGCGGCGCATTATAAAGCGCCGCGCGTTGAGTTTCCAGCCCTAAGTTGCTGTTTATTGTACTGTTTCGTTGTCGCTGAACTGTCCGGCGAATAAAGCGGTCGATAAATAGCGTTCGCCAGAGTCTGGAAGTATGGCAACGATGGTTTTCCCTTTGTGTTCTGGCTGTTTTGAAACTCTGTCGGCTATAGCCATGGCGGCTCCACTGGATATTCCGGCCAGTATGCCTTCCTCCTGCATTAAGCGGTGTGCGTATTCCATGGCTTCTTCGTCGCTGACTTGTTCGACTTGATCGACCATTGTTAAATCGAGGTTTGCGGGCACAAAACCGGCGCCGATACCTTGCACTTTATGGGGAGCATGAACGGGTTCTTCGCCCGCTTTTGCTGCTGTGATCATCGTAGTGCTATTGGGTTCAACGGCGACCGAGGTGATTGCTTTGCCCTGAGTGTTTTTAATGTAGCGCGAGATGCCGGTGAGAGTACCGCCGGTACCAACGCCACTGACCAGTACGTCGATTCTGCCGTCGGTATCATTCCATATTTCGGGGCCGGTCGTTTTCTCATGGATTTCGGGGTTGGCGGGGTTATCGAACTGGCTGGGCATCCAGCGCTTGTCGGGTGCTTCTGCAACTCTGTTTTCAGCTGTTTCTATGCACAATTTAATGCCCTTGGCGGCGTCTGTAATAATAATATTCGCACCCAGGGCTTTCATTAGTTGGCGGCGTTCCAAGCTCATCGTGTGGGGCATAACCAAGGTTACTGGATAGCCTTTGGCCGCTCCGACAAAAGCCAGCGCAATACCGGTGTTACCACTGGTGGGCTCTACGATTTCCATACCGGGTTTTAGCGTGCCATCTCTTTCTGCGGCTAAAATCATGTTAGTGCCAATTCGGCACTTAACAGAATTGGCAGGATTGCGACTTTCGACTTTTACGAAAATATTACCATCGCCGATTCTGTTTATTCTTACTAGGGGGGTGTTGCCAATAGAGCTGCTGTTGTCATCATATACAGTCATGATTGATCTCCATTCTTTGATGATTGCGATTATTTATTAGTATTAAATTTTCTGGGCTCACGAAGTGTAGGGTGAAAAAGCGCTTTTATAAACCTAAAATTTCTTTAATTTTGCGGATGGTGGTGTTGTCGGAGTGAATGATTGCGAAAGAAAAAGTGACGCATAAAAAAAGGCCAGCATAAGCTGACCTTTTTGACGAGAGTCTAAAACGTTTACTCTTCTAAAAAGCTGCGTAAATGATCGGAGCGAGAAGGGTGACGAAGCTTGCGCAATGCCTTCGCTTCTATTTGACGAATCCTCTCACGAGTTACATCAAATTGCTTGCCGACTTCTTCCAGCGTGTGATCGGTATTCATGTCGATGCCAAAACGCATACGAAGCACTTTGGCTTCTCGTGCGGTTAGGCCGCCGAGCACGCTCTTGGTTGCTTCTTGCAAGCCTTGCCCGGTTGCGGAGTCTACCGGTTGTGCAATGGTACCATCCTCAATGAAGTCACCTAAGTGCGAATCTTCATCGTCGCCGATCGGTGTTTCCATTGAAATAGGTTCTTTGGCTATTTTCAAGACCTTACGAACCTTATCTTCCGGCATTTCCATTCGTTCACCAAGCTCTTCTGGAGTGGGTTCACGACCCATTTCCTGAAGCATCTGGCGTGAAATACGATTGAGTTTGTTAATCGTTTCAATCATATGTACGGGTATACGAATAGTTCTTGCCTGATCGGCAATTGATCGCGTGATCGCCTGTCGGATCCACCATGTGGCGTAGGTAGAAAATTTGTAACCGCGACGGTATTCGAATTTGTCGACCGCCTTCATCAAACCAATATTCCCTTCCTGTATCAGGTCGAGAAATTGTAGGCCGCGGTTGGTATATTTTTTAGCAATGGATATAACAAGACGTAAGTTCGCCTCGACCATTTCCTTTTTCGCTCGGCGTGCGCGGGCTTCACCTATCGACATACGACGATTAATTTCTTTGATGTCGGTAATGGTTAAATCAGTTTGTACTTCTAACGCAGCAATTTTTCGTTGTGAGCGCAGAATGATTTCACGGCCTTCTTCAAGCATGGGTGCTGAATCTTGATGGGCTGCGATGATTTCTTCGATCCATTCGAGGTTTGATTCATTGCCTTGAAAAGATTTAACAAACTCTTTTCTCGAGATTTTTGCCTGGCGAACACAGTAGCCCATAATTATTCGTTCGTTTTCACGAATGACATTAAGTTTTGAGCGAACGCGAATAACCAGCGGATCATAAACTCTGGGTGTTAATTTCAGGAATTTAAAAACATCGGCCAATTTTTGTAATTCTTTGGCTGCTTCTTTGCTGACCTGGCCATGGGCCTCAACGGCTTTTTCAAATTTATTGAGTTGCTTGCGTATGGTCGTAAAGCGCTTTTTGGCTTCTTCTGGATCCGGGCCAGAAGGTGTTTCATCTTCGTCGTCGTCGTCGTTGTTGTCTTGCTGGGCGGCCGCGGCCGCTTGTTGTGCTGCCGGAGGAACAACGTCTTCAGGATTTAGATAACCAATGAGTGTGTCGCCGAGTTTACGTTCCTCAGTTGCGACCAAATCATACTCGTCGAGAATATTCTGAACCGCACCAGGGTAGTAAGCGAGAGAAGACATTACGTCTCGAATACCTTCTTCGATTCTCTTGGCTATTGATATCTCGCCTTCACGTGTCAGGAGCTGGACCGTACCCATTTCCCGCATATACATACGTACCGGGTCGGTTGTTCGGCCGGCTTCTGTTTCGACTGCTGCCAGTGCTGCGGCCGCTTCAGCAGCTGCAATATCATCGGGTGAATCGTCACCTTCTGCGAGTAGCAAATCGTCTGCATCGGGTGCTTTTTCAAACACTTGAATGCCCAGGTCATTGATCATCTGAATGATGTCTTCTACTTGGTCTGGATCTGATATATCTTGGGGGAGGTGGTCGTTCACCTCGGCATAGGTAAGATAACCCTGCTCTTTCCCCTTACTGATGAGGGTTTTAAGAAGAGACTGTTGCTTATCGGTTTCACTCATAATAGGTCTGTCACCGTTGCGCTGATTCGAAAGTTAGCCCGACATTATAGTCGATAGACAAACTAATCGCTAGGTGGATAAGGGGTAGTTACCAAGAATTCACTAAGCTCAGAAGCGAATTAGGCTAATTTTGGCTTTGTTTATTGTTGATTCGTTGTTTCTCTTGAAATAGTTCGTTGAAACGCAGCTTTTCCGTATCGTTTAATTGATTCAAGCCTTTTTCGATAAACGAGCTAAGTTCTCCGTCGAGTTGTTCGTTAATTTTCTGTCGTTCCAGTAATTCCAATGTATCAGTCAATTCCTGGTTGATGTCGTCACCCGGTATTATTTGATCAAATTGTAATAACTGTTGCAGTACTTCGCCCCAGGGTTCTCCATACCAGTGGCCGATTAGCATTGCTGGCGTCGAATCAGGTCTTTTATGCAGTAGATCCAGCATGGCGCTGAGCAGGGGCGCTCTCGGATCTTTGTGGGTACTCAGATCGTACCGTGTCTCGATGTGAGAGGCTGCTTTTGGTTCGTGGAGTAAGAGCGCTATGGCATAGAGTACGGGGTTTCGGGTGCTTTCTGCTTCGTTTTGCTGAGCCTGCCTTTTTCTGGGTTGCGCTACCGGTTGATTATCGTGGGCGTTGTTCGTTGCGGGTTTTTTGTCCTCGGAGGGCTTCGCTTGATGGCTCGCTAAAATGTCTGAAAGGTCGTCTACGGTTAGGCCTGATCGTTCTGCTAACGACTTCATCATCAGCTTTTTAAAAACGCCATCGGGTAACTTGTTAATGAGTGGTGCGGCTAGAGTGCTTAATCTCGCGCGGCCATCAAGAGTCTCGAGGTTTAGGTTTGCGCTTTGTGAATCGAACAAATAATCTTCGAGTGGAACCGCCTTATTGACGAGCCGGGTAAAGTCCGTTGCGCCAATACGCCTGACCATGCTGTCGGGGTCTTCCCCTTGGGGCAAAAATAAGAATCTTGCCAGCCTTCCGTCTTCCATAGCGGGAAGTGCTGACTCTAGGGCTCTGACTGCAGCTTTTCTGCCCGCTTCGTCGCCGTCAAAACAAAACACAACTTCAGGACATTGGCGAAAGACACGAACTAAGTGCTCGGTGCTGGTGGCAGTACCAAGGGTCGCCGCAGACCAGGTAATACCATGCTGGGCGAGTGCCACAACGTCCATATACCCTTCAACGATTAGAAGTCGAAGCAGTTGGCGGTTTGATTTACGGGACTGGTATAAACCGTAAAGCTCCTTGCTTTTATGGAATATGGGTGTTTCTGGAGAGTTCAGATATTTGGGTTTGTCGTCTCCCAGTACCCGACCACCGAAGGCAATAACTCGCCCTCTATTGTCTCTGATCGGAAATATAATGCGGTCGCGAAAGCGGTCGTACAGTTTGTTTTCGCCTTCCTTTTCAATCAGCATGCCGCCGTCAATCAATAGTTGACGATCTTCCTGGCTGTTACCGAGTGCTTTCAGCAGATTGTCCCATCCCGGAGGTGCATATCCAATATCAAAGTCACGGGTGATTTCTCCGCTCAGGCCACGATTTTTTAGGTAGCCAATGGCAATCTGTTTGTTGGGGTGCTTTTTGAGTTGGTCGCGATAGTAGTCTGCTGCTTTTTCAAGAATCGTATAAATGTTTTTTTTGTTTTGAGTGTCTTCATGAAAAACCGAGGCTTCACGAGGCACTTCCAAGCCTGCGGAGTCCGCCAGACTTTCGATGGCACGGGGGAAGTCCTGGCGTTCGTAATCCATCAAAAACCCAATGGCGTTACCTGCTGCGCCACAACCAAAGCAGTGATAAAACTGCTTTTCCTGGTTAACGCTAAAGGACGGGGTTTTTTCGTCGTGGAATGGGCAGCAGGCAGTGTAATTTCGCCCGCTCTTTTTTAAGGGGACGCGCCTGTCTATAACTTCAACGATATCAAGACGATCAAGTAAATCATCGATAAAGTATTGGGGTATGCGGCCTGACATAGAAGCAGTTCTGGATTTTCAGCGATTGAGATTACGTCAGAGTGTATGTTTTCTGGCGCCGATTTACTATGAAAAATTCAATACAGAAAACGGAGAGCAAGGAGGGGGTTGCTATAGGTCAGTAAGGCTTTTGGGTCGGCTTGATGATTAGCTAAAAGCGGCTTTAATTTTCTTGCTCACTTCGCCCATGTCGGCACGGCCTTGCAGTTGGGGTTTGAGAATTCCCATGACTTTTCCCATATCCTTCATGGATTGGGCGCCGGTACTGCTAACAGCTTCTGCTACTAATGTGGCTAACTCTTCGTCGCTAAGCTGGGCTGGAAGAAACTCCTGAATGATTGAAATTTCTGCAGCTTCGATATCAGCTAGTTCTGTTCGGCCCGCGTCTGTAAATTGCTTTATCGAATCGCGGCGCTGCTTGCTCATCTTGTCGAGCACGACCAAAAGCCGCGCATCATCAACTTCGATGCGTTCATCAACTTCGATGCGCTTAATTTCAGCCTGAATAAGCCTGATAGTGCCAAGACGTGGTTTGTCTTTGGCTCTCATGGCCTCTTTCATTTCTACTTTTATCCGGGCTTTCAATGTATCATCGGACATAAACTAAAGCTCCGGAATAAAAATAGAACAAACGCTAATTCAGACGAAAAAATTAGTAAAGGCGATTTTGCTTGCGAGTCTCGCGAGAAACTTTTTTGGCGTGACGCTTAACGGCAGCTGCGGCTTTACGCTTACGAATTGACGTTGGCTTTTCGTAAAATTCACGGCGACGCACTTCGGCTAGAACACCGGCTTTTTCACAAGAACGTTTAAAGCGTCGAAGAGCGATATCAAAAGGCTCGTTATCTTTTAACTTAACTGAAGGCATTTGGCCTACCTATGTATATGTGGTCTATATTAAGGGTGTTTTTACGATTATCTAGCCTGAAAAAACATTCTCTGACAGGCACCAATCGCAAGGGGCGGGCATTGTAAACTGTCAAAGTACAAAATGCAAAGCTACCAAGCGGCAAAAACGCAATAATTGCGAAATTAAAGCGTAGCTTTCGGCGGCGGTGCATTTCTAAATGACTAGCCTGTCGGCCGTCCAACAAGTATCATGCGCCGAATACAGTGAGCCCTCTATAAGGGAGGCTCGTCCACACGTAAGCCGGACTAAAAATGCGTATTTTGGGTATCGAGACATCCTGTGATGAAACGGGTGTTGCAATTTATGATAGTGATAAGGGCCTTTTAGCTGAGGCTCTTTATAGTCAGGTAGAACTGCATGCTGAGTACGGCGGCGTTGTTCCAGAATTGGCGTCCCGCGACCATATCCGAAAAACACTACCGTTAATTGAACAAGTATTACAGCAGGCAGGTTTGAAACGCCAGCAGTTGGAGGGAATCGCTTACACAACCGGCCCTGGATTGGTGGGCGCACTGATGGTGGGGGCGATGATCGGCCGCTCTTTGGCTTTTTCCCTTGGTGTGCCCGGCATCGGCATTCATCATATGGAAGGGCACCTGTTGGCACCGATGTTAGAAGATAACCCTCCTGAATTTCCGTTCGTTGCTTTATTAGTATCCGGAGGGCACACCCAGTTGGTTGGTGTCGACGGAATTGGAGCCTATCGGCTGTTGGGTGAATCTTTAGATGATGCAGCGGGAGAGGCATTTGACAAGGTGGCAAAAATGTTAGGTTTAGCTTATCCGGGTGGGCCCCAGGTAGCTAAGCTGGCAGAAAGCGGTGAAGCTGATCGTTTTGTCTTTCCCAGGCCGATGGTAAAACATCCCGGTCTCGATTTTAGTTTTAGCGGCCTGAAAACATTTACTTTAAATACGGTACAAAAACACAAAAATAGTGATGGTAGTCTTAGTGAGCAATTGCGGGCTGACATTGCTCTGGCTTTTCAAACCGCTGTGGTCGACACTTTGGTAATTAAATGTCGGCGGGCATTAAAACAGGAATCGATGAGTCGCCTAGTCGTGGCCGGTGGGGTCAGTGCAAACCATAGCTTGCGAGAAAAATTAAATACTACTCTTGCTAAAGTCGGTGCGACTGCTTTCTATGCGCGGCCAGAATTTTGTACGGACAATGGCGCTATGATTGCGTATGCTGGGTGCCAGCGTTTAATGGCCGGTCAAAGTGATAGTTTATCGGTGAACGCGTATCCACGTTGGCCAATGGACCAGCTCAAACCAATATAAGTACGATCATCGGTCACAGTCTGTAATAACTCAATCAAGAAGAGAGACAACATATTCATGGATATCGTTTACATTCGAGATTTAAAGATTGAAACGGTCATTGGGATTTATGACTGGGAGCGCGAAATAAAACAAACGATAAGTCTTGATGTGGAAATGGCCCACGATATCCGGCGCGCAGCAGAGACGGATAACATTGAAGATACGCTTAATTACAAAGCTGTGGCAAAGCGCATGATTGCTTTTATTGGCGAGAGTGAATTTTTGCTGGTCGAGACGATGGCTGAAAAGTGCGCAGCCATTATTCTCGATGAATTTTCTGTGCCGTGGTTGCGATTACGTTTAAGTAAGCCCGGGGCGGTTCGAGGCTCTCAAGATGTTGGTGTTATCATTGAGCGAGGAATTAAAGAGTCGTGAGTCGCAATGATACGGTGTGGGGGTGGGTGCATATTATCTACCGCACCCATTTTTTATAGCCAATTCTAGTTTAAGTCAGAAAGCATCGAACATACTTTTAGAGGAAAATTTTGTGGCTCGGGTTTATGTAAGTATCGGCAGCAACGTAGATCGTTACCAGCATATTACTGCCTCGTTGGATGCTCTGAGGGCGTATTTTGGCGAGTTGGTATTGTCCCGCGTTTATGAGAGTGAGTCGGTCGGTTTTGAGGGGGACAACTTTCTAAATCTTGCCGCAGGGTTCAATTGCAAATTAGACATCTCCGGCTTATCGATACTGTTACGCCAGATCGAACACGATAATGGTCGTCGTCGCGATGGCCCGAAGTTTGGACCGCGAACCTTGGATATCGATATTTTAACCTACGATGATGTCATTGGCGTGGTTGATGGCGTCGAGTTGCCTCGTGAAGAAATCACCCTAAATGCTTTTGTTCTTTTACCGTTAACCGATATCGCCCCGACACAAAAGCATCCTTCTATCGGAAAAACCTACGCTCAGTTATGGGATGCTTACGACCAAGTTAAACAGAAACTATGGCCAGTCAATTTTCTGTGGAAAGAGTCGGTGATTTCCAGTCCAGAATAGAGTGGTCTGTTAAATTATTAAGCGGCAAATATTCTTAAGCTCTTACATTGATAAGCTACGACCTCCATCAACGGTCAGTATCTGGCCGGTAATATACGGGGCATCCTCAACAAGAAACTTTACTGTGTTGGCAATATCGGAGGTTTCGCCGATGCTTTTTAGAGGAATTTTTTCCAGTATCGCTAACTTTTCTTTTGTTTCGTTTTCCGTTTCCGGCCACAGTATTGCTCCAGGCGATACACCGTTCACGCGGATGTCGGGGGCAAGATCTTTTGCCAAAGATTTGGTCATCATCGCCAACCCTGCCTTCGCCATGCAATAGATGGGATGATTCGATAGTGGTTTATCTGCATGAATATCGATGATGTTAACAACGCAGCCGCGATGGCTTGTTAAGGTTTTTAGCAGCTGCTGGGTTAAGAAAAAAGGGCCTTTTAAGTTGCTGCCCAGCAGATTATCCCAATCTTTTTCGGTGGCGCTCTCTATCGATGTTGGATAAAAGCTTGAGGCATTATTGACTAGGGCATTGATCCCGCCCCATGCAGACACTGCTTTTTTTGCAAGGGCTTCGATGCTCTCAATTGACAGTAAGTCTCCCTGTAGGCAAGTTGCAGAGTTTTCTCGCTGTAGGTTTAGACTGGTCGCGAGGTCGTGAGCTATTTCAGCAGAACTGCCGTAGTGGATAATGACGTTGTAGCCACTGTGGTGTAACTCTCTGACAATACTTGCCCCAATTCTTTTTGAGGCGCCGGTGATTAAGGCCACTTTTCTTTTTTTCATCTCTTCTACTTCAGGTTTGCCAATGATTGTAGGCGTTTTTCTCGCAACGCCAGGGCGATAGCTTTTCCTTTCAGGCCTTGCTCTGCAAAAGCTTTGGCATCGATTGATCGACACAGGACCAACGCTGCGCGCAGTTGTTCGCTTCGGTTGACCGTGTCGTATATCAGCTCGCAACAAGTAAGATATTGTTCAAATCGTTGTTCTTTTCTGAACGCGTCCAGACGTTCCAGTAGGTTTAGTATTTGTCCGGAATCGAATGTTTGGATGAATAGCGATGAGTGCTCACAAACGATTGATGCCAACTCCCTGTATTCCCTGGGGCACTTTAATCGCTCGCAAAAACTGGTTGTTTTGTTCAGGTTTTTATTGAAGAACAGCAGTGCAAAGTTGATTGGCGCTGGATGGCCTAGGTCGACAGACTTTTGCAAAACTGCGACGGTTCTTTCGTCTATCGGTGTCAGCTCCGGCAGTAAAATTTTACTTGCGCCCATTTTTTCCATCCCGTAAAAGAAGTATTCAGGGGAGCGCGTCTGCAGTGCTTTTTCGAGTTCTTTCCAGAGCCGTTCGGCAGGCAAAGTTTGCAATTCGCCACTTTGGCTAATGACCTGGGTTAGTTTTATAGTTTCATCAGCGATCACAAAGCCGAGGTGGGCGTAGCGTGCGAGGAAGCGAGCTAATCTTAAAACCCGTAGGGGGTCCTCTGTAAAAGCATCAGATACATGCCGCAGTATTTTGTTTTGTAAATCGGCTTGTCCCCGATAAGGATCAATGATTTCTCCGGCAGCGCTTTCTGCAATAGCATTGATGGTTAAATCGCGGCGTAATAGATCTTCTTCCAGTGTGACGTCTGCTTCAGCATAACAATTGAAACCTTTGTAGCCCTTGCCCGACTTTCGCTCAGTGCGAGCGAGCGCATATTCCTCTTTCGTCTGCGGGTGTAAGAATACTGGAAAGTCTTTGCCGACGGGCGTATATCCCTCGCCAAGAAGTTGTTTTTCGCTGGACCCGACTACGACCCAGTCGCGTTCGTGGTAAGGGTATCCCAATAATTTATCACGTACCGCGCCGCCGACCAGATATGTTTTCATAGGAGTTAAGTGTTTTAAAATAGTGGTTTTAGTATAACAGGGCTTGTCAGCCTGTTGCCTTAAGTATTCTATTGGGAATAAGGAAGTTTAAATGGCCAGTGGCAGTATTTAGGAGCACTCGCAATGGTGATATTTTTGCTTGTCTAGGTTGTAAAGCGTTAATGATCTGCCCCACACACAGCCTGTATCCAGTGCAAATACGTTCTCGGTGTTAGTTTCGCCTTGCAGGTTTGCCCAGTGCCCAAAGATAATCTTATCCTGCCGTGTTCGTCTATCGGGAAAGGAGTACCAGGGAGCAAACTCAGAATTTGGGTGCTCGGCTTCCTTGTTCTTAAAATCCAGAACACCGTCAGCTGTGCAAAAACGCATACGGGTAAAGTAGTTTGTTATCACTCGCAGTCTCCCGTAGCCGGAAAAGTTGTCGTCCCAATTATTGGGTTTGTTGCCGTACATATTTTTGAAATAGTTAATAGCATGGCTGCTTTTTAGTGTTGACTGAACTTCTTCAGCATAGCCGGTGGCTTCACTAATATCCCACATTGGCGGAATCCCGGCGTGAACCATTGTGTAGTCGCCGCTAGGGTCGCTATAGATGAGTGGCTGTTGCAATAGCCATTGCACAATTTCCTCGCAATCTTCCGCCCTAAGGATGTCGTCAAAGGTATCGTGTTTGCCTGCTGGTGTGGTGTTGAATGCTACTGCAAGAAAATGCAGGTCGTGATTACCGAGCACGATCCGCGCGCTATTGCCAAGCTGCTTAAGAAATCGTATCGTGCCGAGAGAGTCCGGCCCTCGGTTTATTAAGTCACCGACCACCCAAAGTTCATCGGTTCGCCTATCGAAAGAAACGTCGTCCAAAAGGCATCGGAGCGGGGTCAGGCAGCCTTGGATATCACCGACGGCATAACGAGTCATTATTCTGCCTGATCTTTATTCGTCGTGGCATTGACTTCATTACTTATCGCTACAAATTGCGCGATGCTGAGTGTTTCGGGCCTATCTCCTGGGTTTATTTCAAGTGATTCCAGTTGCCCTTGACTAACAACTTCTTTTAGTGAATTACGCAGTGTCTTGCGGCGCTGGTTAAAGGCGGTACGCAAAAGGGATTGTAGCGTCTCTAAATTATCCGCAGGGTGTGGTAGAACCGCGTGGGGAATCAGCCTAACAATCGCAGACTGCACTTTAGGACGTGGACTAAATGCCTCTGGCGGAACTTCAAAAAGTGATGCAACATCACAATAATATTGTGTCATAACGCTGAGTCGTCCGTAATTTTTGCTACGTGGAGATGCCGCTAATCGGTTGACGACTTCCAGCTGTAGCATAAAATGCATGTCGTGAATGAGTTGCTGCTGGCTTAGCAAGTGGAAAATCAGTGGTGTCGAAATATTGTAAGGAAGGTTGCCGACGATGCGAAGTTTTTCGTCGTTTTGTTGTAAAGATGAAAAGTCAAAAGTCAGCGCATCCCCCTGTTGCAGGTGAAACTGAGGCTCTCCTGAAAAGCGCTGTTCTAGTAATGGAATTAAATCTCGGTCGAGTTCTACCGCGTTTAGCAGGCAACCACTAGCGAGGATGTCGCTGGTCAAAGCTCCCTGGCCGGGGCCAATCTCAACGACATGATCGTGTTTGGACGCGCCGATCGATCTTGCTATCCTGTGTATTATTCCCGCGTCCTGTAAAAAATTCTGGCCAAAACGTTTGCGGGCGCGATGACCTGCCTCTTGATCTTTTGGCGTACGTGAATTCGGTTTATATTGGCTCATCGGCTACTCTTTCTGTGTTTTGCCATCGTGACGGCTGTGTCGATAGCCGTTTGCAGGCTTCCCGTGTTAGCTTTTCCGGTTCCAGCCATGTCGAGGGCTGTGCCGTGATCGACAGACGTTCGAACAATAGGCAAACCTAAGGTTACATTCACTGCATTGCCGAAGCCTTTATATTTTAAGACGGGTAGACCTTGATCGTGATACATGGCTAACACTGCATCGCAATTTTTTAAGTGTTTCTCGGTGAAAGCGGTGTCGGCAGGCAGGGGGCCATCCAATATAAAGCCTTCGGTTTTTAACTTCTCGACCGCAGGGATAATATGATCGATTTCTTCCCTGCCCATATGCCCACCTTCGCCGGCATGCGGGTTTAAGCCTAATACACAGATTCGTGGAGACTGCAGGCCAAAAGAAAGTTGTAAATCTCGATGTAAAATACGCACGATTTTGTCGATTTGCGCCGCCGTGATGTTCTCCGGAACCTGTGACAGGGGCAGGTGCGTTGTCACTAAAGCTACCCGTAAGTCGTCTGCGGCCAACATCATGACAACTTGCTCGGTCTGTGTTTTTTCAGCTAAATATTCGGTGTGCCCGCTAAATGTAATGCCGGCATCGTTGATAATACTTTTTTGCACTGGGGCGGTCACCATGGCATCAAATAGCCCTGTTGCACAACCTTCGATTGCCCGGTCGAGCGTCGCTAACACGTAGTGGGCGTTATCCTTGTTGAGTGCACCCGCTGTGCAGCTGTCCTGTAGTTCGATTGGCCACACACAGAGTTCTGATTTTTTGGCATTTTGTGGTGGAAGGTCGGGGTCGAAAATTCTTATGGTTGCGGGCAGTTTTATTTGTGCCGCTCTTTGCGTTAATAATTGCGGGTCGGCGATAATGACCAGTTCCACATGTTGAGGGGTGTTTGTAAGCTGTTGAGCTAGTTGTATCAATAAATCGGGGCCAATTCCGGCCGGTTCTCCAGGAGTGATAGCTATTCGAAGGGTAGTCATAAATCCGGTTGGACCCTATACAATGACATGCGCATTAACACCGATAGTTTTTGCGCATGTAATTGACAGCTAGAAGCGATATTTTGGTGAGTGGCAAGCGCTTTATTTGATATCGACATAAGCTTCGTCGCGAATTTTTTGCAACCAGGCCTGTAGCTCGTCGTCATACTTACGCTTATGAATGAAGCTATGTGCCATGTTGTCGCGGAGTCGATCGGTAATGTCTTCCTGGCGACGTTCGGCAACCCGCAAAACATGCCAGCCGTACTGGCTGCGAAACACCGCGCTTAAATTACCGTCTTCTGTGAGTTCCATATTGCTTTGAAAAACAGGAACCATCTGTCCCGGGCTCGTCCATCCCAGATCGCCACCCTCGGTAGCAGAACCTATATCTTCGGAGTGCTCCCGTGCTAGCTCTGCAAAATCTTCGCCGTCAAGTGCCCGCTGGCGCAAGGCTTTGATAGCTAACTCCGTGGC
>CAJVZD010000104.1 GCA_913019905.1 uncultured Cellvibrionales bacterium
AGGTTGGCCAAATAATTCGCTGGTTTAGTGCCTTAATATTATCAAGATTTGGGGTTTGAGCCGTCGGCGGGGTGTTGGTGGGGTCGCTGGCCTCTTGCGCGGAAACAAGCGGGGTAGACAGTAAACAACATAGCGCAATACATAAATCGCGTTTGCTCATAGCGGATCAATGGTAGCAGTGGAAGGATGCGTATTAAGCATAGCGTATGTGCCGTATTATTACTATTTATCGCCGCTTCCTAAATTGGCAGGTTCGAACTGGGTGGCGAGAATTTTCTCAAGTTCATCAAACCAGGTCATATGCGCTTGGCATACCAATATGCCGCGCCGTAAAGAAATTTACAATAGGCGTTGTTGATGGGTTATATTCCCCGTTTTACGGTTTCTCTCCAATACAAAGGTCTCGATGGCCAGCAGTGACTGCAGCTGTTCATGTTGAGTGTGTTGATGGCGCTGCATTTCTTCGTGGAAGCTCTGGATTCCCGTCAGGTCTAGCGACAACAACTTCACCAGTAAAATGTCTTTGACCTGCTTTGGCTTGGAGTTTAAGAAGAACAAACTCCCCGTTCAAGCGCTAACATACTCTACGTGGCAGGCCAGTGTTAGGCATTGATGCGTGTTACACAGCTTAAACATGAACTTTCCTAGAAATTTACTTGATGTTGAACCAAAAATTAGTACCTTACGATTACGTAATCGTGGTTATCAAAAAAAACACTTCAATCGACTGGGTCTCCCGATTACATCCTTCATTTTGGGTGACTATCACCAAACGCTTGCTCCGACCTTGCTTGTGCATCAAGACTTAAATATTGAGTCATTCGCGTAAACAAATTAGCCAGCTCTGCACCATGCTCCGCGATAAAGGCTGGGTTTTCAATACTAACTTCAATTTCATTCGCTGCTGTGAGTTCGCAGATATCTTTTAGCATTTGCGGTGATAGGTGGTAAGATTCATTGGTAAATCTATTGTTAAACTCGGGGTCGAGTTCGTTGCCTATTTTTGCAAAAAACTTCTGTCGATCGCACGCGCAGTATTGATAAACTAGTTCCTCCGCTGCGCTGCCAATAATGTCCGAAATGTTGCTCCTGTGTTCTGTCGAGACAATGCTCTCGCCAAATCCTGCGGTACCATAGGCAGCGTGATACAGACCGGCGTCTTGTAGTTCAGTTTTGGCGCTCCATTCCCGGAGAAGTTCTTGGGTTCCTTTTAGATGTTCGATAAGAGTGCCATCGACATGTTCAAACTCGCCTGCTCCAAGTTCGGTAAGTTTTTGTATTTTTTCGATCATCTGAGACCCTTCTATATTATATGTTGTCCTACCAGGCCCGAAGGTTTTTACTTTTCGGGAGCGTATGCGTACGCCCTTTGCGGGCGAACTTTAACAGACTGTTAGCAGGCTTAGATCGTCATTGCCGCTAACCTTGCAATGGTTATTGCGGCTTGCCTTTCAATCGATTGTATCGTTCGAAATTCGTGAAAGTAACCGGATTCCCCTGCACTATAAGAGGTCTGCTAAAGCGCTAAAAGCAATGTTCTTTCGCAGGAAAATCACCGTCGCGCACTTCTTGTTCATAGCTTGCGAAGGCCTCTTTTATAATGCTACTTAAATCAACATAACGTTTCGCAAATTTCGGCCTAAAATCTGAAAACAGTCCTAAAACGTCCTCAGTCACCAGCACTTGGCCGTCACATTCAGATGATGCGCCGATGCCAATTGTGGGAATTTCCACTGCGCGAGTGATGGCGACGGCGGCTTTTTCGAAGGTGCCTTCCACCAACAAGCAAAAAGCGCCTGCCCCTTGAAAAGCTTTTGCCTGCGCGACCAGTAGCTCGGAATCATCTTTACTACGCCCCTGTGCCTTAAAACCGCCCTGAGCATTCGCATGTTGAGGCATAAGACCGATGTGTGGCATCACCGGAATTCCCCGCTGTACTAGAAACTCGACAGTATCAAGCATCTCTAAGCCCCCTTCTAATTTGATGCCTTGGGCTTGGGTTTCACGCATCACTTTTGCCGCGTTACGGTAGGCCTGCTGCGGTGATTCCTGATAACTGCCATAAGGCATATCGACTATCACGCAGGCTTTACTCGCTCCGCGTGTCACCGCGCGGCCGTGGTTGATCATCATTTCGAGGGTTACGGACATGGTCGAATTAAGACCGTAAGCCACCATACCTGTTGAATCTCCCACAATAATCAAATCGACGTAGTCATCCAGCATCTGCGCCATCGGCGTGGTGTACGCTGTTAGGGACACGATTTTGCCTCTCCCCTTCATCAATTTTATCTGCGGAATCGTATTTCGTTTATTGCCAACGTGGGTGCTCATAAAACGTCTCCTGTTGTTATCCGGTCTGTTGAGCGCAAGGTTAGCGCTTGATCAACAGGAAGAAAAGTGGCAATTTTGCCAATACTATGCCATAAATGACATTTTTGGAGGTGAGTTTGGTAATTAAGGTGGCGGTTTTCGCATATGATGACTGTTTGGCAACGAGTATTGCGGGTCCAATAGATATGTTCAAGTTTGCCAACACCCACAGTGAGCTGGTTAGTAAACCGCATAAGCCACGATTCAGTTGGGTTGTGGTATCGACAGATGGGCGTCCGGTGAAAACATCAGGTGGATTGATGATCCACGTTGATGGCGATCTGAATACTGCGTTAGACGCTGATATTGTCATGATTGCGAGTCTCGACCATGCGCACGGACATGAAGTTTTACAGCTGGTGAGGAAAATGAACAATCTGGTGTCACCTTGGTTAATCAGGTTGCATCGAGGCAATGTTATTCTGGCGGCTCAATGCAGTGGCGCTTTTTTCCTGGCCGAATCGGGGTTGTTAAATGGCCTTAGCGCGACCACGAGTTGGTGGCTGTCGCCAACGCTGAAGAAAAACTATCCTCAAGTAAAAGTGAAATCTGAGGCGCTGGTTGTCGAGGAAGATCAACTAGTATCTTGCGGAGCGTTTGGCTCTTATATGAATCTTTGCGTACAATTAATTGAGCAGTTTGCCGGTCGTGAAATAGCGACTCGATGCGCAAAAACTGCGCTCATTCATACGCAACCCATCAGCCAGGCACCGCTGGTACCGCTTTATCGCGGAGTGCAACATCAGGACAGCGTTATCTTTAATGCCATCAACTGGATGAAGGAAAATCTCCAGACAGAGATCAGTATTAACGACATGGGAGCACGATTTGCGCTAAGCCCGCGCACTTTTAACCGACGATTTAAAGAGAGCACGGGCAAACCGCCAAAAAATTATTTACAGAACCTTAGGATTGAGGCAGCGCGCCATCTGCTCGAACGCAGCTCAATGACATTGGAAGATATCGTTAGAGAAGTGGGCTACCAGGACCTGAGTTCCTTTCGCCGTTTGTTCAAGCGCGAGCTACAACTTTCCCCGATCGAATACCGGCGGCAATTTAGTCTGATGGATTAATACTACTCGGTGCTCACAACAATAATTATCAACTAAAAACAACTAAAAGGACACACACTCTTCAATTGACATCTAAAACAATCAAAATTATTCTATCTTAAAGGAATCAACCATCAGAAAAAGGATTTTGCCATGACCCAGCCTAGGAAAACCCTCGTTTCTATAAAACAACTAAAACCAACTAAAAGGACACTCACTCTTCCAACTAAAAGGACACTCACTCTTCAATTGACATCTAAAACAATCAAAATTATTCTGTCTTGAAGGACTCAACCATCAGCAAAAGGATTTTGCCATGACCCAGCCCAGAAGAACCCTCGTTTCTATAGACGACACTCCGTACTACCATCTCATTTCCCGTTGTGTTCGCCGAACTTATTTGTGTGGTGTTGACCATACAACGGGGAAAAGCTACGAACACCGTCGCCAATGGATTGAAGACCGACTTCGAATACTTTCCTCTCTGTTTGCGATTGATCTCTGTGCCTATTCCGTCATGTCTAACCATATCCATATTGTCGCAAAGGTTTGTCCTGTTCAATCAGAGCACTGGACGATCGAGGAAATTCTGCAACGCTGGACCAGTTTGTATAAAGGCCCTCTTCTCGTTCAAAAATGGTTGAGAGGCGAACCTATGATTGGCGTAGAACATAAAATGGTGGCTGAAATAGCGGAATCATATCGACAGCGACTAACGTCAATCAGCTGGTTGATGAAGTGCTTAAACGAACCGATCGCCCGTGCTGCCAACAAAGAAGATCAATGTACCGGTCATTTCTGGGAGTCACGTTTCAAATCACAAGCATTGTTAAGCGAACAAGCCCTGCTAAGCTGTATGGCGTATGTCGATCTTAACCCGGTACGGGCACGCATGGCGGCGACTCCCGCAGTGTCTGAACACACAAGTATTAAAGAAAGGCTGCACCCCAACTTTGAGCTAGAAAGTGCCGTCAAACTACAAATTCAACAACAATCCCTACAGCACTTTGATCTAAGCACGGGCTTAGCGATAAAACCGTTGGCTAAGTTTGAAGGTGGTCTCACCCAAAAACGACAGGAAGGAATTTTGTTTAGCTTGAAAGATTATTTAGACCTGGTTGATTTTACAGGGCGGATTCTGCACCCCAACAAACGCGGCGCTATTTCAGAATTACTGCCCCCGATTCTTAAACGTTTAAACCTCGATACAAAAAAGTGGCTTGAACAAGCGACACGGTTTGAATCTTGTTATCAAAAACAGTTTTCGAAACCCAGAGTAAACAATAGATCGACGGCAGCTTAAACGCTTTCCACTACTTCAATGTTAATGACTGGTATCCAATCACCTTGGAGAAATACACCTGACTGAAAAATAGATATTCGGACTAGAACTTACTAATTTTCAACGCAAGCTCTAACCTTATTACATAACCACCAAGTTGCGTGAAATCTACCGCTATATGGTTCGCGTGATCTCGCATTAGGAGAATGGTTTTTTGAGAGTGCATGTCCTTTCTTATTTCTTGCTCCGCTTCCCAACCATATATATCGGCACCCCATGCATTGGTGAGTCCGCTAAGGGGCAAGCCGTCGACGTTAGCTTGAGTAAATGCCTGCAGATCCTGATAATCATAGTAAAACGCAGTGGCATCGAAACGCATTCTGTTTTGCAGCAGCATCGTTTTTATACCGATTTCAAAAGTGTCTATGGTTTCGTTTTCGAACGGTGAAATTTGCTCGGGAATAACGACAAAGCCCCCTGTATTCCAACCGCCGCTTTTGAAGCCGTGAGCGATGTTGGTAAAAGTAGCGTGTCCTTGTTCAAGTTCCAATTCACGCCGATGTCCCATGAAACATTGTCGGAATCCAACTTGGGTTATACTTTTCGACGAAAGCCATTTTTTTTGCGATGAATTGCACAGCTATTTCGTCCCTCACGCTTTAGACTAAAGAAAAAACATATGGAGTTAACGCATGGATCTTTCTCGACGTCGATTTCTGACTTTATCGGCATCAGCTGGCACGATGCTGATGACCATAAACCTCCCTTCATTTGCGCGAACAACAGAAAACAAGACTGATCAGATGCATAGCAATTGGTCGGTATATCTGCATATCAAGCCAGACAACTCAATCATCATAGAGTCACCCGTGCAGGACATGGGGCAGCACATGAAAACAACAGGCGCAATGATGATTGCTGAAGAGCTGGATGCCGACTGGTCGCTGGTTTCCTGTGTGGCTGCCAAAACGCACCTCGAGAAAACCGCCAATGGACTGCGCTACAAGTACGCCAGCATGGATACTGGCGGCAGCCATGCGGTACGCCGAAACTGGCAGATATTACGCACTGCCGGAGGCACAGCCAGACAAATGCTAATTTCTGCTGCGGCAAAAAGGTGGCAATGCCCAGAAACCCAACTCAGCACACGAGACAGCTATGTGTATAGGCAAAGTACGGGGGAAAAGCTATCCTACGGCGAGCTGGCCAAACAAGCTTCCGTTCTATTGCTGCCAGATAAACCACCCAAACTCAAAGACAAGACAGCTTACACGATCATCGGCCAGGATGTCGTCACTGTTGACATTGATGAAATCGTTAGTGGGCGCCCTCTATTCGGTATCGACATGGAAATGCCCAACATGGTGTTCGCAGTAATCGAGCGTTGCCCCTATTTTCATGGAGAAATTGAATCTGTCAACGACAAGAACGCGCTGGCAGTCCCCGGTGTAATCAAGATTGTAAAAATAGATCAGGTCGTCGGTGATGACGGGATCAAGGAAGTTACGGCGGGCGTTGCGGTGGTCGCGACAAACTATTGGGCAGCCACTCAGGGTAGGAAAGCCCTTGAAGTCACGTGGCATCAGGGCCCCTGGAGTCACGAAAGCTCAGAGTCCCTTATGCAAGACTTTGAACGATTTTGCCGTGGAGATGAAATAGGAAGAACACTGCTAAAAGAAGGCGATCCGCAACAAGCCTTTAAGCATTCCGCACAGGTTTTTGATGAATGTTACCAAGTACCGCTATTAGCCCATGCCTGCATGGAGCCCTTTAACGCTGTAGCACACATCCAAGGTAATAAAGCGAAAATCATTACGGGTCACCAATTCCCATCGCTTGTCGCAAGCACCGTCGCGAAATACGCCAAAATTGACCCGTTAGATGTAGAAGTGGTGCCAACCCGTATGGGAGGGGGCTTTGGCCGGCGGTTCTATAGTGACTTTGTTGTTGAAGCCACGCTACTCGCCAAAGAAACAGACCAACCGGTAAAACTTGTATGGACGCGCGAAGACGAAATGACTCAGGACTATTTTGGCCAGTCGACCTTTACGCGTCTTAAGGCGGGTGTCGACAGCCAAGGGAAATTAGTCGCCTGGCATCACCGCCAGGGCCAGATCGACGGAAGTGTACGAGAGCAATGCTTTCCGTATCAACTGATAGAAAACTTCCAGGTCGACAGTTATCAAAAAAGATCCGGCACGCCGACTGGCGCCTGGCGTGGTCCCGGTCATTTTCAACTAGCGTTTGCAACTGAAAGTATGATCGATGAAGTAGCCCACGCTTTGAATCAGGACCCCCTCGCCTTTCGCCTTGAACTGATGGGGCCGGGAAAAGAGTATCCCTATCGCGGATATGGCGCCACTGTGATTGATAGCGGCCGCATGGCAGAGTGTTATCAAAAGGCGGGGGAGTTAGCCAATTGGCAGAAAGAAAGACCCAGGGGCCTTGGCCTCGGCATTGCGGGGCATTTCACCTTTGGTAGCTATGCCGCCTTTGTCGTGGAAGTGGATTCGCGAGTAACGGGTTCAATGAAAATTACTGGTATTTGGGGAGCTATCGATTGCGGACTACCATTAAATCCAAATCATATTCGCAACCAGATGGAGGGCGGTTTTATTGATGGTCTAAATGCCGCGATGTTCAACGAAGTAAAAATCGACGGAGGACAAGTACTTAACACAAACTTCCATCAACAACCGTGGATCCGTATGGCGGACACGCCGACTGTATTTGACGTGGCCATAATCGAAAATGACCACCCACCCACGGGCGTCGGTGAGCCACCAACAGCACCGGCAGGTGCAGCATTGGCCAACGCAATTTATGCCGCTACCGGAAAACGACAACGTAAATTACCCCTATCATTGGAGGCTTAAGCAATGACTATTTCCTTTACGGTAAACGGTGACGCTCATCAAGTCATCGACCAGTTAGAAATGCCTCTGCTGTGGTATTTGCGAGACCATGCTGATCTTAAAGGCACAAAGTTTGGATGCGGTATTGGTCAGTGCGGCGCCTGCACCGTACATTTAGACGGTTACGCAGTCAGGTCTTGTTCCATCACCCTGCAAATGCTGGATGGTAAAGACATCAAAACGATCGAAGGTTTATCAAACAAGTTAGAAAAGGCAGTGCAAACCGCATGGAAAAAAGTCGACGTGCCTCAATGCGGATATTGTCAAAGCGGCCAAATTATGGCGGCATCAGCGCTACTCAGCCAAAACCCGAACCCAAGCGATGAAGAGATTAACAAAGCAATGACCAACATTTGCCGTTGTGGCACCTACGTTCGCATCCGTAAGGCGATTCATGAAGCAGCAGACCTGGCATACGAAGTCGGGTAACGATTCCGGTTCAGAGGTAAAAAAATAAAGAAGATCAAAAAACCTTTTAAAACATTCAGCATTTCTCTAACTCATTTAAAGATTACCATCAGCACAGGACACGATTCTTACTGAAACAAGGTGATAGAAATAGACAGGAAATATCGGTTTCCAACAAGTTGGCTGCTTTTGGGCGCAGGGATCTTCCCGTTTCGTTCAAACAACTACCTTTCTCCATTCAGTAAACGTACCTTTCCTGAGGTTTCGACAATGCGCCGCCGAAATTAAACGCCTATTAACATCAAATAGATTCTGCACAGCTGTAGGAACATCCAGAAATCACTAACCCCGCCTAACAGACTGAAGACTCCGCGTGCTGGGCTCTCTTACCCAGGTAGATTCAAAGGATTGCCCTGCCCGGCCAAGGCCTCTCTCAATTGATGCCAGACATCCACAAAGCAAACGTGTTAGATTTATTCAACTTGCTCTAACGTAAAAATGTAGACCCACTTACTATTAATCAATGGGTCGTTTGTTCGACCCCAACATTCGGAGCCATTCATTTCGAAGAAGCCCTGGAGGTCATGGATTTGTGGGTCTTTTTTGTGTCTGTGGGAAAGAAATCCCTTGGGAAGACTAATTGACTGGCGGTAATTTGGTCGTGTGGTGAGGTGGGGCACGTCGGCGAGGAAGCCAACTTTCCAGCTGGCTACCCTCGCCTGCTCTCTGCAAGCGTAACTGATCGAGAGCCCTGTAGATTGACTGCGTACGCTCTGCGGAGAGATCTTTAGGGAGAGGTGATGGGGTGGCGGGAAAAAAACATAAAAGGGCAAAGTTAGGTGTCAGTTAAAGACACTCTACAGGGGCAGTGCGTAGCCGGAATAATCTTCCCCCGAGTATAGGCGCAACAACGCCACACGCACATCCAACATACCCTAGGAAACCGTCTGCTCGGACGTCCTATTGCCCGTCGGGCGGCCTAGTCTACTAGTGCTTGGTAGGTAAGGACCTGCATCAATTGTATAACCGGGTAAGTACCATCGGGCAGCAACTGCGTATGTACCAGACCGACGAGTTCTTCTTCATGGTCAACCCAGAAATGTGTGGTAGCAGCACCACCCCATGAATAAGTCCCTTTAGAAACGGGCAACCCTGCAGTCGCCGGATTGGTTACCACTGAACCGGTGATGCCAAATCCAACACCCCATGCACGACCACTTCCCATCATTCCAAATAAGCTCGACAGTGGGTCATCGGGAAAACCAGGTGTTAAATGATTCGATGTCATAAATTCAACCGTTTTCTTACCCAATATTCTTACACCATTATATTCACCTTTATTGGCAAGCATTTGCGCAAATTTTAGATAATCACCGACAGTACCTACCAAACCAGAACCACCCATTTCAAGTGCTGGAGCCTTCCGATAAGGACTTGTTGCAGGGTCGTCAAGCAATTGCATTCCGCCTTTTAGTGCTGGGGTATAGTTTGCTGCGAATCTTTCCAGCTTATTACCTGGCACATAAAAACCCGTATCTTTCATATTGAGTGGGCCAAATATTCGCGTTTGTAAAAACTCACCGAATGATTTACCAGAGATAACTTCGACTAGTCGACCAAGTACATCCATGCTGAGACCGTAGTTCCACTGGGTACCAGGCTGAGCCACTAACGGCACTTGAACTAACTGCTCACTCCATTCTTTTAAGTTTTTTTGAGTTGGACCTTCAGAATTCGATGCGACAATACCTTTTTCCGCATACATCTTACTAACAGGTGATTGAAAAAATGGATAAGACAACCCAGAGGTGTGCGTGAGCAGCTGATGAATAGTGATAGGTTTAGCAGGTTCAGTGCGCATCTTGTTACCCGAACCGCCAAGGTAAACCTTCATGTTAGAAAATTCCGGTAGATACTTTGAAATAGGATCAGTTAGTAAAAAATGTCCTTCTTCAAAAAGAATCATAATCGCCGCGCCGGTGACAGGCTTGCTTTGTGAATAAAGACGAAAAATTGTATCTTTTTCCATTGGCAGACCACGTTCAACATCCCGCAACCCGCTCGCTTCAAAATGAACTACCTTGCCGCGTCTGGCAACCAGTGTGACGGCTCCGGGAATTTTGTTTTCCTTAATAAGTTTTTTCATACCATCGTTAATGCGATCTAGACGCTCACTAGACATACCAACTGACTCAGGTTTAATCAACTCAACGCTACTCGCGGTCACGCCTACAAAAGGCAAACTCACACACAAGCCAAACAACAACTTCGGCAGTAATTTTTTTACTGATAAAACCATACGATACACTCCTCTTTTTATTTGCTGATTTATACAAGCCAGATTTACTTTCAATGACGGCGCCAAAAATGCTGGAGCAAAATGTCACTGCTGTTGATGTTTCCGAGCAGCAACTTTAAACCGCCGAACTTCGAACAAAAGCGAATTTAAAACTTATGTTTGAAGGTGGTTTAGTGGAGGAAGACCGCGCGCAAAAAGCACAGCAGCTCATTGTACGATCGATGGAATGGGATAATGCGCTTGCCATAGATTCCGACCTACAAAACCCTTGTAGGTCGAATTTCATTCCTACACCTCGCTACAATAACTGCCAGATCATCTCGAACTAATCCGCAACAACCGGATTTTTAGCCTCTCGCACCATGTCAGCGACATCGGCTAACAATTCTTTTGCATTAAATACAATACCGTCTTTAATGGTATAGCGAACTCCGCCAACTTGTTCTACAGTATTGGTTTCACGATTTAGCTTCATATGGCCGGTACCGTAGAGTACCTTGAAATTGGCTATGGGGTTCTCGTCCAGGAGAACAATATCTGCCTTTTTTCCCGGAGTTAGAGAACCAATGTCCTGCTCCATATGCAAAAGTTCTGCGCCGTTCAAGGTTGCTGACTGAAGTACTTCCAAGGGATGAAAACCCGCCTCTTGCAGTAGTTCCAATTCTCTCACATAGGAAAAACCAAATAACTTGAAGATAAAACCAGCATCAGAGCCGGTCGCCACTCGGCCCCCGGAGTTCTTAAAATCGTTCACAAACTGTTGCCACAATACAAAATTGTCGCGCCAGGCAATCTCGTCAGCGGTGGTCCAATCAAAATGAAAAGAACCGTGCAATACAGGGTTTGGCATGAAAAACTTCTGCAGTGCAGGCAAGGTATAGTCTTTGTGCCAGTGTGCATCCCGTGCCCGTGCCACATCGCGATTGGCCTCGTAGATAGTAAACGTTGGCACCATGGTGAAATCGAGTTCAACTAATTCCTCAATCACTGAATTCCATTTTTCACTGCCAGGCTTAGCGGCTTGTAGCCACAGTCGTCCCGCCTCGGAAAAACGCCACTGCTCATCGGAGTAGTTGTAGTCCGCTGGGTAGTGTTGTATACGCCGATCAGTAAAAAGCGATTCTGGCAAACCATACCAGTGCTCCATACTACTCAAACCTAATCTGGCGCTATCCAATACATTCATTGAATAAACCGAGGTTTGATCGTGATGATTAGCGGTGCCCATGTCCAGATCTTTCGCGGTATCATAGATTGCCCGGATTGCCGCTGCCGTTGCCGCGCGAATTTTAACTCCCTGGGCTCCGTACTTATGAACCTTTCGAACCCATGATTCAGCGCCTTTCGCAGTAGTAACATCATCCCCCGGAAACATAGCGTAGGGAATAATGCGCGGTGCGGCTATTTCTCCAGCCTCACTTCTACGCTGCTGATTAACAGTCCACTTTAATCCCATTAGCGAGCCGACCTCCCTGACGGTGGTAATGCCGTGCGCAAGCCAGAGCTTGAATACATACTCCGGGGGGGTTATCGGGCCCGCAAGCCCTTGCCCCGGGTTGCCTATATGGGTATGCGCATCAATAAATCCTGGCAGTGCGTACATCCCGGTACCATCGATCACCTCCGCATTTTCTACGTCCTCTGGAAACGCACCAATAGATTTGATCCGGTCGTTTTTTACTACAATCGACAGTGGCCCCTGTGGAGGTGCGCCCTCGCCATTGGTCACCATAACGTTCTTTATAATAAGTGTGTCGAAGGGGCCGCTACCACGTGTTCTGTCCGCAGCTGGACTAGGTATTGTAATGCCGTATTTGGCGGCCCTGTAGGGGCCCTCTTCTCCCGGCGCGGGCTGTGAGCTATACGCCGTTGCGCAGAAAAATAACAAAGAAAATAGAAACATCTGTTGCTTGCTTTGCATTGTGCCACCTCGAAGATGCGCAAATAGTGTTCGAATAGTCCACCCGGGTAATCTCGGGTTCAAATGATTCCCATAGTGAACTAGGAAAAATGATCAGCCTAACTCAGCTCCTGCCAGCACAGCATACCACCGGCAATATTGGCTACGTTCTCAAAACCCGCTTTCTGTAAAATAGATACCGCCATCGCAGAAAGACGCCCTGAACGGCACAGGCAACCCCTTCGATCCAGCCTCGCAATTGATCCAAGGGATTGACTTGGCAGCCGGCCAGTCGATCGACCGGTGAGTCCAATTCGCTGGTTTAGCGAACATCCAATACTTGAACGCTGTGGCGATTGTTAACGACCCACTCAACATCAATTTGTGGAACACCGGAGAGTATAAGACGGTATTGTCAAGTTATCCAAATTGGATGACTAAAGTGCCCGCATGGCTACCTATTCCAAATTGTGGACGCAACTCACCCTAGCCCATTCAACGAACGCTCGGTCACGGAATGCTCTGTAATTTCTAGCATTCATTAAATGGCGGCCAAGCCGAAATAGATTATTTACGACAGGTACTGTCAAGTTGACGAGCTAACTCATGAACATGCGATAATCAGTAGATGAAAAATACAAATATTTACTCCGGTTATCGATATCCTGCTCAGATCATTAGCAATGCAGTTTGGCTTTATCACAGATTTACACTTAGCATCCGAGATATAGAGGAATTGCTGTCAGCAAGAGGCATTACCGTCAGTTACGAAACGGTCAGAAATTGGTGCCAAAAATTCGGGCAAAAGTATGGTAGTCAAATTAGGAAGAACCGAAGGCAATTAGGTGATACCTGGTATCTTGATGAGGTATTTATCAAAATCAACAGTGTTCTGCATTACCTTTGGCGGGCCGTCTGCGCGACTCGGACGATCAAGACGGTGATGAAATTGACATTCTGGTTTAGAAACGTAAAGACAAGAAAGCAGCGAGCCGATTCTTCCAGAAATTTCTAAAATGCCAGCAAGCCGCGCCAATCAAGATAGTCA
This sequence comes from uncultured Cellvibrionales bacterium, assembly GCA_913019905.1. GTDB lineage: Bacteria > Pseudomonadota > Gammaproteobacteria > Pseudomonadales > Dasaniaceae > Oceanicoccus. The sequence goes on from CAJVZD010000104.1 coordinate 13,278, forward strand.
CCGATAAATTGCGCAGTTATTCAGCAGCAAAGAAAGAGCTGATACCTAGTGTAGAACACTCCACCGATCAGTACGAAAACAACCGCTGTGAGTTGTCCCACCAACCAACTCGACAACAGGAAGGGCAAATGAAAAGGTTCAAATCTCAAGGGCATGCCCAGCGGTTTCTATCTTGCCATGGCATCGTAAACAAACTGTTTAGGCTTCGTCGTCATCTAATGAAGGCAAGTAATTACCGTGCTTTCCGTGATCGAGCATTTAACGATTGGTCACAGGTTAGTTGCGCCCAAAATTTAGCCTAAACGGTTCATTTCTGTATTTTATCGTTCGGATGCACTAAGTTGACAACACACTCAAAAGAGTGTGGTGCCCGGTTTTTTTTGGCAGTTGCCAGAATTCCCTCTAAGTGACAGGTATACTGCTACCACTCAGATAATAAAAACGGTGATAAAAAGTAATGCCCTTGTTCAAAATAATTCCCACGCTCAAAGTAATGTTAAAAGAAAAATCACTCAATGCCATTGTTTGTCAGCTAATACCGACGCTGGCAGTTGTAGCGTTTACTTTTGGATTGTCGGCCAATGCAGAAGAAATGAAGCTGCCAAAAAAAATGACCTGGACCGCGTACAACTTGGGTACTACCGGCTATAACCAGTCTGTGGCTATTGGTAAGGTACTAAAAGATCACTATGGAGTAACACTAAGAGTAATTCCGGGAAAAAACGACATATCACGCTTACTTCCGTTGAAAAAAGGCAAAGTACAATTTTCAGCAAACGGCGCCGCTACATTTTTTGCCTCGGAGGGCGTGTTTCAATTTGCCGATGCTAAGTGGGGACCCATGCCTGTGCAAATGGTAATGATGTCCAACGGTAAAAATAATCAGGCACTGGCAGTTGCAGGCGACTCCGGGATTAAAACCCTCGCTGATTTGAAGGGTAAACGCGTTCCCTGGGTTCGCGGCGCGCCAGCATTGAATATCAATACACAGGCGCTGCTAGCGTGTGGTGGTTTAACCTGGGACGATGTGGTTCGTGTCGACTACCCAGGTTACAGCGCCATGTGGAATGGCATTGTTAATGGCCAAATTGACACTGCTTTTGCAGCGACTGTTTCCGGCCCTACTCGAAAATTAGAGGCGTCGCCGCAGGGTATATTTTGGCCGCCTGTTCCTCACGATGATAAAGCGTGTTGGCAACGATTAACCGCCGTGGGCCCTCATTTTACTCCTCATATAGCAACACGAGGCGCGGGAATATCTGAGGAGAATCCCCATGAAGGCGCAACGTACCCTTACCCAACTTTAATTACCTTAGCCAAGCAAGATGCAGCAGTTGTTGCGAGTCTGGCGAAAGTAATTCATACACATTTTGATGAGTTTAAAAATGCGGATCCTGGCTCCATTGGTTGGGCGATGGAATCACAAGATTTTGCTTGGGTTGTTCCCTTTCATCGCGGTGCAGTTAACTATTTCAAATCTATTGGGGTGTGGAATGACACCTTTGAAATTCATAACGAAAAAATGTTGTCCCGGCAAGCAGTTCTGGCAACAGCCTGGAAAAAGATGAAGAAGCACCCAAAATTAGAATACCGAGCCATTTGGATGAAGCATAGGAAAGAAGCTTTATTGGCGGCTGGGTTTGATCCCATTTGGGAACAATAG
>CAJVZD010000105.1 GCA_913019905.1 uncultured Cellvibrionales bacterium
CTGTGTTACTGTAATTTGATCAATTCCATTGAATTAGAGTAAGTGGAAATAAACTATATAAGATTCAACGCAAACCTTACATAGATTGTTTTCAGGAGAGACTTAGTAAGCGTCTATTATTTTTTGGAACTTATCTTGGGCTTTAGAAATCAATTTGGGTAGATGATATGTCGGGAAAATGTCATCTGACGCCTCGTAAGCTCGCAATAACAATTTCGATAAGTTGGACTTATGCGCTTCGGTCGTACCGTCCATTATTCCCATTTGCGGAGCAGACATCCACATATCTCCCAAAGGGGTTTCGTTCGACATCCCTAAGGCACCGTGGAGATGAATGGCGCGGTAAACGATATCGTGATTAACTTTTGCTGCGCTGATTTTTATCGAAGCGATCTCTTTTCGGATTTCACTTGTATAGGCTCCAGTTTTGTCGATTAACCAAGCAGTATATAATACGTGTAATCGAAATTGTTTTAATTGAATATAAGAGTCGGCGATATCCGCTTGCACCATCTGTAAGTCCGCAAGCAATTGCCCTTTGGCTTTCCGGCTTAGCGCTCGTTCGCACATCATATCCAGCGCTTTTGTACACACGCCGACAGCTCGCATCGCGTGGTGCACCCGTCCGCCACTGAGTCTTGTTTGCGAACCCACAAATCCGGCGCCTTCTGTACCTAATAGATTTTCGGCAGGGATTCGTACGTTATCGTAGCGAATGTAAGCATGGCCGCCACGGCCTGGCGCCGTATTGTAATTTTCCTTTAGATTCGTGCCGAATGTGTGAACGTTGCGTACGATTTCGACTCCCGTAGTTTCACGGTCCACTATAAACATAGACGCTCTTTCTAAAAGAGGTTTGTCCGGTGATGTTACGGCCATAACAATCAAAAAGTCTGCTCCAGCACCATTGGAGGTGAACCACTTCTCACCATTCAATATCCAGTGATCGCCATCCCGTACAGCGGAACACTGGAATTCTCCGGGTTCTCCAGCGTGTGGCTCTGTCATAGAGTACGCTGAGTGTTTTTCACCTGAGAGTAGCGGTTGCAGATATTTTTCTTTCTGCATTTCCGTTCCATTGTGAGCAATTAATTCCATATTGCCGGTATCAGGTGCTTGGCAACCGAAAAGAGTAGGGCCCATGCGAGTCTTGCCAAGTTTTTCGTTTAGTAGACACAGCTTTACCTGACCGAGACCTGGGCCGCCTAAGTCGGGGCCTAGATGAAAGCCCCAAAGGCCGCGTTCTTTAACTTGGTTTTTCAATTGTGTGATGTGGGCTCGTATCGCGTCCCATCCGTCTTTGTCGAGGGGGTTGCCATTTTTATCGCAGCCAGCGCTCATAAAATGGTCTAGAGGTTCAATTTCTTCGAGTACAAAGTTTTCAACCCAATCGATTTGTTCCTGGAATTCGGGTTCTACGTCAAAATCAATAGCCATGTTTATTCCTTTTATTTTTTATTTTTTATTTGAGCGACTCAATAATGCCACGGATGTACCGCTGATAACAAACGAGTTCATATTAAGGCTTTGTCATGTTGGTCCTTAGTTGGGATTAATCGGAAGCTCGGACACAGCGCCAAGCATTATAGAAAATGGCCGTACACAATTATAAAAATGCCTGCGTCGATTAGATTTCAGTGTCATTTTTTTGAGGTATAGCTTTTAGTGGGAAAAATACTAAGATATAGCATAGTCACTATTATTATTCGGATTCTCGTTTAGATTATTGAATCTCTGAAGTGATGGATTTGTGAACTTAGTCTTGAAACAATATTGCGGAGGTTAGTTGTGAGTAATAAAAAGAAAATGGCTCGACAGAAATTTCGTGACGCCGTATTTAAACGAGATAGAAATCTGTGCGTTATCTGTAAACAGTCAGAACCGTTAGACGTACATCATATTACCGATAGAACTTTGATGCCAAACGGAGGGTATGTAAAAGAAAACGGAATTTCTTTGTGCCCCGATCATTTACTAATGGCCGAAATGTACCACCACAGTAATGGAGAAAACTGTCCCGACGGATTTAATCCTACTCAACTTTACATGAAAGTGGGGTCTAGCTACCAGAAAGCCCTCAATGCATCGGAACGACTGCAAAAATAGAGGGGCCCTAAAAAGTTGATTCAATTATCACAGGGTGCTGAGATTAATCTTAATACTGTTCCCATCGCTTGATCTTTTTAGTTACCAAAGATATGTTGAATAGCTTACTGGCTACCTTTATTGATCTAGGGATAGTATTCGACATAATTATGGTTGAAGTCTTTTGGAAGTAGCGGCGAGATAACAGTGGAATGTTCATCCGTTTCGCTTGGTGTGTCTGGCCACCAGGATGTTAGTACCCATAATGTCGTCGCTATCGGGAGGTTTAAGCAAATTATCTGAGATTTCTGATCGGGTACGTATTTCCGACACACTTCGCTAGCTTATCTGTTCATTGTCAAAGGTTTTCAGCGATCGAAGAAATAGCCCTAAACCTCCAACGGCTAAAACCAATATTGTAATAAGGTCGAAGGCGCTCATTGTTCTCATGTTAAACCGAATGGATGAGACTACGCCAAAAACGAGGGCGACGATCGGGCCAATAGTTAATAACCAGCCCAACCAGTTTCGGCTATTGTAAAAAACAATTCCCACGCCAAACATAAATGGAATCATGATCATGCCGCTGGTTATACCATAACCTGAACCGTTGGCAGAAAACCGATAGAGTTGTGCGCCTAGGCCAAAGTTTGTCGTCACCGTAATTGAACTTAACAACAGATATCCCCCCCCACATAACATGGTCAATCCAATGAAAAACTGGCTTAAGCCTCCAGATGTTCCGCCTGCGCCGCGCATAAAAGTCCTCTCTATTGAATTGCTTGTGTTGTATCCAATACTAGCTTATTCGAAATAAAACATGGTAGACAAAATAGATTATGTGCCACCAGTTGCACATGCCCATCGTCGTTGACACTGACTATAAATTATAGATGTACAACTTGAGGTATCATATATTTAATCTTCATTACAAACAAAGTTGTCTTTTATTCGTGGAGTCAGATTCGCGACAACTAGCCTGACACAGGGGGACTGCCATTCTATCTACATGAGGCGTCTCACCTGTTTCTCGACAGCTTGTGAGATTTTTGGCTTCATATTGGTAAATATACCATGGTGACCGCCGTCGAATTCGACAAAATTCACTCTCACTCTATGTTTTCTTAGCAGTTCAACGGCTGTTCTACCTCCACCGAAAGATACTACCTTGTCTTTTTTGCCGTGGAAGGCGTAAACCTTTGCTCCGGGACTGTACGCGCTTCCACCGAGCAGGTCCTCCGAAAGCTGGCCCGAGATAGGGAAAATTGCAGAATAGTCTCGTCCATTAACGGCTGCTTGGTAATATGCCATCATTCCGCCACCGGAGAACCCGAGTAGTATGGGTTCCCTTAATGTTGGGTATTTTTCAGTCAATAAGCCGATCGCATCGTTTATCGCCTCTCCATAGTGAGAAAAGTCAGCGGCAGTCCATGGCCATGCGCTGCCGCTTCCATGAGAAAGAGGGCCTTCAAGTAATATGATACGTACCGGAGTGTTGATTTGATCTAATGCAGTTTCGTAAAAATTACTTGTGGTATCGCCATTGCCATGCAGCGCAACTAACATCGGAAGCTGTTCATTTCGACTGCTATTCCCTGCGTATTTTACGATATAGCTGAAATTGACATTACTGCCTGGCGCACTAATAGTGGGGTCGGTAAACCACCATTTCAAAAACATCAGGCAACAAACAAATATTATGGCGCTTTTCATCTGAATTTATCACTTCTAAGACTTGATTCTTTGATTACGGTCTTTACATACCACATCAAAAACAAATTAAAGTCTAGATTCTTTTTTCATTTTAGCGGTGCGCTCAAAAATTCCATGGCTGTATTGAGTAATTACCGAGAGGTTCTTGACGAAATTAAAGGGAGTTCTTTCTTATTTTCCGCACGCTCTGAAAGACACTCGTATGAGCCCATTTCAAATTCTCTGCAAATCCATGGTCTATTCTCATAAATGGTACATAAACCCGTGATGCGATCTAAAGCGGAGCACCAACCGTCGGCCAACCGAGTCATTGTTTCGCCTCCCCAACGATCGGTTGTAATGTGCTGCGTAGGCACACCCGTATCTGAAATCAAAATAACCTCGAGGCGGCAGCAACTCGCTTGGCAGTTTGAGCATTTAATTTCCGGCTCAGATAGATGGGTAATGTCTATGGTCATAGGTTGTTGTTTCGCTGGGATATGTCAGCATTGCGATTGTTAAATTAGAATAATTACAGTTATGTGGATTGTAGCTTGGCTCGGACTTTCAGTGAATTGAATATTTTAGATGATTTTCATCGACTACGAGTAAGAAAGAGATGTGACCACCGGTAAATGACCGCCACTGTTTGTCATATCCTGATTTTCTAATGATTCTTCTTTGCAAGAAAAGTGGTAGTTTCTATTGATGTGCGACAGGCTGCACCCGCCACGCGATAAACTGCCTAACAATTCGCCATCCGTTCCGTATAATAGCCCCATGGACATAAATAAACTTATTAACGATCGCAAATATCAGTTCTGGACCTTGCAAATATGCGGATGGTCGGGCTGGGGTGTTTCATTCTTCATAGGGCAGTTGTTTTGGGACACCCCCGATCTCAGCCGCTACTACCTTTATTTACCTATCGTATGTTCTACAGGTCTGATCTTCAGCCTTGGCTTAAGAACATTGTATAAATTTATGTGGGAGAAGAAGCCTTTTGCGCGTTTGGTAGGACTTTTACTCGGTTCCTATTGTGCTGCAGCGTTATGGATGGGTAGTCGCCATTTGATTTCCAGATCTCTATGGACCTACATAACCGATAAAAAATCCGAACACGACAACGGTTTTCTAACATTATTTGACGGAGTTACATCGGCCTGGTGGGTAATGCTCGTCTGGAGTGGGTTGTATTTTGGTATTAAATATTACCAATTGTTGATTGAGGAGCGTGAACATGGGCTGAAGATTGCGGCAATGGCCCACGAAGCGCAGCTAAAAATGCTGCGTTACCAACTTAATCCCCACTTTTTGTTCAATACCTTGAACGCAATTTCTACCTTGATCCTGGATAAAGATAACGAACTGGCGAATACGATGGTGACACGCCTTAGCCATTTCTTGCGTTATTCTCTTGATAACGACCCGATGCAGAAAGTAAACTTAGCGCAAGAGCTCGATGCACTACGCTTATATTTGGACATCGAAAAGGTTAGATTTGATGAGCGATTACGACTGGAAGTCAATCTTGAACCCGACGCGCGTAAAGCACTAATTCCGAGCCTGATTTTGCAACCACTGGTAGAGAACGCCATTAAGTATGCCATTTCTCAAGCTGTTAACGGCGGGACGATTAAGATCGAAGCTCGGGTGTTCGCTGGAGACTTATTGATTGAACTTTCCGACGATGGGCCGGGTATCGAGACCTTCAATAAACAGCCCCCACGCGGCAGTGGAGTCGGCCTTGTTAATACACAGGAACGATTGCGTGAGTTATATGGCAATAAACAGTCATTTACCATGAGTAAAACACAGCCACACGGATTAACGATTAATATTCGTCTCCCCTATGAGGTTGACGAGAGTACCGATAAATGACATTACGTACGATTATTGTTGACGACGAATCTTTGGCCCGAAGAGGCCTTTCCCTGCGTCTGGCGAAAATCCCGGAAGTGGAATTGGTCGCACAATGTAGCAATGGCCAGGAAGCACTAGATGCCGTCGCGGAGCTGCAGCCTGACCTACTTTTTCTGGACATTCAGATGCCGGGGATTGACGGTTTTGAGGTTGTTCGTCAATTGCAAGGTGACAGTATGCCTATGGTTATTTTCGTCACCGCATTTGACCAATTTGCGGTTGATGCCTTTCAAGTTCACGCCGTCGACTATTTGTTGAAGCCGATCGATGATGAGCGCCTGGCAGAGTCAATAAAAAGAGCCGTTGAGTTAAAAGCGACCCGCGAGGCCGTTGCGGAAAAAGAACATCTGGTAAACGTTGTATTGGAAATTACAGGTCGCGAAGCAGCGACCATTGATAAGACGGTTGTGGAAACAAAAAAATGGCCGGATAAGTTGTCTATCAAAGACGCGGGTGAGGTGCAGCTGGTTCCGATAGATACAATCGATTGGGTCGATGCCGCGCGAGATTACATGTGCGTACACGCAGAAAAGACCACCCACATAATGCGTATTACGATGAAAGAACTAGAAACTCTGTTGGATCCTCAGGTTTTTTTACGCATTCACAGATCGACATTGGTGAACAAAAACAGAATTAAAAGTGCTCAATCGCTAAGTAACGGCGTTTATTTGTTGAGTGTAGAGGGTGGCTCAAAACTTAAAGTCAGCCGCAGCTACAGGGAACGGATTGCCACATTTTTGACTAATTCAAACCACTAAAACCGTCCGTCGCAAACTACCGTCAATTCATCGCAGATCTCTTACAGAACGAGTTAATCTTGTTACTGTGCCCCTAATACAAAACCAAGTTTGTTTTTAGGGCCACAATCATGAATCTCACGGAAACCTCACTCAAAAATCCAGCTGGCATAGCCGTTGCGATTGCCGTTATTCTATTTTTCGGGGCATTTAGTCTTAGTAAACTTCCGGTACAACTCTTTCCTGACATCGAGAATCCACGCATCAGTATTCAAACGAGTTGGAGAGCTGCCTCGCCTCGAGAAATTGAGTCTGAAATTGTCGAGCCTATTGAAGCCGTGTTGCGTGGACTACCGGGGTTGCAGGAAATGGCAGCTTATGCCAATTCTGGAAACGCATGGATCCAATTAGAATTCGGTTTGGACGCCGATATGGACAAAACATTACTGGAAGTCATTGCCCGTATGAATCGGCTAGACCCATTGCCCCGAGACGCTGGTCAACCAGTGATTATGTTAGGCGGTGGCGATGGCAATACCCCAGCGCTGACTTACTTCTTTCTGCAAGTGCTGCCCGGGACACCTGGAGAGATCACAGATTATTTACAATTTGTAGATGATGTGATTGGGCCCGCCATTGAATCGGTACCAGGGGTTGCAAATGTACAAGCCGCTGACTCATCTAACTCAGGTTTAAATGAGCTGCAAATTATTTTTGATCCTTATCGTGCCGCGGAACTTGGTGTTCCGCTACCGGAGACTGCAGCTCGTCTAGGTCGTGCCAATGACGTTAGTGGTGGGTTTGTCGACGTGGGTCGTCGTCAGTACACACTTAGGTTTACAGGACGTTACGCGCCGGATGAATTGGCGGAGTTTGTGTTGGAATGGCGCGATGGTCGGCCGATTAAGTTGGGCGATATCGCCGAAATTAAAGTTGGGCGCAGTGATGTTGTAGCGATTGACACACAAAACGGTAACCCGGCTGTTGCGATCAGAGTTGATCGACAAAGTGGCGCGAACGTGCTCGAAACTCTATTAGGTGTGAAAGCGGTAGTAGAAAAACTTAACGAAGGTCCGGTCAAGGAACAAGGTCTGGTGATGGCTCAGTCATTTGACGCTTCGGTTTTCATTTACCGCGCTGTCAACTTGGTCACCAGTAATCTGGTGTTGGGCGTTCTATTGTCGATCGGAATACTGTGGTGGTTTTTGCGAAAATTTCGTGCGACTTTGATTGTAGCGATGGCCATTCCTGTTTCACTACTCGCGACTTTCGTCGTGTTAAAACTTACCGGTCGATCATTGAATATTATATCTCTCGCGGGGCTTGCGTTCGCGGTTGGTATGGTTCTCGATGCAGCGATTGTTGTGTTAGAAAACATTGTGCGGCTTCGGGAAAAAGGTGTTTCAAATTTTGACGCTGCCTTGCAAGGAGCTTCCCAGGTATGGGGTGCTTTGTTAGCATCCACCGCTACGACAGTTGCTATTTTTGTGCCCGTTATTTTTATGAAAGAAGTGGAGGGTCAGCTATTTTCCGATCTCGCCATCACGATTGCGATCGCGGTTGTTGTTTCATTATTGGTGGCAGTAACGATATTGCCCCTGGCTGCAAAGATGTGGCTAAAGGAAACGCGTTTAGAGGATCACAATCAAAAGTTATGGAGTCGTATTACGAATACCGTGATGTATTTAACCAGCACGTCGAGGAAGCGCTGGGCAATGATTGTTAGTCTTATCAGCGTTCCGGTTTTGGCAACGTGGATTCTTATTCCGGAACTCGACTATCTTCCTCCCGTAAAACGTGACGCGGTTGACGCCTATTTTCAATTTCCTCCCGGAGTTAGTAAGCAGACGATAGTTGACGAATATATCAAAGTCATCGGCAAACGTATGGCGCCGTTTATGAGTGGTGAGCGTGAGCCCGCATTGAAGAACTATTACCTCAGAAGCTGGCCAGATGGTAGTGGCGGCGGTATGGGCGTGAGAGTGAAGGATCAATCGCGTATTTTGGAAATGCAAAAGATAATCAACGAAGAGATCTTTGCAGACTTACCGGACATCACTTTTTACGCGTCACAAGGTAACTTGTTCGGTGGTTTTGGCGGAGAGCGAGTGGTAGCGCTTCACTTGCAGTCAAGCGATAGAGAGGCCCTGTCAAAAGCCGCGACGATTGGCCAGGACTTGTTAAGGACAGCATTGCCAGAGGCGTACATTTCTCCAAGTCCTAGTTTGGAACCCTCAGAGCCAGAGCTGCAAATGCGGCCGCGTGATAGACAAATATCAGAGGCTGGTTGGTCGCGGTCTGACTTGGGCAGCGTCGTCAGAGCGCTGGGAGACGGTTTGTATGTAGGAGAACATTTCGATGGCGAGCGCCGAATGGATATCATTCTCCGCGCGAAAGCCTGGGATAAACCCGAGCAATTGGCAAATACGCCACTTGCAACTGCGACTGGTGCAACTGTGCCTTTGTCAGAATTAGTTGATATCGAGCGAACCGTGGGACCGAGTCAATTACGCCGAATAGATCGCCGGCGCACCATTACTTTGGATGTTCGTCCGCCGGAAAACATGTCTCTTGAACATGTTATGGACAAAATTAAGAACGAAGTCGAGCCCGGAATCAAGGCGGCACTGCCGAAAGACGGCAATATCCGTTATGGAGGAAGTGCTAACGCATTGACTAGGGCGATCAAGTCTATGGGAAGTAATTTCGGCTTGGCGTTGGTCGTACTGTTCTTATTGATGGCCGCGTTGTTTCGTTCGCCGCGTGACTCAGCGCTTGTGGTTATGGCAATGCCCTTAGCCATGGTCGGCGGTATTGTTGCTATCCGAATATTAAATTTGTTTAGCTTTCAGCCGCTGGATTTATTGACGATGATCGGTTTTGTGATCTTGTTAGGTCTCGTCGTAAATAATGCGATCTTACTTGTGCACCAAACCCGATCACTCGAGCGTGAAGGGGTTAGCCGAGATCAGGCGGTGCAAGACTCATTACGATCTCGGATGAGACCGATATTTATGAGTACTTTAACCAGTATTTTCGGCATGTTGCCTTTGTTGCTAATGCCTGGTGTCGGGAGTGTAATTTATCGCGGGCTGGCTGCTGTAATTGTTGGTGGTATGTTAGTCAGTACTGTGTTCACTGTATTACTGCTTCCTTGTTTCTTGCGTATGGGAGAGAAGCAGATTCCAAAAAGTGAAATCGATGGAGATGACCCTGGCTCCTTAGAACCCTATTCCCCAGAACTTAAATCTGTAGCATGATGAGTGATATTCTTATGAAAACCCTAATAGTTAGTTTGTTTCTCAGCAGTCTGGTCTCAGGATCCTTGGCCTTTGGTCAGGATAACGTAGCTTCCGTCGAAACGTCAGTTATAGAGCGGTCGCCAACCCAATCGGTATTGCTGGTGCCAGGTACTGTCATTAGCCGTCAAGATGCATCGATTACTTCCGAACTAAACGGCCGTCTTACCTGGATCGCCGAAGTTGGCGATGAAGTTCAAGTGGGTGACCCATTGGCGAAGACAGATGATCATCTTCTTCAACTGCAGCTACGCAACGACGATGCGCAAATATCGCGTTTGAAGGCTAATTTAGACTGGAACGATCGCCAGATTGAACGGCTTCAACGATTGGCAAGTATGAATAACGCGGCGGCATCCGAGATTGACGCGATTGAGTCGCAGCGCGCTATGTTGCAAGAAGAATTGCGCATGGCCGAAATTGCGAAAGATCGAACGCTCTACGATCTACAGCGAAGCTCGGTACAGGCACCTTTTAGCGGCATAGTTGTTTCCCGTTCGGCGAACTCCGGTGAATATACCGGCCCTGGCCAGCCTTTATTAAGGCTTGTAAATACCGTGAATCTGGAAGTGAGTGCAATGGCTCCGTTGCGAATTGCACGTCATAGCAAACATGGACAAGGGGTTGTTGTTAGTGGTGATGAGCAACAGTTAGTGACGCCAATTCGGAAACTGGTTCCCGTCGCTGACGAAACTTCCCATATGATGGAGGTACGGGTAAGTTTGGCTCAAGGACAATGGTTTATCGGAGAGCCAGTGACTGTTGAGCTAACGGATGGAGCCTCCGCGACCGAGCTTACAGTGCCCAGAGATGCATTGGTATTACGCAATAAGGCTGTTTATGTCTTTACCGTAGATGATAAAAATATTGCCCATAGGACTTCAGTAATTACTGGAACGGGCGCTGGTAACCTGATTGCAATCACTGGTAATCTGTCTGAGGGTGATAGCGTTATCGTACGAGGAGCAGAGCGACTTAAGGACGGTCAAACTGTAAGAGTTATCAAACGAAGTATCGCTTCTCTTTGATGTCCGATACGGTTCTGGTTATCACGACCGCAGTTGTCGGATCAGACGAACTATGGAGATATTTAAGTCTGTTAGTGTGCTGGTGGTGATGGTATTTAGATATCGGCAACTGTCGACAAATTTTACAGCTCTTATCATTTGCAGTCCTGCTGCAAATGATAACTGATTGAAATATCTCCCTATTCCTATTTGGTATAGTCATTGCTGCAATAATTGTTATATAGATTGTTGCAACAGCTGGAGTATATATTGCGATCGTTGAAGGTCTTTCCGTCGTAGATGTATTGCAGCTAATCCCGTTATGGGCGAGGGGTAGACTGGGAATCCGGTAAGGTTGTGTAATTCCCCTGTCACCAAGTCAGTTCCTAAGATCTAGCCCGGCGCCCACCAATTTTCACGAACTTATTTTCTTTTAAACAGATAGATAGATAATCTTTTTCTATAAGGCTGTGGGGCGGCGACCGGAATTTTCTATTTGTCAGATGAGCGTTGTATGGTGTATTCGGCACGAAGTTCTATGCATGAAGTTCTACCTTTTGTCCTTGGAATGCGTTACTCGGAATTCAAACCCTTTGTTCCAAAATTTCTCGCTGGATAACATTAATCCTGGCTATGGTGGGCGGCTTGTTCTAAAACACTTAAAATATGTTCCGTAGAATCTGCCTGCGCAAAAGTCGATTGCGCGAGAACCATTTTTCCTGAATTTTGAATCAAATCATGAAGGTTCTTTTTAAATAAATCCGCAGTCAAATTCGATTCGTCAACAACACTGGCCCAACCGTGTTTGGAGAATGCTTCTGCATTTAGTACCTGGTCACCGCGACTGCCAGCAAGCAAGGGAATGAGCATCATTGGTTTGCGCAAGGCAAGCAATTCAAAAATTGAATTTGCTCCCGATCTACTTACCACTACGTCGGCAAGTGACAATAAGTCTTTCATCTCATCATCTACGTATTCAAACCCACAGTAGGCGGGATGAGAGAATGTTGAGGACTTGCCAGGACCGGTTAAATGAATGATATTAAAACGAGTCACCAGCTCAGGAAGACATTCTTCGAGAACATGATTGATTTTTCCTGCTCCCTGAGATCCGCCCATAACGAGTATTGTTGGACGCGCTTCCAAACCAAATCCACAGAGCTTTGTGGCTTCAGTGGCTTTTCCCTGAAATAGCTCTTCTCGAATGGGGGTTCCGACGTGCACTGCATTTACGGGTAAGTATTTTGCTGTTTCGGGAAATGTGTATAAAATTTTCTTTGCAAATTTTGAAACTATTTTCGTTGCAAGCCCCGGAGACAGATCGGATTCGTGAGTGACAACCGGAATACGAAGAAGCCAAGCGGCGACGGCGACGGGAACGGATACGAAGCCACCCTTAGAAAAGACGACATTGGGTTTACGTCGAGCGAGAATAGAAAAAGCGGACGCAGTTCCTGCGGCTATCTTGAAAATGTCTAACAGGTTTTGAAACGAGAAATAACGACGAAGTTTTCCTACGGGTATACTGTAAAATGGGATGCCTCTCGAAGGTACCAAAGTCGATTCGATGCCGTTAGATCCGATATAAAAGACATCGTGATGACGATCCTTCATTCTGGGAATCAGTGCAAAATGCGGTGAGACATGTCCTGCCGTTCCGCCGCCGGTTAAGCATATTGTCAGTTTTTTTGTCATGATAGAAAAGCCATATTATTCAGAGAAAATCATCCGTGACTGAGATCTGTACGACTCACTTTTTTTCCAGAATGAAAAATACGTAACCGTATTCGCGTTTATGCTTACGTCGTAGGCCAATCTCAGCTTCCATGCCAGCCAAAAATGCCATATAACCTTCAGGTAATTCCTCTGCAGAGCGGTTCTTTTGTAGTGCTATCTCTTGTTCCATTGGTGTATAGAAGTTTTCCCACCAATCATTCTCAGGCTGTACAAAGGACTCTATCAGTTTAAACCCCGCACGTTCGATGCATTGTTGGGCCGTTAATTGATTCGTCATTCCGGGATAGCCTTCGTTCCAGAATCCAAGAGTCTCTGGATCTGGTGTATCCGTTAACCAACAACAATCGTTGACGACAACATAAGCCGACTGTTTTAAAAGGGAACGCCAGGTTGTTAAGCCCTCTTCTAATCCGAAATTGTAAATGGCACCTTCAGACCAAATAAGGTCAAAGGATTGTTCAAACAGTTCCATTTCCGTTATGTCTTCACAGAGAATTTCGATTCGGTCGGAAAATCCAGCTTTATCCGCCTTTTCTTTCAAAATATCCAGCGATGACTGCGAGCTGTCAACAGCCGTTACATGCCCCGCACAATGCGTTAGTAAGTCAAGAGTTTGGCCACCGGTACCGCAGCCAATGTCGACAATTTGTGAGCCGGCTCCCAATTTCGGTAATAAATTAAAGGCCTTCTGAAAAGACTGTGTTGAACCAACGCCCTGACGTGGAAGCTTGTTAAAAAAGGCTGTTATTTCCGAAAACAATTGTTGATTCATACCAGTCCTGATTCGATTAGAAAGTTTTTATGGTGTTCTGAACGACGGTTCAGCCCCGGGCGTAGAAAAGATGGCGAGTACTTACCGTCTTAAAGTGATTTCCGCTATGCCCAGATTAATTGTCCAAGAAAAACGGGTAGTATAAAGTATCGCTGGAAAAATACTCGATAAAGAAAGAAAACTTTCGATCTCACCCCGTGACATGGCGTTTTTGGGTCACGCAATTAGATAGACTGTAAATCAAAAGCGCGGAAGTTCGGCGGATGAGAGGAAAAAAAGGCTAAAGGCCTATAGAAACACGGTAAATTTTATGCCCCATAGGTTTTCATTTCACTTTTGATGGCAGGGTGGAACAAGTCTGTACATACGACTTATCGCAGCACCCGCAGTATCAGGTCATTGCTGAGTATAATACAAGATCTAGCCGAGTCCGATTACAGATTATCATTGACTGGGTGATGTTCCTTCGAATTATCACTATTGGTTTTCTAGTGCCCTGTTTGTCGTGGGTAGACACTTTTTGTATCGTAACTCTCGTTAACGTTTTCCCGACTTATTAGTATTTTGTCCAGTTCCATATGAAATGAATGAAACCGCTCATACTGCCCTTTGTTAAGGAGTTTTTTCATTTTCCTGGCGAATTTTTTGCCCGCTCTAATACGTATTTTTTTGACAGTTAAGAAAAAATCACGCTCTGCGGATTTACGTCTTTCGCGGTTAATCGCTTTTTGTCTATCTAATACATAATCGTTTATTAGGTTCTTGAAGTCCTTTGTCTGTCTCTTTTTAATACCTATTTGAATGAGACTGACAAAATAGGGGTCCTTCACTAATTCAGTCGATATATCTGCAGTCGAGGTAGGGGGCATGATGACGACAAAAAAAACAGCGAAAATAAGCGGTACAAATTTCATCATGGCTTCAATCTCTCAATAGTTTTTCTTTCTAAGGAAGTATAGCATTTTGCTCGACGTCGCAAACAACAGGAACTGTCATTTTTTAAGTTGTGGGTGTCAACGATAAGAGGTGATACAGATCATTTTTAGCGTTTGGTTGACTTGTTCCTAATGATTACGGGCGACTTCTTCCGAACGGTGGGTGTTGCCGATCTTAATTGCCTATATGTTCGTCAATTTTATTGATTTTTATTCAGGTAAGTTATGGATGTAGTTCCTTTCAACTTGAATTTCTCCCATAGTGTCTTTTTCGATTCGGTAATCCATAGCGACTCCTCTCGGGAACAAGGTACACGATAGATGCCATAGGAGGCCACCGAAGCCGAGTCATTACCGGTGAAGTGTAGGCTCGATCCTGCACAACCCTAGTTCTACAATCAGGCCCATGACTTCAACAACTAGGTCCCACGCGCCCTTTTCAGCACTTAGGAGTACCCCGATGACCAAGATTTTTCCGATAGTGGCCTTCGCCC
>CAJVZD010000106.1 GCA_913019905.1 uncultured Cellvibrionales bacterium
CGCCAATGCTGGATGAGATTGCCGCGCTAACGCTCGCAATGACTGAGCTTGTTAGTTTATGGATAGGCACTAATTAGACAATCCGGGTCTTGTCGTCGCTGTTCATGTCGGGTGTTTACATCACAATAAACCCGACCCACAGGAAATGAGCTCATTCTGTATGGGTACGAGCCAGTACTTTGTGACAATCTGACCACAGGCCTGTTTTTATCTAACGGCAACATCATCGCTAACGTTTCCACTGCAATCCACCCGCTTTCATTTTTGGATCAAATATGACTAATAGAGAATTAATCAATCAAGTTCGCAGCGCGCCCGATTCTGTCGAATTTGAAGATGTTATGACACTGATAAACGAGGATTACGATTACGTGCCTACCGTGTTCCTCAACGGAGATATTGTCAACGACGCCGGTACCAACGAAGGGTCTTGCAAAATATTCTATTTTGCGCAATTGAACGCCTTAAGTGAAATTGAAACTCTGTCACTGTTTGGTGCCTATTACCGCGACGACGTTATGGGGAATCCTGCGGGTGACGATCACGCAAATATCCGTAATTTCATTCTCGATGGCTGGCTGGGAATTCGGTTTAACGGTACCGTGCTTACGGAAAAAGGCGTCTGAACTCGGCATTATTCTGACACCAAGATTTTGGCTTTAGTGTTATGAGTATTGTGTATTGAGCGCCGTGTTTCTATTTCTGGGTTTTGTGTGCAGGGTTTTAAGTTCAGGGTCTTGGCAACAGTGCTTCGAGTACAGGTGTTTGAGTAGCAGGTTTTGGGTACAAGCGTTTTGACTACAGTGTTTTGAGCACAGCTGTTTCGTCTACAAAGTATCGTCTAAGGCGTTTCGACTAAAAAATTGACTACAATAATTGAGTTTTTGCTCTGTCTCCACAAGAAAACATGGCAATTAGAGAGAAGTGTAGAAATTCGGAGCTGGTGGTAAGGTAGTCCTTTATCCAGTAGTGAATGTTCTCCGTTTGCTCTTCTGCAGTTAGCTTAGGGCTTTCTTGCCAGTGTTGAATTCGTAGCTTGACGCTTTCGCTGGCATCGTGGCTTTTTTGATCGTCGGTGCTGACGATATCCAGAGTCGACGTTTCGCTATTCCAGGTAAAGAGCAGGTAGCGCGCATCATCGTGAATACTTTGCGCTATGATGCCAATGGCTCGGTCCAGAACCAGGTTCAGGTATTCGTTTATCTCATTTTCATTGACTTCATGGCATTCGGAAAAGTGCGTTAGGTGGTCCCCGGCGGCTTTGTCACCAGTGAGAGTCCAATCGATATCAGTTATCATTTCGTATGTAAGCCTTGCGGAGTATTGAATAAAGTGAAGCGCCATTATATTGAGATGCGTTGTCCGTTGCCACGAAAACTTGCGCTTGCGTTGATTAATTCAAACGGATAGGAGACACGGATAAATTTTCCTTTGTGGGGAATTATCGAGTCCCAATTTGAACGCTTCAGGTGTAGAATATCTCACTTTCCGAGTCGATCGCTTGGGTTTAGGTCTGGGCTATGGCCCGGGAATGTGGCGTCTTTAAAATTTGAGCATTTAAGTATGGATCTAGTTGTTTTTGACCTCGATGGGACTTTGTTAAACAAAGGCTCGGAAATTTCTGATTTTACCCGCGGTACGCTGCGTTTATTGCGAAAACGAGGCATCTTATATACCGTTGCTACGGGTCGAACTCTTCATACTGCCCGTGATCTGTTAGAAGGTCACGGGTTTGTACTGCCCCAGATATTTAAGAACGGGGTTGTTATCTGGAACCCGGAAAAGGTAGCGTACAGTCACAAGTACTTGTTAACTGAGTCCGAAATAAGGCACGTGTTAACGGCTTTTATGGAACGTGAGGTTTCTCCGTTTATTTTCACCCTAGAAAAGGGTAATCGGCACGCCGTTTATCATCCACCGTTACGGAATGATACTGAGCGGCGCTTGGCGACTATGCTGGGGCAGGAGCGGGGACTGCCGGTTTTACCGGTTGCAGAACTTCCAGGCGATGCCAGAATTACGAATATTAGTGCATTGGGTCCCAGTGAAGCTATCGAGCCGGTAACGACTATGGTCGATGCCGAATCTAATCTGGTTGCCTATAAAGGTATGGCGATTGAAGACAAAAATTTGTGTTGGGTTGATGTTCATCACAGTGATGGCAGTAAGGGTAGTGCGGTATCGGTCTTGAAAGAAGAGCTTGGCGCGACTCGGGTGTTGTGTTTTGGAGATAGCGATAACGATATGAGTATGTTTCGTCAGGCGGATGAATCCTATGCACCTGAAAATGCCAAGGACGAAATTAAGGCAGTAGCGACGGCAGTTATAGGGCATCACGACGAAGATGGCATCGCCCGATTTTTGAGAAACAGGTTTGATCTTTAGATCACTTCGCTATCAATCGCTCTGAGCACGAGTGGGGGTGGCCGTTTTATTATCGGATGATCAACACGGCTTAGCGGATTTTTTCAAAGTCCACTGTTATTCCTATCTGGCTGAAGAATCTATAGGTCAACGTCTGTGCACTGGCCTCTCATCACAAAAATATATGATTGATAGATGTATTGTGTGGGGATTCTCCTGTACGTTCTGTTGTGACGGCCCGTTTTGACGTCTGCGACGCCCCGTAGCACGCTCTCTTGACGCCCTATATGAATGTCGTTTTTCTTATCGCTGTAAACGGCGAATGGTTCTGCGAAATAGAGACTTTTCGTCGCCATTTTTTTCAGGTAATGAGTCTTGCTGTGAACAGATTTTACTGCGAATAGGTCTTACCCCCAATATGCCTTACGCCAACTTTAATCATTATTAATGCAAGTATCGTCGGAGTACGTATCCCGCAATGAAAATTTTACATACATCCGATTGGCATATTGGTCGCCAATTCCACAATGTGTCTCTTTTGGATGATCAAGCCTTTGTGCTCGATCAGTTAGTTGCTATAGCCGCTGAACAAAAAGTGGATGCAATCGTTATTGCGGGTGATATCTACGATCGGGCCGTGCCGCCTGCGAGTGCGGTTACTCTGTTGGATGATGTTCTGCATCGATTATGTTATGACCTGCATTTGCCGGTCATTATGATATCTGGAAACCATGATAGCCCGGAGCGTTTGGGTTTTGGAGCGCGCCAGTTGGGTGGAGCGGGATTGTATATTGTCGGGCCGTTAAAGAGTGAATTTGAACCAGTAGTACTAAAGGATGAACACGGTGATGTTGCTTTTTACGGTATTCCGTATGTCGAGCCAGCAACCGTAAGAGATTGTTTTAAGGTTGATGTCAGTGGTCACGACGAGGCGATGGCTTTTCTCTCTGAGCAAATTCAGCAGCACAACAAAAAAGGCAGAGATGTTCGAACGGTCGTGTTGAGTCACTGTTTCCTTGACGGCGGCGACGAAAGTGAGTCAGAACGTCCTCTTTCGGTCGGTGGCGCCGATCGTGTTTCTGCGCAACATTTCAAACCCTTTAGTTACACAGCACTTGGACATTTACATGGACCGCAATATAAAGGGGACGAGCATATTCGTTATTCAGGATCGATTCTAAAATATTCCTTTTCAGAGGAACGCCACACCAAATCGGTGACCATCGTCGATATGGATGCCGTAGGTGCTTGCCTCATCAATAAAATTCCGCTGATCCCGCGCCGTAATATGCGATCGGTAGAGGGACACCTTGAGGAGATTCTCTCCAATGGAAAATCTGATCCCAATGCCGACGATTATATTCTCGTGCGGCTGCTGGACAAACACGCGATTTTGGATGTCATGGGTAAATTGAGGGAAGTTTATACGAATGTATTACACCTCGAGCGTCCGGGACTGGACGCGGCAAATGAACTGCTGACGACGAGTCAGGAGCATTTAAGGAAAAATGAAATAGCGATGTTCAATGATTTTTATCAACAGGTAACCGGCGGCGAGTTAAGTTCCGATCAAGATAAGGTACTGGAAGACATTGTTACGATCCTGCGCCACGGCGAGGCGTAAACCATGAAACCAATAAAGCTGACCATGACCGCTTTTGGACCGTTTGCAAAAACGGAAGTGATTGCTTTCGATAAGCTGGGGGACAAGCCGCTATTTCTCATTAATGGTGCAACCGGGTCGGGCAAAACGACTATTTTGGACGGAATTTGCTTTGCGCTTTATGGCAGAACCACCGGCGATGAACGCCAGGCGGCGCAAATGCGTTGTGATTATGCCGACGTGGACAGCATTGCTAAAGTTGAATTACTGTTCGAGCTAAAGGGCAATGTGTATCGGATAGAGCGGGAGCCCGATCAGCAGCGTCCGAAAGTCAGAGGTGACGGCTTTACCAAGCACAGTGCTAAGGCAGCACTTTACCAGGTTTTGACCGACGGAGATGAGTCGTTGATGGTGGCCGCTAAAGTGACAGAAGCCACTAAAGCCATTGAGACGATGACTGGGCTGAATGTTGAACAGTTCCGTCAGGTAATGGTTTTACCGCAGGGAGAATTCCGACGTTTGTTAATGGCAGATTCTGCAGATCGTGAAAAAGTCTTCAGCCAGCTTTTTCAAACACAGATGTATCGACGTATTGAGTCAACTCTCAAAGATAAATCTGCCGCTCTCCGGCAAGAATTGGAAGCGCTTCGAAATCAACAAAAAGGAATATTGGGGAGCGCAGATTTAACAGACGAAGACGCGATGGAGAGCGAACTTGAAATTCAACAATCGTCGTTGTCCGTCGCTTTGACCGCCAAAACCACCGCAGTGAACAACTTAAATCGAGCAAAAAAGGAAACTATCGCCGCCCAAAAGCTCGCCGCAGACTTTGACCGTTTGGTCATTGAAGAAATACGGCTGGCCGATCTGCTGACCAAAGAGTCTGTTATCAGGCACAGTCGAATTGAACTGTCGAATGCGCGCGAGGCGATTAAAATTAAACCAGAGTACGATCAGTTTCAGCGAACGAAAGATCAGCTCGCTCAGTGTGTAGTGAAACTGAATAATGCACAGGAAAGTGCAGCGACTAGTGCTGATCGGTTGGTGAACAGCAAAATCGCAGCAGACTCTGCGCAAGGTAAAGAGCCAGAAGTTGAGGGTTATCGGTCACAGAAATTGATATTGACGGCGTATCTGGATCGGGTTGTCACTTTGGACGATGCCAGGCGCCAGGTAGTTACACAAACGAGGGAAGTTGAACGCGTAAAATCCCTACATCAGCAACAAAGTAAAGCCTTGGAGATGGCCGAAAAAACGCTCGGTGATACCCGCAGTGAACTGGCTAGTGTCGCGGACAAATTGAAATGTCTTGGAGCTGAACAAACAACCCTGAGTCGATTGCAAGACCGACTTACGTTGCGCCGGGATTTGCACGAAAAAGAGCAAGAGCTCGGAGTCTGTCAAAAAAACTTGAAGCAACAGAAAGCGGCTCTTTCGAAAGCTGTCGATAAATGTTGTTATCATGAAAAGGCAGAAAAACAAATGGATTTAAACTGGCATAGAGGACAAGCAGCGCTTCTGGCTCGGGATCTGGAAGACGGAGTTCCCTGTTCTGTCTGCGGGAATGAGCAGCACCCAGAGCCAGCCGCCTGGACGAGTAATATCCCCGATGAAAATCAGCGGGCAGCTGCGAAGGATGCGGTGGTAGTCGCCCGACAAACGCAGTTGGCCATCGAAAAAACGCTGGCTGCTTTTTCCGCGACAGAACAGCATTTACTGGCTGACGTATCGGATCGAAAAGTGACTCTGGGCGAAGCGGCATTACAAAGTCTGGAAGAGTTGGGGGCAATGTTGTCGTCACAACAGAAAACAGTCGCCGGTCTGGAGGCGCTAAGCGCTCACGAACAGACCTTACAACAAAGTTTTGGTGAACTAACTGTCAGCACAGAGGCATTAAGTGCCGCGGTAAAAACGGTTGAGAGTGCTACGACCAACGCTGTAACAGCGTTGGCGATTGCCAATCAGGCGTTTGTGACTGCCGAAGCTGAAATCCCTGTGGCCTATCGTACCGAGGGAGTGTTGTCTAACGCTATCAGTAATTTAGATAGGGACTTAGGCCTCCTGCAGAATTCTATAAAAGAGACTTTAAAGAAACATGAAGAAGCGAAGCTCCAAAATGAAGAAGTGAAGGCAAATTTACGTAATGCCGCGCAAGCAACAACCGATGCCGAACAGCATTCCCTTGCCGCGGAAATGGCTTGGCAGCTGGTGATGACCAGTAGTGTTTTCACAGAGCAACAAGCATACCTTTTGGCTATACGAGCTGATGATCAAATCACCGCTTTGCAGGAGACGATACGAGGTTTTGAAACCGCTGTAGCCGAAGCTCAAGGCTCGGTAAATCATTTGAAGGTCATGTTAGCTGAGTGCGTAAATCCGGAATTGACCGCCTTTATCGAACGCGAACAGAAGAGCGCCGAGGCATTTTCTCTCGCCGAGACAAATCACGCCGACCTTGATAAACGGGTCAGCAAACTCGTCGATGTCAAAACAAAATTGAATGAGGCAAAGCAGTCGGCAAAAATCATGGAAGATCAATATGCGATTATTGGTACCTTATCGGATGTAGCGAACGGCAAAACTGGCGATCGAGTTAGTTTACAGCGATTTGTCCTGAGTGTTTTATTGGACGACGTGCTGGTACAGGCGAGTCAGCGTTTGAAAATGATGAGTAAAGGACGTTATGAATTATATCGCCAGCGGGAAAAGGGCAAGGGTGCCGGTGCGTCAGGCTTGGAATTAATGGTTGAAGACGCCTATAACGGTAAACAACGCCCCGTCGCAACGCTGTCGGGTGGTGAGAGTTTTATGGCGGCGTTATCACTCGCGCTCGGTCTCTCCGATGTGGTGCAGGCCTACGCCGGGGGTATTAAACTTGATACGCTGTTTGTCGACGAAGGCTTTGGCAGCCTCGATCCAGAGTCTCTCGACTTAGCCGTAAATACACTGATCGATTTGCAATCGTCTGGTCGCATGATAGGCATTATCTCTCACGTGCCCGAGTTGAAGGAAAGGATTAACGTGAGATTAGATGTTCATTCGAGCCGGACAGGTAGTACGACGAGTGTTGTGGTGGCCTAATGGAGTACTAGCGGATTGCCGGAGGTGTGGCAGTGGATTACGAGTGCTTTTTTGAAACGGATTGGCAGTAGTTCGTACTGTCCTGCGAGAAGCAGTTAATTGGTTTTCTGTGCTAAAGTGTTTAACCAAAAAAAGGACGACCTTGTGTCTCAACCCATTAGCAGGTCAATAGCGCGTTTCGACGCCGAGGTATTATGAACCGCTGGACAAAATTAGGCAGAACCAACATTCCCAATAGCGATGCGGAACTAACTCTATCGCAGCGAGGAGACGAGTTTTCCATTCGTATATCGGGGGTCGGAGGCGATCTTATGAACAGTCGCGCGTATGGGTCGGAAGTGGCTCTCGCGGAGTTAGGCTGTGGCCGGCTAGAGTCTGTCGACGATGCTCGCGTATTAGTTGGGGGCTTAGGGATGGGTTTTACACTGGCCGCCGCTCTTCGAACCGTTCCGGAAAATGCTCGAGTTACCGTAGCCGAACTGATACCGGACGTCGTAGAATGGAATAGGGGGCCGTTAGGAGAATGTGCCGGACAGCCTTTGCAAGACCCACGAACGCAAATCCATTTAGGAGATGTTAAAGAGCTGCTGATCGGTGACAAATTGCGATTCGACGCCATTCTTCTCGACGTAGATAATGGGCCTGAAGGTTTAACTCATTCCGACAATCAGTGGCTTTATTCACTGGAAGGATTGGAAGACATTTTTCATACCCTCCGACCTGAAGGCATTCTCGCTGTATGGTCGGCAGGCCCGGATTCCATGTTTACGATAAGATTGAAAAAGATTGGCTTTAAGGTCGATGTGCGGACCGTGCGAGCTCGTCCGGGTAAGGGCAGTCGGCATACGATCTTCCTAGCTCAAAAAACCCGGCGCTAAGGCGTTGATCGAAGTGCGAGGCAGACCTTTTTATGCAGAGCTTTCTACTGCAGAGCTATTTCCTACAGAACTATTTACTACAGATCTATTGGGTATAGCCTGCCAAACAAGATTCCGGGCTGCACGGTTTATGTGGTTTCCGCTAGATCGAAAACCAAATCCATAATCCCAAATCCCACAACCAAACAACAATATGACGAGTTTAGGAAAAAACTATGCTAGCCAGAACAACATTAGTAACGACGTCCCTTTTTGTTTTTGCCGTTTCAATTTTCACACCATCATGTAGTACTTACGAACAGGATAGTGGTCGTGGTATCGATCAGGCATCAGTAAAAACAGCCGATTCTCCGGATTCAAGCTCGGATTCAAACCCAGATTCAAATTCTGCGATGGACTTAATTGCTAAGGCTAAAGCCATTCATGAAAGGGTAATCGTGCTCGATACCCATAACGATATTAATATAGATAATTTTTTGGATGAAAAAAATTACACCATGCGCTTGCCCAACCAAGTGAATTTACCAAAAATGATCGAAGGGGGTTTAGATGTTTCCTGGTTTATCGTTTATACCGGACAGGGACCTTTGACCGAAGCGGGTTACCTCAAAGCCTATGAAAATGCGATGGCCAAATTTGACGCGATTCATCGGCTGGTAAACACAATCGCTCCGGATAAGATTGAATTAGCGTTGAGTTCTGACGATGTGCGTCGTATACACCAAAGCGGAAAAAAAGTGGCCATGATTGGCGTCGAGAATGCCTACCCTGTTGGCACGGATATAAAAAATGTTGAAAACTTCTACAAACTGGGTGCGCGATATATGTCTTTGGCACATAACGGGCATAGTCAATTAAGCGATTCTAATACCGGTGATGAGGAACAAAAGTGGTTACACAATGGTTTGAGTGATTTAGGGCGAAGCGCACTGAAGGAAATGAATCGCTTGGGTATTATGATCGATTTATCACATCCGTCTAAAGCGGCAAATCTTGAAATGATCGAGTTATCGGAAGCACCCGTCATAGCATCTCATTCGGCGAGTCGAACGATGAATAATCATAGTCGTAATCTCGATGACGAGGAACTCATGGCGCTCAAGGCTAACGGTGGCGTCGTACAGACTGTCGCTTTTCGGTCGTATATTAACAGCGATAAAAGCAAAAAATATCGAGATGCGGTAACTGCAATCTATAAGGTGGCCGCACTGGAGAAGGGCATCGAGTGGCTTGAATGGAGCGACGTTCGACAGTTGCCAGAAGAAGAGCGTGTTGGGTATATGAAAAATTATCGAGAAATCGCCCAGACGTCAAAGGAAAAAGTGGAAGCAATCGGCGATACAATTGCGCAGGTGGATGTTTCTGATTTTGTCGATCATATAGATTATATGGTGAATTTGATTGGAATTGAGCACGTGGGTATCAGTTCGGACTTTGATGGCGGTGGTGGCGTTCGCGGTTGGAATGATGCTTCAGAAACCTTTAATGTCACCTTGGAGCTGGTTAAACGAGGATATAGTGAAGACGCGATAGAGCAGTTGTGGAGTGGTAATCTATTACGGGTGTTAGATGCGGTGCAGGCAGTTGCTCTTGATATTCAGGCAGGATAAGCAAAACCAACATCCCTGGACGAACACTAGTTAGTGCCCATCCAGAAATGGGTGTTTTCAACGATGTCATTGCGAGCGAACGGTTCGACGTCTCGACGCGGCAATCTCCCGCAGCCCGCGCCAATGCTGGATGAGATTGCCGCGCTAACGCTCGCAATGACTGAGCTTGTTAGTTTATGGATAGGCACTAGTTAGTGCTTATCCAGAAGTAGGTGTTTTTCCAAGCTGT
Source organism: uncultured Cellvibrionales bacterium (assembly GCA_913019905.1). Classification (GTDB taxonomy): domain Bacteria; phylum Pseudomonadota; class Gammaproteobacteria; order Pseudomonadales; family Dasaniaceae; genus Oceanicoccus. Next base: position 9,766 of record CAJVZD010000106.1, read on the forward strand.
CGTTGCGAGCGAACGGTTCGACGTCTCGACGCGGCAATCTCTTACCGGCAGCGCCAATGCTGGATGAGATTGCCGCGCTGACGCTCGCAATGACGGTGTTTATTTGTTTCTGGATGCGGACTAGTAAGTCTATCTACATAACAGTGAACAGTTGATCATGAAAAAACTCCAGGCATTAGAAAGTGACTCACCGGTGATTGTCTATGTTGATGTCAAAAGTCCTTATGCATTTGTGGCTATTAAACCGACGCTGGCGCTTGAAAAGTGTCTGGGAATCCAGTTTGACTGGCGACCTCTTACTTTGGATATTCCCAGTTATTTGGGTTCTGCAAAAAAAGTTAATGGCAAGGTGGTCGAATCTAAAAACCGCAGTGAAAAAACCTGGGCTTCTCTTAAATATGCCTATAGCGACGCCAGACTTAGTGCAATTAGAACGGTGGCAGCATGAAGCTGAAGAATCGGGCATCGTTGACGCCCCGGCTTTGCTGGTCGACGGGCAGATATTTATCGGCCGCGAACATTTACCCGGATAGAGTCGATTATTGAAGGCTAGTCATTGCTCATTAATACCCGGATTTTCATTGGCGTTGGCTCGGACAGTCGCCGACTTTATACTACTGCAAATGTCAGTGCAGATATCGAATCGTGGTGCCTGTTAAGTGATAGGTGATAGATGATTGGCAATAAGCGCCGCGGACCCTATGAATAACTGGGAAGCAGGGTAGCTTTCATACTACAATTCAAGGGCGAAATGGACGCCTTTAACATCCATCCCACGAGCCAGCGATGGGAAAACTTCTGTCCCCGTTTCAAAGAATCCGCATTTCAATAGAATGTGCTGGGAACCTATATTGTCTGCCATGGTTGTGGCAATGAGTTTTCCCTGTATGCCACTCTTTCGCATTGCGTCTAAAGCCAATTTCAGAGCTTTGCTGACGATACCCATGCCCCAGTATTCCTTCCCTATCCAATAACCGATTTCCAGCGGGTTATCGATTTCTCGTCTAAAATAGCCGATCGATCCAACGGGTTTGTTACCCCATCGAATGACATAGGTTTCCAATTCGCCAATCGCAACGGATAAGGTAATTGTTTTCTTGGTGCGAAATTCCTCGTAGGTTAGAGGGTAAGTTAGGCCACCGCCAGACATCCAGCTAACATCTTTATCGTTTCCTAAAGGGTAGAGCGCTTCAATGTCGCTTTCCTTAATCAGCTCGAGGGTTACATCCATAATAATATCTCTCTATAAAAGTTGTTGATGATCTTTTTTTGAAAAGCAACAGCTTGTTGGCTACAGTTTGCTGAAGATAGTTTGTTGGCCATGGTTTGTTGGACATGGTTTGTTGGCCTTAGTTTGTTGAACATGGTTTGTTGAACATGGTTTGTTGAACATGGTTTGTTGAAAATAGGGAGCGTGTTGACTTAGGGAAATTGTATTTTAAAGTGCTCGTTGTCAAATTTAATGGTATCCCCGGAAATTATCTTTCGGCGTTTTCGAAGCTCAATGGTTCCATTCACTTCGACAAGGCCTTCAGCTATTGATATTTTGGCTTCGGCACCACTTGAAACTAAACCTTCAAATTTCAATATTTTGTAGAGCTCGACCGGCTCTTTTGTGATTGTGACAACTTTCATCGCTTTACGACTCACTCAATCTGATTTTTCAAATTGACTATTGTAAAAGGTCCGCCCTGTCACAGACAATCTAATTTCCATTTTTGTTGTTAAGACACGTGCAGACGCTTTTTTTTGGATGATTGTCCGCATCGGGCGCATTAGAGGTAACCGGGTTAATTTCAAAGTTTTTTTGAATGATAGTGAAGTTCTTTAAGACGCTTAAAGTCATCCTTCAATGAGGTCATGGCGATGAGGTAATAGCGATGAGATCCAAAAATCTAGTCGCGGACGAGTATGTCTTGCCAACGCAGAATGGTCATGGTGGGTCTTAATAGTCGGTTCAGCGATATGCGCTAGACATAGGAAGTTATCGTAATATAGGCCACTATTGACGATCAATAGTGAGAGACGCATAGTTTGAATCGCGAATTTGAATAGAAGTGTGCGGTCGGTCATTTCAGCCAGTGGGACGGGGCTTTTTGCTATTCAGAACTTCTCGTACCTTATCGGTCAATACTTGCATAGAAAAAGGCTTCTGCAGAAAGTTGATTGTGCCGTCGATAATCTTTTCAGAAGCGATAATATCCGCGGGATATCCGGACATATAAAGAACACCCATGTCGGGCAGAATGGCGAGTAATTTGTCCGACAGGTCTTTTCCGTTCATCTCTGGCATCACGACGTCTGTCAATAAAAGATGAATTAGACCGGAGTGTTCTTTTACTATTTTCTGCGCGAGTTCAGGTGTTCCCGCCGAAAGAACGTTGTATCCACTCTGTTTTAGCATGGTTGTTTCCATGTCAAGCAACATTTTGTCGTCTTCAACAATAAGCACGGTTTCTGTGCCGTGGTGAAGTACTTTCTCACTATTATTCCGTAATTCGACTCGATCTGTCGCAGACCTGGGAATGTAAACGCTAAAGGTTGAACCTTCATCGGGTTCGCTCTGAACATGAATAAATCCGTTATTTTGCTTGACTGCGCCGAACACCGTAGCCAATCCAAGCCCTGTTCCGTCGCCTAATTCCTTGGTCGTGAAAAACGGCTCGAAGATGCGTGAGAGTACTGTGCTGTCGATGCCTTTGCCGTCATCGGTAACGGAAAGTTGCACATATTCTCCCTCCGGATAATCAAAGTGTTTCTTCTCGCCGTCGGAAAAATGTTGATCGTTGGCTAACGATATTGTAATTTTTCCGGGTCCCGAAATCGCATCTTTGGCGTTAAGACATAGGTTGGCGATAATTTGATCAATCTGGGCGGGGTCGACATTAACTTGCCAGAGCTCTGGGTTCGGCTGAAACGACAGATTTATGTTTTCGCCAATGAGCCGTTTCAACATGGCGAGTATGTCCGCCACTGAATCGTTTAAGTCTACCACTGTTGGTTTGATCGGTTGTTTTCGCGCGAAGGTCAACAATTGCTTTGTGAGTTCAGAGGAGTGATTGGCCGCTCTGAGTATTTCTTCAATATTGGCAATCACTGAGTCTGAAGGTCCCAGTTTTGCGAGGGCCAATTCCGCGTGGCCGATGATAACGCCCAGCATATTATTGAAGTCGTGCGCTACACCTCCCGCTAGCTGACCAACAGCTTCCATTTTCTGGGCTTGTTGCAGCTGACTTTGGAGTTTGCTCCGTTCTTTCTCTAATAAGCGGCTGTCACTAATGTCTCTTGCGAAGCTTACGAACCCGTTGATTTCATTGTTCGTGTCATATTCTGGACGGATAGACCAATCCATTTGGAACTCGTGGCCGTCAACGCTCACTTGGCGGTTTTCAAATGAGAAATAATCGCCGCCACCTTGTAACCAGCGGGAAAATTCGGTTTGAGTTCGTTCTAAGTCGTCTTCGTGGATGAATGAAAACGCATTTTTGCCGACGCATTCTGCTGGAGGTAATCCATATATTTTGTTGGATGCGTGATTAACAAACGTTATGAACCCCCGATTATCAACTCTTGTGATAAGGTCTCGCGTGCCTTCAACAACCTCATAATATTGGCGCTGGCTTTCTACTAATTTGAGCTCCGCAGTTTTACGTTCTTCTATGTTACGCACAAAAATCGCGGAACAACCGTCTCTAAGGGGCAAGGTTTTTGTGCTAGTCTCGACCGTATAAAGGCTGCCGTTTTTACGTTTATGTCGAGATTCATTGTGCCCTTGTTCAATGAGCACAATGTCGTTGGCGTTAGTGTCGTTAACGTTGTTCGCAATTGGGGCCTCCAGCTCTGTTAAATGCATGCCAATTAGTTCTTGATAGCTGTACAAACTCATATTGCAGTAGGCGTCATTGGCTTCGAGGATGCGTGCTTGTGCATCGATTAACAGATAACCCTCTGTGGCCGTCTGGAAAATGGTCCGATGGCGCTCTTCACTTTCTTGCAGGTCTAAGCGTAGTGTCTTTTCGTTAGACGCCGAATTTTGAAGTTGTTCGTGCGATTTCCTTATTTCGGCGGCCATTGAGTTAAAGCTGTTGGCAAGACTGTGAAACTCTGCGCCTCCGTGACCTTCAACGCGAACGTCTGGTTCATTTCTCGATAGTTTCTCAGCGCCTATTTTCAATGCGACGATCGATCGGCTGATACCGTCGGCCAGCTTAAAAACCATGATAAACGTAATTAGTAGGAAAATACCGGCTACGGTGAAAGAGAATACCATTGCGTTGTAGATGTAAGAAAAAAGCTGATTTTTGTCAATAAAGCTAACGATCATCCAATTCCAGGATGGGAATTCGCCAAAAGTCGCCAAAACATCGATTTTTTCTCCGGACCCTAACGTAAATTCATAGTCGATCGTTCCGTCAATTCCAAACAGCATCTTCTCGACCAAATCCGCATCCAGCGACAAGGCCTTTGCGGTATTGCCGTTTGATAACAGTATTTCATGTGAATTTTTATCTATTATCACCGTGGATGTACCTGGCGATAAGTGTTTTCCGACATCTTGTAAGATGCCTTTTTGGGTGGCTTGTCGGTAGAATTCTACCTCTGCCATCCCCAATGCGTCGATTGTTGCGTAATCTGATTCAGTTTTTTCCAATACATAGCTAACATTGTCGGTTAGCAGTTCATATTGCAAGGCACTTATCTGTTTGCTGGTGATGATGAAATTCGCTGATATAATCAATACGACAGGAATTAATATCGAGGGGATTACAAAAGCCAACAGTTTATTTTTTAATTTAATAAGCCGGCTCTCCGAGCTTTAATATCTTTAGGTAATCAATAAAGGT
>CAJVZD010000107.1 GCA_913019905.1 uncultured Cellvibrionales bacterium
ATTCGATCGCACTTACTCGATGCTGCATCTCATGTTGCCCAATGTTGGAATTTGCAACTTCCAGAGCATCAAAAGAGATGTCCACGAGATCAATTCTCGCTTCCTCAAAATAATACGCGCAAGCAATTCCTATACATCCACTTCCAGTACAAAGATCCAAAATACGAGGCAATGACTCGTCCGTAATCCACGGCTGAAAACCTTTCTCTATTAGCTCAGCTAAGGGAGATCGTGGTATCAATACGCGTTCATCTACCGTAAATGGAAGGCCTGCAAACCAGGCTGTTCCGGTTAAATAAGGTACGGGGATTCGCAGATTAACCCTTTGCTCAACTAAACTGATCAGCTCTTCCTTTTCTTCCTGAGTCAACCGACCGTCCAATAGTAAGGTTTCGCTACCCATGGGAATGCCGACCGAGTGCAACACCAACTGTAGGGCTTCGTCCAAAGCGTTATCGGTTCCATGCCCATAATAAATATTCCCTTTAGTAAATTGCGATACTGCCCAACGGACAAAGTCTCTTACACTAAACAATTGGGCAGAAACATCATTCTGTAAATTCATCGAAAGACCTTAAGTTTGTCATGGCTATACACAGCTTCAGTGTATATTAACATTGGGAATGTAACACTCGAATTTTGTTTTGCACAAAACGATCTGATATTATGCCGGCTTTTGCTTAGCTTGGAAAAGTATATGTCACAGGATAAAAATACCGGTAGTAGCGTTTCCATAGATAACATGGCAGATGCTTTTTCCACTCTTATCGAAGGGGTCGGTGAAAACTCAACTCGCGATGGCCTTATCGATACGCCCATGCGCGCGGCGAAAGCGATGAGATTTTTGACGAAAGGTTACAGCGAAACCGTGGATCAGGTGGTGAACGGAGCACTATTTGAAAGCAGTGCCAATGATATGGTTTTAGTCACTGACATCGAACTCTACTCAATGTGCGAACATCATCTATTGCCGTTCATCGGAAAATGTCATGTAGGCTATATTCCCCACGATAAAGTGCTAGGACTTTCAAAGGTAGCGCGAATAGTCGACATGTTTGCGCGTCGCCTGCAAATCCAAGAGAGCCTTACGACCGAAATTGCCCAGTCAGTTATGGATGTAACCGGCGCGGCCGGGGTCGGAGTGATTATCGAAGCACAGCACATGTGCATGATGATGAGAGGCGTTGAAAAACAAAATTCAGTGATGCGTACGTCATCGCTGCTGGGTACTTTCCGGGACAACGAAGTCACTCGTAGCGAATTCATCGCTTTGGTGAATGGTCGTAAGTAATTCGACAAAACAACTATGGGTAATATGCTGAACTCGGTGTTACGGTTGGATTAATAGGCGCCTTTTACGCAAATTCAGATAGCTAAGTTACAACAGCTTAATCGTCTCTTAACGTAGGATCCCTTTCGCATCTTCTAACCTTGAGGTATTGGACGAAAACAGGAAGTCTTGTAAAAGCGGCTATCCTTTTGTTAAAAAGAAAAAATCGACGACGCCTCCTCGTTTCGCGGCTATACCTACGAGAAAATCAGTAATTGAAGAAAGCGACGGCATATGACTTACGATTTTGTTTGCTATCAAACAACACTCTACAAAATCCGATTTTGAATACCTGCAGCTCATACCCTTTATTTCAAGCCTCTGTCAAAGTAACTGTAGCCAGAGATGCCCTCTAAACGATATCGGTGACGTACGTAACTCTTGCTCTCGAAATGAGCTTTCACGTCTATACCCATACATCCACCAACTCTAACGAGAACAGATTTACGGAAAGAAACTGACTGCTTTCATTTGATAAACGGTTCGAAGCGTCCTAAAGTTTACATACCCGTGACGGTCCGGTTTTTGAACGAAGAAAGTCCTTTGAGCTTTTGACACCCTCTTCCGGTTTAATTCATTCTCCAGACTTTTTCGCTTCTTAAAGAAGCGCCAGTTTTTAGTTTTCAATCTTTATTTTGCCAACGATATCGGTGAGGAAAATCTAAATGAACCTGTTTAAGCGACTTACAATTATCTGTCCAATCCTTCTTTGCGTCTATTTGACTGGTTGTTCGTCCACTCCGGTATCGATGGTAACGCCAGATGTTATCTATGGACATAAAGATGGCATGGCATTAACTTACGATGTTTTTACACCACCGAATCCAAACCGCGCTGGAGTCATTTACATGGTGAGCGGCGGATGGTTTTCAGTTTGGAAAAAACCTGAAGAGCGTTTGTCGTATTTCCGTCCGCTATTAGATGCGGGGTTCACGGTATTCGCGGTACATCACGGAAGTGCTCCGAGATTCAAAGTGCCGGATGCAGTGTCAGACGTAAGAGCGGCAGTCCGTCACATTCAGGCCAAGTCTGGACGGTATAAGGTGGACACTAGTCGCTTAGGTGTATGGGGTGGCAGCGCTGGAGGTCATTTGTCGTTAATGCTTGGTTTGAATCCTGAAGGACAACCGGACACCAACGGATACGGCCCGCGAAAAATAAAACCCCATTATGACATAAAGCCCAATGACGACGCCCATTTAGCAGCAGTGGTTGCCTATTACCCGCCGGTTGATATTAGAAATCGAGTCGGCCCAAACAAACGATATCCTGCCCTGGATTTTCCCTCTATTGTTGCGAAACAAATTTCGCCGATTTTACACCCAAGCGAAAACGATCCACCCACCCTATTGATACATGGAACCGCCGACAGTGTTGTACCACTAAAAGACAGTGAACTATTGAAAGCAGAATTACTAAAGGTGGGCGTAACCCATGAACTCTTGATTATTACTGGAGGCGATCACGGGTTTACAAACCTAGCGCATCGAAAGGTAGCAACCGACGCCATGGTCAATTGGTTTAAGCGGTTTTTGCTTTGATATCCGGTTTCTTTACCACCATGATAAGAAAGCATTAGGAGGAACTCTGGAAAGATCCCTCCGAACTGGGTAGCACGCGAAAAGTCTCAAATTGAGAAAATCACGAACCGAAGTTTTCATTCGAAAAGCTGATATTTGAAATCACAGCAAATTCCAAAAAACACTTAATTTAAAAGTGCCAAACAGATAGCTTTCCTCTTTCTCATTTCGCTGAGACGAAAGAACAGCCGGCTTAACTTTGTAAAGTTAAGCCACACCTTGCGTTATTCGAGTAAGGTTTTCAAAGCATCGATGTCTTCGCCTTGGGGTTTATGCATGGTATTTAGTATTGCCTTAGATATTATTTTTATCGAATCTGCTTGCGTGCTATCGCCCAAGAGTTTCTCCAGCTTTACCTTGTCAGCCGCGCTAGCTTGGTGCGAAATCCCGGTAATCACTTGTGCGAGCAACTTCTCTTCTTCGCTGCTCTCTTCACTTTTCGTGATAGCCGCTAATGCAGCCTTATGTTCTCCCGTTGGGAAATGATTCAATTCCGTCAATATAGCAGCCATTGTACTTGTTGCTGTGGATGCAAAAGCAACTCCGGGAACTAAAAGAACGATTAAGAGGGACAGATTTTTTAGATTCATGGTTTATCTCCAAAAATTGAATTATTATTATAATGAGCTACCCAGCGTCACATTTAATTATCTGCAATCTTGATATTCTTAAACATAATCTGGACTAGGAAAATTTGTTCCCTTCGCACATATTCTCTTCTAGCTTGCTCAAAGAAAACCATCACTGTTTGATGCCTTTAAGTTTTGCTGAGAAAAATAGTTTAACTCGCTAGCTAGCACTTTCAAAGAATTAAAATCTATTCAATGACAAACGCCAAACAAAGATCACTCGCTACGATTGTAAGTAGGCGCATGCCGCAACCATTTTAAGGTACAACACCCTGCTAAAACGGTATCTGTTTCCAATAATGCCATACTGCCTGGAGACATAGGCGGCCCGGAGAACACTTGGGAAGAAACTAACAGACCAACTAGAGCGCTAACCAAGGGTTGGTGACTGATTAGAATCAAATTAGTCATTTTTGATTGCTGAATTTTATCTACCACATCCTCGGGAGAACAATCTGGGGTGATCGCGTCAGATTCTTCGCGGGGAACGGTCGTCAAGTTTGCGGCTGACAGCAAATGATCGGCGGTCTGCTGTGCACGGATATAAGGGCTAACCCAAACGTATCCGGACTTTTCATATTCGGAGCGCAAACTCTGGCTACGAAGGCATTCTCCAGCAGAGGTTACTTCTTTAACGCCCCTGGCAGTTAATTCACGCTGAAAGTCGCTATCAGCATGTGAATGAGCTTCTCCGTGTCGAATTATTAATATGTTCATTTTAAAGGCCAAAGAATAGTTTTTTACTTAACGGTAAATTCAACATCAAGATTTTGTTCTGCAAACATTAGTGAACCAACAACATCACTGATAGTCTTTTTATTATAAATAATGTCATAAAGACCATTAACGAGCGGCATATAGATATTCAAGTCATCGGCTTGCTGCTTGAGAAGCTTTAAAGTATTGACACCTTCCGCCACCTGTCCCAAGTCAGCCACAATCTGTTCTAAATCTTTACCTTCTCCGAGTTGATAGCCAACCCTATAATTTCTACTTAACGGAGACATACACGTTGCGATGAGGTCTCCGACTCCAGCCAATCCCAAAAAAGTTAAGGGATCAGCCCCTTTATGGACCGCAAACCGGCTCATCTCCGCAAGGCTTCGAGTCAACAACATACTGATCGTATTTTGTCCGATATTCATCGCAGCTGCCATGCCCGCCATAATTGCATAAACGTTTTTAAGCGCGCCGCCCAATTCTACGCCATAAATGTCTGAGCTCGCATAAACCCTAAAATTTCCGCAGTGTAATAGTGCCTGAATGGTGCTTTTTAATTCGTCATCTTTACTGGCAATAACGGTAGCTGTAATTTGTTTAGCGACAATCTCCTTGGCAAGATTTGGCCCACTTAGTACCCCAATCCGCGCATTGGCGACTTCCTCAGCCAATACTTGGCTCATTAATTTGAAGTGTTTGTGTTCAATACCTTTCGTCGTACTGACAAGAATCGTATTAGGTCGAATATACCTGGCAAGCTCTCCGGCAACTGTCCGCGAGGACGTACTCGGCACTGCCACAAATATAATATCGCAATCGCGCACGGTAGCGGCTAAATCAGTATTAGCCTTTAGAGAAGTGTTTAACGGGAAATCCGGAAGGTAAGCGCTGTTGGTATGATTCTGGTTAATTTCATCAGCGCGACTTTGGTTTCTTAACCAAAGACATACCTGGTGATGATTATCAGCCATAATGTTTGCGATCGCGGTTCCAAAACTGCCGCCACCGAGAACGGCAACTTTATGAAGTCGACTCATATACAAGGAAACCATTTACGTTGCTGTCGCCAATAACAACTTAGACATCTTATGGTTTTGGCAGAAGATCAATTCGAGTAGTATTCAAAACTCCGACCAGTCTAGCATAGTTAGATTCACCGCAGAGAAATATCAAGTCAATTCTCTGCGGTGTCAATGCGTCATTTGATCGAGGTCTTAACGACTGAGCTCCAATATCAGCTTATTCAGACGATGTACATAGGCTGCAGGATCCGCCAACTGCCCTCCTTCCGCCAAGGTAGACTGATCGAAGAGAATTTCAACTAAATCATTAAAGCGTTCTTCGTTACTTTCCTGATCCAGCTTTTTAACAAGCGAATGTTCAGGGTTTAGCTCGAGGATAGGCTTGCTCTCAGGCATGGCCTGACCAGCTTGCTCCATGATACGACGCATTTGTGCGCCCATGTCGCCTTCGCCAACCACCAAACAGGCAGGTGATTCCGTAAGACGATTGGTAACTCGCACTTCTTCTACTTTATCCGTCAACACCTTTTTAACGCGCTCGATTAAGTCTACATTTTCAGACTCAAGTTTTTCCTTTTCCTTTTTATCGGCCTCATCTTCCAAATCACCTAGATCGAGCTGACCTTTGCCGACATCTTGGAACTGCTTACCATCAAAGTCCATCATATGACCCATTAACCACTCGTCAACACGGTCGAACAATACGAGGACTTCGATACCTTTTTTACGGAACACTTCTAAATGAGGACTGTTGTTTCCCGTTGTGAAATTTTCGGCAGCGACGTAGTAAATTTTATCCTGCCCCTCCTTCATTCTCGCAACATAATCCTCTAGCGACTGGTTCTGGTCGTCTTTATCATTATGTGTCGATGAAAAACGGAATAATTTGGCTATTTTCTCTTTATTGGCAAAATCTTCTGCCGGACCTTCTTTTAGTACTTGGCCAAATTCTTGCCAGAAAGCCTGGTATTGCTCTGCTTCGTTTTTCGCCATCTTAGACAGCATGTCGAGCACGCGCTTAGTTAAGGCGCTTTTCATTGAATCGACCGCAGGGTCTTGTTGCAAAATCTCACGAGAAACGTTCAAGGACAGGTCATTAGAGTCGACTACGCCTTTGATAAAACGCAAATACATAGGCAAAAACTGTTCTGCGTCGTCCATGATAAACGTTCTTTGAACATACAGTTTCAAGCCACGCGTAACGTCGCGATTCCACATATCAAAGGGTGCTTTCGCAGGAACGTACAGCAGGCTTGTATATTCCAACTTACCTTCGACTTTATTGTGGCTTAAGGTTAAGGGATTCTGAAAATCATGGGATACGTGTTTGTAAAACTCGTTGTATTCCTCTTCGCTCACTTCGGTGCGAGAACGAGTCCACAATGCCGTCGCGTCATTAACTGTTTCGAATTCGGGAACTTCAATCTCATCGGTCTTTTCTGCACTACCTTCTTCAGGCTCTTCAGCAGGAGCCGCCTGCTTTTCCATTAGTACTGGCAGAGAAATGTGATCTGAATATTTCTTTACGATTGATCGAATACGCCAGTCGTCCGCAAACTCAACGTCCTCGTCACGTAAGTGCAAAATTATGGTCGTACCTCTATCCGCTTTTTCGATCTTTTCTACGCTAAAGTCAGCTTCTCCCTCGGACTCCCAATGCACGCCTTCAGAGGCGCTTGTACCAGCACGACGCGTTAGTACTTCTACTCGGTTAGCAACGATAAAGGCTGAATAAAAGCCTACACCAAATTGACCGATAAGCTGCGAATCTTTTTGCTGGTCACCACTCAGATTGCTTAAAAACTCTGCCGTGCCGGATCTAGCAATTGTACCTAAGTGCGAGATCACATCATCCTTAGTCATACCAATACCATTATCTGCGATAGAAATGGTTTTATTGTCTTTATCAAACGTTATCTTGATCTGTAAATCGGGATCATCTTCATACAGTGAGCTGTCAGAAAGCGCTTCAAAACGAAGTTTATCGGAGGCATCTGACGCATTGGAGATCAGTTCACGAATAAATATCTCTTTATTACTATAAAGAGAGTGAATCATGAGCTGAAGTAGTTGTTTGGCCTCAGTTTGAAATCCTAAAGTCTCTTTATCGGTTGCGGTAGTCATACGTTTAATGCTCCAACTGTGCTTATTGATTAAAAGTTACAATAAATGATTTTTCAATAAAATTCAGACTACGATTAGTGGTTTGCACTCGGGGACAAAATTTTTTAGCCGCTAAAACTGGACAGCTAAAATCTCATCCACGCCCGTTGGTACAATAATCGCTAACGTCAGTCACAAATCAACGGTGTTGTCTTCAATTGACAACTGAGTTAAGCGTTGAATATGCCGTGAAATTACGTAACACAGTAAATGGGGACTCAAATGGAAAATTCAAGTTTGATTTAGAGTTCGTGCGAGAAAAAACATCACCGGAGATTCTTTTGATCCGAACTAAATTCGGTTTAGGATAAAAATGGCATCTATAAAAAAGGACATCACGGGGATGTCCTTTCAAGATTACTGCTATGTCACATGTACTACCAGCCAGTCAGCTCGCTTAACGCATCGCCAATCTCAGCCAAACTACGTACCGTCTTTACGCCGGCATCCTGCAACGCAGCGAATTTCTCATCAGCTGTGCCTTTACCACCGGAAATAATTGCCCCGGCATGGCCCATGCGCTTACCCGCGGGAGCTGTTACGCCAGCTATGTACGAAACCACTGGTTTTGTCACATTTGTTTTTATAAAAGCTGCTGCTTCTTCTTCTGCGGTACCGCCAATCTCTCCGATCATGACGATTGCCTCGGTAGCCGGGTCCGCTTGAAACATCTCAAGAATATCAATGAAGCTCGAACCGGGAATGGGATCTCCGCCAATACCAACACAAGTCGATTGGCCAAAACCGGCATCGGTAGTCTGCTTGACTGCTTCATAGGTCAAGGTACCCGAGCGAGACACGATACCGACTTTACCGGGTAAATGGATATGCCCTGGCATAATTCCGATTTTACATTCCCCTGGAGTAATAACACCAGGACAATTAGGCCCAATCAACCGAACGCCTAACTCATCACACCGCACTTTACACTCGAGCATATCGAGAGTAGGAATACCTTCAGTGATGCAAACGATAAGCTTAATACCATTGTGCGCCGCCTCTAGAATGGAATCCTTACAAAAAGGCGCCGGCACGTAAATGACTGATGCCTCAGCACCGGTAGCTTCGACAGCTTCTGACACGGTATCAAAAACAGGTAATCCCAGATGTTCTTTGCCGCCTTTTCCCGGAGTTACGCCACCAACCATCTTAGTGCCGTATGCAATTGCTTGCTCTGAATGAAACGTACCTTGAGAACCTGTAAACCCCTGACAGATAACCTTAGTATCTTTATCAATTAGTATGCCCATTATTTCCCCTCCGCCGCTTTTACTACTGCATCCGCAGCTTCTTTTAAGCTGTTTGCGGCAATAATGTTCAAGCCACTTTCCGCCAATATTTTTGAGCCTTTTTCGGCGTTATTGCCTTCTAACCGGACAACAACCGGCACTTCAACGCCCACTTCCTCAACGGCGCCAATAATACCTTCAGCAATCAAGTCACAGCGCACAATACCGCCAAAAATGTTCACCAACACAGCTTGAACAGTGTCATCAGACAATATGATTTTGAATGCTTCCGAGACTCGCTCCTTCGTCGCACCGCCGCCAACATCGAGAAAGTTAGCTGGAGAACCGCCGTGTAATTTAACGATATCCATCGTTCCCATCGCCAATCCAGCTCCATTGACCATACAGCCAATATTTCCGTCTAAAGCGACATAATTTAGTTCCCATTGTGCTGCTTGCGCTTCCCGCGCGTCTTCTTGCGAAGGATCATGCATTTCACGAAGGGATGGCTGCCGGTACATGGCATTACTATCAATGCCTAGCTTTGCATCTAAACAGTGTAAATTGCCTTCGTCGGTAACGACCAGGGGATTAATCTCTAATAGGGCAAGATCTTTCTCTACAAACAGCTTCGCAAGACCAAGGAAAATATTAACGAACTGCTTAACCTGCTGGCTATCGAGGCCCAGCTTAAACGCGAGCTCTCTACCCTGGTATGGCTGTGCGCCAGTTAAGGGATCAATAACCGCCTTTAGAATTTTCTCCGGCGTTTCCTCTGCCACTTTTTCGATCTCTACACCACCTTCTGTAGAGGCCATAAACACGATTTTTCGTGTTGAACGATCAACAACGGCACCAAGATATAGTTCTTGCGCTATTTCTGTACAACTTTCGACCAAAATCTTGGATACGGGCTGGCCGTTTTCGTCGGTTTGGTAAGTTACTAGATTTTTTCCTAACCAATGCTGAGAAAATTCTCTGATTTCTTCTTTGGTTTGTACCAGCTTTACACCGCCGGCCTTTCCTCTGCCGCCTGCGTGAACTTGAGCCTTAACTACCCATTTGTTACCGCCAATGCGATCCGCGGCTTGTGCGGCTTCTTCTGGCGTGTCGCAGGCATAGCCTTTCGACACAGGCAACCCGTACTCGGCAAACAACTGCTTACCCTGATACTCGTGAAGGTTCATCTTGATACACCATCTTGATCTGTGAAAATTGCTGTAAGGCGCTCATCGCGAATGTCGCAAATAAACCACCTACCCCTTTCCTTCCTAAACGCGTTCTAACTTCAGCAGAAACATTATTTCTTTGATCAACTCGCTAAACAAGCAAATTTGGAACTACCCAGTTTTTGCGTCACGTATTCTCCCGAATTTCGAGCGATACCGCAAATCTAATTACCTACCTTTGGGCAGGAAAAACGTACTTATTTGCGTTTTTTCTTGTTTGCGATGTGGATAGCGTGACCTTCGACAGCTAATGCGGCTTCATGTACAGCCTCGGACAGTGTGGGATGGCCAAATACCGTCATTCCAATGTCTTCCGCACTGGAACCAAATTCCATCGCAATAACGATTTGCTGAACGAGGTCAGCGGCGCTAGGGCCAATAATATGACAGCCCAAGACACGGTCGGTCTCTGCGTGCGCTATCATTTTAACCATACCATCGGTATCGTTTGCTGCAAGCGCTCTTCCACTAGCGGCAAATGGAAAAACCCCCGTCTTGTATTCGATTCCGTCAGCTTTTAGCTGTTCTTCCGTTTGCCCAACTTGGGCGATTTCCGGATGAGTGTAGATAACTCCGGGAATACAGTCGTAATTCATAGCAGTTTTCTTACCAGCAATACGTTCGGCTACCATGACCCCTTCTTCTGAGCCCTTGTGCGCTAACATCGGGCCGCGCACGATATCACCGATCGCATAAATCCCAAGAGCTTCAGTTTCACAGTATTCATTAACAAATACGAAACCGCGCTGGTCGATAGATACCCCACAATCGGCGGAAATCAAATTTTCACTCTGTGGACGTCGACCAACGGATACGATCAATTTATCAAAGGTTTCTTTTTGCTCACCGTTCTTATCGCTGTAGGTTACCTTCACTTGCCCTTTCACGAGTTCCGTTGCAGTCACTCGCGCGCCCAGCCGTATATCTAATCCCTGCTTTTTGGTAAATATTTTTTTCGCTTCTTTGGATATCTGCGCGTCAACGGTTGGCAAAAATTCGTCCAAGGCCTCCAATATTATCACCTCAGCACCTAACCGAGCCCAAACACTACTCAACTCTAAACCAATCACACCCGCGCCAATCACGCCTAATTTCTTCGGTACTTCTAAAAATTCCAATGCACCGGTAGAATCAACAATAACATCCTGATCAACCGGTGCCGGTGGGATATCGATAGGCACAGAGCCCGCTGCAATAATAATATTCTCGGCGTCCAAGGTTTCAATCTTACCGTCGGGCAACGTAACTTCAACCTGTTTGGAAGCCAATACTCGACCCGCACCTTCAATGCCAGTCACTCCATTTGCCTTAAACAACTGTCCAACACCACTGGTCAGCTGCTTTACTATTTTGTCTTTGCGAGCAATCATCGTCGGCACATCAATCGATAAATCCTTTACCGATATTCCGTGCACATCAAAGTCGTGAGCCGCTTCGACAAACTTATGCGTGCTATCCAACAGTGCTTTTGACGGAATACAACCGACATTCAAGCATGTCCCTCCATAGCCTAGCGCACCCGTTTTATTGCGACTCTTTTCAATACAAGCTACTTTCATACCGAGCTGAGCCGCACGAATAGCTGCAACATAACCCGCGGGCCCTGAACCAATAACAACGACGTCGAATTTTGACATTTTAGCTTCCTAAATTTCTATCTAACTTATAAAGATTTCAAAAGATCACACCAACCTGTATTAAAAAACTTGGCTTTGGTGCGAAATCTAAATGACTAACCTAACTTTAGCCTCAACAACAACGCTAAATCTCCAACAGAATTCTTGCGGGATCTTCCAACAAATCTTTTATGGTGACCAAAAATTGTACCGCTTCCTTGCCATCAATTAACCGGTGATCATATGAAAGTGCCAGGTACATCATGGGTAATATTTCTACCTTACCAGCAACGGCCATCGGCCTGTCCTGTATTTTATGCATACCCAGTATCGCAGCCTGCGGCGGATTCAGAATTGGCGTAGAGAGCAGTGACCCGAAAACTCCTCCGTTGGTAATAGTAAAGGTCCCGCCCTGCATTTCTTCAATGGTCAGTTTACCATCTCGAGCCCGCATCCCATAATCGCGAATGGTATCTTCCACTGTAGCCAAACTCATGTTGTCGGCATCTCTCAATACCGGAACCACAAGGCCCTTGTCGGAAGAAACTGCTACACCAATATCCTCATAACCGTGATAAACAATCTCGTCGCCGTCAATCGACGCATTAACCGAGGGAAATCGTTTTAACGCCTCACAGGCAGCTTTTACGAAAAAACCCATGAAGCCAAGCCTAATACCATCATGGGTCTTTTCGAACAAATCTTTATACTGTTTGCGGAGCGCCATTACTGGCCCCATGTCCACTTCATTAAAAGTTGTGAGCATGGCCGTTTCTTGAGTCGCGCCTAATAGCCGCTCTGCAATACGTTTGCGCATTCGTGTCATTGGGACACGTTTTTCTATTTTTTCTCCCGGTGCAGCTTGAATCACCGGCTGGACCTCCGCTTTTGCAACGGTGGGTGCAACAGGCGCTGCATCCTTTTTACGAATGTGCTCAACAATATCTTCTTTTGTGATCAGGCCACCCTTTCCGGAGGCCACAACAGTGGTCACATCAACACTACTCTCCGCAGCCATCTTTCGAGCCGCTGGACTCAATTTTACCTCGTCCACATCTTTGGAAGCGGATGTTTGTGTTTCAACCGCAGGTTCCGCTGCGCCAACTGAGCCTTCCCCAGCTGCAAACATACCTATGATCTCATCACTAAGGACCAGCTCTCCTTCACCTTTTATAATCTCACTGATCACACCATCAGACGGTGCCACAATCTCAAGAACAACCTTATCCGTTTCTATATCGACGATAAGTTCATCGCGATTGACTGCCTCACCGGGTTGTTTGTGCCAGGTGGCGACAGTCCCGTCGGCAACAGACTCAGGGAATGTAGGAGCTTTGATTTCTATAGTCATTATATTTCCTTTTTTCTTAACGTGAACAACGCCTGGCTTGTTCTACATACTCAATATTAGACAAAAATTAAGTGTTCTCAGTTTAAATTTAGTGCTTCTGCGATAAATTTTTCTTGTTGCTCAAGATGCAAAGCCATGTAACCTGCCGCAGGCGATGCCGACGCATCTCGACCTACATATTCAAGATATATATCACTGTTTTGCTTATGGATCACACGACGCATGTGATGCTGACTCGAATACCAAGCACCTTGATTCATCGGCTCTTCCTGGCACCATATTACTTCGGCGACATTCTTATAACAGGCTAAAACTTCCGCCAGTTCTGTTTCCGGGAAAGGATATAATTGCTCTAAACGAATTATTGCAATATTTTCGATGTCGTTCGATCGACGCGTGCTTCGCAAATCGTAGTAGACTTTTCCACTACACAATACAATACGAGTGACTTTTTCAACCGCTATATCATCCGTCTCACCAATCACATTTTGAAACTGGCCGTCGGCCAGCTCTTCCAGTGTAGAAACAGCTTCTTTGTGACGCAGCAAACTTTTTGGAGACATGACGATTAGAGGTTTGCGTAATGGCCGAATACTCTGGCGTCGCAGCATATGAAAAACCTGTGCGGGTGTAGTCGGCACGCACACCTGAATATTATGTTCGGCACATAATTGCAAATAACGTTCTAGCCGAGCTGATGAGTGTTCCGGCCCTTGACCTTCGTATCCGTGGGGAAGCAACATGGTCAAACCGCATAACCGCTGCCACTTATGCTCCCCACTCGTGATAAATTGATCTATCACCACCTGAGCTCCATTTGCGAAATCCCCAAACTGAGCTTCCCATATCACCGATACATTTGGTGTTGTTGTC
Source organism: uncultured Cellvibrionales bacterium (assembly GCA_913019905.1). GTDB lineage: Bacteria > Pseudomonadota > Gammaproteobacteria > Pseudomonadales > Dasaniaceae > Oceanicoccus. Next base: position 13,743 of record CAJVZD010000107.1, read on the forward strand.
GCATACCCGTATTCGAACGCTAAAACAGCCTCTTCGGAAAGAAGAGAATCATGGATGACGAAACTTGCTTGATCTTCGGAAACGTTTTGCAGCGGCACATACACGCTTGCATCCTGTTGGTTGTGCAGCACTGCGTGCCGATGAGAAAAAGTACCGCGCCCGACGTCTTGTCCAGTTAGTCGTATCGCATGACCAGAGTCGACAAGCGTCGCGTACGCCAGCGTTTCGGCAAACCCCCAATTGATTGGCATAGCGCCCGCTATCATTTTATGGCGGTCGTCATATATATTTCCGACTTGACGCTGAATGGGAAAACCGTCGGGAACAGAATTTACGCGCGTTGCAACGTCCTGCAACTTTTTAAGCTCAATACTGGTATCACTGGGACAGTCCCAATTGTGATTAAGATAGGGGCGCCAATCGATAAACAATTCTTCACTCGGTTCGTGAATCAGACTCTTTACGACGTGCTCTCCGCTTTCTAACAGC
>CAJVZD010000108.1 GCA_913019905.1 uncultured Cellvibrionales bacterium
CTTCGACAAGACCCTGACATTATTATGGTTGGGGAGATTCGAGATCTGGAAACCGCCGAAATTTCGATAAAAGCGGCCCAAACCGGGCACATGGTCATGTCTACTCTGCATACAAACAGTGCGGCTGAAACCATTACCCGGTTAATGAACATGGGCGTGCCAGCCTTCAACATTGCAACATCTGTCAGCTTGATTATTGCCCAGCGTTTAGCCAGACGACTTTGTACCCAGTGCGCGGAACCGGCAGATATTCCAGATGACGTCCTATTGAAGGCCGGTTTTACCGAGGAAATGCTGAAAGACGCCACTATTATGAAACCGGTAGGATGCAGCAAGTGTTCAAACGGCTGTAAAGGGCGGGTTGGGATTTATGAGGTAGTTCGCATTACTCCTTCCATCAGTCGTATTATTATGGAGGGCGGAAATTCGATAGAAATTGATGATGCCGCCAGAGCCGAGGGCTTTAATAACTTACGTAAGTCAGCATTAGTAAAAGCGACCAAAGGTTTAATTAGCCTGGAAGAAGTGAATCGAGTCACGAAGGATTAATTATGGCTACAGTAACAGCAAAAACCAGTGTATACACTTGGAAGGGCGTCGACAGACAGGGCAAGACTACCAGCGGTGAGAGCCAGGGTGTTAGTCAAGCAATGGTGAAAGCCCAACTTCGCAAGCAGGGCATCACCCCGAAGGCAGTTAAGAAAAAAGCGAAGCCACTTTTTGGTAGTGGTGGCAAAGCCATTACACCCACTGATATATCAATTTTTACGCGACAGCTGGCCACCATGATGAAAGCCGGGGTTCCGTTGGTTCAAAGTTTTGATATTGTTGCAGAGGGCCTCGACAATCCCTCAATGGGTGAGTTGGTACATCAAATTAAGAATGAAGTCGCTTCCGGTTCCGGATTTGCTAACGCTATCAGCAAACACCCCAAATATTTCGATGAACTTTTTGTCAACCTTGTAGCCTCCGGCGAACAATCCGGTACCCTGGAAACAATGCTACAAAGGATAGCCACTTATAAAGAAAAATCTGAAGCTTTGAAAGCCAAGATCAAAAAAGCGCTCACCTATCCTATTGCCGTTCTCGTTGTCGCAACCATCGTGACAGGCATCTTACTCGTTAAGGTTATTCCCACCTTTGCCGACACATTTCAAAGCTTCGGGTCCGAATTGCCCGCTTTTACGATGATGGTTTTGCGCTTATCTGAATTTGTCCAGGAGTGGTGGCTGATTATGGTTGTTGCCGTTATTTCTGCCATATTTTTATTCAAAGAAGCAAGAACTCGGTCGGCAGCAGTGGCGCTCGCCGTAGATAAGTTTATGCTTAAAGCACCGGTTATTGGCGATATCATTTTTCAATCGATTATTGCTCGTTTTGCAAGAACATTGGCTACCACCTTTTCCGCCGGGGTTCCGTTAGTCGATGCTCTGGAAGCGGTGTCGGGAACAGCCGGTAATATCATTTACACCAGAGCCATAAAAAAAATTCGCGAAGATGTTATGACGGGCCAGCAGTTGTTTACCTCGATTCGGGCCACGAATTTGTTTCCGAGCATGCTGCTGCAAATGGTTGCGATCGGCGAGCAGTCAGGTGCGCTAGATGACATGCTAGAGAAGGTCGCTAACCACTATGAAGATGCCGTTGATAATGCTGTTGATAACCTCACAGCACTATTAGAACCGATTATCATGAGCTTTTTGGGCGTCGTTGTTGGCGGCTTAATGGTTGCTATGTATCTACCGATTTTCATGATGGGCGCCGCAGTTTAAGATTGGCGCACGGCCTCAAAGAATAACACTATGTCTATGATTAACGCCTTACAGGCCTATCCATCTATGCTAATACTCGGCTCGATTATTTTGGGGCTTCTGGTTGGTAGCTTTCTAAACGTGGTAATTTATCGATTACCCTTAATGATGGAACGCGAATGGAAGGATGAGTGCCGGCTCATATTAGAATTGGAACAGGAAAAATCATCGCAGGATGAAACGTTTAATCTTGCCCACCCCAACTCTCATTGCCCAAACTGCAACGCAAGTATCAAAGCGTGGTAAAATATACCTGTAGTCAGCTATTTAATATTGAAAGGACGTTGCGCAAATTGTAACACCCATATTTCAGTTCGTTATCCGGTTATCGAAGCAGTAACAGGCGTTTTGTCCGGCCTTATCGCGTGGCAACTTGGAGACCCCTATCCAGTACTCCTAGCTTTGTTTTTTACCTGGTGTTTAATCAGCCTTACAATGATAGACGCAGACCACCAGTTACTACCCGACCAAATTACGCTGCCACTGCTCTGGGCAGGCCTCTTAGTTAATAGTTTTGGCATCTTCGTACCCTTGGCTGACGCCTTTTGGGGCGCTGTTATTGGGTACTTGAGCCTTTGGTGCGTTTACTGGGCCTTTAAAATAGCAACCGGAAAGGAAGGAATGGGTTACGGTGATTTCAAGCTGTTGGCGGCGCTCGGCGCATGGATGGGATGGCAATCGTTATTAACTGTAATATTAATGTCATCACTCGTAGGAGCTGTAGTCGGCTCAGTTATACTTGTACTCAACCGACAGGGCAGAAATACAGCAATACCTTTTGGACCTTATTTGGCCGCTGCCGGCTGGATCACTCTTGTTTGGGGTGATCAGATCGCGGCTCGTTACTTTCAATTTGTATCTCCTTAAAATTTAAAGACGTTAAGATAATCTCGAAAATAACAATCGGCGAGTGAAGTCTGAACGTTTTATGGAGTATGGAAATACCCCATTTATGAATAAAGCTGCCACCAAACCATTACTGTTTTTTCTGTTTCTGCTGTCAGGGTTTTCCGGACTAATTTACGAGTCAATATGGTCTCACTATATCAAGCTTATACTGGGACATGCCGCGTATTCTCAAACACTCGTTCTTGCCATATTCATGGGGGGCATGGCACTAGGCGCCTGGATAGTCAGTAAGTTTTCATCAAACTTAAATAACCCTCTTTTGTGGTATGCTATCGCGGAAGTTATTATTGGTATTTTTGGTATTTTCTTTCACGAGGAATTCCTTTTTGTAAAAGATTTCCTTTTTGATACAGCCCTACCCAGTATCGACTCTCCAATACTCGCGTCGCTCACCAAGTGGTCAAGCGCAGCGTTACTATTACTGCCTCAAGCGATTCTTCTCGGCACTACCTTTCCATTAATGAGTGCCGCAATCATTCGATTTGATAAAAAGCATTCCGGCCGTACTCTAGGAATGTTGTATTTTAGCAATAGTATTGGCGCTGCGATCGGAGTTCTTACCAGCAGTTTTTTTCTAATAGAAAAAGTTGGTCTACCGGGAACAAGCTTTACCGCAGGTCTAATCAATGTGTTTTTGGTCCTATTTGTAGTGCCGTTAGCCCGCGACCTTAAAGACTACCAACCGCTAAATCAACAAAATACTCGCGAGAAAAACGATAATACAGTGGTGCTGCTACTCGTCATCGCTTTTCTAACAGGCCTCGCTTCGTTTTTTTATGAAATAGGTTGGATCAGAATGCTCAGCTTGGTGTTAGGTTCATCAACCCAGGCCTTTGAGTTAATGCTGAGCGTGTTTATCCTCGGCCTCGCCTTAGGTAGTTTTTTTGTTCGAAACCTAGCAGACACAGCAACGAAAAGCTTAGTTCTTCTCGCGTGGATTCAGATCATGATGGGGGTTTTGGCTACGGCTACAATTCCATTATATTCTCAGGCCTTTGAGGCTATGAGCTTGTTAAGAAATGCACTGGCGCCCACCAACGACGGCTATTTATTCTTCAATTTTGGAAGTCAATTAATCGCCGCATTTATAATGCTACCCACCACCTTCATGGCGGGCATGACATTACCGCTGTTAACCAATAGCCTATTACGCGAAGGGCAGGGTGAACGAGCTATTGGCCGTATATATTCGGCCAATACACTGGGTGCGATCGTGGGGATAATTCTGGCAATCAATCTGCTAATGCCCGTAATAGGAGTGAAAGGGCTTATATTGACCGGAGGTGTTATCGATATATTGGCAGGAGTCTTTCTATTGATGAAGTTTCACGGACGCAAAATATTGAGGTTAGCTACGAGCATTCCCCTGCTTGCCGCAATAATTGCTGTCACGGTCTTTTCCTTAACAAAATTCAATCATTCCTTACTTGCCTCTGGGGTGTATAGGTTCGGCACGACGTCACTAGGAGAAAATGCGACTCCCGTATTTTATAAAGATGGGAAAACCGCCTCTATAGCCGTCATCGAGTATGGCGATGGCAGTAAAAGCATTCGCACTAACGGTAAAACTGATGCATTGATCAACCCTCTCGCAAACACGTTTTCTAGCGATGAAGTCACGATGATTATGGCCGCGGCTTTACCACTAGCGTTCAATCCGAATGCAATAGATGTTGCTAATATAGGAATGGGATCAGGACTAACCACACATGCGATACTTGCATCTGACCGAATTGAAAAAATAGATACTGTTGAAATTGAGCAATTCATGGTGGACGGAGCTCGCCATTTCGATGATAGGGTAGCCCGTTCTTTTAATGACCGGCGAAGCAACATACATATTGACGATGCCAAATCGTTTTTTTCAAGTAATGGTGAAAAATACGATATTATCATCTCCGAACCGTCCAATCCCTGGGTAAGCGGCGTCGCGTCTTTATTTACCGAAGAGTTTTACCAACACGTAAACCGTTTTTTGAAGCCTGAAGGCATATTCACTCAGTGGTTGCAACTGTATGAAACAAATGTCGAAAACATCACTTCAGTCACTCGAGCTTTAGATGCCGCATTTACGGATTATCGTGTTTACAATACCGATAATTCCAACATTCTGATTATCGCAAGCAATAGCGGGGCGATCGACGATCCAAACCCGTGGATATTTGATCAACTACTGCTAAGAAAGGAATTGCATCGCGTAGGAATTGAATCACTTGATGACGTAACAATTCGATATTTAGGCAACAAGAAATCTTTGCAGGAATTATTTTTCGAAACTAAAGCGCCTACAAACTCCGATTATTTTCCCTTTCTTAGCTACAAAGCGCCACTTAGTTTTTTTAAACAGGAAAGTGCAATTGAATTATCATCGCTCCATACGGCTCCAATACCGCTGCTATATTGGACTAATAACCTGCCTCCAATCAAACGCCTAAGTCAGTCCGGGAAGTACTTTCCAACCTATGAAAAGTATTCATTGGCTAAAGAAGTTATTCAACTTTCGATTACAAATGCCACTCCCGATAAACTGAGTTTCGCGGTGCGTCGTATCAATGACCAATTGACTTATTGTCAACCCGCCCACTCCTATGACAAAACCCTGCAAGATTCTATGTTTGCAGTTGCAGTATCAATCAACCCTTATTTGTCTCCGGAAGAATTGTCGGGATTTTGGAGTCGCTTACAAAATACTTGCTCGCTAGATAGTATGACTACCCGCGAAGCACAATGGATGGAACTTCATAGTGCGATAGGGAACAAGGACCTAAATGAAGTGGCTCGCCTTGGAAATGAAATCCTTCAAAGCAGGCAAACCTTCGAAAAACATGAGTACCATTATGTTTTGGCGGCGATTCTGGCCAGCAATATATCACGTGGTACGCCAATTGCCTCCACCTCGGCTCTAAAGAATTTTTACGAATTCGATGACTATGATACTGCTCCTTACTATGTCAAATATTTAATTGGCCTTAGTCTCCCAGTAAAAGAATTAAACCCGAAATAAATTACGTTTAGAGTACTGATTCGAGGTAAAATACTTGCTGGTCTCGAACTTCCCAGACTATTCATCAAGGTAAGTTGCTATGTTTGTTGTAGGTTTAACAGGCGGTATAGGTAGCGGTAAAACGGCTGCGACTGATTACTTCCATGCTCTCGGCATCACCATTGTGGACGCCGATATCGCTTCACGTACGGTGGTTGAAATAGGAAAACCCGCGCTGGCGATTATCGCATCACACTTTGGCAATACCGTTTTACAAAATGACGGAGCCCTAGATCGCGCGGCACTGCGACAGCGCATTTTTTCCGACGCTGCGGCCAAACAATGGCTAGAAAAACTACTTCATCCTCTGATAGCCCAAGAAATTAAGCACGGCTTACAAACGGCCGAAAGTACCTACGTAATATTTGTATCACCACTACTGATCGAATCACAACAGATTAACCTTTGCGACAAACTCGTGGTGATCGACGTACCCGAGGAAGTGCAGATCCGGCGCACAACCGAGCGCGACAATAATGATACCGAGCAAGTTAAACGTATTATTGCCAGTCAGGCATCCCGACAACAGCGCTTAGAAAAAGCGACCGACGTAGTAGAGAACACAGGGTCGCTGGACGAACTGCACGAGCAACTAAAAGAGCTTCATGCAAAATATAGTCACTTAGCTGAAAACAAACGAGACCTGTCATGAGTCAAACTATGAAAGATAAATTTGTGCAATGCCCAAGCTGTAGAGAAAGCGTAGCATGGAATAGCGCAAATCCGAACCGACCTTTTTGCTCAGAGAGTTGTAAAAATAGAGATTTTGTCGAGTGGGCAAATGAAAGAAACAGCTTACCCGGCAACCCGGAACATGATGAATTATTCTCAAGTGAGCTAGGTGAGCAACACTATTAAGCGCTGTCAGTAAGGCGCTTTTTTTGTATTGCAGAAACAATATCCCTATTTGCGGTGGGAAAGCTATATTGAGACAGCTCGTCTATTTTGATCCACCGAATTGGCTGACCTTCACGCCCTGTTGCAACCCCCGAGAATGAGTTGACCCACCATACGTCAAGCACTACGGATTTATCAGAATATGTGTGGTGAATCTTTAATAAGGGTCGATAAGACAACACAGAAATACCTAATTCTTCATTCAATTCACGATCTAGCGCCGCTTCAACAATCTCGCCAGCCTCGACCTTACCACCCGGAAATTCCCAAAGTCCTCCTTGATGCGAGGCTTCCGGCCGCAATGCAATTAGTATTTCGTTTGCTTCGTTAACTATTACACCAACGGCCACATGTACGGACTTATTCATAGTGGGAACTTTCATTCTAATGAAATCTTAAAGATCTTATGTTCTGTATTCCGCATTAATTCGAACATATTCATGAGATAGGTCAGACGTCCAAACCGTAACCGACGCATTTCCGCGAGATAAATCGATACCGATTGATATTTCCTCTCCGGCCATTGCAGTTTCGCCTTTTTCTTCAGTATAGCTTTCGGCTCTACTTCCATTTTCTGCAATAAGTACATCGCCTATTTTGACATTAACAAGATTAACGTCGAGATTATCGATCCCAGCCCTGCCAATCGCCATTAACAACCGCCCCCAATTGGGATCACTAGCAAATAATGCCGTTTTAACTAATGGCGACTCGGCGACAGTATATGCAACTTGCAAACATTCTTCTTCATCAAGGCCACCGGTAACGTTCACACTAACAAACTTACTAGCGCCCTCACCATCTCGAACTAGTCCTTGGGCCAATTCGATACAGACTTTATCGATACACGCTTGCAACGGCAAAAACAACTCGTGAGAAACACTATCGATAACTGGTATTTCCAACTGTCCTGTAGCTACGAGCATACAGGCATCATTTGTCGACGTATCGCCATCAATGGTTATTCGGTTAAACGAAGCATTTACTGCATCCGCCACCATTTTATTCAGAATTTCGGTATCGACGGCTGCATTAGTTGCGACATATGCCAACATGGTGGCCATATTAGGCTTTATCATTCCCGCGCCTTTTGCCATACCGGTAACTGTTACGGCCTGTCCCAAAAATTCAAATTGGTGCGAGGCGGCTTTCGGCCGTGTGTCCGTCGTCATGATACCTTTTGCTGCCGCCGACCATCCATCGTTAGAAAGTACTGCTACAGCTTTCGGTAAGGCCGCTGTTATTTTTCCAATCGGCAATGGCTCACCAATGACACCTGTTGAAAAGGGAAGAATTTCATTGCTTTCACAGCTCATCAATTGCGCCATCGCATTGCATGTAGACACACTATCTTTCAGACCTTGCTCGCCAGTCCCGGCGTTAGCGTTCCCAGTATTAACGATAAAATACCGACTATTGACAGCAGAAAGATGTTGCTTGGCAATTTGCACTGGCGCGGCACAAAAAGCGTTACGAGTGAAGACTCCGGCTACAGTGCCACCCTCGCATATTTCCATCACGACGAGATCCGCACGGCCTGGAGTCTTAATTCCAGCCTCTGTAGTACCCAATTTGAACCCGGCTACGGGATGCAACGTCGGAAGCGTACCTTCACCTACTGCCATTTTTTTTCCTCTAATTCAGCTTGCCATGGCATTGTTTGTATTTTTTTCCCGACCCACAAGGACACGCTTCGTTTCGGCCCACCTTTTTCTCAGCCCTGACGAAGGGCTCAGCAGATGGCTGTCCCGTTGTTAACTCTTCACTGTCACCCTCGATTGCAGAAGTCGCTTCATGGGTAAATTCCATTTGTTGACGCGCATTTTCCTCCCGTCTCTGCTGTTCCAACAGCTCCACTTCATCTTCACGTTGAATTTTTACATTGCACAAAAACCGTATTACGTCGTGTTTAAGGTTATCCAGCATAGATTGAAATAACTCAAACGCCTCCCTCTTATATTCCTGTTTAGGATTTTTCTGCGCATAAGCTCGTAAGCCAATACCCTGACGTAAATGATCCATTAATGCTAAGTGCTCTTTCCACAAATTATCCAAAACTTGTAACATAATGTGCTTTTCAAGCCTGCGCATATCGGGGCCGATTTCTTCAGCCTTAGCATTGTAAGTTTCGGCAACCGACGCTGAAATTCGCTCCCTTAACGTTTGCTCGTGTAAATTCTCTTCGTCGTCAAGCCATTGCTGCAATGGTAATTCCGTCGCAAATTCAGACGAAAGACGTTTTTCTAGTCCAGAAATATCCCACTGCTCTTCCAAACTCTGGAACGGAATATATTCGCCGACCACCTCTGTGATGACATCTTCGCGAATATTTTCTATTGTTTCTAATATCTCCTCAGACTCCAACAATTCGGATCGCTGCTGATACACAATTTGCCTTTGGTCATTGGAGACATCGTCATACTCCAATAGCTGTTTACGAATATCGAAATTACGACCTTCAACTTTTCGTTGTGCCTTTTCGATCGCGTTAGTCACCATCTTGTGTTCAATCGCTTCGCCCTCGTCCATCCCTAAGGCCTGCATAAAGTTACGGACTCGATCAGACGCAAATATTCGCATCAAGTTGTCTTCCATCGACAGATAGAAGCGCGACATTCCCGCATCTCCCTGTCGGCCAGAACGGCCTCTCAACTGATTATCGATTCGACGAGATTCGTGCCGCTCAGTACCGATAATGTGTAATCCGCCGGCCGCTAACACTGCATCATGCCTGACTTGCCAATCCGCCGTTAGTGCTTCAACTTCACTCGGTGTTGGGTCTTTAAGTGCCGCTACCTCAGCTTCGATATTCCCGCCCAGCTTTATATCTGTACCTCGACCAGCCATATTGGTCGCTATTGTTACAATCCCAGCCTGGCCAGCCTGGGCGATAATTTCTGCCTCATGTTGATGGAATTTTGCATTCAATACCTTGTGATCAATCTTTGCTTTTTTAAATCGATTGGACAGCTCTTCAGACGTTTCAATCGATGCTGTTCCGACCAAAACCGGAGCACCCTTTTCTGTAATGGCAACAACGTCAGTCACTATTGCGTCGTATTTTTCTTCCTTCGACAAATAAACCAAGTCATTTAAATCTTCACGCTGTGCGGTGACGTTAGTTGGAATAACGACCACATCCAAGCCATAAATCTGATGGAATTCGAACGCTTCCGTATCAGCGGTACCGGTCATTCCTGCCAGCTTGTTATACAATCTAAAGTAGTTTTGGAAAGTTGTAGAGGCTAAAGTTTGGCTTTCGGCCTGTATCGCCACGCCTTCCTTAGCTTCAATGGCCTGATGTAAACCTTCTGAAAGACGGCGGCCCGGCATAGTTCGACCCGTGTGCTCATCAATCAAGACAACCTGGTTATCTTGAACAATGTATTCAACATCATTGTGAAATAACTGATGCGCACGCAAGCCCGAGTAGACGTGCTGGAGTAACGAGAGGTTAGTCGCAGAATAAAGATTGTCGCCCTCAGACAACAGACCTGCGCTGGTCAATAACTCCTCCACATAAAGATGACCTTTTTCCGTAATTTCCACTTGGCGGGCTTTTTCATCAATGGTGAAATGCGCTTCCACATCACTGTCTTCAAACTGGCGCTCCAGCTTTGGAATGAAGGTGTTGATACGCTTGTATAATTCCGAACTGTCTTCTGCAGGCCCCGATATGATTAATGGAGTACGAGCCTCGTCGATAAGGATCGAATCAACTTCATCGACGATCGCGTAATTTAGACCTCTTTGGAAGCGATCTTCCAAGGAAAAAGACATATTATCCCGAAGATAATCAAACCCAAATTCGTTGTTCGTCCCATAGGTAATGTCACATTGATAGGCTGCGCGTTTCGTTTCCGAATCTTGCCCCGAAAATACAACACCAACGGTCATATTTAGAAACTCATAAATAGGACGCATCCAGTTAGCGTCTCGCTCAGCCAGGTAGTCGTTCACGGTCACGACGTAAGAGCCTTTGCCCGACAGAGCGTTCAGATATATGGGTAGCGTAGCGACAAGTGTTTTACCCTCACCGGTACGCATTTCCGCAATATGACCTTCATGCAATGTCACGCCACCGAGTAATTGCACATCAAAATGGCGAAGTCCCATGCATCGAGTACTGGCTTCGCGAACCACAGAAAATGCCTCGGGCAGCAAACTATCAAGACTTTCGCCCTTTTCAATGCGTTCTTTAAACTCGGCGGTTTTTAATTTTAACTCGTCATCGGTAAGAGCGCCGATCGGCTCTTCGAATGCATTAATCTGTTGGACAATTTTGCCTAAACGTTTCAGTTCACGGTCGTTTTTGCTGCCGAAGACTTTTTTAAAGATATTCCCTAACATAATGTTCCTGAAGAGTAGTCGCAATAATATTGTTGGCGATCGAAAGTGTTCGCCCACGAAGATCCACCAGAATAAACGGTGAAGAAGATTAGATCAGAAGAGAGTCATCGGCTAGCGCGATGAATATAGGCTGCAGGGTCGACCGGGCGTCCGTGCTTATAGACTTCAAAATGAACGTGTGGGCCAGTAGAACGCCCACTGCTGCCCATTAGCGCGACTGTCTGCCCTTTTTTAACAATATCGCCGACTTCGACTTTATTTTCTTTATTATGAGCATATCGTGTCATGTAACCACTACCGTGGTTAATTTCTACCATTTCACCGTAACCGCTTCGATCGCCTGACCAAGTAACGACCCCAGACGCGACAGCGACAATATTAATACCTTCTTTCCCGGCAAAATCAATGCCCTTATGCATCGCAATACGTCCCGTGAAGGGGTCCGCTCGATGACCAAAGTATGATGACATCCAACCTTTATTAATCGGACGTCCAGCCAGAAATATGTCGTCCTGAATTTTTCGGTTAGCAAGCAAGGTTTCAAGGATTTCAAGCTGCTGCTCGCGATCGTCAACCCGATCTACCAAATGATCGATTGCATCGATAAAATCCGGATTCTGGTATGCTATACCCGCGTCGTCTGATACGGGACCGCCTAAGCCAGGCTGCTGATTGAAGTCAAATTCGCCCCTATCCAGTTTAGCAATATCGGTAATTCGTTCACCGAGCGCATCAAGGCGCACCAAACGAGCTTGCAGTGCCGCCATTTTGAGTGTTAATGCCTGGAGTTGTTGTTGAGCTTCTTCTTTGGTGTCCGATATTTCCAGTTGTTCTTTTAAAACTTCGTCTTGCAGCGCTATTAATGTTTTGTGATCGAGTACAACACCCTCCTTTTCATTGAGCGCATATCCAAGATAAACGCCAATACCGAGAGGCACACCCAACAAGCAAAGTGATAATAAAGTGCGAGTCCACTGGCCAAAAAACAATGACTTGGACTGACCGTGTTTTCCGCTGACAAAAATGACTTTCATAGAATGGCGTATCAATAAAAACTAGAAGTTGCCGAACAATTCCGACAACACTCAATCAATTTGAGTAAATATCGCATATTATTCAACGAATTACCAATACCCGCCGTACTGAAAACAGTTGATTAAACGTAAATTGTGAACAATTCGCAGATTATACGACCGCTATAGCCGCCATGTAGGAAATTGGCGCCTTCGACTCATCTTCAAAAGTAACCACTTCCCAAGCATCCGTGTCCGCAATGAGTGCTCTCAAAGACGCATTGTTCAATGCGTGACCCGATTTGTGAGCCCTGAATTCACCAATTAAGCTGTTCCCTAATAGGTAGAGGTCACCGACGGCGTCCAAAACTTTATGTTTTACGAATTCGTCTTCGTATCGCAAGCCATCTTCATTGAGAATTCGATACTCATCGACAGCAATGACATTGGCCTGATTAGCACCTTTAGCTAATCCTTCAGATAAAAGGTGTTCTAGCTCATGCTGAAAACCAAATGTCCTTGCGCGACTAACTTCCTTAACAAAAGAAGTACTGGAGAAATCCAATTCGGCGGTAGCGGGCCTGTCGCGAAAAACAGGATGATCAAAATCGATAGTAAAAGAGACTTTGAAACCATTAAATGGGAGAAAGGTAGCTTCTTTGTCTCCATTTTTCACTGTAACGGGGCGTTTTATTCTTATAAATTGTTTTGCTTTATTCTGCTCTTCAATACCGGCGGACTGAATCAGGAAAACGAACGGGCCCGCACTCCCGTCCATGATAGGTACTTCAGGCGCTGTTAACTCCACATAAGCGTTATCGACACCCAAGCCGGCCATTGCCGACAACAAATGCTCAACCGTGGATACGCGTACATCCCCCTTCATCAAAGTCGACGACAGGGTCGTATCACCGACATTTTCCGCACGTGCGGGAATCTCTACGGGAGGATTCAAATCGGTTCGTCTAAATACAATCCCGGTATCCACAGGAGCAGGTAAAAGGGTTAAATAAACCTTGTCGCCTGTATGAAGTCCAACACCGGTTGCACGAATTGCATTTCTTAATGTACGCTGTTTAATCATCGCTTTTCTTCTGGTTGCCACTATTTAAAAGGCACGCTAAGGGAACCTAGTGAAATTACCTAAAAGTGAGGCGCGAATACTACCAGAGAATTCGCTCTACGCCAAATTTTGCAATTTCAAATCATCGCCCCTTTAACTAGCTCATCTGCCTTCATACGCGTATTCGGACCCAAATTAGTCAGCCTGACGTCGCAAAAAAGCTGGAATATCAAGATACTCCATGTCTTTTTCCAAAACAGGAGACTCTTGAGCCGATCGCTGACTGGATCCTTGCTGAGGATTTTTCCTCATTACAGTCGGTCGATCTAAAGACCGATAGTCTGGATTGACGGCATCAACGGGCTTACTTTCGACAACCTTGAGAGTCGAATCAACTATTTCACCACCTAACCCAGTTGCCACGACAGTCACTCGCAACTCTTCAGACATCTCTGGATCGATAACAGTTCCCACAACAACCGTGGCATTATCTGAGGCAAACTCCTCCACAATGTCGCCGACTTCAGAAAATTCGCCTAGGGACAAATCCATACCGGCAGTAATGTTAACCAATATTCCGCGAGCACCTTGCAAATCAACATCGTCAAGCAATGGACTGCGAATAGCCATCTCAGCAGCCTCACAGGCACGATTTTCACCGCGACC
>CAJVZD010000109.1 GCA_913019905.1 uncultured Cellvibrionales bacterium
ATCGCACATGATTATCGCGCGCTTCATTTTGTTTTCCATTTCACGTATATTGCCAGGCCAATCATAGCTTTCTATGGCCTGCGCTGCGTCCGAGGTGAGGCCCGTAATATTGGGGTTATTTTCTTCCGCCATTTTTTTCAATAGGTGTCGGGCGAGTAGTATTTTATCTCCTTGGCGGTCACGTAGTGGGGGGATATTGATCACCATTTCACAAATGCGGTAGTAGAGATCTTCTCGGAACGTGCCTTCTTTGATCATTTCGTCGAGGTTTTTATTGGTTGCGCAGACCACTCGAACATCGACGGGGATTTCTTCGCGTCCGCCAACGCGTTCAATCACGCGTTCTTGTAAAAACCGCAGCAGTTTGGCTTGAAGCGCCAAGGGCATATCGCCTATTTCGTCTAAAAATAGGGTGCCTTGGTTTGCGGTTTCAACTTTGCCCAGAGTGCGTTTGGTGGCGCCAGTGAATGCGCCTTTCTCATGGCCAAACAGTTCGCTTTCCATCAGGTTTTCTGGAACGGCGGCGCAGTTGATGGCGACGAAGCGGTTTTCTGAATTGGGGCTTAGGCCGTGAATAGCTCGAGCGAAGACTTCTTTCCCTGTTCCGCTTTCTCCGAGGATTGTGCATGTGACGTTGGTAGGTGCGATTTTTTCGACTGTACGGCAAATGCGCATCATTTGAGGATCGGAGGCGATGATACCCTGTAGCGGCGAGTTGCTGCTTTCCTGTAGGTTGCGATTTTGTTCTTCGAGTTGAAAAATGTTGTAGGCGCGCTCGACGATCAAATCCAGTGTTTCGGGGTGAACCGGTTTTTGATAAAAATCGTAGGCTCCCATAGCTACAGCTCGGACGGCGTTTTTATAGTCATGGTTGCCGGTAACGACGATGATTTTTGTGTGCGGAGAAAGTTGCGATATTTCCTGTACAGATTTGAAGCCTTCTTCTACGCCCTCTTCATCGGGGGGGAGGCCCAAATCTTGTAAGACGACTGCCGGTTCATATTGTCGAACGGCATTGACGGCTTCTTCACGATTTCCCGCGATAACGACATTATATTGGTCGAAATGCCATTTTAGTTGATTTTGTAGTCCAATATCGTCTTCTACGATGAGGAGGGTGGCTTTGTCTTCCTGGTTGCTCATAGAACTCGATTCTTTTGGTTTGGCGGGTGGGCAATTTTTTTAATCGGTTTTCGCGTTCAGTGTTATTATTGGCTCTTTGTTTTTGTCTGGTATTTTGAGATTGCCGCGCTATGCTCGCAATGACGGCATGAAAGATATTTGCGTGTTAGTTTTAAGCGTTTTTATTCATACCGTTATTGTGTCATTGCGAGCGTAGCGCGGCAATCTTTTTCCTTGTCATGGAACCACAATGTCTATTTAGGCCAGCGTCGCCGGAATTGACAAGGTAAAAGTACTTCCCACCTCGGGTGTGCTCTCGACCGTCATTTTTCCGCCCAGCGAATTGATGATCTCGTTAGTTTGGAAAACGCCAATACCCATGCCCTTGCCGGATTTTGTTGTTACGAAAGGCTTGAATAATCGTTCCCGAACAAACGCGACATCCATTCCTTCACCGTTGTCTTCGACAACAATAATCGCGTTATTGCCTTCTCGACTTAAAGTGACATCGACGAAGCCGTTTTTGTCTGTGGCTTCCTGTGCGTTTTTAATGATGTGAACAAAAATCATTGTCAGGTTGTCTGGGTCGGCGTTAACGATGATGTCGCTGTCTTGCAGTCGCAAGGATGGAATCGGTGTATGTTCTTTGCATTTTTTTGTTGCTTCGATAAGTATTTTGCTCAGTTCGACACTTCTTGGTTCGTGGGGTTCGTCCCGTTGCAATTTCCTTAATAGGTTGCTCATTCGCGCCACGGAATTGTCGATGGTTTGTATAGCGTCTTCAACAAATGCCGGGTTATCTTTATGCTTCGCGGCGTTTTCGACAACGAGTGCTTGTTGCGCGATGAGATTTTTAAGGTCGTGCATGACAAAGGCAGTTAACTTGTTGAATGCGTCAAGTTGTCGCGATTCTGCGATATGTTCTGCAGCCTGGTGTCGGTCCAGATAGCTGGCGACTTGACGACCAACGGCTTTAAGAAGGTCGAGGTCTTCCCACGAGAGAGCGGTTTCATGGCGAGGTGTGGTTAACACCATAAACCCGACTAGGCTTTGTTCGGTCAAAAGTGGCAGGACAAGCCATAAATTCGGGATTTCGACCAGCCAGGGGGGCAGCAATTCGTTAAGGTCGGACAGTTTTTTGTTTTCTGGTGCGTAGCTAGAGAAAACCCATTCGTGTTCAAGCAGGGCTTTGCAAAAGGGCGAATCGATGGGTTCCTGTAAATAGGTTTCGGGATCGTTCATGTGTAAGGAAGCCACTGGGACCATTTGTCCGTTTTGGAGAATCCACAATAGGCCTTTCGGGCTGTTGAAAATGGATGCAACTCCGCTGATGGCTCTGAGGTGAAAGTCTTTGGCATCAGGAGCGCGTGACAAATAATTGATGAGTCGCAGCCACTCGCGCCGATAATCATATTTGTGACTAAAGAAATATTTGCTAACCCATACTCTCACTCTCGAGCGAATGGTGCTGGAAATAAATGCAGCGGCTATCGTTATTAATGCTAAAAAGAGCACCAGGATTTGGAGGATGGCGCCCCAGTTGCCGCCGTAGAGCTGGACGTAATAACCGGAGATGGCCATTAGGGAGAGAAATCCGCCCGCGGCTGACATGCTGGTCGTGTAAAAAGCGACCGGTCTGGATATCGTGAATGTGGATCTTCGATTGGTGTTGGAAAGAAGTAGGCAGCCAATGATTAGAATTAATGCAGCGCAAGCGTTTACGGCGCCACGGCCTTGCCATAGTTCGACGTCAATTTGGTTGAAAATAAGGCTGTAAGCGAAAAGATAGATGTCGTAGATCAGCATGGCACCGATCGTGACGCTCCATAATTTGACTAGTCGATTATTTTCTGTGTTTTTGTAGAGTTGCTCGACGGAAATAAAGCCAGTTACTGCTAATAATAAGCAGGTCCAAATGATGATGTTGGTATTATCAGATACCGGATTGTCCAGAAATTTTAACGTAAGTGCGCCAGCCAAGGCGATCGAGCAAACGCTGAGAATCGTTATTCTGATTTTGTGCGGAATCTGCTGCCCGATGGTGAATTTTAAAGTGTAAAGAATCGCTACAATCCACAGGGTGTAACGCGCAGTTTCTAAAACGAGTAGATTGTCTTTCCCCAGTGTGTAGCCTTGGTAGTTCAGTGCTATACCTGTGTGCCATAGGGTAGAGGTCAGTGCTGCAAAAAACAGACTGGGGTGTACGGTTTTTGTTTTCCACAAATAGACAGTTATTACCGAGAGTATGCTAAATAATATACTGCCGCTGAAGTAGCTGATGAAAGTGATTTGTTCTTGTTGCATAAATTTTAGTTGCTTCTGTAGTTAACTTTTTTCACGGCAATGGTTAGGGAGCGTGTAATAGAAGCGGTAGTATAGATGAAAGCGCGATTCTTTGGAGGTCATCCGGGCAGTTTTTCGTTATTCACTTTGTTGTGAGGGTCGGCGGTCACTATATTCGCCAGTATCTAACGTTTCCAATCGCTTCTTGAGAAAAGTTCAGCTCCAGCTCATTCTTGCACTGTATCTATCCCCATTGATGGTTTGAGCGATTTCTATCTAGAAAAATTAAAAAGTTGAGGCGGGACGGGAAGCCGTCCTTTGGAGTCGGTACGGCTGTTATTCTTCCGGGCTTTATGAAGTCTGAGGAGCGTCATTATCTTTGGTGAGCTGACGGAGGTTGGACGTAATGGTTGACATGGCTCTATCAAATAGTAACCCTGATTCCAGTAGCACGACGCGTTTTTGTTGAAGGTCGTACGCAAATTCTTTGCGCGCTTTTTCAAGCACATTGAAACCGAACCGATTGACAAACATGTAGCTATCCGTGGCCTCAATTTTCCCTGCCAGTTTACAGCGAATAGTTCGGCCTTCTGCATTGTCTTGGTAGGTCAGCCATGTATTAAGCGGCAATGACTCGACCTTTTTGATGAATTCAAAGGTGAGTGAATGGTAGCGAGCTTTTTGTCTTTCGAGTGCAGTCATTTCTTTCCATGACTTATTTCCGCTGCCGGGCATATGACCTAATGTTTTTGCTTGTTCGGCCGTCAATGGTTTGAGGTCCGAACTGGCGTTGGAGGACCGACTGTATTGTTGTTGAAGGTCTTCAATCGTGTTTTTAATGGTGTCCAGTAGGGGGGTGCTTTCTTCTTCGGTATGAATAACCTGCACCAATCCTGTTCGAATACGCTCGTACAGTTCAGCTTCAATTTTTCCAAATCGTGCTTTTGACTTGTCATCTTGCTGGGGCAGGCACACCCAAATAATGTCGTGGGCTACTTGAACGGCATCGAGCCATTCGGCACTTTCTTCCCCGTTTTTTAAGTGGGTTATAGTCAAGAATTGCTGCCACTGATTGATTAGGAAGTCAGTAATATCTTCCGGCAATCGCGCTCGCTCCATTAAAGAAAAGAGCGCTTGTTTTGAGGCTTCTTTTGCAAGCTTTGTCCGTGCCTGACCTTCGGCGGCCTGGTGAGTTCGTTTTTCGATCAATGAGTTTCGGTGTTCATTGCGGCTAACAAAGTCTTGTAGTTGATCAAGTTTATCGACAAATATTTGGTCGCTGTCTACCGTGCTTTCAGAAATATCGTGAATGATACTGGCTATTTGCTGGTAGGTTTTGTCCGTTTTGATTTTTTTAGGATCGTCTCGGTCTTCATCGCTGCCCCATCCAATGCTCGCAGAGGACAGTGCATTGACTAGTTTTCTCGCAGGGTGCTGTGAGCTGCTAAAAAAGACTTGATCTCGAAGAGCGGTTTTTAAAATCGGTATCTGTAAGCGGCTAATCAGGGCTTGAAATGGCACCGGCAAATTTTTGTCATCGAGGATGAAGTCAAAGAACATGGCGACCAGATTAATAGTATCGTCGTCGTGTTTTTTAATGGATTGGGGGGATTGTGGGTTTTCTTCTTTTAATATGGAGTCAACAATGGCCCTAATGTTTTCTTCGTTCGTTGCAAATTGGTGGTTCTGTTCGTTTGTTAACTGAACTTGCAGGAGCGTCAGCGTTGTTAAAAGCTCTTCATTGCTCATCATTGGGCCGGGGTTGGCGCTGTAAGCTTGATAATTTGGAATTAAAGCTGGCCCCAGGTGGTGCATGTTTTGCAAAAGCTGACTTAAAGCGGCCAAGTCAAAGTTTGACTGATCTATGTCAGATTCTTTAGCAGGCGGTTGCGGTCGATTATTTGTCGATCCATCCTCCTGAGGTGAAGCGCTTTTGTTACCCACGGTATGAATAATATTTGGGATGACACCTGCGTTTATCAGCAAATCGTTTGCATTCGAGTACAGGTTTGATAGTCGGCTAATTGCCAATCTGTCGAACTGTTTAAAGATTATGATTTTTGCTTTGATGTTGATGTTTAATAAATCACAGGCGTTTGCAAAGCTGTGGCAAAGTTGTCTCGGGTCAATGGGGTTGTTTTTATTGGTAACCGTGTTTCCTGGCGTTAAAAAATCAAGACGGGTGGTCAGCTGGTAAAGGGGTTCCTGATTATTACTGCGAGCTTTTGTTATCATGCCATCGATGGCTACTTTTTGTTCAATGTCATCTTCATGAACAAGACTAAGAGCATCCGCTTTAACCGCTTCCGTTTTTTTGCTGGACAGGTCATCGTATAAGGCACAGTCTACAAATGACTGTTCGATTTGCCGAATGAAATTGTCTATCACGCCATTTTTTTTGACCCGGAGTTCGCGCATCGATTCAAAATACAAATTTTGCTCGCTATTACTGACGGCGCGACTAGAAAGGTCAAAAAACAAGTCGTCGCAGGAGCTAAATAAATTTTCCATATGGCTTAGCAAGATTGATAAGGAGTTATCCTTAATTTGCTTGATAAGCGCAGGCTGCGGTTTGCCCTGCGGAGAAGTTGTTTTAACTGCTGTTAGTTTATCAAAATCTTTTTTCATTGGATTTTAATTACCTTAGTAAAGTAATCGGTTTTAACCTATGCATCTTTTGACGCTTGATTGCGCCTCTAATGTACGAATATGATGCAATAATCGTACCCTTAGTACTAAAGTATTAGTCTGCGAGATTCTATGGTGTCGGTTTTCCACTTAACTCGTTGATTTAAATAATAAAATTTTTTGACTTAAATGTTTCGTGGGTTTGGTGTTTTTAAGATTAGCGCTGGATAGTTGGCAAGCATAAATAATAGTGTAAATTATTTCGACAAAATAACATCTAATTTGAGAAGAAAAATGCAATTACTTGCTAATAGGGGCGTATGGCTATGCGGTTTGGCTGTGTTTGGGGTGTGATTTTGGTGTCCTGTCTTCGGTTTCTTCGTGTCGGAATAAAGAGATTTGGGTTGTTAGTATTCACGGTGTAGATTGAGCGGATGCTTATTTTATGTCTTGCGTGATACTGCTAGTGTGGCTAGGCGAAGCAGGGACTGTTTGTAGTCAGAATTCGGAACTTCACCGAGTAGCTCGATCGCACGCTGGCTTTCTCTGTCAGCGCTTTCGCGAGTGTAGTCAATGGCGCCGGAAGTCCTTACGATAGAAAGTATTTCGTCTATGTGTTCGCTGCTTTTATTAGTGATTGCGGATGTTATTAGCTTGGATTGCTCCTTTGTGCCATGTTTTATGGCGAAGATTAGCGGCAGTGTGGGTTTGCCTTCGGAAAGGTCATCGCCGACATTTTTCCCCATTTCCGCGGCATTGCCTTCGTAGTCGAGAATGTCGTCGGTTAGCTGGAAGGCTGTGCCTAGATGCAGTCCATAGTGGTAAAATCTATCAGATTCGGTCTTGTCGGCTCCCGCTAAGATTGCGCTGCAGGCGGTAGCGGCGGCGAATAATACGGCGGTTTTATTTTTTATGACTCGGAAATAATCTTCTTCGGAAGTGTTTGGGTCGCCGGCCTTTGTGAGTTGTAGAACTTCTCCTTCAGCAATGGTGTTGGTCGTGCCTGCCATAAGCGACATTACTTCCATATTACCTAGCTTTACGAGCAGCTGGAACGCTCTAGAGTATAGGAAGTCACCAACTAAGACGCTGGGCGCATTTCCCCATTCGGCATTTGCGGTCTTTCTGCCACGACGCAGCGCTGAGATGTCGACAACATCGTCATGTAATAGTGTGGCTGTATGGATGAATTCTATGACGGCTGCTAGCGTTATATGTTTTTCGGTCAGTTGTCCGCAGGCACCACCGCCTAATAGTACAAGCATCGGTCTTAAGCGCTTGCCGCCGGCTTCAATAATATAGTGGCCGATATTTTCTACCATCGGAACATTGGAGTGCAGTTGTTCGATTATTAGCTGATTAACAGCGTCAAATTCTGTAGCGACTACCTCGCGTGCTTGTTGCATGGATTGGATTCTATGGCATGGGTCAATGGAGTGTTGCTGTCGGCAGCATCCTAGGGGTCTAGTTCGGGGCTGTCAAGGGTAACCGTCCTTAGAGCTTCTATATGTGAATTATTGCTTGTGGCCACGGTAGGTCTGATTAAGGTTGCTGTCATTGTTGATGCTCGGCTAAATCTAATGTAGTGGTCTGCGGAGAAAAGGTCTCACTTGTACGAGATGTATGAAGCGCATATAAGGGTATAAGGAGTGGCTATCCACTAATTGCGAAATATTTTACATTGAGCGCTTAATTACTTGTCCTTTATTCTTGTCTGACGTAGAATGCGCGTCCCAAAATCTGAACCGTCTTTGATGTTTGTTCCTTAATAACAGATTGAAATGATTGGTTTCGTGCCTGGACTTGTCCCAGTTTGATGGGGGTTGAAAGTCGAAATGACCTCATAGAGCTGGCCGATAGAGACCGAATTTGCAAGCAGGCTTAACAACCGGAGTTATCTATGTACGCAGTTATAAAAAGTGGTGGTAAGCAGCACCGCGTCGTTGAGGGTGAAACCCTTAAGTTAGAAAAAATTGAAGTAGCTACTGGCGAAACTATCACCTTCGACGAAGTTTTGATGGTTGGTGAAGGTGAGAGTGTCAATATTGGCACTCCTTTCGTTAGTGGTGGAAAAGTTACGGCAGAAATTATCGCCCAGGGTCGCCATAAAAAAGTGAAGATAATGAAATTTCGTCGTCGTAAGCACTCCATGAAGCAAATGGGGCACCGTCAGTGGTATACCGAAGTTAAAATCACTGGCATTAGCGGTTAATTCGACTAATTGGACGAGGATTTAGAAAATGGCTCATAAGAAAGCAGGTGGTAGTACTCGTAACGGTCGCGATTCCCAGAGTAAGCGTCTAGGTGTTAAGCGTTTCGGCGGTCAAGACGTTCTGGCTGGTAACATTTTGGTTCGTCAGCGCGGTACGCGTTTTCATCCGGGAGAGAATGTAGGCTTGGGTGTAGATCACACTTTGTTTGCAAAGGCTGATGGCGTTGTTAAGTTTGAAGTTAAAGGGCCAAAGAGTCGTAAATATATCAGTATAGTTACTGCTTAAGACTGGCGTTTTAGTGTTAAGGCCTCGTCTTCTGACGGGGCTTTTTTGTTTTTGCGCTATCTATATGGACGGCTTCGTTTTCGCTGTAGCTCCGTCGTGCTATTGTTCAGATATGATTTAATTAATTTTTGCCACGGCTTAGTGAGGCTGTATATGAAGTTTGTCGATGAGGCTACCATTAAAGTGCAGGCGGGTTGTGGCGGTAATGGTTCGTCCAGCTTTCGCCGTGAAAAGTATGTTGCCAAAGGTGGCCCGGATGGCGGCGATGGAGGCGATGGCGGTAGTATTTATCTGGAGGCTGACTACGCCGTAAATACTATGATCGATTTTCGCTATAAGCGCTTTTATCAGGCTGAAAATGGTCAAAAAGGGCAAAGTCGGGGCTGTACCGGTAAAAGTGGTGATGATCTAATACTGAGAGTGCCCATCGGTACCACTGTTATTGACGAAGATACCCAAGAGGTATTGGGTGATTTAGCGAAGCCCGAGCAGCGTTTATTAATTGCGCAGGGCGGATTTCACGGCTTGGGTAATACCCGTTTCAAGTCCAGTGTTAACCGCGCTCCGCGACAGACTTCTCCGGGTAGTGAGGGTGAATTTCGAAACCTGCGGCTGGAGTTGAAAGTGCTGGCCGACGTCGGTTTGCTCGGAATGCCTAATGCGGGTAAGTCGACTTTTATACGGTCGGTTTCCTCTGCTAAGCCAAAGGTTGCTGGTTACCCGTTTACAACCTTGGTGCCTAATTTGGGTGTTGTTAAGGTGCAGAATCACCGGAGTTTTGTCATAGCGGATATTCCCGGGCTGATTGAAGGTGCGGCCGAAGGCGCGGGGCTTGGGATTCGATTCCTTAAGCACCTGACACGTACACGATTACTGCTACATATTGTTGATGTGGCTCCCCTTGATCAATCCGACCCTGTTGCTTCAGCAATCGCGATCGATGCTGAGTTGAAGCGGTTTAGTCCCACTCTGCACGCGCGCGACCGCTGGCTGGTGTTAAATAAAATCGACTTATTGCCGGAAGATGAGCGCGAACAGCGCTGCAAGGAAATCGTTGATGCCTTAAGTTGGACGGGGCCGGTTTACTCGGTGGCGGCAATCAATAAAATTGGTGTGCAGCCTGTTTGTGGCGATATCATGAAATATCTTGAAGAGTGTGTTGAGCGCGAAATGGAAGACCCTGACGCCGCTACGAAAGAAGCCGAAACACGAAGTGATATGCAGGCCGAGTCGAGGGCTAGAATTCAAGAAATGGCCGAGTTGCGCCGAGCTGCAAGGTCTAAGAAAAACCACGATAGCGGTGACGAGTCAATTGACGATGATGACGATTGGGATGAAGATGAATATGATGTCGAGGTTGCCTACGAGCCCTAGTGTCAGATTTTTGGATGGGTCCTTATGGTGCCAGAATTATCGATTTAGCTACTGCTGATGTTGGCAGGCTATCGTTTTGTGCATAGTTTTTATGTATAGCTTTTTAATATAGCTTCTTAATATTGCTTTTTTTGTATCGCTTGTTTATATCCCCCTAAAAGTTACGTAAGTCTGGGATTTTTTAGTAGAGAATAAAAACACATGTCCGCAAGGCAGCAACTGCAACAATCAAAGCGCTGGGTGGTAAAAATTGGCAGCGCCTTATTAACGGCCGACGGCAAGGGGCTGGATGGTGGTGCTATCTCGGCATGGACAGCTCAAATTGCCGAGTTACACGGGCGTGGTATCGAGGTGGTCCTGGTTTCGTCCGGTGCTGTAGCCGAGGGGATGTCTCGGCTGGGTCTAAGAGATCGTCCTGAGACTCTACATCAGTTGCAGGCTGCGGCTGCTGTTGGGCAGATGGGTTTGGTGCAGGCCTACGAGTCCTGCTTCAAAAAGTTTGGTTTACATACCGCTCAGATATTGCTCGGGCACGACGATATTTCCGCCCGTGACCGCTATCTCAATGCTCGTAATACCCTGACGACGTTACTATCGATGAGTGTGGTTCCCGTAGTGAATGAGAACGACACGGTGGTGACTGATGAGATTCGTTTTGGCGACAATGATACTTTAGGTGCATTAGTGGCTAACTTAGTCGACGCTGACGCTTTGATAATACTGACAGACCAGCATGGATTATTTGACAAAGATCCCCGAACTAATTCTCAGGCGGTTTTAATTTCCGAAGCTGAAGTTGATGATGAAGCGTTGGATTCGATGGCCGGCGGCGGTGCAGGGAGTCTTGGGCGCGGTGGGATGACGACAAAAGTTCGCGCGGCACGGCTTGCCGCACGTTCAGGCGCAAGTACCGTTATTGCCGGTGGCAGTGTTGATAATATATTGCTAAAAATTGCCGCGAGCGAAGATGTTGGCACTCTATTAATTGCCAGGCAGCAACCTCTTGTTGCCCGCAAGCAATGGTTGGCGGGTATGTTGAAGGTCATGGGTTCTCTAACGTTGGACGATGGCGCGGTCAAGGTGTTGAGGGTGTCGGGGAAGAGTCTATTGCCGGTGGGTGTGAAAGGCGTATCCGGTAGTTTCAAGAGAGGTGACCTGGTGTCCTGTTGCGATGATGATGGTTTAGAGGTTGCCCGTGGTTTAGTGGGTTACAGTATTGAAGAGTCGCGGCTAATAATGGGGAGTTCGAGCGGGGAAATTGAGGGAATTTTGGGGTACAGGGGAGATAAAGAACTTATTCATCGCGATAACTTGGTAGTTTTGTAGCCGAGATTATTTTGACGGCCTGCCTGGCGGTGTTTGTTTTGTGGGGCTCTGCGTTGTTATGGCCATCACTTATGTCCGGGTCACTGTTGGGGCGGACGCTTCAATCGCGCCGTATTGACGATAAGTTCGCTGTGCTGGGACAGCTTTTTGGACTAAAGCCCGAGCGAAAAAAAACCGACGTAAGTCGGTTTTTTCAGTCGCGCTTAAAGGCCCAGTAATTAAACAGCCAGTGCCTTTACTTGAGCGTTCAAGTGGCTCTTGTGGCGCGCAGCTTTATTTTTGTGAAGCAGGTCTTTGTCCGCCATGCGGTCAATAATAGGCACGGCTTCATTATAAGCCTTGGCGGCTTCTTCGGCGTTACCACCAGCTATGGCAGCTATAACTTTTTTGATTGACGTTCGAACGGTAGAGCGTAGGCTGGCGTTATGTTTACGACGCTTTTCTGCCTGACGGGCACGTTTTTTGGCTTGTGGAGAATTCGCCATGGTTTTTGTCCTGAAGCTGGTTAGAGTCTCTTTTGTTGAGACACGAAAATTTAAGAGGCGCGATTATTCCTTGTTAAGCTCGCTATGTCAACCCGATTTAAGTAACAGGGGGTGTTTTTTACTGACGATAGGGTGATTTTTTAAGGGTTCTTTGATTTTAGTGTGTGGGTTGTCATTTGGGTGTCGGTTTTGGTTTTTTTGCGGCTTATTTTACTTATCTACCTTTATGTTGGTGTTTGCGTTTTTC
This sequence comes from uncultured Cellvibrionales bacterium, assembly GCA_913019905.1. GTDB lineage: Bacteria > Pseudomonadota > Gammaproteobacteria > Pseudomonadales > Dasaniaceae > Oceanicoccus. The sequence goes on from CAJVZD010000109.1 coordinate 11,964, forward strand.
CTTCGACTCGCTGCTATTTTGTGTTTCTCTGCGAGACATCAGCAATGGCAGTTGTGCCGCCGTGAAGTTGTAAGCTGCAAAGCTGTCTGGTGCTTGTTTTGTTGAATTACCAATGTCTGGGTTACGTGCACTTGGAGTTAGAAGGTCTGCAAAGGGGAGCTGGTATTCGGGCTGCCCGCTGGTTTCGTCGTTTCTTATAGTTTTGTCGGCATAGGTTTTAACTATTTGTGATATGTGCATTCAATAATCCCAATCATGGTCGATTAAATCAGAGCAGCGATTTCGCGATAATGCATATTTAGATTAGATCCATAATTCCAATTAGTCTATTAGATTTTTATGCCGTGGTTTGTCCATTTATCACGGCAGTGGTATGTGTGTGATACGTTTGACTGCTATTCGCACGTTCTATATCAGCTGATACCGAAGATTAACAAGGCGCAGCCAGCGACCGCGAGTGCCATAGCCTCCTTCGCCACATCCAGCCGCAAAATGGCATAGCCATATGAAAGTGGCGGCAGTAACAACGTGCAAAGCCCCCAGGCGAAATCTTCTTTGGAAGTGCTTATCAGCATCACTATCCAGCTTAGAAGTAGAGTGATTGCGCCTAAAGTCGTGAGGTATGCTGAAATAGGGTCCATGATTTATTCCTAATGTGAATAGAATTGATTTTCGCTAATAATAACATGACTAAAGTCATGTGAGTCTACTAGATCTGCGCAATGGCTCATAATTTTTGCCTGCTGAAAGATTGCTTAAGCGCAGGATTTTTTTCAGCGTGAATTGATGGTGAGCATTAACGAAACTAACGACATGAGGTGTTTTAGCCAGTAGGTGGTTTTGAGGCAGTCAGTCGATTATTTAGTTGGTAATTTAATGATCAAAAATTAGATTTGGAGAAAAGCTATGCAAAAAAAAGCCTACACAAAAATGTAGGCTTTTAATTTTGGTAGCGGGGGCCGGATTTGAACCAACGACCTTCGGGTTATGAGCCCGACGAGCTACCAGACTGCTCCACCCCGCATCAGTAACTGTTTGGAAGAACGAAGCGTGGCTTCTTCTTCAAGCAGGCGCGCATAATAGGGAGCGCGAAAGCAATCGTCAAGTCTCTTATGTCTGTTTATGTTCGTTTTGACGATATTTATTCGTAAAAGGACTATATTCTCTTAGGTAGTGCCTATCCAGAGACTAATAAATACCGTCGTTGCGAGCGTTACGGTTCGGCGCCTCGACGCGGCAATCTCATCCAGCATTGACGCG
>CAJVZD010000110.1 GCA_913019905.1 uncultured Cellvibrionales bacterium
GTCTATTGGTGGAGGCAAACTGTCTGCTTATCGTGCTATGGCTGAACGAATTGTAGACAAGGTAGTTTCCCAGGGGCAGTTTACTGTAAAAGCCTGTGTGACCGGCAATGAGCCTCTGCCGGGGGGCGATGCAGTAGTCGAGCCCGATCGATATACTGAGCTATCATCGGTAAGTTCAGAGCGTTTATGCCGTCTTTACGGAAACGAAGTTGATGCCGTTGTAACCGATGGTGGTGACGTCGGCGCGGAAGTCAGACGCGCGGTTTACGCAGAAGGTGCGGTGCGCCTAGAGGACTACTGGGCACGCCGCAGTAGCCGTGCATATTTTGACCGTGGAGCGGGTATTGGAATTTTGACAGAAGCTGCCGGTGAAATGGCCGGGCTTCTGGGCTGGACTGCCGAGCGGCAAGCCGAGGAAATTGGGAATTGCATCTCCATTGACCAACAGAGCAGGAGTGCATTTCAATCAACTAAGAGTGAGGGTGTAAAATGAACAGTGAACAAATACAAGAGTTAAAGGCTCATATTGGCAACGCTATTGTCTTTGACGATAGCGAGACATTGCGCTCACGAAGATTCGATCGATGGTGCATCAAACACTATCGGGATTGGCGCGGTCAGAACGTAGAGGCTCCAGCTTGCGTGGTACGCCCCCAATGTGCAGAAGACGTTCAGAAAACGGTAAACTTCGCTCGCGATCGGCAGATAGCTATTATTCCCTTCGGTCTCGGAAGTGGGGTGTGTGGAGGCGTCGAAGCCGATTCCTCACAACTAATGCTCGATATGAGTGACATGAATAAAATGGGTGACATTAACGAAATCGATCTACTGGCAACCTTTGAAGCGGGCACTAACGGTTTGGTGGCAGAGGAGGCTGTTGCCGCGAAAGGACTGACTATAGCTCATTGGCCCCAATCAATTGGTATCAGTAGTGTAGGAGGGTGGGTTTCCACCCGTGCATCCGGCCAGTTCTCTACCGCCTATGGAAACATTGAAGACATTGTTTACTCGGTTGAAGTGGTGTTGCCAAACGGTGACTTAGTAACGCTGGGCAAGGCGCCGCGCGCCGCCAGTGGCCCCGATCTTAGGCATTTGATCATGGGTGCCGAAGGCACTTTGGGTATCATCACTAAAGTGACACTCAGCCTACGTCGCCAGCCCGAACACCGTGAAACCTCGGCCTACTACGCGCCATCTATGGAAGCAGGGTTTGTCGCCCAGCGCCAGCTCGTCCAGAGTGGGTGGCAACCCCCGGTGATGCGGCAATATGACGCCTCCGAAGTTGCACGAAATTTTCCCGACTATGTTCACGATGACTCTGCACTGATCCTACTTGTCCATGAAGGCCCCCGGTCCCGCGTTGTAGCTGAGACGCAGGCAACATCAGAACTGATGCAGAGCCTTGGCCTGACGCCTGCCGATCACAAGGTTACCGAAAAATGGCTGGAAAATCGGAATCACGTACCCGAATGGACCGACCTGCTTAAGCAAGGGCTGATAGCAGACACTATTGAGGTCTCGGCGAGCTGGACTAAAATCGATGAAGTTTACGAGAACGTCGTTGCAGCACTAGGCACGGTGCCGTCCATTGTTAACGCATCCGCGCATAGCTCTCACGTTTATCGCTCTGGTATTAACCTCTACTTCACCTTTGCGTGTATGCCTGAAGATGCGGCCGATATGGAGTCGCTCTATTTTGAATGTTGGGACAAGGCTCTGGAAGCTACGGCTGCAGCGGGTGGCGGCATAGCTCATCATCACGGCTCGGGTCGCCTGAGAAAACCCTATATCCATCACGATTTGGGTGAAGGTGGGATCGAAATATTCAAGACAGTCAAAAAGGCGCTTGATCCAGACGGACTCATGAATCCTGGAAATCTAATGCCTGACTAGCCGACCACTGTACCGATAGGGAAAGAGATAATGCCCGAAGCTGAGCCAATAATACTAACAATTGATTACGGTACACAGAGTGTACGTGCTATCGCTTTTAACTCACGTGGCGACCTGGTCGCAAAAGCGCAGACATTGTTGAATGATTATACCCATCCCGAGCCGGGATGGATGGAACATGATGTCGATGGTTTCTGGCAGATTATGGCGGATACTTGTCAGAAACTCTGGGCAGAATCTTCGGTTCGTCCCGAGCAAGTGCAAGGTCTGGTCGTTACCACTCAACGCGCCACCGTAATCAACCTGGACTCCGCGGGTAAACCGTTGCGCCCGGCTATCATCTGGACCGATCAACGCCAGGCTAAGACAGGTGCTAAATTACCTTTGCACTGGCGCTTACTGTTTAAACTACTGCGTATTGAAGATACGGTCCTCGCTTTTGAACGCGAAGCTGAGATAAATTGGATAGCGCAAAACCAGCCTGAAATCTGGAGAGATACGGCGCATTTCCTGCTGCTTTCCGGATACTTAAATTATCGCCTGACCGGAGAGTTTATCGATGGTACGGGCAGCCAGGTGGGTTACATTCCTTTTGACTTCAAGAGTAAGCGTTGGTGCAAACCGGGTGATTGGAAATGGCATGCAATGCAAATTACTTTGGACAAACTTCCGAAACTAGTGGAATCGGGGGAGAAAATTGGAGAGGTTACGGCAGCAGCGGCGTCTGCGACAGGCTTACTCGCTGGCACGCCTGTATTTGCTGGAGCTTCCGATAAGGCTTGCGAGGTTCTGGGGGCAGGTTGCTTAACGCCTAATACCGCCAGTGTATCCTGTGGCACCACAGCCACCATTAACACAACTTATGAGAACTATTTAGAGACGCGACCATTTATTCCTCCTTATCCGGCGGCTATGCCGGGTCACTTTAATTGTGAAGTTCAAGTGTTCCGAGGTTACTGGATGGTGAGCTGGTTCAAGAAAGAATTTGGTCACCCCGAGAGGCAAAAAGCGGAACTTAATCACGAGAGTGAAGAATCTTATCTCGATGATCTGGGGCGTGACATAGCGCCTGGTAGTGACGGTCTGGTGTTGCAGCCCCTATGGAATCCAGGTCTGGGAGATGTTGGCCCGGAGGCAAGAGGTAGCATTATTGGTTTTAACGACGGCCACACCCGAGCTCATTTATATCGAGCTTTACTGGAGGGATTGGCCTATGCGTTACGAGAGGGAAAAGAACGTATCGAAAAACGGAGCAAAATTCCCATAGAACGGTTACAGGTCTCGGGCGGAGGCTCGCAAAGTGATGTGGTGATGCAAATTCTTGCCGACGTTATGAATTTGCCCGCCGACCGGCCCTCAACATTCGAGGCTAGCGGATTGGGAGCAGCCATAATCGGCGCGGTGAGTCTTGGTTATTATTCCGACTTTCATGCAGCAGCCAAGGCGATGACTGGAGTGACAAAAACATTCTCTCCGCACCCACAAAATGTCGAGAGTTATGACAAGCTGTTTCGCACCGTCTACACGAAACAATACGAGCGTCTGAAACCGCTTTATATTGCGTTAGAGCAATTACGAAATAATTAGGATGTTGACGTGACTGTCGCTGGCGGGCCCTGTCTCTATCATCCGAACCTGCAGTGAAGAGCGTAAACTCTGGTGACTCGGCAGACTGGCTGTGAGGCTTTGGCGCGCTTTTAACTGAAATGACCTGTAGTAGCACAGGTCGGAGTTTCTTTCATGCCTTAATTCTAACGCCCCCGACTGAAATTTAGGTCGTGGGCTCGGTGTCATCGTTATTTTTTCCTCACGGTGTATCCTTCTTTTTCATCCTCAATGACAAAACCCAGTTCACTAATCTTGTCGCGTAGTATATCGGACGTTGCCCAATCTTTTTCTTGACGAATCGCTTTACGTTCTTCTGCAATAGTAAGAATGTGTTCGGGGATTACTTCGTCGGTTTTTTCTAAGCGGTCGAGTTGCAAACCAAAAATCTGATCGGAATAGATGACATTAGCGCGCTTAACAGAAGTGGGTAGCGTTCCGCCTAACATATCCCACATTAGTGCCAATGCTCGCGGCGTATTTAAATCGATATCAATAAAGTCGTGAAATTTTTTCACATAGGCAGTATCGACAACACCTCCATGTTCCCAATTGCCTAACATTTTTCGAAGTTTTTTTAAGGTGTTCTGAGCTGCAGTTATTGAACTCCAGCTAAAATTTAAACGACTGCGATAATGTGCTGTTAATACCAGGTATCGATAACTTAAAGGGTCGAAACCCGCCTCGATTACCGTAGCGAGTGTCAGTGATTTTCCCGACTTTGCGACCTTCTCATTATCAATCTGTAGAAAGTAACCATGCATCCAGTAATTCGCCAGCTGAGTTCCGTGGCGACCTTGAGTTTGCGCGATTTCATTCGAGTGGTGAACGGGAATGTGGTCTTCACCTCCTACGTGGATATCAAACAAAGGGCCGAGGTACTTTTCAGCCATCGCTGAGCATTCAATGTGCCAGCCCGGGAATCCTATTCCCCAAGGGCTATGCCATTCCATCTGACGAGTTGTTGCACCACTAAACTTCCATAATGCGAAATCCGTAATATTACGTTTTTGGACGTAGCTAACACGTTTTCCGGCTTGTAAACCCTCTACGTTTAAGCGGGCAAGATAGCCGTATTGATCTATCTTTGATGTGTCGAAATAGACCCCGTCGTCATTGATATAGGTAAAACCTTTTCTTTCCAGGTCTACAATATATTCGATTTGTTCGGCGATATGTTCTGTCGCTCTGCAAATGATTTCGGGGTGAATAATATTAAGATGATCGAGATCCTCAAAAAAATGGGATTCAAATCTTTTCGCAATTTCCCACGCTGATTGTTTTGCCAGCCTTGATCCTTTCTCCATTTTGTCTTCACCGGTATCACCATCGGAGACAAGGTGGCCCACGTCGGTGATGTTCATGACGTGCTTCACGGTGTAACCACCGGCCGACAGTGTTCGTTTTAGAATGTCTACAAATAAGTAAGTTCGTAAATTGCCGATATGTGCGTAGTCATACACAGTCGGTCCGCATGAGTAAAGTCCCGCTCGCTTTGCTTCAATTGGGTTAAAGGAAACAATTTCTCTTTGTAAGGTGTCGTAAAATTCAAACTGCATGATAGTAATGCTCATTATGTAAGGCAAAAAAAAGGCCGTTGATTACAAAATCAACGGCCTTTCCAAAAGTCTTCCGGGTCAATTATGTATGAGGGTTCCGAGGGGACACACAACAACATTCACTGGCAGTAAATGCAGATAGAATGGTTTTGAGTTGGGTAAAATTTTCCATAGTCGCGAGCATAGCATCAATCGTAAGCTTTTCAACTTATAATGTAAGAAAGTGATTTTTTCATCGTAACAAGCACGAGTTCTGCTCAACCATGCCTGAAAGATTCTTGTAGTGAAATCGAGGTTTTTAGGTTATATAGCATAGATATAATTTGTATACTTGGTAGTGTGTTTTCTTCGTAACAGCGAACAAAAGAGAAAGAACTATGAACGATTTGACTTTGAATGACTGGGCCGATTTGGCCGAGGTTGTTAGCGCTTTGAGTATCGTTGGTGGACTTATCTACGGCTATTTTCAAATACGCTACTTTCAGAAACAACAACTCGACACCGTTGCATCAAACCTAACCCAGACATTTTACAGCAAAGATTTAGCCCAAGCATTGGCATTGCTGCAGGAGGTACCTGATGGTATCGGTGCTACGGAAATGAGGTTAAAGGGCGCTCAGTATCCCGAAGCAGCTGTGATTGTCACCACTTCGTTTGAAACAATGGGTTTGTTGGTTTACAAGGGAATTGCCCCATTGGATCTCGTGTTAGACATGGCGGGTGGCATTATCACCGTCATGCATCGTCGACTGGCTCAGTGGCAAAGTGATATTCGTATCGAGCAAGATCAACCCTCGTGGGCAGAATGGTTTGATTGGCTGGGCGAACGAGCAATTCGTGAAAAAAATCGAGAGCCGCCAGCCCATGTAAAACATCGCAACTGGCAGCCTTAGCTTCCGGATATTAGTTCGGATGTTAGTTTTGTCTAACAAAGGTTTGGAGAGACTGACCTGTATGTCTAGCGGTTCGGGAATTGGGTAACGCTTTTTCTTCGGGATTACCTGATCTTTTTTATGAGGGGCGGGAAAAAGCCACCGCGAAGATCATCAGGAATTAATGCCCCATCTACAACGATTTAACTAGGTAACTACGATGATTACACTTTACTACTTTCCTGGAAACGCTAGTATGGTTGCGCATTTTGTGCTGGAGGAACTGGGAGCTGATTACCAGCTAATGCTCGTGGATCGAAAAACCAATGGTCAAAAGTCGGAAGACTATCTGGCTTTGAACCCGACCGGCCGAATCCCCACGCTTGTCGACGGCGATTTGGTTTTATTCGAAAGCGCCGCTATCTGTATCCATTTAGTTGAAAAAAACCTCTCTTCGAAGTTGGTCCCTGAGATAAACTCTCCCGAACGACCACTCTTTTTTCAATGGTTGATGTACCTGACCAGTACCGTGCAGTCTGAGTTAATGGTTTATTTTTATCCCGACAAACATACCGATGGTTTGATGGGCGCGTCTGATATTGCTAGCGCCCAAGAGAAACGAATAACTGATATGTTGGCGATACTCGACAAAGAACTGACGAACAAACAGTTTCTTGTTGGGGGTGATTTAACGATATGTGATTTGTATATTATGATGTTGTCAATTTGGGCCAGCGGCTTCACTTCTCCGCCACTGTCTTTTCCACATCTCGGTAAATATTTGCGTTCTCTGGCATTAGTTCCCTCAATTAAAGAGGTGTGCAGAAAAGAAAACCGGAGCCTGGAAGCTTACCAATAAAGAAGAAGGCCGCGAAAATTGAAGTGATTGGCAACCTTATTTCTTCCCAGTCTGGCTTATAGCTAGTGCCGATCCAGAAATAGGCGTTTTTCTGCGATGTCGTTCATTGAGAGCGGTAGAGTTCGACGCTTCGACGCGGCAATCTCCTGTAGGCCGAACCAATGCTGGCAATTATGGACACTCTCCACCATGAGATTGCGCGCTTCGCTCGCAACGACTCGGTTTCTGGACGGACATTAGTTGACTCATTGCAAAAGGATTTCGCTGTTAAAGGCTCTGATGCCCGGGATGAACAGTTATCTCAGGAAAACTTTCGCTTAATTGAATTAGGCGTTGCAAGCTTTCAACACTTTTTTCTGGATCTGCCGAAAAGGTACCGGGCTCAACCCCATGTTCCCATCCCCAACGAGTATGTGTTGCGTCACCAATCAGCAGTTGCGGTCCTTCGGTGCTTCTTACCAGATAGGCTGTCGAGCCGGGCGAATGCCCTGGTGAGTGGATGGCGAAAACAGATTTGTCGCCAAAGATGTCAACGATACCATTTTGGTCAAATTGCCATTCCCGCAATTGTTGTACATTTGCCAACAGTCTGTCCGTCGTACCCTGGGTGAACATATGTTCGGCGGAACTTAAGCTTCCTTCGCCCGGGCCTGTATAGACGGGCGTGCTTTTTGGCAAGTCTGTCAATCCGAGTATATGATCCATGTGAATGTGGGTTAGGAATACCCCGCTTACGCCTCCTGCCGATTGTTTGGCTAGCTGTTGAGTTGTTTTGATGACTTGAATCTTATCAGTCTTCATTGCCATCTTAACAAGGAATGACAAGTCCGGGTTTTCATCGGGCGAGTTAAATCGTTCAGATATACCGGAGTCGACCAGATACGTGCCTCGGTCAGGATGACTGAGCGAATAAACGTATAGCTGTATGGGCTCATCTTTTTCTTGCAGTCCAGCCTTTACCGCCAAAGGGTGTTCCAAATTTAACAAGCCTGACAGATTTATCGACCAGTTGGCAGCGACGTGTTTTTCAAATTTTATTGGGCCAGGTACGTTAATAATGGACTCCAATTCAGCCATCGAAATGTTTTGCCCGTCGGATGAGGCTTTCGTAGAAATACTACTAGCATTACAACCTGTAAGCAGAAGTAGAGGGATAAGTATGTTGAAGAACGTACTGGTCCTAAAGAATTTATTCATTTGAGTGATCCTGTTGTGTTGAGGAGATTCACAGTATCAATTATCCGATATCGGATGTATATTGCCTAAATATGCATATAGGTATCCGTAAATGAATGGTAAGGGTTTGTCTTGGGAAGACGCACAACTATTTCTGGCGGTTGTGGAGCATGGTAGTTTCAGCGCTGCGGCCAAAGTATTAGGGCTTGGCCAGCCGACTATTAGCCGGCGTATAAATTATATTGAGGAGTTGTTACACCAACAATTATTTGAACGCGGCAAATATGGCGCGATACCCACGGAGACAGCGACAAAATTATTGCCTGCTGCGCAACAAATGGCGAAATGGGCGGCTGAGTTTGATCGGCAAGCCCTCGGCGTAGGTGATGCAGTTTCTGGCACTGTGCGTGTTGCCGCGGCGCCCGGTGTTGCGGTTGAGCAGCTTGCTCCTTTCGCAGCTAAGCTCAAAACCCTGGAACCGAATATCCGTCTAGAGGTTCTTTCCTCCATTGACCACGTTGATCTCACGCGCGGCGGAGCAGATATTGCCATTCGTACAAAATACCCCCGTGAACCGGAACTCGTTGTCGTGCATAAGTCCGTTGTTCAGCCAGTGGTTGTGGGATCTAAAAGCTATGTTCAGAAGCTCAAACAACCCTGCAAGTGGAGTGATCTGTCCTGGGTGAGTTGGGCAAGTCCTTATCTGGACGTTTCGCCGAGGCCGATGCTGGAAAAAATTATCGATAACTTTGCGCCCGTGTTCACCTCGGATGATTATCTGGTTCAAAAAGCAGCGGTTTGTAGTGGACTCGGTGCTTTTATTACGAACAGGTCAAATCGGTTTGACACGACAGAACTGGTTGAAATTGATATTGGTGTAACGTTACCTGAATCTGAGTTTTACATTGTCTGTGCCAAAAGTATGCAACAGGTACCTCGTGTTAGAGTAGTCATCGAAAGGTTGATAGAGATGAGCATTGCAGATTAAGAACGACAATCAGCTAACTTGACAGTTAGTTTTCAGTCCCACCCAGCAGTTGGTGGGACGAAATAGTGAATGAGCGACACGGTTAATGTATTCTTCAAACTAAGCACATTCCATGATCGTGTTAAAACTCATCACTGTGCGATTACACTCTTATGACGGCTGTCTACTGTTTGCCGCGCTGACGTTTCAGAACGATAAGGGGCTAATACTGTGCCTCTCCTGCTAAAATCTTGTCGTAAAATGCCTGGTCTAATAGCTGATAATTTGACTCTTTAGGTTTTAACACCAAAATAATATCCGGGGTTTTGTCTAAATGGTAAGCCTGTTCTCGCAAATCATTTTTTTGTAGTTTCATCGTCGCGGTTGTGGGTTGCTCGTCGAGTAGGCGAATGAATACAGGATTAGCATAGGGTGGCAAGTTGGCGCTAATGTGCTCGGAAAGACGGGTCAAATCCAGGTCATCGGCGCTGTCAATTTTTTTGTTCAAGATCAGCGCAGCCATTCCAGCACGTCCGTCCGTATTCGGAACATCGACACCGTAAACATTGCTTATGTGAACGTCGGGGTATTGGTTGATAACTTCGCCCACTTCATTGGTTGAGACATTTTCACCTTTCCAGCGGAAAGTATCACCGACCCGGTCGACGAACTGGTAGTGTTTCAGCCCGAAAGAAAAACCAACGGGTACTTCCTTAAGAAGGTCACCGCTATTAAAGTAGCTGTCACCGGATTCGAGGACGTTGGAGAGGATTTTTTTGTCGGTTGCCTCCTTGTTTGTATAACCTTCGAATGTCGTTTTTTCTGTCACCTTTATCACTAACAGTCCCGGGCTGTTGGGTTCAACGGGAATACAGAACCCGCTGTCATCCCTAACTATTTCGTCGTTGGCGACGTCATACTGAATCAGTGCCATCGGCACGACACCGGTGCCGACGGTACAGTCCTTATTAAAAATATTAGCAAATCCACTGTTACCTTCGCTGGCTCCATAGAATTCCCCTATGTGAGAAATTCCAAATCGTTCCTTAAAGTCCATCCAAATGTCTGGCCTCAGCCCATTACCTATCGTTTTTGTAATCGGATTGTCTTTATCATTGTCTTTAGGAGGCGGAGACATCAAGTAGCGAATAAATTCGCCAATGTAGACGAAGCTTGTGCAGTTATATTGCCGAATATCTTCCCAGAAAGCGCTTACGGATAATTTACGCCGGATGACCATGGACGCTCCGACTTCTGCGGTCGCTAGCCAGCCCATATTTAATCCAGTGGCATGATAGAGAGGTAGGCAATTATACATTCGGTCCGTCTTTACCAGCTTTTGTATGAAGCGTGCAGAGGTGATACCCATAAGAATACAACGTTTGTAGGTAACAACTGCTGCTTTTGGAAGACCGGTTGTTCCGGACGTGAAAATATAGCTGCATCTTGCGCCAGCCAGAATGGTAGAAGTGACCGGTAAATTTCCCGAGTCAATTTGATCATCTTGGGAATTTACTTCCGTCGCCCAGTCTGGACAGCTTTGTTTGCCCTCATCGCGCACAAAAATGTAGTCCGTACCACTTGCCAGATTTAACTCATCCAGAACACCGGAAACCGCTTCTAGCTGTTCTTCTCCGAATATGCACTTTTTTGATTCAATGAGGTTGATACAGTGGGTCAGAGGTGCTTTTGTCAGATTTGTATTAATGAGTCCGGCAATACCGCCAATCTTCTGAATTCCTATCAAGCAGATGAGGAACTCGATACGGTTCTGCATCACCAAACTGACGCAATCCCCTTTCTCTATCCCGCTGTTCAGTAATATTCTGGCTACTCGATTCGAGCGCTGGTTAAATTCACCCCATGTAACAGTTTCATCTTCACAGATTAAGGCCACATCATGAGGGTTCATTGAGGCGTTATTTTGCACCATCAGGCCAATAGAAATGGCTTGATCTGCCTGGATCGGTTTAGTCCGTAGGGCCGTCAACAGAGTACGTAGGTCACCAAAGAATTTGAAGATTGGATTCATTGAACGAATATCCTAGTTATTTTTATGAATATTGGCACACTATAGTATATTGTTGCTGTGAAAATCTATGCGCGCGAGTAGCTTTATTTCTACCCTCAGTCGCGATGGTAGTCGTCTTTGTGTTTGGTCTTGTCTCAAACCGGAGGTTTACGTAACAATGAAGCTAAGCAGGCATTTTGAATCAGCGATCCGATATAGCCAGAGAATATTGCCACAGACCTGGTGAAATGAATCGCACCGTGGAGCGCAATTACCAGGAGGAAACCGTTGGCAGCTTCACTCGCTAAACCATGTTGAGTAAACGTCAGGACTGTATTCGAACATTGTCTAATATGATCAACACTATTTCCCTGATGAGAGTCCAAATAGTTATGTTAGAAATCCTACCCGTTACCTCCGATATTGAGATTGAAAACGTTGTATTCCTCGCCAAAGAAATTTGGTCAGATCACTACGTACCGATAATCGGCCACAAACAGGTCGATTATATGCTTGGGAAATTTCAAAGCTGCGAAGCAGTCAGCACAGACATTCGAGCGGGTTACGAATACTTCGGTATCTATTCGGAAGGTAACTTGGTCGGTTATTTGTCGTTGCAAAGAGACTTAAGTAATCAGTCTGTATTCTTAAGTAAAATATATATCCACAGTTCTGCCCGAGGTGAAGGCATCGGTGCAAAAACCATGAAATTTATTCTAAAACAGTGTGAAAAATCTAGCGCCGACAAGCTCTGGTTAACCGTCAACAAAAACAACGTAGGTTCAATAGATTGGTATAAGAAACAGGATTTTGAAATCGTTGAAGAGCTGGTTTCTGATATCGGCGAGGGTTTTGTAATGGATGATTACAAAATGGAAAAGATTCTATAGCGCCTTGGTAGAACAGCTGTGCACGGCAGTTTTTCTCAACTGCTTTTGATATCTACGGTTGCCTAAGTATCCGCGTTGCGGAGTCACAATTGAAAATAATGTGGAAAGAAACAATGGAGCGATTTTCGCTAGCGTAAGCTAAGCAGGTGATAAAGACGTGGAAATACATTTTTCTAATAGCGTTTTAGTTGCCATGATACCTTCATTTTCAGTTAGTCTTGAACCTTCGTATTCTATTCCTACATAACCCATATATCCGTGAGTTTTAGCGATGTCTATCATTCGCTGAAAATCGATTGTTGTTTCGTTTCCGTTCTGATCGAAATCGTAAGATTTCGCACTAAGCCCCTTTGCCAAAGGCGATAATTCTTTGACCCCTTGGTAACGATCGTACTCTAATGCGCAACCGTCAGCGGAACGTTCTATGCAAAAATTACCAAAATCGGGCAAGGTACCGCAGAATGGATTATTCACTTTTTCTATGACCGAAAAAAGCCATAACCCATCAGATGAATATCCTCCATGATTTTCGACGATAATATTTATTCCCTGAGATTGTCCGTAAGACGTCAATTGTTTCAATCCATCAATTGCATTCATAGCGACTTCCGAACGACTACCCTGACCAGCAGCATTGACCCGAATAGAATGTGCTCCGAGTTTTTTTGCAATATCGACCCATGGGTAATGGTTTTCCACCGCTTCCTTTCTTTTGTTCGTATCTGAGTCTGCAATATTGCCTAGAGCGTCGCACATTATCAGGCCTACCTTTACACCTAAGTTATCGCAGTTGATCCGAAAACTATCCCAGTAGTCATAGTCTGTCGCTTTGCTGTAGTAGAAAGTATTAACGAGCTCAATCGTATCTATCCCGAATTGATCGCGGGCTATGTTTGGAAAGTTATCCGGGTGGAGTGGGCCTGCGTACATTGCGGTCGGATCTTCACGTAACATCTTTCCGAAATATGCCCAGCCTTTCGTTATCGTCTCTCCAAAAAAGCTCTTGTGAAGAGACCACTGCGCAAGAGAAATTTTCATTTCGGGTAGGTTTGCCATTACTGAGTTCTCCGGATCTTGTACCGTTGTATTTTTCGTTATACACCCCGACAAAAAAGGCGC
>CAJVZD010000111.1 GCA_913019905.1 uncultured Cellvibrionales bacterium
TGCCAATTACGGCGCCCAATAAACGATGACGGGAATATCGTACTGATGCAATATAGAACTAACAGGCATTGATCCATCGTGCTTGCAGCTAAGAGCTTGTCGGTATACGTCCAATTTTTCCTGCCCGGTTATCAACAAATGTAACTGCCGGGAATGCATGAGCCCGGTAAAACTCAAAGACATTCGCTCGGTCAATTCACCGGTGACTTCACTCTGATTGGCCTGAATAGCAGCGCATAGTTTATTATTCGCGGAATCCAACCCCGCTTCAAGTCCCTGCGATGCAGGGAACAACGAGGCAATATGTCCATCGGGCCCCATACCCAATATCGTCAGATCAAACGGCGCTTGCAGCTTCCGATACTCATTTTCGCAATGATCTAATCCCAGCTCAGCAGTCTCGTCATCCGTTTTCATAGCCACAAATTTTGCGCTGGTAGCTCGATTTTGAAGTAAGCTGCTTTTAACAAAAGCCTCATTACTTCCTGGATGATCTTCGTCAACCCAGCGCTCGTCCACCAAAGCAACGCTCACATTAGACCAAGCCATATCTAATTCAGACAGCTTTTTGTATAAGGGCATAGGCGTACTGCCGCCAGAAACCATCAAGGTAGCAGAACGATTATTACTGATCGCTGCCTTTAAGGTAGTTTCGCATTCTTCGGCCAACGCCGCAAAAAGACTGTCCCGATCGGGAAAGAAATGTTCGATAATCACGATTGATGAGTCTCCACACCTTCGCCAGTGTTAAACCAATATCGCCCGTCATCTTCCAATAGTTCATTAGACTCGTCGGGCCCCCACGTTCCAGCGCGATACAAATGAGGCTCACCGTTCGATTGTTGCCAGGCTTCAATGATAGGATCAACCCACGCCCAAGCTAAATCAACTTCGTCGCGATGAATAAATAAACTCGAATTGCCCTTTGCCGCGTCAAGCATCAGACGCTTATAGGCATCACTTCGAAATTGGGTGTAAGTATCTGAAAAATTCAAATTTAAGGTTGCCGGCTGCAACTGCATACCGAGTGTTTCCAAATCTTTGGACATTAATGTTAATTGTATTAATTCTTCAGGCTGCAATCGGATGATCAGGCGATTGGGAGCCAATGGACCCGCTGATTCGTCGTAAACACGATGGGACACATCTTTAAACTGAATGACAATCTCCGCACAGCGTTCCTTCATACGCTTTCCCGTACGCAGGTAGAAAGGCACTCGCGCCCAGCGCCAATTGTCTATAAATACCCGAAGTGCAACAAAAGTTTCCGTGGAACTATCGGGAGAATTAAGCTCCTCAATGTATCCTGGCACGAGTTTATTGTTGTAACTACCAGCGACATATTGTCCACGCACCGTATGTTTTTCAACATCTTGAC
Organism: uncultured Cellvibrionales bacterium; assembly: GCA_913019905.1. Lineage (GTDB taxonomy): Bacteria > Pseudomonadota > Gammaproteobacteria > Pseudomonadales > Dasaniaceae > Oceanicoccus. Next base: position 1,379 of record CAJVZD010000111.1, read on the forward strand.
CCTTCATTGGTCTGAGCGCTTCCAGTACTTTTAACTTTTCTGTGCGAATGCTATTCGCATTAACTTTATGCGGAGACTCCATCGCCACCAGGCATAACAATTGAATCAAATGGTTTTGCACCATATCTCGAAGAGCACCCGCTTCATTATAGAAACCAGCACGGCCTTCAAGCCCCACTGTTTCAGATATGCTAATTTGCACGTGATCAATGGATTTGGCGTCCCACAGTTGCTCAAAAATCAGATTTGTAAAACGCAGCGCCATTAAATTCTGAACGGTTTCTTTTCCCAAATAATGGTCGATACGATAGATACTATCTTCGTCGAAATACTCCGCAATCTTGTCGTTAATTTCATTTGCCGATACTGCGTCATAACCTAGAGGCTTCTCGACCACAACACGACTGTTAGCAGAAATTAAATTGGCCTCAGACATCAGCTGACAACAAGACCCAAATATCGTCGGAGGAATAGCCAAATAAAATACCGTGACCTTATCCAGTTCGGCAGTCAATAACTCATGTAAAACCTGCCAACCGTCATCCTTTTCTGCCGCATTTAGCTCTATCGGTAACAGAAACGTTTTGAACTGTTTCATTGCATCTGAGCAGAACTCATCGTCTCCCAAGTGTTCCTCTAAGGTCAGCGTAATCGTTTGGATGTAATTTTTTACGTCTTCGGTTTCCAGACAGCAGGCGACAATTCGCGAGCCCAAAGGTAACTTACCTTCTCGAAAAGCCCTATAAAGAGCAGGAATTAGCTTTCTTAACGCCAAGTCGCCAGCACCACCAAAGATAACTATATCAAAGGGATCGGTCATATTTTTCTCTCTTAAAACTGCATTGAGGCTTTTTTCGGGACTTAATTAAACTCTACCACGGCATTAGCAAATTATTGTTACCGCATAGAGCCGGTCTACCAATTTTTATAAGTCTCTCTTGCACAATCGAAAGACTTGTTTCAACTCAAATTTGCTAAAAAATTGAGGCACCGTCTTCTGCTGAGCCCACCAATGACCGAAAACCGGCAAACAGTTCGCGGCCCATACCCTGAGTTTTCGATGTCTTTGCACTAGCAGGTTCCCGCTGTAAAAAGTCATCACTAACTACCTTCAAGGTACCGGAATTGGCGTCGAGTTCAACGACATCACCGTCTCGCAATTTTGAGATTGGCCCACCGTCCAAAGCTTCCGGAGAAAGGTGGATTGCTGCAGGAACTTTACCGGATGCTCCCGACATTCGACCGTCGGTAACCAACGCTACTTTATAACCTCGATCCTGTAAGATTCCCAGTATCGGCGTTAATTTGTGTAACTCGGGCATGCCATTAGCTTTTGGTCCCTGAAAACGGAGTACGGCAATAAAGTTTTTTTCCAGTTCTCCCGCATCAAATTTGACCTGCATGTCATCTTGCTGCTCGAAAATGACCACCGGAGCTTTCACTACTCTAAACTCAGATTTCACCGCCGATACTTTTATCACCGAGCGACCCAAATTACCCGTTAACAGTTTTAGACCACCTTCATCACTAAAAGGTGTTTCGCAGTCACTAATTATTTCTTTATCCAGGCTAACGTCAGCACCCGGACGCCATGCTATGCCACCAGTCGTACTACCTGTATTGCTTGCGTCGTTTAGAAACGGCTCATCACAATAACGCTCTAAGCCGCCATCACCCAAAATAGTTTTGACGTTGTTATGCAATAGACCCCCATGGAGCAACTCCTTAATCAGTAACGACATCCCTCCCGCCGCCTGAAAATGATTCACGTCCGCCTGACCGTTGGGATAGATTCGACACAATAAGGGAACCACTTCAGACAAATCAGCCATATCTTGCCAGTTAATAATTACGCCCGCTGCGCGAGCAATAGCAATAATATGAATCGCGTGGTTGGTTGATCCACCTGACGCCAATAAACCAACTATGCCATTGACTAAACTCCGTTCATCGATAATTTCTGCTAATGGTGTATAAGAAGCGGATAAATCTGTCAGTTCCACTAACTGCTTTACAGCTGCTCGCGTCAACTGCTCTCTGAGTTCAGTACCCGGGTTTACAAAGGAACTACCGGGCAACTGTACGCCCATAATTTCCATCAGCATTTGATTACTGTTCGCGGTACCGTAAAAAGTACAGGTTCCCGCGCTGTGGTAGGATTGGCTTTCAGCCTCTAACAATTCCTTCCTGCCGACCTTGCCCTGCGCGTAAAGCTGTCTTACTCGAACTTTTTCAGTATTCGACAGCCCAGTTAACATGGGTCCGGCCGGAACAAATACAGAAGGAAGATGACCAAAGGCTAACGCTCCAATTAATAGTCCGGGAACAATCTTGTCGCACACACCTAAACATATCACCCCATCAAACATGTCGTGAGACAATGCTACACTGGTTGCCATCGCAATCAGGTCACGACTAAAAAGGGATAGTTCCATTCCGTCTCTCCCCTGTGTGACGCCATCACACATCGCGGGAACTCCACCGGCAAACTGGGCAACGGCTCCGGCCTCGCGAGCAGCGTGTTTGATAATTTCCGGATAGTCTTGAAAAGGTTGATGAGCCGAGAGCATGTCGTTGTACGACGATATAATAGCCAAATTCGCAGCACGGTCGACAGCTAATACCGATTTGTCTTGCGATTCAGAAGCCGCATAGGCGTGGGCAATATTACCGCAGGATAACCGGGCTCTCGAAGCTCCGGGCTTACGTGCGGTTCGAACTTTATCCATGTAATCCGAACGACTGGCGCGACTGCGCTCGATAATACGTTCAGTGACTTCAGCGACTCTAGAATTAGTCATCCAACGGTAACCTTTTTGCGATTAAGTAGTAAAATTCCATTCAGCCTGTTCTATACATTAACAATTTCCAGCAGTACGGCCAATCCTGCTCACCGGGTCAATAGAGATCTCGAAATGTGGTTAATATGCTGAGGTGACTAAAAATCGTAGAGACAACTTTCACCACTTTCACCACTTTAACCATAGAATAAAACTCTTGAGAAATCCTCGAACGCTCTAAGAAAACCGAAAATATTGCAACGCTCCAATAAATTCAAAGAAACTAACGTAATTGATTGAAGCAAAATACATCCGCCTAACTGCCTTTAATGCAGTTAAGGCCTGTGCATTAGCTAGATTTCGGCACCGACAAGAAAGTTAACGCAATTACATCATTATCCATAAATTGACGATAATAGCAATCTGTTAATGTAACTTAATTACATTACTGGATTATTATTCCGGCCCTTGACTCGAAAAAACAACAAGCCACAACCCCCTGCTCTTAAACTCTACAACAGCTAAATCGCCACAGCTGTGTTTCAGCATTCATTCGGAAATTTCGGTACTAACCACTAAAGCAATTGAGTCTAGACAAAATTAACCGAAAAAGAATCCGTAGCTACCAGCATACTTCAAATAAATAGACGCAATCTTGCACTGCACCATTCGAGGATTGCAATTTCCCCTCGAAGCTTTTAAAGTAGCCCGATTGCTGTTTTATCCTAGCCATGGCCGGGGAAGAGTCCTGTCCCTTTTTTTGAAATTTGACTGTAATGTAAGCTCCAGACAGTAAGTTCCAGCCAACGTGTCATTCTATCCATTAAACGTTACAACGGCATGATTTTACCCAAGTGCATAAAATCGCTGTCACTACGCGCAACGATTTTGCGTTTGTGGCAATGCCATTTACCGTAATACGCTTTGTTAATTTGTAGACGTTTTTACTTCCTGTCCAATCGATGCGACAGAAAGTAACCCATAGATAAAGCTTAATCCCCGAGAGGAATCATGGATCTCCGTTCCAACAATCTAAATAAACTGCAACAAGAAACCTTCGACGTATTGATTCTGGGAGGTGGAATTAACGGCGCCGTTTCCGCTGCATCACTTGCCGCAAAGGGCGTAAAAGTTGCCTTAATAGATAAAGGTGACTTCGCAGGCCTTACCAGCTCAAATTCGTCTAACCTGGCGTGGGGCGGTATTAAATACATGGAAAGTTACGAGTTTTTGTTGGTAAACAAGCTATGTCAATCACGAAATTTATTAATGCGTAGTTTTCCTTCCACAGTGAAAGAAGTCCGGTTCTTTACCACCATCCAGAAAGGTTTTCGTTTTCCACCTGTTTTAATCTTCCTCGGTACTGTCCTTTATTGGTTTATCGGTCGTTTTAAAACGAAACCACCGCAATTTCTTACTTCAAAGAAAATAGAATCCGAGGAGCCCGTCGTCGACACCAGTAATATCGCGGGAGGGTTTGAGTACTCGGATTGTTATTTGTACGATAACGACGCTCGTTTTGTCTTTAACTTTATTCGCTCATGTCTGAATTATGGCGGAATTGCCGCTAACTACGTTGAATCTCAAGGATCACGCAGGGAAAACGGAGCCTGGATTACCGAAGCAAAAGACGCGCTCACTGGAGAAGTTTTTAATATTCGTTCAAAAGTACTCATAAACGCTTGCGGCCCCTATGTCGATAAACACAACGAACATACCGGACAAACTACTGAGCATCGCCATTTGTTTTCCAAGGGTATTCATTTAATTGTCGATCGCATTACAGACAGTGATCGAGTATTAACCTTTTTTGCCAGTGACGGCCGTCTATTTTTTGTTATACCGATGGGCCCCAAAACCTGCGTAGGAACAACGGATACTCAAGTCGACGATATTAACGTATCTGTAACCGAGGAAGATCGCCAATTTGTCCTGGACAACATTAACAAAATGCTCAAGCTGCCCCAGCCACTCACCAAGAAAGATATTATTGCGGAGCGCTGCGGGGTAAGACCACTAGCCATAAAAGGTAAAGGCGGGGTTGCCGATTGGGTTAAACTCTCCAGAAAGCACTCAATAGAAGTGAATAGTAACGACAAGCACATCAGTATATTTGGCGGTAAGCTGACTGACTGTATTAATGTCGGGGACGAGGTTGCTGAATGTGTCAACGATTTGGACATTGGTATCAATTTCACGAGCGCCGACCTTGATTGGCGTTGGTATGGAGAACCCAGTGGTCCCGAAAAAGAAGAGTTTATGCATCAAGCCAAACTGATGAAATTAGATGCCATGACTGACCCCTCTTCCTCCGAATTACTGACAACACGTTTGTGGCGACGATACGGTATCAATGCATTGGAATTGTTAGAACGAATTCGAGAGACACCCTCTAGCGCAGAACTTCTAATAGAAAACTCTGAGTATCTTCGATGTGAAATCGAACTAGCCGCCAAGCGTGAAATGATAACCAAACTGGAAGACTTTTTAAGAAGACGTTCAAAAATCGAACAAGTGGTTAGAAGAGAAGATATCATTAACGCTCCCGGACTGAAGGACGCATGCCGTATATTTTTTGGAGATGATGCTGAAGCGAAACTCCAGGAATACGTAGACTCGCTTGTCGATGAAAAAGCGTCCAAGACAGCAAAAAATGAAGTACGTTTAGCGACCGGATAATGCGTCCCAAAATAATATCAAGCCCAACATTTCGCTGTTTTGCGTATGGAAGATGGCCCGAATTTTTTGAAGAAACGAACGAACGTTTTGTTATGTCAACAAATTCAGTCGTGTTTTCGGCAGTCCGTCGCGTCAACTATCTGTTCGACTGAATGTGCAACCAACCGCTCAACTAACAGTTTAACTAAACGGTCACCTAAATGGCCAATTATTATCGGTTTTCAAGAACCAAGATGAAAGGATGTTAGCGGTAATCACTTAGCTACTCACTGATCATCAATTCTTCGAAAAGCGCACCGCCAATGACGATTGACTCAATACTCAAAAGAATCGCAACGACGCGGGCCATAGTGTTTCCAGTCGATAGACCTCAAATCAACCAGAAACACTAAGCCAGCTTTTAGCTTTGATCGACTTACCTTAGTGCCCTTTAAATTCCGGCGCTCTCTTCTCGACAAATGCAACCGCAGCCGCTTTATGATCTTCCGTCGCCATACTGCGAACCATATGACCAGATTCAAGGTCCAATACTTGCGCTAAAGAACCCTGTTGCGCCATATTCAGGTTCTTCTTCATATAGCCAATCGCGATTGTTGGCAAATTCGCCAGATACTTAGTGTATGCCTTTGTTTCTTCTTCGAGAGTTTCGGCACTGACCAACTTATTTGCGAGCCCAAGTCGATGAGCTTCAGTCCCCAAGATGACGTCCGCGGTGAAATAGAGCTCTCGAGCTTTAGCAGCACCCACTAACTGGGTCATAAACCATGAACCACCGTAATCACCAGAAGCAGCAATTTTCGAAAAAGCCGTGGTAATCTTCGCCGTATCAACCACCATGCGTAAATCACAAGACAGCGCTAACGAGAGGCCAGCTCCCGCACAGGCACCGGGGATAATGGCTAGAGTCGGTTTAGGCATTTCATTGAGAAGCTCGCTGACCTTCGTACCTTCCCGCAAACTTGCCGCGCGCTCATCAATCGTGAGTGGCTTGGCGTTAGTCGAGCCAGCATCAGCGGCAAAACCCTTGACATCACCTCCGGCACAAAATGCACCGCCAGCGCCGGTAAGTACAACTAATCTGACTTTAGGATCGTTAGCCAACCGAGGCACAGCTTCTGCCAGCGCAGTCATCATGCCGCCACTCATTGCATTGCGCGCTTGTGGGCGGTTCATGGTCAATGTAGCCACGCCATCTTCAAATGTTTCAATTAAATCTTCGCTCATTATTTCAAATCCTCTTCGTCTGAAATCAGATGTTATATCTGAATTTATTTACCTACTAGTCGTATTTGGATCGCTACTCTACCATTGGTCGTATTCCTTAGAAACAGCCACATTCGGCCTCCAGAGGGAAGTTGGGACAAAAATGGGAGTTTGATACACTCGCTCCTTCAAAAAATGTAAGATCTTCTTCCGAAGAAAGAAAAAATGTCCATTGCGTACTATATTATAAAAATAATTTGTTTCACCAACGTTAATAAGAATTAATAAAACAAACACCTCGAATAGGAATTAGGCAATGAATACAAGTGATCTTTTAGTCGACGACATGGGAATTTTCGACGCTATATATAGCTGTAGGGCTATGCGCCGCTTACAGCAACGTGAAGTGCCGGAAGAAATGCTCATTAAACTTGTCGACGCTGCCAATCAAGCGCCCTCCGGTTCGAATAGCCAGAATGGTCGATGGATAATTGTTCGGGATGCCAGTACTAAGCAGAAGTTGGCAGACTTAAATCGTATCGGTGTGGAGGGCTATTTGATTCCGCAGCTAGAAAAAAACACCAGTTTACCCCATCAAAGTGCTGAAAAAAGAAGTCGAATGGCTGATGCGGTGATGTGGCAGATGGAACATATGCATGAAATCCCCGCTCTTATTATTGCCTGTATGGATTTTGGCGAAAAAGTAAACGCACAGATGGCGGCGGCCGGTGCAGGATCAATTTGGCCGGGCATCCAAAACCTACTGTTATCCGCACGAGCCATGGGCTTAGGTGCGGCACCGACCACCCTGGCATTGGGCAACCCAAAGGCGGTTAAGGACGTGTTAAACCTTCCTGACTCAATGGCAGCCTATTGCTTAATTCCGGTGGGTTATCCATCGGGGAAATTCGGCCCTGTAACACGCAAACCGCTGACTGAAATCATGCGATTTGATCAATGGTCTTAACATCACGCCGGCTTAAATTTGAGAAAATCTAACAAAGAGAATATTCATGAACTCAACTTTACTATCTGAACATTCTGCGAACAACGACTCACACACAACATTTTACTTAGCCTGCGGCCCTGAAGACGGACCATTAATGATATTTGTCCATGGATGGCCAGAGCTATCCTTAAGTTGGCGCCACCAGCTACCGGCCTTCGCGGCGCTTGGGTTTAGGTGTATCGCGCCAGATATGCGAGGTTACGGAGGCTCAACCATTTACGGAGAGCACGCCGACTACGCGCAGGAACTCATCGTCGGGGATATGTTGAATTTACTCGCAGCTTTAGATCATAAGAAAGCGATTTGGGTAGGGCATGATTGGGGAAGCCCAGTTGTTTGGAATATAGCAGCGCATCACCCGGAACGGTGCGTCGCGCTTGCTAGTTTATGTGTCCCTTATACTCCCGGGGGTTTGGTCCTGGAAACAGCCATTGAACTCGTCGATCGCGATCTATATCCCGAAGACAAATATCCTGCCGGCCAATGGGAGTACATGAAGTTCTACGAAGAAAATTTCGATCAGGCCATCGCCGACTGGGAGCGCGATATCTACCGCAGCATGAAAATAATGTTTCGTAAGGGCGACCCCGCTGGCTTTGGACAAGTAGCAGCGACCGCGATGACACGAATAAACGGCGGTTGGTTCGGCAGTCTGACGGAAACCCCAGACCTTCCGATCGACGAAGATATTATCAGTGAGGACGATCTTAGAATTTACGTTGCCGGACTAGAACGCAATGGATTCTTTGGCCCGGACTCCTGGTACATGAATCATAAAGCTAATCTGGAATACGGGCACCGCGCACACAATAACGGCGAATTGGAAATGCCCGTTTTGTTTATCGGCGGGATGTATGATTATACCTGCGAGACTATAAATTCACGGGCAAAAGAACCCATGGAAAAGCTCTGCAAAAACTTGACCTTAGACGTGATAAAATCAGGACATTGGATGGCGCAGGAAAAACCGCTTGAGGTGAATGCGACGTTGGCCAAATGGATCGCGACAAAAGTCTCTGATTATTGGCCGATCAATGACTAAAGCTGGTCATTCTTTCGAACCAAATTGCAGATGCGATGTGGGCTATCTTTTCTAAAAAAGCAATCTTTAGCGTGCATATTTACTAACCAAACGTCTTACATCAGGTGCAGATGGAGCAATAGCTGTTAAGGCTGAAAGGTAGGGATATAAGCCAGATGTATCGCCGGTTTTTTCGAGGTAAATAACCAATGTCATTAATAACTCATACTGATTAGGCCAGCGCGTAGTGGCAGCCTTCAGTGTTTTAACGGCTTCTTCGATACGACCCTGATTTTCCAAAGCCACTGCATATACATAGGCATAACGCGGCTGGGCGTCCACCTGTTTTAGCGCAATGTCTAAATGCTCTAGTGCGGCTTCATAGTTTTTGTTTCGAATTAGGAACAAGCCGTAGCTGTGTTGAACCGCACCGCTGTCCGGCGCAAATGACAGTGCTTTTTCCAATAGAGGCCTAACTTCAGACTCGGCACCCGAACTACGGAAATAGTCGGCAAGATTGATTAGCGCCGGAACATAGTAGGGCTCAATGCGTAACGCCTGGCGAAAAGCGACGATCGCTGCATCTATATTGCCAAGTTGTATTTCCAAGTTGGCAATCGCTACCTGAGTAGCGGGTGCATCGATAGATAACTGTAAGGACTCTCGATATTCAGCAATCAGTTTGGCTAATCCTGCCCTCTGGTTAACAGGCAGCTGAATTAACACATCTGCCAAGGCGTCGGCAAGCTGAAACCGAACTGAACGACTTGCATCCTGTAAGTAAGGGGAAAGGATCTGCCATCGCATGGATGGCGCTAAACCTTGCAAGGCAATTACCGCAGCGCGTCTTACTAAGGGACTCTTGTCCTGCAAGTTCAGTTGCGCTGATTCTGCGCCTACCCGCGACGGGATAGCAGAAAGTTGTTGCAACATGCTGGCTCGGATTAAGTCAGCTAAAGGTTGCTGTTCAATCGCTTTTACTAGCTCTCGGGTCACCAGTATGTCACCCTGCTGAGCTCGATGGTTTAGCCGCGACCAATGTTTATCCCCTTGCGGGCTATCGGTTTGAACATTCCACGAGTTCAGAATTCTAGCGGCCCAGGCATTGTCTTTAACTGGGCTTCCCGCGCTCTCAGCATCGTTAGCTGGGCCATCTTCGTGACAAGTGGTACAAGCGTTAGGTACGTCCAGTTCAGATGATAAGGCAGGCCTGGGAATCGTAAAACTATGATCTCGCCGAGCGTCGACCTGCATAAACGTCTTTGCAGGCATATGACAGTTCACACACAAAGAGCCTTCGCTATCATCTCCGTGATGGTGGTGCTTTTCGGTATCATAAGTAACCGGAGTATGACATTGCGTACATAGGCCATTGCCTTCAACTCGAACATTTCCACTATGCGGGTCATGACAATTACTGCACGTTACCCCTTGTTCAAACATCTTACTTTGCAAAAAAGAGCCGAGTACAAAAACCTCTTCTCTTATTTGACCATCGGCGAAATACGAAGCATCCGACAATAGCTGCAAACGATTATTATCGTGAAAACCCTGCCCTCTAGATTTCTTTGTTAGCGGTGTTCGAAGTGAATGGCAACTACCGCACATATCAATATTGTCGCTATTCTTCTTGCCAATGGGGTTCGCTATCGGGTCGGCATTCTCAAATTGCCATTTCAAGGGCTTGTGGGATGTAATGGTAAAACCTGTATTGTCTGCAGACAACTTATCGTTCTTCGCCAATAAACTATGCGTTCCTCCAGGTCCATGACATGCCTCGCAAGCCACGTTAATTTCCGACCATGTCGTTTTATAGCTATGCTTTTCCGAATTATAATTGCGCTCAACATTGGTAGAGTGACAATCGGCACAGCGGCTATTCCAGTTTTGAAAGTGGTTTGCCCAAAAAAAGGGATGGTCGGGTGTAATGTTTTCGTCGGGCTGCAAGTGAAACCAGCGCTGTCCACCCTCCCCCTTGTCGCGGCTATCCCAGGCCACATTTAACGCTTGAATATGTCCATTGTCAGTTTCGATCAAGTATTGCTGTAAGGGGAAATAACCGAACGTGTATCGTACTTTAAACGTTTTTGACTCACCGTCATCATCCGATGTATCGACATAAAAACGATCTCCATCTCGATAGAAGTGGCTTTTGATCCCATGAAAATTCACCGTTATATCAGAAAAATCTCCCAGCACTGATTTCGGATCGGCATTTTGCATCGCTTTCTGATGGTCGGATTTTCTCCATCGCTGGTACTCGTCCGCATGACAGCCCTGACAAACCTCAACGCCGACATAAGCCTCATTTGAAACTTGTCCGGTACCAGACTCGTTTGCCAGACCAAAATGACAGACAAACAACATCAAAATTGTGATCGGTAGAAGTCTAATTTTTTGAAGTGCGATGGTTTTTCACCTTTTTATTGGAGAACAAAAATCCATTATACGCCAACAAACGTCGGATGCCAGTGCCTACAGATCGAGTCCACCCGTCCCCTGATCGCTCGAAAAGCGTTGCCAAAATAAGAGCGATGTTCTTTGTGTCGGAACAGTGTGCGTAGAAATGATTCGGGGTAAAAATTATGGACTTTTTGACCTGCCGCACTTATTCTTCTTCGCAAAAATAATTCACGAGAGAGCACAATGCAGATTTTCAAATCACTTTTCATGACATTCCTGTTGTCCCAATCCCCGTTGTTATATTCGGCAGAGTTTGATGCAGAAAGAACCAAAGCTGAAGTTATGGGCGTATTGGATGAATTTATCCTGACATTTAGCGCAAAAAACCCAAAAACTCACGTTGCCACTTATCATTTTCCCCACTATCGACTCGCGCA
>CAJVZD010000112.1 GCA_913019905.1 uncultured Cellvibrionales bacterium
AAAAGCCTTGCCGAATTGATGGGTGGTGAAGCGTGGCTGGAAAGCGAGGAAGGGGTGGGTAGTACGTTCTATTTTTCTGCCGTGTTTGGGGTACAAGAAATCCAAAAATCGAAAGAATGCTTCTCCCCCGGACTGGAGGGTATTGAGGTTTTGGTGTGTGATGATAATCGTACAAGCCGTATCATTTTAAAGGAAGTGTTGGAGTCGTTTTTGTTTAAACCCACTTTGGTAGCGACCGCGAGGGAAGCGATAAAGGCGTTGGCGGAAAAGGAAACTAAGCCGTTCGACTTGGTTTTAGTCGATTGGAATATGCCGGAAATGAATGGGCTGGAAACAGCTAAAATGATCCTAAAAGATAAAAACTTTATCACTCCAATCCTTGCCATGATCTCTGCATTTAGCCTAGAGAGCATCGCTTCAAGGGCAAGTGAGATCGGCATCAAAGGATTTGTTACGAAACCAATTTCTCATGTCTCATTTTATAATTCTATTATTGAAGTACTCGATAATAGACATAAAGAGAACAGGGTGGCTGTAGCAAGTGAGCTACCGTATCTGGCTAAAATTGAGGACATTCAGGGAGCAAGAATTCTATTGGCAGAAGACAATGAAATCATTCAAAAGCTTGTTGTTGCATCGCTTGAGGGGGTGGGTTTATGTGTTGATATAGCTAAAAATGGCGATGAAGTAGTAGAAATAATGTTAGCTTCTCCGATGTCTGAAAAATACGACTTAATTTTGATGGACATCCAGATGCCGCTTATGGATGGCTTTGCTGCGACTGTCAAAATCAGGGAGCTGGAAAAATTTAAGGATCTTCCGATTATCGCTATGACCGCTGATGTCATGGTGGGAGTAATGGAGAAGTGCACGGAAGTGGGCATGGACGACTACTTCATTAAACCTTTCGAACCTGACGACCTACTTTTAGTGCTTTTGAAGTGGATCAAACCGGGACGGCGCCAAGCTTCAGAACTATTGCAATTGAATAGTGAAGACAAACCCATGGGCGTGATGGCGTTAGACGATGTGTAAGAGGCGGTGTAGAAACAGATGTGTACCGTGTCGGAGTGAGTACGCGCTGATACCGCGAACGTCTTATCTCATTTAATCCCGATTATCGCAAACGGCTCTAGACATTCACAGGCAGGCCGTACATTCGTCGGGGCGGCATGGCAGGTTGGGCCTAAACCGTTAGGGCGTTGCACAAGCCAAGGTATCAGTGTTAGGCGAATAGCTTAGCGATCCACTAGCCGAGTGTTTGAACAGTTTCATTAGACCATTACATAAGACGTTGATCCAATTTCTAAGTAAGGAGGAAATGAATGAGCCATTTTGAGTTCATCATGATAATGCTATCGATCATTGTTGGTCTTGGGGTATCAATACTATTGACCAATGTCGCCCGACAGATTAAAGCTGGAACGAACTGTAAGCCTTATTGGGTGCAAAGCATTATTACTCTCACGATATTCATCGGATTACTTCAACAGTGGTGGGAGAGCTGGGATCTCCAAGTCGTTGACAGTTGGACTTTCCCCATTGTTTTGGTGATGCTGGCTGGACCGATTGGACTTTTTATTCTCTCGCACCTATTGTTCCCGGAAGAACTGGATGGAGCCGATTTACAGCAACATTACTTTATGGCTTCCAAAGGTATTTGGGGTATTGCAATGATGGTTGTCATAGCCAGCACCTTATTCCGTCCGCTCGCTTTCGCATATACGTTAATAGATTGGGATAATGCTGCATCTATCGGCTTGTTGTTTGTGTTTGGAGTGCTTTTTCTCTCCAATAATAAGAGCGTACACCAGCTATTGGTTCCCTTGCTATTTACTGCGGTGGTTTCGGATATACTTATTTTTAATTCGACTATTTAGTTTTTGCCAACGCACGCTCTTGGCAATTCCGACCGCTCCGCCAATCAGAAATACAGCGGCAATTAACCCATCAACTACGGACGTTTAAGAGCGGGTTAAAGCGATCGAATTTCCGTCGCAAAAGTGCCGTGAACGACATCAATACTCTTAATAATCGAAATATGGATGCTGCTCGACGAGTCTAGAGTGGTACGGGAGAACAGGGGTCAGGTCTTTGATTTATGATAATCTGAAATTTTCTGGCGATGGTGTTCGCTTAGTGATGGCTTTCCCATGCGTTTAGGTTGAGCACCAGATGTACGTAAGAAAAACGGGGTACTGAAATATAACCAGAAGGTTTCAAACGACTTTACTTACTTGGGTTTGTGAAACAACGATAAAAGATTTGGATTCTCGGGAATCATAAATCAAAGACCTGACCCCAAAATTTTCCAATCCCCGCTCAGCGACTGGATAGGTATAGCCCGTCGTAATATACCTAAGCGCATGAGGTGGCCAAGGTGAAAGGCGTCATAGCGATCATCGGTTCGTTTTAACCCTGAATACTGAACGATCTTTACTGTATTGACTAACATCACCTCAAAGCCTGCTTCCATCAATGCATCGGCTAACCAGTACCAGTTGAATGTCGATTCAATGGCGACTGCCTTTAGCCGGCGTTTATACGGCTTGAGCGCCGTTAATACTTGATCAATATCGTTGTCCAGTTTTCTTTCAAATAACCGCTTGTCTTTGTCATCGATGACGCAGATGTAATTGTTGTTTGAATGTAAGGCTAGGCGCCCCCATCATTCCGAAATAGAGTGTCATGATAGCCTCCAGATAATTGTTTGGGTCGCACTTAACAATTTAGTCCGAAGTACGGACTCTGGAGGCTTCCTATATGATTATCAGATCTTTGATTTGTGGTAATCTGGAATTTTCTAGCTGTGGGTTTAGCTTAATGACGGTTTTCGAACATTTTTCTAAAGCGTCAGATGGACGCAAGAAGATGGGGTGCTGACCGATAACCAGATGATGTCAAACTACTTTAAGCCCATGGGTTTTGTGAGCAACAATAAGCACGTCTGGGTTCCCTGTGATCATAAATCAAAGACCCGACCCCAATTCTCTTGTGTTGGTGAAAATGTATGTCTAAGGAAGAGTTACTGATATTTTTGGCTGATGTTATTTTGGTCTTGCATGTATTGTTTGTTTTCTTTGTGGTGCTGGGGCTTTTTGCCATTTACCTGGGGCATTTTCTTCAGTGGCATTGGGTCAGGAATCGAATATTCCGAATACTGCATTTAGTCGCCATTGGCGTTGTGGTTGTTCAGTCGTGGGTTGGTGTCATTTGTCCGTTAACGATTTGGGAAATGGCATTAAGGGCAGAGGCTGGGTCAGCGGTTTATTCGGGTTCCTTTGTTCAGCACTGGTTGCAAGGCTTGCTTTACTATAGCGCGCCAGAATGGGTGTTCATTGTTTTGTATACCGTGTTTGGTAGTCTGGTTTTAGCTAGTTGGTTTTTGGTGCGGCCGAATATGGGTGAGAGGTAGAAAGGGGCTGTCTATCTATCTCTTAACAGCATTAAACCGCTGCTAATATTGGCTAACAAAAAGCGACGGCAATGGCCGCGGCCTGGCTCAGCTGCACAATTGAGGGTACGGCTTGAACTATGCCTTGAGCTACGTACCAAAATAATCCACCGGAAAAAATTTATCGATGAGCTAGGAATCGTATCAACAACTGAAATGGAGATAGTGCGTGAATACTCAAATTGAAACGTTTACAGGCGGGTGCAGTTGCGGGTATGTAAGATACAACATGAAATCAACACCTTTAATTGTTCATGGTTGCCATTGTCGTTGGTGTCAGCAGCAAAGTGGAGCTTCCTTTGCATTGAATGCGCTTGTCGAAGCAGATCAAGTGGAGATCACGCAGGGAGAGACTGTGGAAACCATTGTCGAAACGCCTAGTGGAACAGGGCAGAGAATTTTCCGTTGCCCGAAATGCCAAATTGCTATTTGGAGTAACTATCTCGTGTTTGGTGGCGGTCTTGGTGAGCTAGTTCGCTTCGTTAAAGTGGGTACCCTTGATAACCCCGATCAATTTCCTCCTGATGTCCATATCTACACCTCGACAAAGCAACCCTGGCTGATTCTTGGTTCTGACACACCGGCTGTTGATGAATATTACGATACAGGCGAGATCTGGTCTCGGGAGAGCTTGAGACGTCGGGCCGTTTTATTGAAGGTGGGTGAAGGTAAAGCTTCTTGACGGGTTAGAGCGCCATTGGGTGGTTGGTAACTGTTGACGATTGCTTGATGACTGTAACTTGCTTAAAGAGCTGCTTTTTAAGACTGTGTGTAGTTATCTAACCTATTATCTTGGTTGTCATCGCGTCGTTCCAGTTTAACGGGCATTCTGTTGGCGCATTGTTGTTATCGCTGAAACGCTTGTCGGTATTCACTCGGTGTATACGACGAGACTTTTTTGAAGGTACGACGAAAGGCCGCGTCATCAGAGAAGCCCAATATGTCGCTGATGATGTTGATCGGCTTACGGCTATAGATAAGATATTCGCTGGCCTGATGAAGTTTAATCAAGCGCATGAAACTTGCCAGTGGCAGGTCCGTGGCCTGCTTCACTTTGCGTGTGAGAGTTCTTTCTGTTTGATTGAGCGTTTGGGCTAATGCCGTATTGCTCAATTTGCTAGCGGGGGTTTTTTCAACCCAAATGTAGAGTTCCCGCAGCACTTTGTCGTCGAGCTTCATTAGTTTTATTTGGGTGAAGGGTTGTATCGTTTTTTCGGGTTTGGGAATGACCATGAGTTCGATGATGTCGCGCAATACGTCCTGGCCGCAGTGTTTTTCTATTAACGCTTGTGCGATGGGCATATAACCATTGAGCCCTGACGCGGTGATATGGTTGGTGTCGAATACGCAGGTCTGACTAAAATTCCAGTTGACCGCAGGGTAGTTGTCCTGGACAAAATCGGCGATCCACCAGGTGGCGGTGGCGCGGTTTTTGTCGAGCCGACCGGAGGCCGCCATCATACATACGGCAGTGCAATAACCCCATAGCTGCGTATGGGGTGGCAGTTGTTTTAGGGCAGCGGTTAATGCCTGGTAAGCTTTGAGAGCGTGGTCGATATGGTCTTGATTGTTGGTCCAGAAACCGGGGATAAGCACGGCGTCGAGAGAATGGTCTTGCAGCGTTGTTTCCGGTGTCATGGTGAATGCCGGTTTCTCACTGCCGGTTGATATTGCGACGGGTTTATCATCAATGCCGGTCCACTGCAGGGTAAAGACTTTCTTGCCGGCCCGTTTGTTGGCCACTTCCAGCATTTCTGCAAAGGCAAATAGACCGGAAGCAACGCAGCCTGGATACACTAACAGACCTATTTTCATCGATTATCTCTCATGGCGTTTGTCCTGCTAGCGTTGTCGTCTAACGTTATATGTAAGGTTAAGCGGCTTGGTTTTGTGCTAAGGTCAAGTGGTCTTGCAGTAATTGGTGTACCTCATTGGCCTGATCGACCATCGGCCAGTGCCCGCTGTTTTCCAATACATGAACTTTGTCTGTGCCAAAACGCAATGCCAGTGCCGGTGGTAGAAAGCTGTCTTGTTTACCCCAAATGACCTGGGTAGGAAAGTGTTGGCTGAGTGAAGGCAGGTGGTTTTCCCACTCTTTAAATACCTGAGGGTCAAGGGCGCGATAAAAGCGCAGGATCATACGGCGGTTACGCAGGGTGAGTGCATCGTAATTGGATTGTATCTGGGCTGCGGTCAGCCGGGGCGCGCTTTTTTTCATGGCGCTGCTGAATTGTTTGTGTCGCATTAAGTACATGGCCAGCTCACCAATAATGGGTTTACGCCAGGTGTTTGCCAATGCATGCCATTGATGGTTTGAAAAGAAGGTGGTGTCCATAATGGTTAAGCTTTTGACTTTTTCCGGATGTATGACAGCAAAGGCCAATCCGACGATACCGCCAATATCGTGAATGACCAGATGCACGGCTTCGCTAACATTTAGACTGTGTAACATTTGCTTAATAAAGTCTGCCAGGCTTGAAAGACTGTAATCAAAGTTTCCTGGTGCCGTTGTGCGTCCAAATCCCGGCAGGTCTGGAGCGATGCAGTGGTATTGGCCGGCTAATGCTCTGATCGTGTCGTTCCAAATGTCAGCGGTGTCGGGTACGCCGTGTAGAAATAACACCGGTTCGCCCTTGCCTTGTTGGTTAATATGCACGCGATTTTGATCTACGTTATAAATTGTCATCGTTTTACCTCATTGAACGTTGTTGGCTGTGAATACGGTGTGAATTTTGACCGTTAGCCGACATGGTTGGAATGGCAAAAAATGACACTTAGCATACATTTTACAACTAGATGGGGGTTTTTGGTATTCTCTTTTTACTGATGCGATGAATAGCTGGTGCTGGTGTCTGGTTACTTGAGGCGGCGAATGGTACTGGACCTTTCAGCGACGTCGCGATTGAATGTTATTCAATAGGTTGTTAGTGGCGTAGGCTTATCGATATTCGGTAGGAACTATCCTGCCGTTTTTTCATGCTGATCAGGGTTCAGGACTAAAATGCGCTTCCAGAGTATCTAATACTTGTTGGGAATTGGGCGTGAGTTTTGACATCACAAAATAGACGGGGAATTTGTTGACGGTTCGATAGCTGAGGTTAGGGATCGGAGACTTTTCGAGTATCGCGTTTACGGGATGTTTATAATCGAGCACAAAATCGACTCGTCCATTTTGTAGCATTGTCAGTGAGCTTTGTGTTGAGTTGGCTTGATCGACAAAAGTCAGGTTGTTAGGCGCTGTTAACTTGACGTAGTCTCCACCGTAACCGTAGCCGTGTTTGATGCCGATTTTCTTACCCAGTAGACCCTCCACCGAGGACGGTATTTGACGGTCGCCAATGGCGTAGATTCTCTCTTCCAGATAAAGTAGTATTTTTTTGCCGAACAATACATTATTTTCGTAAAGCTTCTGGCCTTTAATTCCGGAAGATAAGTCGGTTGTTCCATTCGCCATATTTTTGTATAGGCGTGCCGTCGGAAAGCGCTGGGAAGTGTAGCTAATTCCCGCTTTATCGAGTGTTTGGAAAACAATATCGGCTAATTCGCCGGTTGGGATCGAGCCAGCATGGCTCACATTTAAGGGCGGGAATTCGGTATACCCAACGTTGAGGTGTACGGTTTCGCTTTCCGAAAAAGCGGGCGCTGATAAAATGAACAAGGCGCTGGTCAAAACAATCGATGTGTTGAGAGCGGAATGGGCGCGTGCGAAAAGTTTTGTAAGCATATTATTTTTTTGGAATCTTGGTTCTTGGTGCTGTGGTCAGACTCTCCCGCTTTGTATCAATCCTGGCGTTATCATACATCACTTTATTGGGAAAAGGGGTCAGGTCTTTGATTTATGATAATCTTGGATTTTCTGGCTATGGTATTAGATTGATGACGGTTTGTTTTTTCGTACATTTAGGTTAACCGCCAGATGGATGCAAGAAAACGGGGCACTGACAGATGACTAGGAGGTTTCAAACGACTTACTCCCTTGGATTTTGTGAAACAACAATAAATGGACTTGGGTTCTCGGGAATCATAAATCAAAGACCTGACCCCAAGAGGTTTACAAAATGATCGTCTAATGTATTCAATATTTGTTGGGCATTGGGTGTGTGTTTTGAAATAACAAAGTAGACCGGAATTTTCTTTAAGGTTTTATAACTGATATCGCTTATTTGTAATTTCTCGAGCAGTTTAGTGACTGTGTGTTTATAGCCGAGAACATAATCGACGCGGCCATTTTGTAACATCGACAACGAGTGTTCGAGTGAATTGACCTCATCGACAAAGCTGGAATTACCGCCATTTGTTAGTTTGAGATAATCGCCGCCATAGCCGTATCCACGTTTTACAGCAACTTTCTTACCGAGTAAACCGTCGATGGAAGAGGGGATTGGACGATCGCCCAATGTGTAAATTCGCTGTTCAATATGGATCAGTACTTTCTTTCCCCAGAGGACATTGTTGTTGTACAGCGCTTGCCCTTTGACTCCGGTGCCTAAATCGATTAAGCCATCTCCCATATTTTTATATAGACGCGTGGGAGGATAGACTTGGTACGAGTATTTAAAACCGGCTTTTTCCACGATCCCAAAAAGTATATCGGCTAATTCACCCGCCGGTCTCATTCCTTCCCGACTTATGTAGAGTGGAGGGAATTCGAGGTGCCCCACTTTAAGTTCGATACCTTGATTTTCTACTGTCTTGTGATTGTCTGCAAAAACTCGAGCCGACGATGTGAGGAGGCTGCCGACCAAAACAATCGAAACAATGAGTGAGTATAACGTGTACTTGGCTAATATCGTCTGCATGCTGGAGTCGAGTATTCCCTATATGTTCTGTAAAGATCCCTGTAGTGCATATCCGTTTGTCACATTTATCATAATGAATTTTTTGAGCTAGTGATAGTAGGGTATTTGACTGATTTCGGGTGCACATTTAAGGGCGGTGGATGTAATTGCGGCGGAAGTAAGGACGAAAGGTGTAAGGAAAGAAACGCGAGATTTTAGTTTGTTAGTTGTCTATTGCGATGATTGATACTGAGATTCCCGCATCACTATGCTCCTGGCAATGATGTTTTTTCGAAGGACTTAACTCATGATGCGGGGTCAGGTCTTTGATTTATGATAATCTTGAAGTTTCTAACAAGGGTATTAGATTAATGACGGTTTGTTTTTTCGTACATTTAGGCTAAGCGCCAGATGGACGTAAGAAAACGGCGTACTGACAGATCGCTGGAAGGTTTCAATCCACTTACTCCCTTGGGTTTGTGAAATAATAATAAGCGGATTTGGTTTCCCGGGAATCATAAATCAAAGACCTGACCCCGCAAGATTCTATTTCTCTGGTTGATTTAAGAGATTTTTGGCGAGAGGAGCGTCTTCTGATTTTTGTCTGCGTCGGCTGACAACCAGTCCAACCAAACCGAAGGCCAGCAGTGCAATTGATCCGGGTTCGGGGACTGATGCGGTCACGACGACATTATCGAGTAAGTTACCAACGGTATCGCCTCTTCTGTCGTCTGACCAAAAACCGATCTGAGACATCGAGCCGATCGCGACAAAGCTGCCTCGTGCTGTGCTCCATTGTCCGATTTCGTGATTTGTATATATCGCATTGGCCAATACTTCAGGTGTTGAATCATCGAAAAAGTGCGTGATATCCATATGAAACTGTTCGCTGTTGTCGGATCGTGCCTGATAAGCGAAGCTGTAATCGTAGCTTTGGCCAGCCACTGTTTTGAAGTTTTGGTAAAAACTGTAGTCGCCATCGCCGCCGTGTGCGTTTAGTTCGGCAATCTTTCCGCCGTCGACTGCAGTGACCCCGAGAAAAGGCGTGTTCCAAAACTCCATTGAACTGCCATCACTCCACGTCCAACCATCCACCTCATTCGGGTTGGTTCTATAGGTCCAGTTACTGTCGAACTTTAAAGATTCGAAACTACCGTTTGTTAGTAAGTTGATCGGCAGTGCCTGGGATAATACTGTTTGGCCAAAAAGCGCGGCGGCGATGATAAGTTTGGTCACAGCTTTCATTAATGTGTTTCCTGTCTTGGGATTGGCTCGGTGGTCGTATTAAGAGTACATGCCTATAGTGCAGGAGCTGTGCCACGTTCGTATTATCTTTATTTTTCAATAGCTTACGTTATTTTTTAATCCTGTATGTTTTTTTATCCCCCAAAATTGTCGACACGGTTTGGCAAAAAGTTACAAATTTGGTTAAGTATAAATACGGACAAAGGTATTTTTTTACACAAAGAAAGCGTGTTGGGGATTTTGTATTACAATTAAAGAACATGCTATTTTCGAGGACTGTTCTGCGGCGTTTATGCAGTGGAATGAGCCGTAGGGATAATAAAAAATCGGTGGAGTTCAGGCTGACTCTTCGGCCTGACTTATGAGTCTTGAAGTAAAAGGCCTGTAAACTCGATCCTCTCGATTCAGTAAGTACTATTGATTTCATGTCGGGCCAACTTATGCGTAGACGCGGACGTTTTTCTATTCCAGCGATGATCGGTTTTCCTTCACGGCTGTACCTTTGTTGTAGGGTTCCCTCTGTTCTTTTTGTACTGCTACTGTCAGCAATTTCGCCAACCGTTGCTGCACAAACGCAAGATTCCATTAATCTGGCGCAACAAATGTATGTGGCCTACTACGGGCGTGCCGGTGATCCCGGTGGTGTGAATTATTGGGCGAGCCAGTTCGATGAATCCAGTAATTTGGACAGTGTCTTATCAAACTTTGGTAATTCCCAAGAATACAGTGACAATTTTGGCTCACTGAGTTTCCAGCAATTGGTGAGCGGTCTTTTCCAGCAGATGTTTAATCGCGACCCCGATAGTGGTGGCTTGGACTTTTATGTGGGCCGATTGCAAAGTGGCGAAGCGACGCTTGCCTCGATCGCCAAACAAATTGCCGATGGTACTCAGGGTGATGACAAAGCGACGCTGATCAACAAGATTGTCGTTGCAAATGACTTTACGAATCGTATTGACGTCAACGGCCTCAGCTACACCGCGGAAGATATCAGTGCTAGTCGCGCGATGTTAAAGACCGTTACAGCAGTGGCGGGCACGGTACCGTCGGGCAAGACGTCGGTGGCAGTTTGGGTGCCGTCGCTGATTTTACAGCGTTGTAGTGGTTGTATCAGAGCTGAGATAGATGGCCCAATTGTGAATGCTGAAATTAGCATTGCGGCACTGCGAGATCCGGACTTAGTACTAATGAGTGGCCGA
Source organism: uncultured Cellvibrionales bacterium (assembly GCA_913019905.1). Taxonomy (GTDB): domain Bacteria; phylum Pseudomonadota; class Gammaproteobacteria; order Pseudomonadales; family Dasaniaceae; genus Oceanicoccus. Next base: position 10,677 of record CAJVZD010000112.1, read on the forward strand.
ACCTTGAGCACTGCCGAAGTGATTGATCAGGTGGGTGCTGATACGTGGCAAAAGGCCAGTCATGTGTCGCGATTGTCGGTGATGGGCACGTGGGTTGTTGATACGTCGGCGCTAAACGATGAGAGTTTGTATTTGGTGACCGTGACCGGAGGTGTAGACGTCGACAATGACCTGGATTTGGTGATCGATACCGACTCAAAGACTAATCCACGAAGTATTCACGCCATCGCCAAGGGCGCACATTTGAAAGAGGATTTAACTGCGCGGGCTAGTATTGTTACAGAACTCGTTTATCGCTCTGTCGAGGGGCAGATATCCCAAAAAAGTGATGTTGAAATTGTCGAGCACCTCGAGGACTCGGCCCGGGACATTGTGGTGGACTTTTGTTCTGAATCTTCCGTTACTTACGAAACGGTATTGAAGTGGTCGCGTTTGAATCATTCGGAAAATAGATATAAAAAAGATATCAACGTACTCAATATCGTTGCCGATATTGTGAAAGATCCAGACTTTGTCAATGACGGACTCGCGTTGGAAGTTCTCTCGAAAAAGATCTTAATCACACCGGGTGCTGACGGTGATGGCGATGGTATCAATGACCACGCGGATGCGTTTCCCTTTGACGCCAACGAACACGCCGACTGTGACGGCGATGGGGTAGGCGACAATAAGGATGAGTTTCCCAAGTCGGCGGCGAGAGTAGCAAAGGCTGCTATTGATATTAACGGTGACGGTGAGCCCGACGTGAGCATTGGCGGCGATTACAAGATAGAAGTGACTAGCGGACATGATGATCTCGTTATTGATGCGCAGGGTAATGTCGACGTTGATGGTGATGGGGATATCGATATTGGTATTGACGGCGAAGAGATCAGCATTGTGCAAAGTTCCACGCTGGTTGTGCTATTTGAGGATAGTGACAGTGACGGGATAGTCGATTCGGTCGATGAATTTCCCCTGAATGCAGCGGAAAAATTTGACAATGACATTGACGGGATCGGCGATAACAGTGACGTTGATGACGATAATGACAGTTTTTCTGACGATATTGATACCAGCCCCATTGTTGAGGGGTCTTTTGGATTGATTGACAGTATTCATTTTGTCGATTCAGATTTGCGCGACTGCGTATTTGACTCAGCCATTGAAGCGGGAAAGCTCTACAGTGAGGAACTTGTCAGATTACGTTGTGACGCTCAACAGATTAAGGATTTAAAGGGGCTGGAAGCGTTTAGTAATTTAGTGGAGGTTGACCTTAGTTATAACGAAATCGGCGATATCAGTGCACTTAGTACGATGACCAATATGACGACTCTATATATTCAGTACAATAATATCAGCGACATGAATCCTTTGGGCGTATTGAATAACTTGGCGACCCTGGTAATTGGGCACAACGACATCATTGATATTAGTATTTTAAGTCAGATGCCAAACATCACTAGTTTGCAGCTACAAGAAAACTATATCGAGGATGTGAGCGCGTTGAGTCAGCTGTCAAACTTGCGTGACGTCGTGTTTGGTTATAACAACGTGAGCGACATCAGCGCTCTCAGTGAGCTAACAACACTAAAGGAGTTGCAGATTCCCGCGAATCAGATAAGCGACATCAGTTCTTTGAGCAAGCTCATATACCTGACAAAGATCGTTATCGAATATAATGATATTAGCGATGTAAGCCCAATGGCTGAACTGACAAATCTTCGTGATTTGTGGATCGCAGGTAATAATATTACCGACTTTAGCGCTTTGTTAGGGTTGCCCGCGTTACGGTTTCTGGACCCCCAGGGAAACGATTCGCCAATCCCCTGTGAAACTATCGACGCCTTTCGAAGTAACGGCGTAGACGTACCATCATTTGACGAGGAGTGTCCCCTATCTGATGAAGGAAATGCCAATGATCTCGACAGCGATGGCGATGGCGTGTCGGATTTGCTAGACCGGTTTCCCCTCGATGAGAGCGAATATTTTGACAATGATGACGATGGGGTCGGTGATAACAGCGACATTGACGATGATAACGATGGAATTAGCGACGATGTGGATACTCATCCTTGGAAGCCAGGTTCAGGTACAAACATGTTAATTAGTGCGGTGGTTTTTCAGGACCAGATTTTGGAAGACTGCGTTATCACTTCAGCAGCCAACTCCGAAATTGAGTATGTGGAAGATATGCAAAGTCTGAGCTGTTACGACATTAAC
>CAJVZD010000113.1 GCA_913019905.1 uncultured Cellvibrionales bacterium
TAAATGTAATTCTCTTGGGTCAAAATCATAAAATTCATTGTAACCTTCAATCACCTCGTTGATTTGCGCCGTTTGAAACTGTCTGTCGCCGGAAATAAACATCCATAAGTCCTGTATCGCTGGAGCCATTCGGCAGTCATCGAGATCTACAAAATGCGGGCTGGTATCACGCCATAGAATATTTCCGACGTGACAGTCGCCATGTACTCGAATATTTTTTACCGGTGTAGTCTGGAAAACTTCTTTTATCCGCTTTATCAAATCTTCACAAAGCGTAACATAGGCGGTGTGTAGATCTTTTGGTATGAAATTTTCACTTAAAAAGTGAAAGTTATCTTCTCCATAACTTTTTATATCGAGTGTTGGTCGGCATTTGAAATCTTTTTGCGCGCCGATCGCGTGTATTCTTCCGACTAGTCTCCCCAGCATTAATAAGCAATCCATGTTATCCAGTTCCGGCGCATGCCCGCCTTTACGTTCATAGAGCGCAAAACGACAGTCTTTGTATTTCAGCAATGTCTCGCCTGAATTGTTTTCCAATGACGCCTCACACCCAGCAGATATCCTTAATGGAGGTACGACAGGAACCTCCGCTTCATGTAATTCCTGACTAAATTGATGTTCTTCAAGAATTTCTTGGTCAGTCCATCTGCCGGGACGGTAGAACTTGGCAATCAGCGGTTCGCCGTTTTCGACGCCTACTTGATAAACGCGGTTTTCATAACTGTTTAGAGGAAAAATCCGTAAATCAGTCAGTACTCCCGTGCTTTCGACGGCGTCAATAACTGCATCGGGTGTTAGTGATTCGTAGGGATGTGAATTACTCATAATAGTTACTGCTATTTCAAGTCGTTAGTTAAGGGACGTTTTCTCGGATAACAGAGCCACTGTCTTGATTTGAGCATAGACAGTTTTGCCGATTTTAAGTTGCAATCGGTCTACCGATTTGTGAGTAATTCTAATCAATAAAAATTGTTCCGCGATTTTTACGCGAACTAACATTCTTGCATTATTTGTTTCTTCGATAGCATCGATGGTTGCAGGTAAAATATTAAGAATACTGCTGTTGTGGGCTTCTTCCAGTGTGATGCTAATATCGCGCGCTGGTATTCTTACGCGGACTTTAGTACCCACCTTACTATTGATATTAGTGATAAAAAGCGGGAGTTGGTTGTCAATAGTCAATTCAGTAAGTTGGTATTTTTGGTCGTGATTGCGGATTGTAGCATCGATGATACTGGCAGCTTGTTCTTCGTGATTGAAATTTAGATTTTGTTGCGAGCTAAGTTCGATCAGTGGGCCTTGAGCGCTAATTTTCCCGCTGTCTAGAATCAATAAGTGTTCTGCCAAGCGGCTGACTTCTTCGATATCATGGCTTACGTAAATGACTGGCGCCGAAAGATGTTGGTGAATATTTTCTAATAGTGACAGTATGCGTTCCTTGCTTTGCCGATCGAGAGACCCTAAAGGTTCATCCATCAGAATGAGTTGCGGGCTGGACAAAAGCGCTCTCGCTAAGGCGATACGTTGTTTTTCTCCGCCAGATAGATTCGACGTATCGTTTTGTAATAGTTGCTCAAGTTCGAACCAATCGCAAACATTTTCTATGGTCGGACCATTATTGTTAAACCGCCGCCGATAAGCATATTCAAGGTTCCCAACAACATCTAAATGCGGAAATAATCTCGCATCTTGGAACACATAGGCAATTTTTCGTCTTTGCGTAGGGAGATAATAGCTTCCGTTTTCCCAGATATCTTCATTGAAAGACAAGCTTCCTTTTGTGTTTTTTTCGAGTCCGGCAATCCAGCGTAATAATGTCGTTTTGCCCGCCCCGCTAGGGCCATAAATAGCGCTAATTCCGTGGGATGGCAATTCAGTTTTGAGTGAAAGTGAAAACTTTTCACGAATAAGGTGTAGCTCAATCGCAATGCTCATGCCTTAATCAATCCTGCCGTTTTTCCACCGGCAGAGCGGTTCAGGCTGTAAATAAAAGCCAGTAAAATCAACGAAAAAAGGACAAGACCTGCGGCAAGCCAGTGTGCTTGCGTGTATTGTAAGGATTCTACTTTGTCAAAAAGAGCGATGGATAAGACTTGGGTTTCGCCTGGTATGTTTCCGCCAATCATCAATACGACGCCAAATTCGCCGATGGTATGGGTGAAACCGAGACTTGCCGCAGTGATGAAGCTGCGACGGCTCAAGGGAAGAATTATGGAGAAAAATTGATCTTTTTTGTTGGCTCCCATCGTTGCAGCTGCCTCGAGTAGGTTTTTGGGTAGTTGTTCGAAACTGGCTTGTAAAGGTTGTACGACAAAGGGTAGAGAGTATATAACGGAGGCTATGACCAGTGCGCTGAACGTAAATGCTAACTGCTGTCCGGTAAGAGAAAACCACAGTTCGCCAAATGCACTGGTTGGTGAAAACGCTATTAATAAATAAAAGCCTAATACCGTTGGTGGAAGGACTAGCGGTAATGCCACGATAGCTTCCAGTATTGGCTTGATCTTAATGCGGGTATTAGCTAACCACCACGCCAACGGCGTACTGATAAAAAGCAGTATCAGAGTAGTTAGCGCAGCAAGTTTGCCAGTTAGGATAACGGCGTCGATGTCTTGCGCTGATAACATGCTTTTCCTAAAAACGAATATTTAACTTATGGAATGTTATAACCGTGACTTTTTATGATGGTTATTGCGATTTGTTTTTTTAAAAAGGCGAGAAAGTCGATTGCCGCCACATTGTTTTTACCCGATTGTAGCAGGATTGCCTGTTGTAGTATCGGTTGGTGCCAATCTATCGGAACGGTCCAGTAACTTAGAGATGTTTCGTTAGCCAGTGCTTGCGAGAGCGCGGAAAAGCCGGACTCGGCGTTACCGGTTGCGACAAATTGAAAGCTTTGCGCAATATTGGCCCCCATGACTATTCGCGGCTGAACTGATTGCCACATCCTTAAATATTCGAGTGTTTGCTTGGCCGCGATGCCGTAGGGGGCAATTTTGGGGTTTGCGATTGCGATTTTCCCTGTGGTTGCTGCGAGTTGATCAATATACCTCTGCTTATTAACGACAACGTCTTTTCTGGTCGATTGCTTCGTTTGGCTAAATAGAACTAATGCCAACCGCCCAAGTCCATAGGTAAACCGTGATCCGCTAACTGCAAAGCCTTTTTTCTCGAGTTTTATTGGGTGCAGGCTATCGGCCGCGAGTAATACATCGAAAGGTGCGCCATGAGTAATTTGATTAAATAGCACACCCGTTGAAGAGATAATAGCTCGTAGGTCATGGTTCGATTGCCGTTTAAATTCGGTGGCTAAGGCAGTGAACGTTCTTTGAAAGTTCGACGCCACCGCAACTGTTGCCGACGCCGCCATACTGTTGGGTATCTGCAAGAAAAGCAGGCCAAGCATTGTTGCTAGTATTGCCTTATGAATAACTTCTTTAAGGGGGTGGCACATTGGCGTTGTCCTTTCTTACCACTTGGAACGAAAGATGCCATTTCTGTAATTGAGGGCATTTTCGTAGTAAAAATCAGCATTACCCTTATTAGCAATACTGTTATCCATGGTTCGAATCACTTTGCCAGGTGTGCCTACCACGATCGAGTTGTCCGGTATGACTGTATTTTCTTTGACAATTGTATGACCGCCAATAATACAGTTATTGCCTATAACGACGCCATCCATAAGGGTGGAATTGATTCCAATCAGACAATTGTTGCCGATTTTTGCACCGTGAATCGTACAGTGATGGGTGATAGAGCAATTATCTCCAATGATAGTGGCTGAGTCTTTACCGACGTGGATCATCGCAAAATCTTGTATGTTAGTTCGTTTTCCTATTTGAATTTCGTACATCTCACAGCGCATAACGACATACGGCCAAATACTCGACTCTGGGCCAATAGATATTTTGCCATAGAGAAGTGCTGAATCGTGGATGTAGGCGGGGTCCATTAAGAGGACATCAGGTCCGATAAATCCCATTATGGAGATTCCTTAATAAAAATCATGGTTTGTTCGGCGAGAAAACTTCCTCCTCGAATCGGTTATAGGTAATTTCAAAGTTTACAAGAATTAGAGCGATTTTGAACCTGTTTAATTTTAGGCGAAGGTTTACACCGAAATGCTTTCAGCACAGACTATCTTGCCGACGTTATGATTATTAACTACGCGCCTAATTTTTTGCAGTTTACGCAGATGAGGCAGTATTGTGTGGTCTTTCCTATTGATCCCGGTCAAATGATACAGGCGGTTTGTGTGCTTACAAAGCGGCCGTCTAGGCTAGGCGAGTAAAATAGAGAGGCTGCTACGATAAGGCTGGGCTTGTTACCAAAAGGATGACAGCTGCTGTGGCAAGTACGAAGTTGCTCTGTGAGCATTTTTCCAGAGGTTAGAGCGTCTTTTAATTATACGTGAGGTTTAAACAAACCGGTCTCTTCCTTGTGTTTTGGCGCGGTAAAGAGCTTCGTCTGCTTTTTGTAACAACTCTTTAGCCGTTGTCTCACCATCTAAAAGTGCGATACCGCCGCTGACCGTGACATACTCTGCGACCTCAGAAAATCCGTGGGGATATTGCCGCTCGTGAAAAGCCTGTTGTATTCGCACGGCGACTTGTTCTGCCCCCTCCCTATTCGTATTTGGTAATATTACCGCAAATTCTTCGCCGCCATAGCGAGCGACAATATCCAGTTCACGACACATGGCGCTGACTAATAATTTCCCGACTTCTTCCAGGCAGGTATCACCGGCAGGGTGTCCGAGGTTGTCGTTAAAAGGTTTGAATTTGTCTACATCGATTAAAAGTAAAGCGAGAGAAGATTTGTCTTTGAGCGCTTTTTTTTGCTCAAGTTCGATGGCGTTGTCAAATCCCCTTCGATTGACTAGACCGGTTAGCGCATCCCGGTGGGCCATCTTTTCCATCTCCGATTTCGCGTAATGCAGTTCTTCCTGCATGTCCGCAATTCTCTCCATCGCCCGAATCATTGCTTCTAATACTTCCGGGACGATAGGTTTGAACAGATAAATATCGCCGCCTGATTTGATTCCTTCTACAAAAAAATCAGTGCTGGTTTTAGCGCTCAAGAATATGATCGGAAACCAGGATTTAGCTTGATCGCGAATAGCCTCGGCTGTCTTAAAGCCATTGATGCCGGGCATTTCTACATCGAGTAAAATCAAATCTACCTTGTTGTCTTGGCAGTAGCTTATTGCATCTTCACCGTTTGACGATTCTATGACTTCGTGGCCCATTTGACCTACGATTGAGCTACTTAACATACGCATGGTTTTTTGATCATCAACGATGAGAACTATCATAGTGTCGAGGTTTTCCTTAAGACTAATGCCCGGAGATTAAGCCTTTTACGTATAAGCCGGCTGAAAGTCTATTTACGAAGAGTCTATTAATAGACTAACACCTTAGTGTCAAATAGATAGGTGAAACTAGGTTGACGCCACCTTTTGCCTGATTTTTCGCCGGTCGCGGTCTGCGAGTACTCTCAGCTGCGATGACTCGTCGAAAATCCGCAAAGAAATATGCCGTCATTGTTTTTTATAAAGTGCCGGTTGAAACCCTGAAAGATAGAAATAGAGTTGGTACACTGATACATGGGTGGAGCGATTGGTGGCTGGCCCGATATTGGTATTCCTTCACGATTGCAGAGGTTTTATATGTCTTATGAGTTCCTTAATGTCGAAAAACGCACTGGCTACGCCGTTGTTACCATAGACCGAGGTGATGGAATCAATGCGCTCTCTCGTCAACTAATGCGTGAGCTGATTGCCGCCGCTGAGAGTTTTATTGATGACTTGGATACGACAGCAATTATATTGACAGGGACTCAAAAAGTATTTTCAGCGGGGGCCGATTTGAAAGACCCTGAGGGAAATACCAATCAAAATGGACGTCTTATCGAGCGCCGCCACGCGCTTAAAATTGGGCCGGACATGTGTAGAGCCTGGGAGAAACTTGAACAAGTGACTATCTGTGCAATCGAAGGATTTTGCCTCGGAGGTGGTTCTGCCTTGTCTCTTGCCTGTGATTGGAGGATAGCCGGTAAATCGTCGCATATGCGATTACCTGAGATCCCGCTCGCGATGAACATGAGTTGGCACTCGATTCCTCGTCTGGTACGTGCTGTCGGGCCTTCGAGAGCAAAGTTGTATACTATTTTAGGCGAGCGTCTTTACGCACCGGAAGCATTAGATTGGGGACTGGTTGACTTTATGATGGAAGACGGAAGAGCACTTGATAAAGCGGTAGAGCTGGCAGAAAAAGTGGCAGTGTTACCCCCCATTTCTGTGCGTATGTCAAAAGAGTCGATCAATATGACTGCTAATGCGTTAAATCAGGCAACCTCCTATATGGATCGAGATCAATTCATGTTGTCTTCGTCTGGAACCGATTTTCCTGAAGCCGTCAGCGCCTTTATGGAAAAGCGCGCGCCTAAATTCGACGGTGGGTAAAGCTAGCCGACCGAATTGAACGGATGGAGTAATCGACTAGTCAGCAGAAAGGTCTATTGCGACCGGATTTCGGCCTAAATGGTAGCGTAGTTAATTCCGGTATGGATGAAGGTGGTGAGCGTTCGTAAGAAGATGTAGGACGTTTGGTGACTGTCTTCTCTCTCTTGCAAAAACGCAGCTAAAATTTTGTACTGTTTCCGTTATCTTTTGAGGGGCTCATTCGATCTCCATCGAAATTGCGCAGCTAAATATTTTTGTTCAATTTCCCGCTCAGATTTGTTTTGCTTTGAAGGCGCTTAGTGTGAGCGACGCGCATAGATTAGACTTCCCAGATAATATCTAGCTGGTATTCCTTTCGCCGTGGTATTGCTGCATTCAATCAAAAGGTGAGCTGCTGCAGATCTGCTTGATTATCCAATCGAGATAATTTTCTCATAGTGCTTGTCAATTTTGCTGATATGGTGATATATTAAAGTATAACAGCTGGCACAAAAAAGCCTGTTGATAAATCGCTCGGCCAGCTCGAAAAGGAATTAAAATTTTCGTGCTGTCTGAGTAAGGAAAAAAGCGGTTTTTGCCATTGCAGAACAGACGGAGAAAAAAATGAAATATACAGTAAGGTTTATTTTTGTCGCATTTCTATTAACATCTTTAAATGCGTGTTTAGTGATAGGCGACGGTCCCGACTGGGATGAACTCAAAGACGCCAATTGGGACGCAAACCAGCGCGAAAATAGAGAAATTATTAGCGAGTTGAGCTTGGGTGTCGATCGCAGCAGCGTAGTATCTCGACTGGGAACTCCCAGCCAGTCTGAGGCGTCAGTCAAAGAAGGTGATGAATATCGAATTCTCTACTATCGTACACAGCATCGTCATTCAGATGGAGAAACGTCGAAAGACGAAACTACCCCGCTAGTATTCAAAAATGATAAGTTGATTGGCTGGGGAAATGAGGTTCTTTCCACGATCCGTGACTAGCCTGTGAGTTTTTAGGAAAAATGAGCGGTGATATAACTCATTTTTATGACGCCGTCCCCTCCAAAGCTTTCTGGAGCGGGCGCCTTTTTTTCTTATTATCAATTGGCAGAGAGGTTTTTATGGTCGATAAAAAAATTTGCAAATAAGTTTTAGTCAAATTCTTTCGAGTTGATACAGACTTCTATTCCCGTTCGAAATACATCTGGGGTATCTTTGATACCTGCTCTCACTACACTTACGGTCACTGCTGTTACTTTCACTCTACTTACTTCCGCGACACATACGCGCGCAATACCAAAATAGTTTTCGCTTATCGCGTCTTTCCGTTGGCAATACCATCGAGATTGGTAAAACGGTCGTTTTCCGCCCGTTTGCTTAAGCGCTGAGATTACTCCTGTCGACGTGTTTCCCTGCATTAAACTTAAGAATAAATGAAGGCTGATAGAAATTGTCAATCCATCAAAGATTTTGGCACAATAAGCGGCTAAAAAAGGGCTGTAAAATCCTTGTCAGTCTTCCAATAAAGTCATTAGCTGTTATTGAAGAGAGTTAGTTATGTATACAAGAGTTCACGACTGGATTTCATCACACCGAGATATTCGTCCGGACGCAGTCGCGATGACAGATTTGTATTCTGGGCGCAGCTATACCTATCTGCAGATGGATGAGCGGGTCGGTCGTTGTGCTGGATTTTTAAGTGATGACTTAAAAATCTCTAAAGGAGATCACGTTGCTATCTTGTCGCAAAACAGTACGGACTTTCTCGAGCTAATGTTTGCCTGTGCTCGGATTGGAGCCGTTATGGTCCCGGTAAATTATCGGCTAGTTGCGGATGAACTCAAATTTATTGCAGAGGATGCGGAAGCGATGGCATTTTTTTGCGATTCTGATTTTGATGAACTTGGCACCGAGGTCGCAGCAGCATGCAATATTCCTCTGATAGAAATGCAGGGAGATGGCAGCGCGAGCCGTTACGAAGAAGGACTGGCAAACGCTACACCTATTTACCAAATGGTTGATCAAGACATTAATGATTTATGGCTGATTATGTATACATCGGGAACCACAGGTCGACCAAAAGGCGCGCGAATTACGCACTATGTCATGCAAACTAATAATCTCAATAACGTAACGACAGCCAAATTGACGGAAGACATGGTGTGTTTGACATTTATGCCCATATTCCATATTGGTGGTTTGAATTGTTTTTGTGTGCCGACACTTTTTGCGGGAGGAAAAGTAATAATGATGCGCACCTTCGACCCGGCAGATACGCTCGCAGCGCTAAACGACAAAAAATTGGGTGTGACACATTTTCTTGGCGTGCCGGCGACATTTCAGTTTATGTGCCAGCATCCTGATTTCGAAAAGTTCGACCCCTCCGGGATTGATCGGGCACTCGTCGGTGCAGCTCCCATGCCCGTGCCGCTACTGAAAATATGGATCGGAAAGGGATTACAACTACAACAAGGTTACGGTATGACCGAAACGGGCCCTTCTGTTTTTTCTTTGCCGAAAGAACATGCCCTAAGCAAAGTAGGTTCGTCTGGAAAGAAAATGCCATTCACCAATGTGCGTATTGTCGATGACCAAGGCGAGGACGTAGCAAAGGGCGAGACGGGAGAGCTTTGGGTTCAGGGTGGAAATATTATTGAATCTTACTGGAAGCGCCCTGAAGCCAATAACAAGGATTTTGTAGACGGTTGGTTCCGTACGGGTGATGCTTGTCTCTGCGATGATGAGGGTTTCTATTATATTGTCGATCGGACTAAAGATATGTATATCTCGGGTGGAGAAAATGTTTACCCTGCTGAAATTGAAAGTATTATCTACCAATTGGAGGGTGTATCTGAAGCTGCGGTCATTGGCCTAGCCGATGAAAAATGGGGAGAAATTGGTTGCGTTGTCGTGGTGGTGAAGGAAGGCATGGCATTAACGGAACATGATGTTCTAAGTTTCTGTGACGGTAAGATGGCAAAGTTCAAGTTGCCTCGTTCAGTGAGATTTGTCGACGTATTACCTCGCAATACAACAGGCAAAGTTCTAAAAACGGTGTTGCGGGAAAATTCCCAATAAGATAAAACTAGTTGTTATTTTTTGTTAAATAAAGCAATTTGGATCGTTATTAGTATCCAATTAATTATTTAGGTTTTGAATATGAGTGAAGTTAAACTACCTGATATGTCTCTGGTTGAAGCAATTCAAACACGTCGGTCGATACGCGGATTTCTGGATAAGGCCGTGCCGAAAGAGATTATCGAGAATGTATTTTCAATGGCGCAGCTGGCACCATCTAACTGTAATACTCAGCCATGGAAGGTGTTCGTGGCTTCGGGGAACTTGCGCGATTCTATCAGCAAGAAGTTACAGGAAAGAGCCATTAGCGGGGCTCCGGCGCGGCCCGATTTTGACTACAGCAACAAGTTTGAAGGCGAATACCGTAAGCGCCAGATAGATTGTGCAGCGGCAATGTATGGTGAAATGAATATTGCTCGAGATGACAGGGAAGGTCGCGCTCGAGCAGGCTTACGAAATTTTGAAATTTTTGATGCGCCGCATGTCGCATTTATTGGAATGGATGTGGGTTTTGGTGCGACTATTTCTCTCGATGTTGGCATGTTTTCACAAAATCTGATGTTGATGCTAACTGCTCACGGCATCGGCTCTTGCGCAATGGGAAGTCTTCGACACCAGCCCGATATCATAAGAGAAGCATTTGGCCTTGGAGACAATGTCGGGATTTTGTTTGGTATCGCATTTGGTTATGAAGATGTAGCAGTTCCTGCAAATAATACGCGAGTGGGTCGCGAGCCATTAGCAAACTCTATTACGTTTCAGTCCTGAATCATTTCGTTAGAGTTTTGAATCTGGCTGTGTCTATATTTTAAAGGTCCGTGCTTGAAGGGGCCTTGTCTGAAAGGTCCATGTCTGAACTATTTAGGTTCGTGATAATTGTGCCGGAGGTCGCATTTAGCAGAGTAATTACTAGCTTATCGCTTTTCTTGCTGATTAAGGTCGTCTGCTAACAAGCGTTTCAAGCATTACGCGGTGAAAATATTGCTAATTCAGCGTCCTGTGACATCCAGTGGAAAAATGTTAATCCACAGTAGTGGCGCCGTCGTTTTATGTACAAAAGAATAGGGTGATGGTGCCAGTAAACACAAGGTTTATGAAAGTTTTTGAGTATTCAATGACTAACTGGTCGGAGCATATTTTTTCCTTTTTTTGAGATTTCAGCAAAAGCAATTCGAGAACGATGGCATCCATTTCCGCTCTTTTCTCGTCATTTTCATGAGTCTTGGCATTGTTCTGAATCTTTTTTCGTGGCAGGATGCGCCTCGCTATCTGTGACTTTCGTTTTTTTTCGAGAGCAAAAGCCCGAAGAATCGGTGTCAGCGGGGTGAAACATCTGCCCACATAGTAGGCCTCTCTTGTAGATATTATCTGTCACGCTACAGTTAACTTGCTTTAAGACAAGGCTGTTTCGTGTTTAATGGCATAAGATGTGCCATTATCTAGATTGATATTACCGGAAATAGAAAAAGGCACATTTCCATCGTGCCCTTTAAGTGTAATGAACAGAGTAAAGGAGTCTTAGGAAATGAATATTGATTTATCAGCCGAGGAATTGGCATTTCAAACCGAAGTCAGAGAATTTCTAAAAGCAGAGCTACCTGAAAAAATTAGCCAAAAGGTAAAGCTTGGTCTGCATATGGAAAAACAAGATTTTGTATCATGGCAAAAGATTCTTTATAAAAAAGGTTGGGCTGCGACGAATTGGCCTGTGGAGCACGGTGGTACTGGCTGGTCTTCAACCCAAAAATTCATATGGGAAAATGAATGTGCAAACGCTGGCGCTCCTAGCGTTATCGCTTTTGGGATGAAAATGGTTGCGCCGGTCATCTATTCTTACGGTAGTGAAGAGCAGCAGAAGCGATTTTTGCCGGACATTCTGGAGAGTAATGTCTGGTGGTGTCAAGGTTACTCTGAGCCCAATGCCGGATCGGATTTAGCATCATTAAAAACCGCTGCAGTACGAGAAGGTGATGAATACGTAGTAAACGGAACCAAAACATGGACAACGTTGGGGCAGCATGCCGACTGGATTTTTTGCCTGGTGCGTACTGGTGCTTCCGATGTTAAAAATCAAATGGCGATCTCCTTCTTATTGATCGACATGAAAACTCCGGGTATCACCGTATCTCCAATCTATTTATTGGATGGAACTCATGAAGTTAATGAAATTCATTTCGATAATGTACGGGTGCCTGTTGAAAACCGTATAGGCGAGGAAAATCAAGGCTGGACTTACGCCAAAGTCTTATTGACTCATGAGCGTACTGGAACAGCCGGTGTCGCTAATTCAAAGCAGCGCCTTGCGGGTTTGAAAAAGAAAGCCGAAGAGACTAGTGATGGATACGGAATGCTCAGCGACAATGCCACTTGGAAGCAAAAAGTCGCCGATGTTGAAATTGAACTAATGGCGTTGGAATACACAGAGCTTCGAACCTTGGCAACGGTGAGTACCGGTAAGGCTCCGGGTCCTGAATCTTCGATTCTAAAATTGATTGGAACCGAAATACAACAGGCTATCGATGAGCTTAATGTTGAGCTATCAGCTTACTACAGTCTGCCTTATGTCCGAGAACAATTCGCTTACGATTTCGACGGTGTAAAAATCGGACCTGGACAGACTGCTGGTAGCGCAGGTAAGTTTTTCAATAATCGAAAATCGACTATCTACGGTGGTAGTAACGAAGTTCAAACTAACATTATTTGTAAGGCCGTATTAGGCTTGTAAGCGGGGAAGCGACATGGATTTTTCATATAGTGAAGAACAACAGATGCTGCAGAGCAGTGTCAGTAAATTTATAGCCCAAGATTACGA
>CAJVZD010000114.1 GCA_913019905.1 uncultured Cellvibrionales bacterium
AAGTTAAAAAAGGAAAAGAAGGAAGGCGTGACCAATCCCCTCCGGGCACTTCTTCTGCTTTCTCCCCCGACACACTTGGCACGAAACTTATGTAACGTTCCGCTGATTTCGATTGCGCGCCAAAATTGAATTGATTTTATTCAGCAGCAGCAGCACCCAGAAATTTCTAAGCCTGCCGCGATCTCTTGCAATGCAGTACTAACAAAACTCCAAATCTTAACCGGTTCTCTAACAACCCTACAAAGTCCCAATTTCGACGCTACCTCTGGCCCCCATTGATTCTTTTCCAGACTGACTGCGAGCGCAATGCACGCGTATTTTTGGGGCTTTGGGTGACGAGGTGCGATAGCCGCTGAAGCAGAATTCCTAACATAACGGTTCTTCGCTTCGTTTTAACCCGCGTAAACATAACTCGTTTTAACGGTTGTATAGAAATCCACAGCGTATCGCCCTTCTTCTCTCGACCCGTAGCTCGACGCTTCCGGTAATACAGCTTTGTACGGCGCAAAAAGTTCACAGAGTCAAGTAGAAATGGGGACACTGGCTCAAGCGCGTGTCAGCATACACCCGACTGTAAATTTGGTCACGAAAAGCCAAAAGTTCAAAGCTTTTTCAGTCGCTGATAGCCGCGTTGCTACAGTTAGCTACGCGGAAATCGCCGGCCATCCAGCACGGGTTAACATTGCTTGTTGCCCACTTCTTTCTCGTAACTAAAAATATAAATCCTAGAGAAACAGATACGGTTTTGGTGTGATTTTCAGATAATTAATGAGCATAAGAAGAACAAACACCCCATTCAAGCGCTAACATACTCTATGTGGCAGGCTAGTGGTGGCCGTTTATCGAGATGAAGTACGTTGCTAGTTATTATAAATCAAAAAACTGACGGGAAGGCCAATTAACTGTTAATCAATGGGTCGTTGGTTCGATCCCAACATCCGGAGCCATAGTGAGCGAAGAAGCCCTGTAGATCATGGATTTAGGGAGATTTTTTGCGTCTGACGGAAAGTATTCCTATGGGAAGACCCAATGACTTCCGGTAAATTGATCGTGGGTGCAGCTGCGGCGCGTTTGCGAGAACGCCCTCACGTAGGTGTGGCGCTGAACCTGATCCACACGGAGACGGATCAAAAATGGACTGTTGAGGCTTTATCCCGGGCGTCTGCAATGGGACGCACCGCTTTTACGGAGAAGTTTGTCGATATGGTCGGGGACACTCCTAAATCCTACTTAACCAATACGCGCTTAATGAAAGCAAAGGCCAAGCTGCAAGACACCAATGATTCAATGTTTAGTATTGCTGACAGTGCCGGCTACGCCTCTGAAGCAGCTTTCGGAAAAGCGATGAAAAAGCACTTTAATAAAACGCCTGGCGAGCTCAGGAAAATATTGAGTGATAGTGAAAAGTAGACCTCCTTAGCCGGTAACAGGGTAGGCCATGGTGTTCGTCCACGGGTGAACTCCCTAGTTTTTGACAAATTGACTATTGGTGATTGTCGTAATTCGACCTTGATTCTCAAGCGACTGCCATACGCCATTCGGAAAACGGACTTGTCCTGGAGTTCTTATAGTGTTCCGCCGTGACCAGATGCCAACCGAGATTGAATAAGTTGCAAATAGCTGCATAAGCATTCAAAAACCGCTGAGCCTGCCTAACCGACTTAAACTTTCGCATTCCCGCTCTCTTACTCTCGTCGGCTCATGCGACTGCTCAGCCCTATTATTCTCATACGGTTCAGTACTGTGTATTGCCTCAGGTATCTGCTCTCGATGCGCGACACAGTAGCTACGTAATTTATCCGTGACAATTTTCCGAGGCCCTCCCCCGCTCGACCGCACTAGTCGTTTGAAAAAACGCCTAGCCGCAGCCCCCTCACGCTTTGCTTGCAGGTATACATCAACTACCTCACCGCCTTGATCCACGGCCCGCCACAGGTAATGCTGCATACCGTTGACTTTTACAAAGACTTCATCGATGTAAAAAGTGTCGCCGTATCCTTGGTATCTGCGCTTCAATCGGTGGGTATATAGGGAACCGAACTTGTCACTGCTTTCACATGGGCGATAATATCGGCAGTATTTTGGACGACTTGTCAGTTAGGTACTTGTAAAACAGGAATAACGGGGCAGCCAACATTGGGAAGAATGACTTCTTCCACGCTCCCAAATTTGAATCGAAAGCAGAACTACACTGTTTATTGGATGATTTCAGGTGGTAATCGACGCTTTCTATATATTTGATATTGTCACTGTAAGATTAACGCTAGATGGAAGTTTGTTTGACGGCACCAACAAGGTTATCGCAACTAAGCAAAACACGTACGTGAATTGACGTCATCGTTCGTCTTATCGGTAACTGGAAACATAGGCGAAAATTTAGTGAAAATACAGTTATGGTAGCAACTGATAAACCGTGTTCAATAAGTACAAGATACCATTCTTGCTTGACGGTCCAAAAGGTATGGACAACCTAGTACACGCATTCTTGCATTTCTACAATATCGCTCTACGATTACTGGATAACAAAAGATTTCCTTAGCACTATTATTAGCAGTACTTTACATTAGATTTGATAGTTCTGTTTGACCGAACACAGCGTTTAGTCTGATAGAAGCCATTTGTTGAACGTTTCGCAATCGAAAAATAACTCCACATGGACTGCGTTATCATATCAATTTCAAGAGAATCAGCGTGCTGGCCAACTAGATACACTAGCACCTTGATAATTACTCTATTTTTCTTCTTGTCGACTCCAGGACACGCTGATGACTACCGCTTCAGAACCCTCGGCGTAGAGAGCGGTTTGCCGTCTTTTAATGTCATGCAAACATACCAACAGCGCAGCGGTTTTATTTGGTTGGCATCAGAAGCCGGCGCGAGTCGATATGACGGAAAGAAATTCCAGCACTACCAATATTCTCCCGGCAGTAATCACCATATAAGCAATAATTTTATCAATAACATTATTGAAGACAGTGAACAAAATGTTTGGTTGGCCAGTGAAGATGGACTGAATAAAATTCAGCCAGACGGCACAGTGGTCTTCTATTTCCATACTTCGGGAAAGACCGACAGTCTATCTTCTAGCTGGACCACCTCGCTTTTCATTGACAAGAAAAATCAGTTATGGATTGGTACCGGAAAAGGACTGAGTTTATACAACGATGAGTACAACAATTTCACAAACATTCCAGTTTCGAAAGATGGAGAATTAGTTTCGTTGGTGATTTATACCCTATTTGAAGATCAGCAACAGAGACTCTACGCTACAACCGAACTTGGGCTTGCAAGACTGAATGAGAAAACAATGCATTTAGAGCTCGTCGTTCCAAGTAGCCATAACAATGACGTCAGCTTACTTTCGGACTACGCAAATGCCGCGCTCGTTGATAAGCAGGGGCTTATCTGGTTGGGTACTGAAAACAACGGATTGGTACTTTATGATCCTATCAAAAATGTCGTCAAGAACTTTCTCCATGAACCAGATAACGAGCATAGCATTTCCGAAAACGATGTCTTTACAATTGCGGAGGGAAAAGAGGGAGTTTTGTGGCTAGGATACGCATCGACTGGCCTTAGTCTGTTCTCTCCCATCAGCAAAAAATTCAAACATATTAAGAGTTCGCAATTCGATTCTCATTCAATTCCTTCTGACAACATATCGAATATCTTTTTTGATCAATCTGGATTGATGTGGGTGGCTACCGATAGCGGAATAGCCATCCACAGTCCACTGACGAGAGCCAGTCAATTGTACCGTAAACAGCCAGATGAGTCCGGACTTGTAGGCAACACAGTGAACCACATTTATATCGATGGAAAAAATACCGCATGGCTGGCAACAACCAAAGGCCTAAACAAACTACGTCTCGATACCGACGAGGTCACGCTGATTGATCTAACGGAAATCTCCGAACAACCAAATGGGGGCATAAGCATCAACAACATTTCCGCCGCGAGTGCGGACTCAATATGGCTAGTATCTCCGAACGGTTTGACGCGATTTAATGAAGAAACGAACAACTTTCTACATTTTGATAACAATCCAGGCAATGAACATCATTTTCCCAATAACGAATTCTATACAGCACAGCGAGATACAGACGTCGGCGTCTGGTTAACTGGTTATGTGGATGTAGGCTTAATTTGGTTCGATCCGTTGACTGGCATAAAAAAGCACTTCTTAAATACCGAGGAAGATGAATATCTTGAGGGCGGCAATTTCAGTTTTCAAACAATGCAAGACAAATCCAAAAATATTTGGCTTGCTAGTACTGATGGAGTATATCGAATTGACCCGCTAACGGACAATATTACACAATTTAAAGTGGGTAATGCGCGGTCGAACATTCGTGTCTCTGGTATAACACAAGCATCTTCGGGCGAAATATGGGCGAGTAGTCAAGGCGCGGGGTTAATAAAATTGTCTCCCGACGAGGAGGATCACAATAAAGTCAGCTTGAGAGCGTTCACCACAATCGACGGTTTACCACGAGATCACTTAATGTCGTTAATAGCCGATAATCAGGATCGATTATGGTTAACCACAAATAATGAACTACTAAGCTTCGACATTCTAACGGAAACGTTCAGCCGATAACAGTCTTTACTTATTGGCGAAAATTTGAATTTCATAGAGGCCTCCATTGCTATTTAAAATAATACTTTGTTAGTTGGTACAAACAAAGGACTTCTTCGAGTTGAAACCGACCAAATAGAAGTTAACCGATATCAACCTCCTATACAGATTACGGAAGTTCTCACCTCGGGTAGCAAAGTTCCGATATTATTTGACACCGAACTGGGTCAAACATTTGCTCTCGACAGAAACACCAATAATGTAAAAATTCACTTCGCCGCGTTAGATTTTACCGAGCCGCTCAATAATCTCTACCGTTATAAGCTGATCAGTTTTGAAAAAGACTGGATTTACGCCGGTAACGCGACTTCCGTACAGTATACAAATTTGGACCCAGGCTCTTACCAATTCGTTGTTGAAGGTACTAACAGCGATGGTATATGGAGCGCAACGGGTGCCAAAATATCTTTTGATGTAAAAGTACCAACGTCAGATATTATCTTATACCTTCTGGCTCTCTCTCTAATAATTCTTGCCGGGTTTGTTTATTTTTTGCGCAAAGGAAAAATAAGAGAATTATACCAACGCGCGAATTACGATGCCTTAACAGGACTAGCCAATCGCTATCAATTCAATCGCGCACTCAATCGACTAATTACACATGGGGGTCGTGAATTTTCAGTTGCCTTTCTCGACTTGGATCATTTTAAGGAAATAAATGATTCACTAGGTCACGATTGCGGTGACGAACTTATTATTCAAGTTGGTAAACGCCTTCAATCGTGTTTGCGTGACAGGGATCTTTTGGCCCGACTCGGTGGAGACGAATTTTCCATAATTATAAACGACTATCCTGACGAGCATGTTCTTGCCGAAATTGTAGAACGTATGCGCAGTGCCGTTAGCGCAGTTTACAATATCCATAATCATAAATTGACCGGCTCGGCCAGTATTGGTTTGGCAACGTATCCAAAAGACGGAAGTAATGGCCAAACCCTGTTAAAAAATGCGGATACTGCCATGTATGCTGCAAAGCGAGAAGGAAGAAATCGAGCATTCTTTTACACTGACGAATTGAGTCAATTAATGTTCGAAAAATTCACGATTCGCAACGCATTACATGATGCTTTGTCCAACAAGGAACTTCAGGTTTTTTACCAACCGAAATGCAATTGTTTTAGCGGTGACGTGATCGGATTTGAAGCTCTTCTTAGGTGGATCCATCCCCAACACGGATTTATCGCGCCTGACAAGTTTATTCCAGAGGCTGAAGCGAATGATGCTATCATTGAAATTGGTGAGTGGGTATTACGCGAAGCTTGTACACAAGCATCTATTTGGCATCGACAAGGCTTACTGACAACGAACGTTTCCGTCAACTTATCACCCGTTCAAATACTCCAACCGGATCTCTGCGAAAAACTTCAAGCCATTTTGGATGAAACCGGATTACCTCCGAACAAGCTTGAACTCGAAGTCACTGAAACGGTATTGATAGAACATATAGAAAAAGTAAGCGATACCTTACGCAAAATCCATGCAATGGAGGTCCGCATCGCTCTGGATGACTTCGGTACCGGTTACTCTTCATTGAGTTACCTGACCCAATTTCCCTTCCAAACCTTAAAAATAGACCGTAGCTTTGTTTGGAATCTCGAAAAAGATCAGACTTCTTTGTTAGTTTTGAAGAACATTTTTAACTTAGCAAGCGATTTACAGATGACCGTTGTGGCCGAAGGTATAGAAAGCGAACGCCAACTGGACATTATCAAGCACTGCCAGTGCACGGTTGTACAGGGATATTATTATAGCCCTGCGGTCCCCTTCGATCGCGCTATAGAAATGCTCACAGCAGGAATACTGGTATCGACCAGTTGACTTTTTGAGACCAAAAAATCCTGGACTCAGACCTCAAACATGCACCCTCCTCCAATCTTCAAACGCATCTTCTCCGAGGTTTCGATACTGTTCCGGCGTGATCATGTGTCTGCCACGATGGAATTGATTATAGATAACTGCATGAGCATCTAGAAACCTCTGAGGCGGCCTAACAGACTTGAACGGTGTATGCTCCACTCTCTCACCCCAGTAGTTTCATTCGATTCTCTGTCCGCTAAGGTCTCCATCGAGAACACGTCAGGCACCGTTAAGACAAACATGTTAGATTTCTCAAACTTAACCTAACGGCAGACGTCCGTAAAATGGACCTGTTTTTCCATCAGTCACACCGTAGCATTTTTCCGAGACGTAAAGGCACTATCTCTAAAATCCCGATAACGCACGGCTCATACCAAATGACGCTGCGGATTGAATAGATTAGAAATCGCCGGATGTACACCTAAGACACGCGTGGCCTGCTGCGCCGATTTGAACTTCCTCGTGCGTCGCTCGCGCTCCCTCGTAGAATCATGTGATCTCTCGGCTCGATTGTTAGCATACTGTGTCGGGGCCAACAAGATCAGGAATAAGCTCTCGATGAGCGACTCTATAGCTTCCCAACTAACCAATAACGATGCGACTGGGCTCCTTCTCCGTTACTCTTTAAATGCTTACGAAAGAAGCTTACCTGATGCCTTGGTACTGTTCGATAATTTCTTTCACCCTACCGCTCTCCAGCATCAGTTGTAGGGATTCGCCAATGAACGGCGCTAGGACGGCATAGTCTGGTTCAAGGTAATGATATATTTTCTCAGAAAACAGCGGAGTTTTACGTTTTAAAACACCTGAGTTTTTATGCTTAGACGCCAATAGAATATCGCCGGTAAACCCACTAAAAATAATTGCATCTACACGCCGTGAAATCAACAAATTAAAAAGCTGTTCGACACCATCGGCAAAAACGGGATTCATATTTTCCGTTAATTTTTTCGTATAAAGCACACCTCTTAATACACCCAACTTTAAGGCCCCTAAATCGACCTCATTGGCAACCGCCAAAGATTCGTCCATGACGAACAAGTGCCAATCAATAGAAACATATGAAGGCTTTACCAATACCATATCTGGATAGATAGCTCGATATTTTATAGTCCGGCCCGCTTCACCAGCTAGTAATCCTGAATGCCCCATTGCTAATGATCGGCGCCCTGGAAGATAGCTGATTTCAACTTCATAACCGATAGCCTTATAAGCCTCGGTCAAAATTTTTCCAACTAGAATATTAAACAAACTATTGTCAAGCGCTGAAAAGACTAATGGTTTGTTCTTTAAACTGGTGAAAGTTTCAGACTGAATTTTGTTTGGAGCAGCAGGAAGCTCGTCCCCAGTTACAGAGACTTGGCAAATGACAAACAAAAGAGCTATCAATGAGTTTAACATTTTTATTCTTCGCACCGAATCAACTCAACCTTGTAATCGCCAGTGTCTTCCAGACAGGATGGAAAAATATCACAACGAGCACGCCCATCTGCCTTACTACTCATTAGATACTCTCGTTATGGAGTACAATCCGAACAGACATTCGCTCACAATCAACATACTCCAAACAGCAAGTACTATCAACTTAACTCAGCTCTGCATAACAGTCGAGCATGGCAGCAACTCTTCATTGTCGCGAAATCTTAGAGTGAAGCGGTGAGACAATAAGACGGCCTATCTAACCACTTCTGGGGGAATACAGTGACCTTGATAGAAGCTTGTTGATCGGCCCGCAACAGGATTGTCTCTCCTATCGTTTAGTGTGACAATACTGAGTAAAATCAATCGCCGCCCAATCAATTAGTTCAGGAGAATTCCGTATGGTTCTTAGAGTACTATTTACACTTTTGTTATTGACCATCACGGCACAGGCTACTTCGCAGCAGCTGGGCGATGAAGCTTATGGGATTCTCAAGTCTGCACTGATGTACGATGCAAGCTACCCCTTGAATGCAAGATCAGCAGGCAGTTTCGAAGAAAGTGGGGTAACCGTTGAAAATATTGTATTTGATAGCTTTCATCATGGATCAGTACCGGGCATTTTATCCTTACCTACCAAAGGAGAGGGTCCGTTTCCGGTTGTCATGCTCATGCACGGGTTAACTTCCGAAAAAAGTGCCTGGTTGGAAGATGGGTTCAATCATGGCAGCCTCGTACTAAAAGGTCTGAATGAAAAAGGGTATGCAGTTATGGCACTTGATGCCCAATATCATGGTGATCGAGCAATCTACAATGATTTTATTAATCCCGGTGAGATGGTATTCAAGAAAAACTGGTTTATTCGTTATTCCAATATGATGACGCAGACCATTGTCGATTACCGTCGAGCGATCGATTATCTTGCTAGCCGTAACGACATTGATATCAATAGAGTCGGAATCCTTGGCTATAGCATGGGGGGGCATATGACATTCCTGCTGGCAGCAAGTGAACCGAGGGTTAAAACGATCGTTGGTTGTGTCGTACCGGAAACACCGGGCCTTCCCATCAGCGCATCAGCTTTTATCCGTGATCTAAACAACAAACCGTTATTAATGATGATGGCAACAAAAGATCAGTACTATTCAGTCGACTCTGCGCAGAATCTTTTCGACAGCATCCCGGGTGATAGTAAAACCCTCAGGTTCTTTGAAAGTGGTCATTCTCTGCCGCCCGAATATGCTCGCGAAGCTACTGACTGGATAGCAAAGCATCTCTAGCGGAATGCCGTAACACTAAGCGGCGGAGATAAACACAGTGTATGATAAGCTACTTTTTTAAATGACTGAGGAGACCACAAATGGCCAACGCCAATATCTACATCCGCAACTGAACAGGCTGTAAAGGAGCGAAAGAGTTACTTTCGCAAAATGAAAGCAATGCAAATATTATCGACGTCCGCAAAGAGCCCGTTTCTGCAGAGCAAGCTGCGGAGATTCTCGGCGAGGTCACGACACTTCATGCGAAAATTGGTAGGAACTTAAAAACCTTTGATCTAAACAAGGAGCAGCTTAGCGAGGTAGACTTCAAGAAAGCTGTTCTTGGCCGCAGTGGTACCATGCGCGCGCCCGTCATCGTAAAGGGAAAAACCATGGTCGCGGGCTTTGATGAAGAGCGCTGGCTTGAATTGATTTAAGGATCGGCAAAAAAGCAGAAAGGAAAAGAGGACTGAACTTTTTAGGAAATCTGAGTAAACGGTAATGGAATTTTCCGATCTGACTCAGAGAGTGATATGCCAAGGACGGCGCGAGTCATCATTCCACAAAAATACAATAACCCTGTTCCCACTACCTCGCCTATTTTGATCTTTATCGGAATAGGCAAATAGACTTATCTGGAATCAGAAAGGAGAGCACCCAACCTCATGCCACTGTTGCGGTCCAAATCGCTGAACGCAGCTATCCTAAGGTTCCAAAAAATCGCCGTCAAGTGCTTTATGATATCAGAGCCTAATCCCTTAGACCCCGCCAGCTTAGAAACATGGACGCGCGTCGCCTGTAGGTAAGACCTTAGTGATGGTGAGCTATTCCAACACCGGAATGCATACGAATATCTTCGACTGGGTACGAATGGAATGAACCATCCCTGCCTCAATGGTGATGCCCGCCTACTCTCGGCAATTCGATTCATCGAGCGGATTTTGAAGTCTGTTTCTGTGTATGACCACCCATTGGAGACTCCTTTTCGATTCCGAAATGAGTACGGGCCCTATTGGAATCATCAATATATCCACCAAGAACCCTTTTAAGCCGACGCTCATTCAAAACCATGATGTGACCAGTGCATTCTCGTCGAAGACTTCCATTGAGTCGCTCTAATGTAGCCATAGTCGTTAACTACGTCCCGACGAGAGAGAAACTGCTGAGCCTGACCTCGAGACACAAAACGCCTTCCTCCGTCAGTTTATTTCCCGCTAAAGAGTGCTTCAAATTGAATACTCATTTAGCGGGCATTTTCCTGATTAAGCACTCCTGCACCACCGATGCGACTAACAGCCCAGCGCGATTGTAAACCATACCTCTCACATAACCGCGACCGTGACGAGCCCAGGGACTTTCCCGAGTAAATAACAGCCAATCATTCATATCGATATCATCGTGAAACCACACCGAGTGATCTAGAGACACCCCATGAACAGTGGGATCCATTAAACTCGAGCCGTGGGGAACCATAGCTGTGTCCATAAAAGACATATCCGATGCATAGGAGAATACAGCAGCTTGCACTGCCCGGTTATTGGGAACGGGCATGGTCTCCGTAGCTCGGAACCACAAATCGACTTCGGGATCCGCCGCTTTAGGGTTGAGCATGTCTCTGTCGGTAATAAACCGCATGTCTATCGCCCTAGGTCTAGACATATGCTTACGCATTTCTTCCGGCATCGACTCCAACATGTTTTGAATCTGACCAGGCGATAACTCCACTTCTTCTGGCGTCGGTACTTGCGGCATTGTCGATTGGTGTTCAAAGCCCTCTTCAAAATCTTGGAACGAGGCAGTCATGATTAATATGCCCTTGCCATTTTGCGTGGCCCGTACATGGCGAGTGGAGAAGGAACGACCGTCACGGATATTTTCTACTTCAAAGCGAATGGGTATATCCGGGTTTCCCGGTCTCAGAAAATGACTACTGAAAGAATGCGTAGGCCGCTCGTTTAGATTAGCGATAGTTTTCTGGGCCGCGGCAATGCCCTGGCCAAGTACCTGTCCGCCAAAAATTCTTCCCCAATCACTTTTTGGTGATAAACCTTCAAATACATTTTCTTCCATTTGTTCCAGCTGTATTGTTGCCAGAATATCTTCCTGCGCTGGTCGTATCTTTTCCATTACACTTTAAACCTTATGCTCATACCGCACTGCCTGCGCGAAAATCGTTTGAAAATACTACTGCAATAATACAAGACCCCAAAAGACCTTGAATCATTGCACTTATACAAAGACCTAATTAGTTTAGGATTATACCAGATTTTCTCAGTTCATCTGTTTCTGTACTGCCGACACCGGGTTCATGTAATGGTATCGACCTGTTATCTTTACGAGACCAGAGAATCCTAGCCTCTGACGTCAAGCCACTGCCCTACTCCATTCTGCAAACGCACCCCTAACAGACCGACATGCGGTAGATTAACTCCCACCGGTGACAAAGATTGTTTGACCCGTTACCCATCCAGACGCGGCCGATGCCATGAATAGTACCGCGGCCCCAATATCTTCAGGCTGACCAAAGCGCTGCATCGGAAGCTTCATCATTTTCAAAAGTTCAGCTTCGCGCTCAGGTGTATACATCTTCATGGAATCGATAAAGTTTTGCGTTGCGATGGGCCCAGGTGCAACAGCATTAACCCGGATTTTCGGGGCGAGTTCGTTGGAAAAGCTGTTGGTCAGGTTGTTCACAGCAGCCTTTGAAGCACCGTAAGGGCCATTTTTTATATTGTTACCCTTCGATGAACTGCTCGAGATGTTCACGATTGATCCCCCATCGTCAGCCATGGCCTTCGCAGCAGCAACGCAACCCAGAAACACAGCTTTCAGGTTGAGGTCGACCTGTGCGTCAAATTGTTCCGGCGAGGTGCGTGTCAGCCAACGCGGGGTGCCATCCGGCAGACCACCGGCATTGTTTACCCAAATATCCAAGCGGCCCAATTTGGCAACGGTTGTGTCGGCCAAACGGTTAACGTCGTCGGCATTGGTAACGTCTGTTGGCACCGCTATGGCTTTGCG
>CAJVZD010000115.1 GCA_913019905.1 uncultured Cellvibrionales bacterium
GTATCCATTTGCGCATAAAACGGTTTGATTGCCGTATCGAGTTGATAATCGTAATTGTTGATCTGACGATATTCATCGCTTGCCAGCATGTCTTCCAAAATTCCGGCGTGATCAATTTTTTGGCTTTCAAGAAGTGTTAGGTAATTGTCAATGCCACCCTGGTCGGCCGAACGCTGTAAAATTTGTTGGTAACATAGGCGAAGGAAATGTTCTTCTCGCGTTTTATTAAAAGGGTTACTTTTTGATTTAAAAGGATTCATGGTGAAATTCTAATAATTTAGGAAAAGTGTGCGAATAAATTGGTGCACTCTATCACAGGCATAAAGAGGATAATATCAGTGGGTTTGATGCCTGTTGGGAGAGGATGTTAATGAATGGTTTAACGGTGACGTGCAGCTATCGTAGATACTGGCCTTGTTTCTGTTCGTCGATGAATGCTGCGGTGACTATCAATGAATCCAAAACAGTTAACAGTTTGAAATAGTTAATGTCAAAAGTAAACCCGGTGAGCAGGCTGTTTACAAAGGAAGCGGGTGGCTGAGCGGAAGGGGTTTGTTGTCTATTTCTTGATTGCGAGGTAGATAACAAGTGTAATTGATAACTCGGGTAAACCGCTAGGGGAGGGACGAAACGCAGATTTCCCATCTTCAGAAATCTGCGATAATGTTGGCTAACGAAAAACAGTGACTTAATTCAAACCTGAAATAGCCTTCACTTCAAGGTAGTCACTAAAGCCGTGCTCGCCCCATTCGCGTCCGTTACCCGACTGTTTAAAACCGCCAAATGGTGTGCTTTGGTCTCCAGATTGGCCGTTTATGTTTATATTGCCGGCACGAATACGTCTCGCCACATAGTTGACTTGCTCAGCGTCGTCACCCTGGATATATCCTGCTAAGCCGTAAGGCGTATCATTGGCAATATCGATAGCCTCATCAACGGAATCATAGGGAAGAATAGTTAAAACAGGGCCGAAGATTTCCTCGCGGGCAATGGTCATGGAGTTATTCACATCGGCAAAAATGGTGGGTTTAACAAAATAGCCGCTGTTCAGTCCATCGGGCTTTCCTGTGCCGCCACAGACTAAGGTCGCGCCTTCGTCAATACCTTTTTGTATTAGCCCTTGAATTTTATTGTATTGTACTTCGCTAACCACGGGGCCCATTGTTGTGCCTTCAGCGCTGGGATCGCCGACAACCACAGACTCTGCAATCTTAGCTGCGACTGCCGAGACTTCCTGCATTTTTCCTGCGGGAACCAATAAGCGAGAAGGCGCGTTACAAGATTGTCCGGTATTCATGAACATGGTCATCACACTGCGCGCTGTTGCGGCGGCAACATCGACGTCCTCTAGCATAATGTTTGCGGATTTTCCGCCCAGTTCCTGTGTTACGCGCTTGACTGAAGGTGCTGCGTTTTGTGAAACTAGGATTCCAGCGCGAGTTGATCCGGTAAAGGACATCATGTCGATATCTGGATGTGAAGAAAGCGCCGTACCTACGCCTGGGCCATCACCGTTTATCAAGTTGTATACGCCTGCTGGAACGCCTGCTTCGTCTAGTATCTTACTGAAAATATAGGCAGAAAGCGGAGCGACTTCGGAGGGTTTTAAAATCATGGTACAGCCAGTAGCCAACGCGGGTGCGACTTTACAGGCAATTTGATTGAGGGGCCAATTCCAAGGAGTAATTAAACCACAGACACCGATCGGCTCTTTAACGACTTGACTGTTTCCCATTTGTTCTTCGAATGAGTAGTTTTTTAGAATTTCCAGAGCGGTTTTAAAGTGACCGAATCCGGATCCAACCTGTGCTGTCGCCGACAACTGATTCGGTGCGCCCATTTCCTCGGTAATAGCAGCTGCCAAATCAGCCCAGTGGTTTTGATAGGATGCAAGAATGGCTTCGAGTAACGCAATTCTCTCTTCTCGCGTGCTTTGTCCAAAGGTTTTGAAGGCTTCTTTGGCCGCGGCGGCGGCTTTATCGACGTCGGCGCTAGAGCCAATGGATATTTGTGCGCAAACTTCTTCAGAGGCTGGATTAATAACGTCCAGAGGCTGGCTCTCGCTAGGGTTGACCCATTCACCATTGATATAGAACTGCTTGTAATCACGCATGATTGTTATCTCTTGTTATATTAAATTAGTGTTTTGCTATTAAAGCTTACGGACGTTTTAAGGTTACAGACATTACACTTATGTGAATAAAGCGTTGTGAAAAACCTTATGACTTTATCTTAATTGGGGCTCTGTCGTGAAAAGCAAATATTATTGAATGAATTACACGTTTAATACTAGGTTCCAGTAACTAAGTAATTCCTTATACAACACACTCTGTCGGCCGTTAACCGGCGTAACACTGGTATTTGTTGGTTGGTACGTGACTGTAAAGCATAAGGTATCAGAGTGACTTTACGAGTAAAGACCACGGATAACGTCAGCGAGAAACCGTATCTTTTTTGGATGTTCGCGTCAAATTAATTGATTTTCATGTTCTACTGGGAAAGTTAAACGGAACTGTCTACAATACCATTATATTGAACAACAAAAAGAAAGAAGCTGATTATGAAAAAAGGACCTACTCTCCAGGACGCTTACCTTAATGCTCTGCGGAAAGAAAAAATTCCCGTCGCTATTTTTATGGTGAATGGGATCAAGCTGCAAGGTACTATCGAGAGCTTTGACCAGTTTGTTATTTTGCTAAAAAATGTCAACACGCAAGTGGTTTATAAGCACGCGATTTCTACAGTAATGCCTAGCCGCAATGTGCGGTTACCGCAAACAGAGGATGAATAGTCATTTAGCGTGGTGATACGCTCCTTTTCGTTTTCATTGCGCCGTTTATTTTTTCAAAGACTCGTGCTCAATAAATCTAGGGCCCGATGGCGAAATCCTTTGCCTCTTCAACCTATCTGATCGAAACGTCGGTTATCTGGCTATACTTATGTAACTGTGTAAGTGGTCGGTTGTAAAAAAATTGTAGTGTTTAATAAGGAATAACTGGTTAGAACTTGGTCATTTCTTTTTTACGTATTTCGGAAACCCCGGTTAGAGTTTTGAGAGTAATGGTGTCACGGAGTCAGAGCTGTTAGGTTTCAGCGCGTTATTGACCGCATGCTGCCAACCAAACTGCTTAATTATATTCGTGAAACTCTCGTCGAGCGCCGCCTGAATACTCAATTTCCTTTGATAGAGTTCCCCCTTATTGTCACGGGTACCCGCTAGCGGGTGCTCGAATTCCAGTTCGGTACACGCTAATAACAGTCTGTTGCAGTTATATTGATTCTGGAAAAATCGATTATGTATTCCTTTGCCGTGTTTCGCGTCACCGATAATGGGGTGGCCAATATGTTTCAGGTGTCTGCGAATTTGGTGCTTTCTCCCTGTGACTGGTTGCGCTGTCACTAACGAATAACGACTATGAGGATAGCGGTCTACACAATAGGGTAATTCGATGGTTGCCAGCCGCCTAACATGAGTGACAGCTTCCTGAGGCGATTTTTCTTTGCTGGGCTTTTTAGCGCTCATTTTATCAAATTTTTCGGTTAGAGCATGGTCGATAGTTGCCTGTTCAGGTGCGTAGCCTCTTACGATGGCGATGTATGTTTTGTTTATGTCGCGCTGGGCAAAGCTGTCAGATAAGCTTTTTGCGATATCCCGGGAGAGGGCAAAGATTAATGCTCCCGATGTCGGTTTGTCTAAGCGGTGAACGGGATAGACATATTTTCCGAGTTGATCTCTGATTATTTGTAATGCGAATTGAGTCTCGTGGCGATCAATTGGGCTTCTGTGCACTAACAAACCACTGGGTTTGTTTATGACAACGAGGTGATCATCCTGATATAACAATTCTAATGGAGGCACAATTGATTCTCGTAAATAGCGGGTTATAACGGCTTTGGATTATTCGTTAATCGCCCTGTTGTCGTTACCACTGAAGGGTTGTGTTCGCCTGATCAGGGGGCGTTCAAAACAGCTCATTTTCTGATCGGCGGGATTACCGCGGCATTCACACCAGACATACAAAAGAGACGAAAAAGCCCTCATTATAAGGTTAAAGCCCGGACGACACCAAAAACACAAATTTACAATCGATATTTCTTGATTGGCATTAATTCGTGCCTATCCAGAAATAGGTGTTTTTCCAAGCTGTCGTTGCGAGCGAAGCGCGGCAATCTCTTACAGGCCGCGTCAATACTAGATGAGATTGCCGCGTCGAGGCGTCGAACCGTTCGCTCGCAATGGCGGCGTCTATTAGTTTCTGGATGCGCAATGATTAGTGCCCGTCCAACAGAATATGGTTTTCAATGATGTACATTCTGCCCCATCAGATTGTCGCGTCGAGGCGTCGAGGCGTCGAACCGTTCGACCAAAGACGAGTTTCTGGATAGGCACTACTGAGTCTGTCGTCTACCTTGATGTAAAAGTCAGCACAATCGCTCTATTTGATCACACATTGCGCGATTCCGGCTCGACTTAACTTTAACAACATAGGAGATTATATTGGCAGTTGATAGTATTATGATTGAATAATAACAAGTTTTTAAAGACTTATCCGACAACCGGCGTAATGAGGTTTGGAATGGAACAAGCAGTATTCGACAGTATATGCCAAGAAATAGAGGAGGGGATCGCTAATAATACGCTGTCTCTGCCCATGCTGCCAAAGGTTACTCAGCAGGTGATGTCGCTGGTCAACGACCAGGATTCTGATGCCGGTGCTTTGAGTAAATTAATTCAAGGTGATCCTGCGTTGGCAGGCCATGTAATGAGGATAGCAAACTCAGCTGCTTACAGCCCCAATGCAAAAATGACTTCTTTGCAACAAGCCATAGCGCGTCTCGGTATGAGCAACATCGCAGAGATAGCGATGGCTGCTACGATGGGGCCGAAAATGTTTCAGACCAAAGGCTTTGAATTACTTGTTAAACATATTTGGGAGTCGTCGATCGCGATCGCAGTCTGGGCGAAAGAGATTGCCCGTCTGGGTAGACGAAATGTTGAGTCTACTTTTCTCTGTGGGTTGTTGTTTCAGATCGGGCGTCCGGTCGTATTGCAAGCCGTACTTGAGATTGCTCAAAAGCATAACGCCGTCGTTGAAATGGACATTATCGAAACGTTAATGGATCGATACCAAAGTCTGGTCGGCAATAAGCTTGCTTCCCATTGGCACTTACCGGTTTCGGTATCGCATGTAATCAAGGGGATTGATAATGCGGAATCTACCGACGGATCACAAGATATCGTAGCTGCAATAAGAGCCGCGCGTGTTTTTTCACATATTACCTTGTCCGACCGGCATTACGATGCCGATGTATTGAGCGCTAATCCGCATGTCGTTGAAAATAACTTGTATAGCGACGATGTTCTAAAGTTGTTAGATAAAGCCGATTCTGTGCACGAAACAATTGGAGCCTTGTCGTTATGATTAGAGCCGATCACTACGATATCATCGTGATTGGCAGTGGGCCTGCCGGGCAAAAGTCCGCGGTGCAAGCTGCCAAAGCAGGAAAGAAAGTAGCGATGATTGAAGTAGACAAAGTGTTGGGGGGCGCCTGTGTGCATCGCGGTACCATTCCCAGTAAAACCTTGCGGGAAAATGCATTGCGCATATCCAATCTTCGGCATCACGCGGAGCTGTTTTCATTTTCTTTACGTGCAGATATGGAAATGGCAGCGCTCATTGACAACATGCATACGGTAATTAGTGCGCATGACGAATACATCCAAAAGCAAATAAACCGGAATGATATTGACTGGATTCATGGGCGCGCCAGTTTCCTCGATGCAAACACCATTAAATTGCTGGAGCCCGGCGGGAAAACGCAGAACTTGAGCGCCGATTATTTTGTTAT
This sequence comes from uncultured Cellvibrionales bacterium, assembly GCA_913019905.1. Lineage (GTDB taxonomy): Bacteria > Pseudomonadota > Gammaproteobacteria > Pseudomonadales > Dasaniaceae > Oceanicoccus. The sequence continues at coordinate 5,851 of CAJVZD010000115.1, forward strand.
TGCAACGGGTTCCGTTCCTAGGCAGGTCGACAATATTGAAGTTGACCACGAACACGTTTTCGACAGCGATTCAATTTTATCGATGATTTACCTACCCCATACGCTAACAGTGTTAGGAGGGGGTGTCATAGCGTCAGAATACGCCTCGATATTTGCCAGCTTGGGCGTAAAGGTCACAATGATCGATCGTTTTCCGCGGCCCCTGGGGTTTCTTGATACCGCCCTAACCGATCGGTTTGTTCATGCCTTTGAATCTGAAGACGCACAATTTATCCCTAATGCTAAGGTAAAGCGAGTCTATTGGGACGGAGTATCACAGGTTGTTACTGAGCTCGATGATGGCAGGGAATTTGTCAGCGAGAAATTGTTAACGGCCGCAGGAAGAGTCGCTAACGTACGAGGACTAAATATTGAAAAAGCCGGTATTACGCTTAATCAGTCTGGGATCATTCCGGTAGATCGTTTTTATAAAACAGTGGTTGATAATATTTATGCTGCAGGCGATGTTGTCGGACCTCCGTCGCTAGCGTCAGTATCGATGGAGCAAGGGCGCCGCGCAAGCTGTGCCGCTCTCGGTTTAGATATGGGCGACATGACCAACACTATACCCGGTGGAATTTATGCAATCCCAGAGTTATCAACGGTTGGTATTAGTGAGTCACAAGCGATCGAAGATTACGGTAATCCCATTATTGGAGTGGCTAAATTTGACGAAATTGCCCGGGGACAAATTTCGGGAGTGCAAGATGGATTACTGCGTTTGATTGCCGACGCTCAAGGTAAAAAATTATTGGGAGTACAAATCATTGGCGAGGGGGCAACGGAATTGATTCACATTGGTCAGATGGGGTTATTATCTGGCATGGATATCGATGCATTTGTTGAAAACATTTTTAATTTTCCAACGATGGCTGAAGCCTACCGAGTTGCCGCTCTTCATATCGTCGGGCAGCGACCGTAAATCAATAATCACAAAAAACGATCTTAAGCATAGTCCGTAAGCACTGAGCTATAGAAATTATTTCAATATAATAGAATTGAAAAATAAGAAAAATAAGAAGCTAAAATTTTTTCTGATAGACAATGGTAACAGTGAAATTGAGATGCAGAGCTGTGCATTTGACGCCTCGACGCGGCAATCTCTTACAGGCAGCGTCAATGCTGGATGAGATTGCCGCACTAACGCTCGCAATGACGGTGCCTACCTATTTATGGATGTGCACTTGCTAGTGCCCATTCAGAAATAGTGTCATTGCGAGAAGCGTAGCGACGCGGCAATCTCGGGCGTTAGAATTAATACATAACTATCAAACCGTTAGAGAGATCAGTGTGCCGCGTCGAACCGTACCACTCGCAACGGCATCGCTGAAAAACGACTATTCGGCGTCTAACAAAAAAGCGCTTATGTCTTTTATGGCATTTTTATCCTGAATTAGAAAATGATGGCCACCTTCGTAGAAAGATAATGTGCTGTCAGTGATACCCTTATTCAAAACTTCTAGGTTTGATGGCGGCGCAAGAGTGTCATACCGTCCTCCACAAATGAACGTTTTTGAACGAATCTTGTGTAAATGTTTTGAAGTATCATGGTCTTTTCGAGCTTCTATCTGGAAATAGGCGCTGCGCATGGTCGCTTCGGTCTCGATAATATCTTTTCGTTGAGCGACGAAAAACGACCAGGCCTTTTCAACTTTATCGATGTTTTCCCTCTGCCATCTGTCATCGCACCGGGTGTCCGATATCGCCATCATAAACTTGAAGCGATCCTTGCCTTGCAAGTAATGAATATCGTGGAGAGGATAAGATGCAGTTCCAATACCGCCACTGGATGTGCATGCGAGAACCAATTTTTTAACTTTATCGGGGTGTCTTATTGCAAGTTGTTGAGCGACCATGCCGCCAAAAGACACACCGTATACGTTGGAAGATTGCCAGCCGAGATGAGTCAGTAACGCCGCTGCATCATCTGCATATTGGGCCATCGTATAGGGGCCTTCCGGACAACGCGTCTGTCCCAGGCCACGCTGATCATAGGCAAGGATTGTGAATTGCTTAGCCAGCGGACTATCCATAATATTCGGTTTTACGCGCAAGTCACTGCCGGTTCCGCCAATAAATAATAGGAGTGATGCGTTTGGGTCAGTGGGGGTACTGACCTCGTAAAAGCATTTTATATCGCCCATGTCGGCGTAAGGCATAACGGTCTCCGTGACTTAAACAGCTTTAGAAGCTTAATCAGTGGGGGGTAAACAGTCAGATTTTCTATGAGTAAGCAAGTTGTCGTGTCGCGCAATTAATTGGCGGTATCGCTAATGATATGTTGGCGTGTTAGGCCTATCAAATTTGAATTCGAAGCTCCACCGTATTTTGGTCCGGGTCTTTAATATAAACTGAGTTTCCAAAACCCTGGGCACCATAACGTTCGGCAAAGTCCGGCGGTTCAATGCCACTGTCCGTTAAGTGCTTAACTAATTCTTCTTCCGCAACTGGTTTTATTTGTAGGCAAAAATGATCCAAATTATTTTCAGTGTTTGTCGGTGCACCACCACCCATATTGCCTAGGCGACTGCCTATAACGACTAAATCGATTAATGCATTGCCCGCTCTTAATTGTGTTAAACCGATTTCCTCTGGCGTTTCTCTTTCAATAGAACAGCCGAGAACTTTGATATAGAAATCTAACATTGCTTCCAGATTAGTCGTTCTTAATACGAGATGATCGATACCAGCAATTTCAAACATTCTTTTTCCCTTATAAACCTGATTCGATCTGTTTAGCGGTGGCTTTTGTTTTCTTAGCGTTAGAGCTTATGGCGAAATCATAGGAAGACGGTGACTGCAGTATGCGTGCCGTCGCATATTTTTCTCCAGAGTCCTTCCTCTGAATTCTGAATTCTGAATTCTGAACTCTGAAGATTTGATGGTCCCTATTGCTTGCAACATTGATTGTTTACACATATCTAATGTTTGCAGCATGCACAGCTACGGGACAGACTGATTAGCAGAGAGAATTAGCCTTCACTCGACTCATCATCTTCCTCTTCTTCCACTAATTTTTCGGCCTCTCTGTCGAGATTTGCGCGAGATATAATATATTGGTGAATCTTGGTCGCATCTTCAGCGGTCAATACATCCGCGAAACTTGCCATGCCGGTATCTTTTTTCAGACCGCCAATTACGATACCAAAAAAGGCTTCATGAGATTCTTTTGACATCAAGCGTAAGTCCGGGATTCCTCCGCCAGCGCGAACTGCGGCGCCATGACAGAACTGGCATACATCGTGGTACAGCACATCGCCGCGATCGAGGTCTTCTGCAGAGGCGATCATTGGAGGTTGTTCTGGAATGGTCATATCTCGTTCCGGAGCGGGTAACAATACTGTCTCGCCGCCCAGTTTGAACACCACGACTCGCCCGATGCTGCCATATAAGTGTCCCGCGTCGTTTCCAAAAGGGTCGAAGCCCTCGTGTCCGGTGAGAATGGCGACATATTGGGTGCCGTCGACCTCGTAGCTAACGGGAGGGGCAACAATTGATGTGTAAAGTTGTTGCTGCCAGAGCCTTTCGCCTGTATCGCTATTGTAAGCGCTAAAGAAACCCTGTGCGTCTCCCTGGAAAACCAGTCCACCACCGGAAGCCATAACGCCTCCGTTCCAGCCGGTTGAGTGCTCAATCGACCAGACATTCTCGCCGGTTATAGGATTAAATGCATTGAGAAACCCTGTGCTGTAACTCGTTGGCAACTCTTCACTGTCAGCGGCAAACTGTTCTTCAAACATTTGGTTGCTGCGAGCAAAATTGACGCCAGTATTCCAAAGACCTTTTCTACGTTTAAATAATCCAGTGTTCTGATGTTCTTCCGACATGTCATATAGAAAAGGTATGTCATGGCTGCCAAAATAGACCAGTCCTTTGGACGGATCAAACGACATAGCATGCCAATTATGTGCGCCTCTTGGTCCTGGTAAAATCCATTCGGGTTTGTCGAGGTAGGCTTTGTCTGTATTTTCCACGGGACGCCCCGTCTCCATGTCGACGTGCGTTGCCCAAGTCACGGTTGCGTAGGGGTGGGCGCGCAATAATTCCCCATTACTTCGGTCAATGACGTAGAAAAAACCGTTTTTCGGCGCCTGCATCAATACTTTTCGCTGTTTTCCATCAACCTCCATGTCGGCCAGCATAATGTCTTGCACGGCAGTGAAATCCCAGTTATCGCCTGGAGTGGTCTGGTAATACCATTTCATTTCTCCGGTATCGGCATCCAGTGCAACAATGGAAGACAGAAACAAATTATCGCCGCCGCCCGGTGAGCGATTCTCCCGAGTCCACGGAGTACCATTCCCGACTCCTATATAAACGGTGTTGAAATCCGGGTCGTAAACGATAGAGTTCCAAACGGTACCGCCGCCACCGATTTCCCACCAGGCACCGCCCTTCCAGGTTTTCGCTGCCATTTCCATTTCGGGGTGTTCAAAGGGCTCGGCAGGATTGCCGGGTACGGTATAGAATCGCCAGATTTTCTCTCCAGTTTCTGCGTCGAAAGCGGTCACATAGCCACGAACGCCGTATTCTGCGCCACCATTGCCAATGTAAATTTTTCCGCCCGCGGCACGTGGTGCACCGGTTATCGTATATTGCCTGTCTTTGCTAATCAGCGTATCAATTTCCCAGATCTTTTCACCGTTCGCGGCATCAAGTGCGATTAAACGTCCGTCCAGGGTTGCGATATAAGCTTTCCCTTTGTACAGAGCCAAACCTCTACTGATCACTCCGCAACAGGCATCTCTGGCAGTTTCAGGCGGGACTTTCGGATCGTAGTGCCAAATCTCTTCTCCGGTGGCTGCATTTAGGGCGTAGGTATGATTATAAGGCGCGGTGATATACATCACGCCGTCGACAATAATCGGCGTCGCTTCGACCGGGTGGATGGTGTTAAGCTCTTTAACCCAGCCAATGCCCAATTGTGTGACTGATTCGCGATTAACATCGGTAAGAGGCGAAAAGCGCTGCTCTTTATATCCCCTTCCGTAACTTAGCCACGCTCCCGGTTCATCGGTATCCATCTTAGCGATACGTGCCTCATCAACCATGCCTTTAGACCCGCTTTTAGCCGGCGTTACTGGTGCCGTCTCCGGTGATAGGGCTGGTTCCATTGGAGCATTAGAGGGTTTAAGGACGAGCCAGGCAATTGCAGCGATCGCAATGATAACCGCCAGCAATGCTGGTGTGGATATTCCGCGTGATTTGAGTCTCATGAACGATTCCTTATCTATGTCCGCCAGTTTGGGCCAATGAATTATTGTTATGCATTTGTACCTGTATCCATGTCAAAATGATGGAGGTGGCTGTTGTGCTGCTAGCGTTTGAAAGGGTCTGCAAGTGACAGAAATTATTACTATATTGTCATTAGATTATTTTTGTTAAAACTTGCAATAATAGAGTCGATGTCCATATTACCCTAACGTGATTCAGTGTCCAGTTTTAGTGGCTTGCCTTTGATTGGTGTTGATCCTAAAAACAACTCCATTTTGCAAAATAAGATGTTCCAATAATGGGGTCCACGACGCACAGTTGGTGTGGTGCAACTCGTTAGTGCCAATCCAGAAATAGTGTCATTGCGAGCGGTAGCGTGGCAATCTCCTGGAGGCAGCACCAATGCAAGTAATTATGTACACTCTCCACCATGAGATTGCCGCGCTGCGCTCGCAAAGACGAATTTCAGCGCGGGACTAGTTCGGTACAGCTAGTAGATAACGATACGTTAATCAGCGAAAAGGTCACCAGCGAAAACTAGAAATATAACCAATCGGATACAATCAATAGGTACAACCAATAGAGGAATAAGAAAATGTCAGAAGCGTGGATAATTGATGCATGTCGTACACCGAGAAGTATCGGAAAAAAAGGTAAGGGCGCTCTATCCAACGAGCACCCACAACATTTGGGGTCTGCGGTGCTTAAAGCGCTGAAAGAACGCAATAACATCAATACAGCGGAAGTAGACGATATTATCTTCGGCACCAGCTCACAAGGGGGACGCCAAGGGGGCGACTTAGGTCGAATGGCGGCTTTGGATGCGGGCTACGATGTCCGTGCCAGTGGCGTGACACTGGATCGTTTTTGCGGTTCGGGGATTACCTCGGTGAATATCGCGGCGGCTAATATCAT
>CAJVZD010000116.1 GCA_913019905.1 uncultured Cellvibrionales bacterium
CAAGATTGTTGGTGACAATCCATTGAAGCAAGTTTTTCCATGCCTGATGCTCCTGGTGTTATTTAGTCCCGTCGGCATCGATATTTACCTACCCGCTATTCCCCGGATGCAAGCGGTTTTTTCCGTCACGGCGGCGCAAATTCAACTCAGTTTGAGTTTGTTTGTTGCGGCCATGGGCGTATCTCAAATCATTGTCGGGCCCTTGGCTGATAAATACGGGCGCAGGCCGGTTGCAATTACCGGCATCAGTCTTTATCTGTGCTGTTCGCTGGTGATTGCGCTGTCTCAAACATTTAGCGTCTTACTGATTTTTAGAATGCTCCAGGGGGTCGGGGCTGGCTGCACGGCCATCGTTGCTTTTACCGTCGTCAGAGATCGATTTCCTCCCCGAGAAGCGGCAACGCTCTATAGTTACCTCAATGGCACATTGAGTCTGGTTCCCGCTCTGGCCCCGCTAATGGGTGGCCTGCTGATGAACTGGCTGGGCTGGAGAAGCAATTTCTATTTTCTGGCCCTGTTCAGTACCGTGGTTCTTTGGGTGGTCATACGTGGCTTGCCGGAAAGCCGGCCTCCGGAAAGCCGGCCTCCGGAAAGCCGGCCTGCGGAGACACAGAGCTACCAATTTTTTTCGTGGCACCGGTATCGCACTATCCTTACTGACAGACGATTTGCGCCTTATGCCCTGAGTGCGATGGGCGCGATGAGTGTCGTGCTGAGTTACGCTTTTTTTGCTCCGCAGGTACTCATGGTAGAGCTCGGCGTAAGCAGCAAGCAATTTGCTTTGTTGTTTGGCTTAAACGCGCTGGCAATTATGGCAGTGAGTTTTGCCGCCCCTCGCGTCATTAATCGGATCGGTCGGAGAGCTTGTGTTGGTCTGGGCTCCTTGTTGATGTTGCTGTCTGGCGTCCTGATGCTGTTGTTTTTTGTCTTTGCTGAACCGAGCATCATTGGCTATATGCTGCCCGTAGCACTCGCCTGCTGTGGTTTCGCCTTGCTGTTGGGGCCCGCGGCCAGCCTTGCGCTGGAGCCCTTTGGGGATCGTGCGGGAACAGCATCGGCGCTGCAGGGCTGCGTACAAATGCTGGGCGGGGCAATCACGAGCATGTTGGCTTCCCTGATTCCCTACGGGCCTATCGTGGCGCTCTCTATCCTTATGACCGGATTCGGTCTGTATGGCCTTGCGTTACGGTACTTTGATAGAGACAGACAGAAGGTGCTTTGATCGAGACAGACATGCGGTGCTTTGATTGAGAAGAGCGGCAATTCGCAGGATCTCTCCTATACTGGTGGTTGCGAAAAAATAAGCTGGCATCCGACTACTTTAACGATTAAGCTTACCGCCACTGAGTATTAAGGCATATAAATTGACGCGCTTTTACCTGGGCCCTGGTTTTCTTCATTCTGTGGGCAAGTGCTGACTATAAAACAGAACCATTACAATTCCTCAAACGGTTAGGAGAACACAATGACAAAACCCACAGTTCGTCTACAAGCGACAAATACTGGCACTGCGGTGAATCGTCGCCGTAAATCCCTAGCGGCATTGTCAGTCGCTATGCTGGCGGGGATAACACCCAGCATCGCTGAGCAATTAACCTTGGAAGAGGTTGTAGTCACCGCCCAGAAGCGCATACAAACCCTGCAGGAAGTACCTATTTCTGTAGCTACCCTGTCCGGGGAACGGATGGATGCCATCTTCAGTGATGGCTCAGATATCCTGGCATTGGGAACTCGTTTACCTGGGTTATACGCTGAATCTTCAAACGGACGCGCTTCACCCCGTTTTTACATCCGTGGCTTAGGTAACTCAGATTTTGACCTGGCAGCCTCCCAGCCCGTGTCCATCATTATGGATGAAGTGGTCATGGAGAATGTGGTACTGAAAAGTTTCCCCTTGTTTGATGTCGAACAGGTCGAAGCTATTCGTGGTCCTCAGGGGACTTTGTTTGGACGAAACACGACCGCTGGAATTGTAAAATTTGATACTCGTGGTCCTAGCGAAAACACCGAGGGTTTCTTTAAGGTGACCATGGGATCATTTGGTACTCAGAATTTAGAGGCGGCAATCGGTGGTGAGTTGACTAATGGTTTAACCGGGCGTATTGCCGTGCTCTCGCAAAATCGTGACGACTGGATCGATAATGGCTTTACCGGTAAGAGTGATGCGATGGGCGGCTTCGAAGAAACCGCCTTCAGAGGCAAGTTGCTGTGGGAACCCTCCGACACCTTTAGTGCCTTATTAAGTTACCAGGATCGCGATCTGGATGGCACCTCTTCTATTTTTAGAGGCAACATTTTTACCACCGGAAAAAATGGCTTGAACAGTAATTTTGATCGAGACAAAGTATTTTATGATGACGGCGACAATAACCCACAGGGCGTAGATAGCTCCGGCACTACCCTGAAAATGGAGTGGGATCTGGGCGCGGTCACCGTTACTTCAATAAGCTCTTATCAGGAAGCGGAAAGTTTCAGTAAAGGGGATATTGACGGTGCAGCAGTGTACCCCGATGGTAGCGTCGTGCCAGGCCCGGTTCTTTTTAACGCAGTGACTGAAGATCAGGCCGATGTTGAGCAGTTGACGCAGGAGATTCGTGTTTCCAGCAATAGTGAAGGCCCAATGAACTGGCAGTTGGGTGCCTTTTATTTTGACGGTGATCTGGATGTAACAACCATCGACGGATTTTTTGGTGCAACCACAGTGATGCATGAAAATACGACGTGGGCTGTCTTTGCGCAGACTTCGTACGATGTCAGCGATGTGCTCACCATCACTGGTGGCGTTCGTTATACCGATGATGAAAAAGACCTAACCGTTGGCCAGCAAAATACCGATGGTTTTGCATTGGTTATTGGTGCAGCTTCAGTTCAAAGTTATGTGCCGGTCAATGAATCGGATGATCAGGTGAGCTGGGAATTGAGCGCTAATTACACACTCAACGAGAACTCCAGTCTATTTACACGGGTGGCCAATGGCTTCCGTGCCCAGAGTATCCAGGCGAGAGATATAGCCTTTGAAGGAAATCCTTCAGTTGCGGATTCTGAGACGATCAATTCTTTTGAAGTGGGCTATAAAGCCGACCTGTTAGATGATCGTGCCAGATTAAACGTTGGCGTGTTCTATTATACCATTGACGATATGCAGCTCTCCGCCATCGGTGGTGCAAATAACGGTAACAGCTTGCTCAATGCAGACAAAGGTACCGGGATGGGCTTCGAGATCGATTTTGAATTTGCTGTAACCGCAAATCTCATGCTCGTTGCGGGTTATGGTTATGCTGATACCGAAATCGATGACAGTAATTTATCGACGGCTCCCTGTGGATCTCGATTCACCAGTAACGGTTGTACAGTCACCGATCCAATCAACGGTAACGGTGAAGCCTTAATTGACGGCAACCCCTTTCAGTCGGCTCCCGAGACAACCATGAATTTCAGCGCACGCTACTCGATGCCGATTAGTTCCGGAGAAGTGTACTTCTTTACCGATTGGGCCTATCAGGGTGAAACCAACATGGCTTTGTATGAGTCAGTTGAGTTAAACACGGATGATCAATTCGAAGCAGGATTACGCGTCGGCTACATCAATGATAAGCATGGCTTTGAGGTCGCGGTCTTTGGTCGCAATATTACCGACGAGGAAAACATCAAAGGTCAAATCGATTTCAACAACAACACAGGCTTTGTGAATGATCCTGCTATGTGGGGTGTTGATTTCAAAATGTCACTTTAACAAAACCATTTAGCCGGGGTTCTCCCGGCTTCAATTGGCGGGGCGAGTCCCCGCCTAATGTTTTCTCCGCATGGCAGTCAATTGCTGGTCAGTCGATTAATTGCCTGTCAGTCAAGATTGAATAATTGTAGATACAATTTCATAGCCCTTCATAGCCCTTCATAGCCTTTCATTGCACTACATTTAGACGTCGTTTTCATTAAGTCCCTGCGCAGTGTTTGTTGAGCGCCAAATCCACTAAATTATATCGATTTTTTTTGTATCAAGCCCTCAACCACCAGTCCCAGTTATAGCCTTGGATTGATCTTTATGTCACAAAATTATATATCTCAAAAACAACATAATAATATGGTTGTTATACTTTTTGGTTATAGGTTTAACGTTTAAGTTGACTCTTTAAGCCACTTGCAGCAGTATTTAAGCCCAAATTCTTCGTTCTGTTCCAGAATCAAATCTTTATTGATCAGTGGGCAGCGATCAAATCATCTCTCTATCGCAAGGTCGCCGATCCTATCGACTATAGTGAAGATTTGAACAAGGTTTAAGAGCGAGTGTAAACGTCGCGTACGCCTCCAACCCTTAGTGAAAGGCAATAGTAATGACTGCAGTAAAACAGGCTGGTACGTTTGGCATATCAAAACCCATAGCACTGAGTAAGGGTGTAGACATGAACGACAGTGAGGTGAAAAAAGAACCACTAGACTCAGCGCTAGAACATGGTCTGCTAAATCCAGGTCATGATTTTAATGGCGATTGGGTTAGTGACATACGAGTGAATCAAAGCGCTGTCGAACGTCGAGTGGACTCTCTTAAAGCGCGCCGCTCTCTAAAAAAGGAATACCAAGCGGCCTGGTTGTTGAGGGCCGTATCGTGCATCGATTTAACCACACTGTCTGGTGATGATACCCATGGCCGCGTAAAACGATTATGCGCCAAGGCCAGTCATCCAATCCGAACCGATATTGTTTCGGCCCTAGGCGTCGAGAAATTAGGGATTACCACCGGCGCTGTCTGTGTTTATCACGCCATGGTGAAAACCGCTGTCGAGGCTTTGCAGGGCACGAATATTCCAGTCGCCGCCGTTTCTACCGGTTTTCCTGCTTGCATGTCGCCGCTGGCAACCAGGTTGCAGGAAATAGAGATGTCTGTCGCTGCAGGCGCACAAGAAATAGATATCGTGATTAGTCGTCGTTATGTATTAACCGAAAACTGGCCTGCTCTTTACGAGGAAGTCTGCGCCTACCGCAAGGCTTGTGGCACGGCGCATATGAAAGCCATTATTTCAACCGGACAACTCTGTACGCTGAATAATGTCGCTAAAGCGTCGATGGTGTGCATGATGGCAGGTTCAGATTTTATTAAAACATCAACGGGCATGGAGCCTGTTAATGCCACCTTGCCGGTTAGCCTGGTGATGGTGCGCATGATTCGAAAATATTTTGAGCTAACCGGTTATCGAGTGGGTTTTAAACCTGCCGGCGGTATAAGTAGCGCAAAAGACGCCATCAATTATCTGGTGCTGATTAAGGAGGAGTTGGGTAACGAATGGTTGAATGCGCAGATGTTTCGCTTCGGTGCATCGAGCTTGTTAGGTGATATCGAGCGCCAGCTTGAACACCATATAACAGGGTGCTACTCCGCCAATAATCGTCATCCCATCGCTTAGGAAACCATAATGAAAATAACTGACGTATTTAATGATATGAGCTATGGGCCGGCACAAGAGAGTACAGATACCGTAGAGCGATGGCTGCAGTCACACAAAGAGGGCTTTGGGCTCTTTATTGATGGCCAGTGGCAGCAAGCGACACAGCCGCAGTTTTTTGACAGTGCCAACCCTGCGACCGGCGAGTTGTTGGGACGAGTGTCACAGGCCGGTGCTGATGATGTTGATGCAGCCGTTAAGGCGGCGAGAAACGCCTTTCCGGCATGGACCGCGCTGGGTGGACATGGACGCGCTCGCTACCTCTACGCCTTGGCGCGATTAGTGCAAAAACATGCGCGCAAGTTAGCTGTGCTCGAGTCGATGGATAATGGTAAGCCGATTCGAGAAGCTCGCGATATTGACATTCCGTTAGTGGCGAGACATTTTTATTACCATGCAGGCTGGGCGCAATTGTTACAGACTGAACTGCCGGATCAGCAGGCGCTGGGCGTCGTCGGCCAAATTATTCCCTGGAATTTCCCCTTGCTGATGGCCGCCTGGAAGATCGCACCGGCCCTGGCCGCGGGGAATTGTGTGGTTTTGAAACCGGCAGAATTTACTAGCCTTAGCGCCTTAATGTTTGCCGGTTTGTGTGAAGAAGCGGGGATTCCGCCCGGTGTTATCAATATTGTTACCGGCGACGGTTCAACTGGCGCGCAGCTTGTCGATCACCCCGATGTGAATAAAGTGGCCTTTACCGGGTCGACTGACGTTGGACGCCTGATTAAAGAAAAAACGGCGGGAACCGGTAAAAAATTAACGCTGGAACTCGGTGGCAAGTCGCCCTTTATCGTTTTTGATGATGCGGATTTGGATGGTGCGGTCGAAGGTCTGGTCGATGCGATTTGGTTTAACCAGGGGCAAGTCTGCTGCGCGGGCTCTCGTTTACTGGTGCAGGAAGGTATTGCAGACGAATTATTAGTAAAAATTAAAGTACGAATGGAAAAGCTTCGGGTGGGTGATCCGTTGGATAAAGGGATTGATATTGGCGCTATTGTCGATGAATCCCAAAAGCGTCGAATAGAGTCGCTCGTAAAGCAGGGTGTCGAGGAGGGGGCGACGTTATGGCAGCCCTCTAGTGACATGCCTAGTAGAGGCTGTTTCTATCCGCCGACTTTACTGACGGATGTTGAGGCGAGCAACGTTGTTGCAAACGAAGAGATCTTTGGACCCGTCTTGAGTGTGTTAACTTTCCGCTCGCAAAAAGAAGCGGTCGATCTCGCTAATAATAGCCGTTATGGCTTAGCCGCGAGTATTTGGTCCGAGAGTATCAGTCGCGCTTTGGAAGTGGCGCCGCAGATTAAAGCCGGCGTTGTATGGATTAATTGTACTAACCAATTTGATGCCGCCTGTGGTTTTGGCGGTTATCGCGAGTCGGGATTTGGCCGTGAAGGTGGCATCGAAGGGCTCTATGAATATCTAAAACCGGTGCACCAGCGGGAATTGGAAAAAGAACTACCGGTGATAACGGCTAACGGTAAGTCAGCAAAAACTGCCGACGGATTACCGCCCATCAATCAAACCCCTAAACTGTATATCGGGGGCAAGCAATCGCGTCCCGACAGCGGCAATAGCTTAACCGTGTTGAGTGAAGATGGGACTCAATTGGGTTTGGTTGGCGAAGGAAGTCGCAAGGATATTCGCAACGCTGTTGAGGCAGCAGCGAAAGCGGAAGCCTGGAGCAAAATGACGGCCCATGGTCGCGCTCAAATACTGTATTTTATTGCCGAGAATTTAAGTTATCGAACGGCTGAGTTTTGCCAACGATTAGTGACCATGACCGGGGTCTCCCAGGATCAAGCTAAGCGCGAAGTCGATGCCACGATAGAAAGGCTATTTTACTATGCGGCGTGGGCGGACAAATACGATGGGGCGGTTCACCAACCACCGCTTCGCGGTGTTACGCTGGCGATGAATGAGCCTTTTGGAGTCGTGGGTATCGGCTGCCCGGATTCGTTACCACTGCTATCGTTCATCTCTATGCTGGCTCCGGTTATTGCAATGGGTAATCGTGCTGTGGTTGTTGCATCGCAACGGTATCCGTTAATGGCCACTGATTTTTATCAAATATTGGAAACCTCCGACGTACCCGCCGGAGTGGTTAATATTGTCACGGGTGGCCGCGACACGTTGATGAAGGTCCTCGCAGATCATAATCAGGTTGACTGCATTTGGTATCACGGTACCGCAGAAGGAAGCCAAGTGATTGAGAGTGCGTCAGTGGGAAATTTGAAAAACACCTGGGTTAATCAAGGACTGACTCGCGATTGGTTCTCTTCCGTTGAAGGTCAGGGCAAACAGTTCTTGCAGCACAGCTGTCAGGTCAAAAATATTTGGATACCTTACGGCGATGCTATTTGAAATGCTATTTGAAGCACGCCCTAAGCTTTTCGATTATTACTCCGTAATGTCTAACGATTCAAACGCTTCTGGGAAAATGATGATCAGATTAACCGCTTCTCTAAAAGTTCTTGCCACGGCCTTTTTTACTTTATTGTTCATTGTCGAAGGATCAAACGCTGCGCCGCAGTCCGTAGACACAATTGTTTATGGTGATTACGTTGTGACGATGAGCGATGACAAGCCTTATATCAACGACGGTGCAGTAGCAATTACGGGTACGGTTATCACTGCCGTGGGTACTCGAAAAGAGATTGATCAACGCTACAGCGCGAAGCAAGCGATATCCGGAGAAGGTCGAATAGTCATGCCGGGTTTGATTAATGGCCACACCCACACATCGATGACTTTATTCAGGGGTATGGCAGATGACCTGAAATTAATGAACTGGCTGAACAACTATATTTTCCCCATGGAGGCTCGCTTTGTTAATTCGGGTTTTATTAAAGCCGGTTCTGAACTCGCTTGCTGGGAAATGATCCGTGGCGGTACAACAACCTTCGTAGATATGTACTTTTACCCGGATACTATCGCGGACGTTGTCGAGCGCTGTGGGCTTCGCGCAATTATCGCATCCCCTTCAATCGACTTCCCGAGCCCTGGATTTAAAGGATGGGATGATTCATTTCAGGCGGCGGTTGATTTTGTCGTTCGGTGGAAGGGTAAGCACGAACGCATAACGCCCGCGTTTGCACCTCACGCCCCTTATACCGTGTCACCAGAGCATTTGTCGCAAGTGGCAAAAAAAGCCAATGAATTACAGGTGCCCGTGAGTATTCATATCGCAGAAGCGCCCTCCGAGCTAACCATCATTAAACAGCGTTACCAAACCACACCGGTAAAACACGTCGCCGAGCAAGGTTTGATGAATAACCGATTGATTGCCGCCCATATGGTGCACCCTAGTCCTGAAGAAATTCAAATGATGGCAGCTAAGCCGGTGGGGGCCATCCATAACCCGACATCGAATTTAAAGCTGGCGGCAGGCATCGCGCCAGTGCCGACCATGCTGGCAGCGGGTGTCAGTGTCGGCTTGGGTACTGATGGTGCTGCTAGCAATAATGATCTGGATCTGTGGGAAGAAATGCGGTTGAGTGCGCTCATTCACAAACAACAGTCCGGCGACCCAACCGTGGTGCCTGCTATGGTGGCGCTAGAAATGGCAACCAGCATGGGTGCTGAGGCGATTGGTCTGGGCGATGTAACGGGACGACTTAAAGCGGGTATGCGTGCAGACATTATTCAGGTATCACTAGATAGTCCACGGTTAGCCCCACTGTATAATGTGATTTCACATTTGGTGTACATGGTTGATTCCAATGATGTGGTGACTTCTATGGTTTCCGGTGTGCTGTTGATGAATGATGGCAAAGTATTGTCTCTGAATGGCGCGCAAGTCAAAGCTGCCGCAGAGGCCATTAGCCTCGACATTGCTAAGGCCCTGAATGAGAGTCCGTCAGCTGCTCGGTAGCTGCTCGGTTTGCTTGAGTGCAGATAGTGGTTTGAAGTTTTTTCTGCCAGAGTCTTAGATGCTGTCAGTCGCACGAAATGTTCATAATTAAGCGTCAATTGAACGCAGTAAAATCCACGGGCTAAGAACTGTAGCCTGTGAGACTGTAGACTAACATCTCTATATTGCCTGCTGCTTACGCGGCCTGTTGTCGATATTGGTTTGGCGTCATCGCATTCCAGCGCACAAAGGCTCGGCGGAAATTCACTGTCTCGCTGTAACTCAGCAGATGGGCTATATCCGCAACATTCAGTGACGTGTGGGCGAGATATTGCTGGGCGAGTACGTTTCTAACCTCATCACAGATAATACGAAAATTAGTCGACTCAGCATTCAGGCGGCGCCTTAAAGTGCGTTCATTGACATGTAGGCGATCGGCAACCTGAGAAATATTCAACAACGCTCCCGCTGATTGGATTAGCAAACGGCGTATAGCCGAGGACGTATTTTCGATTCGGTTCAGGCCTTGAAGCATTTCCTCGCACTGTTGTATAAATGCCACGCTAGCAGCCGGATTTGCCGTTCTAACAGGCAGCTTTAGCCACTCATTTGGCAGAAAACACTGATTGTATTCCTGATCGAATACGGTCGGCACTGGAATGTGTTTCTGATAGGCCTTGAAGTGAGCAGGCTTCGGGTAATTAAGCTGTAATTCAATCCCTTCTGCTGAAGAACCAGAAAGAAACTGACCGTTGCTAACTAGATTTGAAAAAGCCATTTCAGCGACCAGTTGTTGTTGGGCCGGCGTTCCCAAAGATTGCTGCAAGCGCACGGTCAGTCCGTTGCCATGCTCGATCGAACTCCACTTATTCGCAGCCGGCGCAAATATCTTTACATAGCGAAGATGAAGCTTAGTGGCGGCTTTCATATCGACACTGCTCATAATCGCAAAACCGAAAGCGCCGAAATCGGCAATGTCAACGTTATGGCCCAGCCGTATTGCCAAGCCTGGATCACCCGAAAGCTCCACGGCAGTTTGCAATAGCGCATGTAATTGAGCGCTTTTTCGCTCAGGCTCAGACTTAGAGCTGACCACAGTAGATTGTTTCGGTAACTCTGATGCCGATGAGTTTATAGCATTAAATAACCTAACTGGATCAATCCCGACACGCTCTAGCGCAGACACGAAGGCTTCTTTGGCGTTGAGTGGGCCTTTCATTTTGTTTCCTTGAGGAGTGAATATGATCTCGATTATGTCCGAAAATGATTCCTATGATACTGCTTTTCTCACTATAATCAATTTCGCTGAAAAATGGCTTATTGGAACTGCAGATAGAAATTTTTGTTGCGCTAGTTTTTTACTAACTAATCGTTAATCGCTGTAGGCCCAATAGTGAGTATGTCGGGAGTCGGTGATTTCGAGCCGACTGAGTGGGCTGTTCTGCCACGGTAACTGAAAGGGCTTGGGTTGGGTTAATGGTGGAAGGGGCTTTAATCTCCAATCGTCTTACCTGGGTCCGCACAGACACTAAATACAATTAAGGTTGTAGCAATGAAAAAAATAATTGGACAGACGAAATACAGGCAATCTCTTGTCGGATTGACCATGGTCGCAACGGGCCTATTCCTTGTGTCTTGTTCAGACACAAAAATGGAACCGTCCAGTGAGGCTTTTAGTTCTGCTGCAAACGTCCATGGCAACGAAAGCATTATCGCTGAGACCGCTGAAATTGACGCGCTGTTAGAAGAAAACCCCGGAGGCTGGGATGCAAAAGTCTTTGAAACAGAAACCGAATTGCTTAGCCGTGAAAAGATGCAGCCGCCTTCTAGTGATGAAGAAGCTAGTGATGGAGAAACTGGTGATGAAGAGGCGGGTGACGTAGAAAGCGACGGCATGATTCAAAAAGAAACGAGCCAAAAAGAAACAGGCGGAGGCAAAGCTCAAATAGAACGCAAAGCTTATTACGGCGATTTGCATGTGCATACGACGTACTCATTCGACGGCTATTCAATGGGCACTCTGGCAACACCATATGATGCCTACCGTTTTGCCCGAGGCGAGGCGATTAAAAATCCCGGCGGTTTTAATATGCAGCTAACACGGCCGATGGATTTTTATGCGGTTACCGATCACGGTATGTTTTTAGGGCTGGTAAAGGCCGCAGCAGAAACCTCTTCAGCGTTCTCGAAAAATGAATTTTCACAGCCTTACCATGACCTAAATGCCCCTGAAAACTTCGGCACGGACCTATTCAGTACATTGAAACGACTGTCCACATTTGCCGACTTTTTGCCAAGAGCGGTTGCACAGATAATCTCGGGAGAATTAGATCGCGACGAAGTACTGGGTGTCATTCGCAGTGCGTGGGAAGATACTATTGATGCTGCAGACCAGTTTAATGATCCCGGCCAATTCACCACCTTCGCCGCTTACGAATACACCACCTCCAGCGCCGACATGGGTAACTTGCATAGAAACGTTATTTTT
>CAJVZD010000117.1 GCA_913019905.1 uncultured Cellvibrionales bacterium
CGGGCTGCGGGAGATTGCCGCGCTTCGCTCGCAATGACATCGTTGAAAACACCCATTTCTGGATGGGCACTAACTAGTGGCCAGTGAGACGATTTACGGTCGTTTTGGGGTGCTTAATTGACGATGGTTAGTTCTGAAAGATCCTATCGGACTTGCTCGTTGATTGAGGGATATAAACAGGACGCAATTTGTCTCGCTCGCCGACCATGATGTGTTTAGCGGGGTGTGGCTTGCCGGCGGATTATTACCGACGTAACTGTATCAAAGGTGTCACATGTGTTAGCGAGGCCAGCTTCACATACTCGTCAGGGCGAAAATTTACACTTTTCGTGACAGGGTGACAGCTAATGCGTGTTACGACCACAGCAACATCAAAATGACAACCATTGACTGTCTTTAAAGGACCCTATTTAGGTTTGCTAGTTGGCTGTTACTGCAAACACATTATGTGATTAGGCTACCTTTCTGATCTAACAATATATTATTCCCTAAAAATCGTAGCTGTCACCGTGAATGTGCTTTGTTCGCAGGAAGAATTGTTAAGCGTTTAACAGTTCATGCAATCGACTTGAAAAACGTGAAGCTATGGGCCGGACAAATATAGTCACTGGCTGTTTGCAGCGTACAGCTTTTGGAAAAGGTGTAGATCTATTTTGCGATGCTGCTTTCTTCTATCAATGAAAAGTGAATAAGGACAACCTTTCCTTATAAACAGATTAACTAAATGGTGTGATGTTTTTGTTGCGCGGACGAGATTTTCTTCTCATTGATATTACGAATTTGTAATAGGGTGGTGTATGGCCTTGCAACCCTAGTTAAATGTGAGTAGCTCTGGTAATGTTTCTCAATTAATAGTGGGGCAGTTTGGGGGGAGGAGTTATGAAGGGTTTAAAATTTACGGGTAGATTTGCGCTGGGTGCGATCGCCACTATCGTTTTCTTTTTGGGCATGGAACAGCATCCCAGTCTATCACTGATTAGCAGTGCAGAGGCGACAGCCAATTCGGCTGAGGTTAACATCGTCGGTATGGCAGTCGATGACTTTGAATTACTCGATCACACAGGTGCCGCTCACCGTTTGTATTATGACACTAATGCGCCCGCAATCGTTTTGATGACACAAGGGAATGGCTGCCCGATCGTACGAAACGCTATGCCGTCGATGCGGAAAGTGCGCGATAGTTATGAGGGAAAAGGAATAAAATTTTATCTGTTGAACTCCAATATACAAGACAATCGCACCAGTATCGCTGCGGAAGTTGCGGAATTTGGTTTTGATCTTCCCGTACTGGTCGACGAAAACCAACTGGTCGGTGAGGCACTCAATGTGACTCGCACTCACGAGGTCTTTGTGATCGACCCGAAAACCAGGAAAGTCGTTTACCACGGGCCGATCGACGATCGCCTGACTTATGAAAACCAAAAAATGAAAGCCAAACATAGTTATCTTGCCGATGCATTGGACGCCATCGTTGCGGGCGAAAATATTAAAGTCAGCCAAGCTAATGCACCTGGGTGTCTGATAAACTTCCCGGAACGCGAACAACGAGCACAACATGCCAAGATTTCTTATAAAGATACCATTGTCCCAATCCTGGAAGAAAACTGTATAGGTTGTCACCAGGAGGGCGGTATCGGCCCTTGGGCAATGAGTAGCTACGAGATGGTGAAAGGTTTTAGTCCGATGATCCGCGAAGTCATTCGAACAGACCGGATGCCGCCTTGGCATGCTGATCCGGAAGTTGGGCACTTCTTGCGCGATAAGAGCTTGTCTCCCAATGAAATAAAAACGCTGGTCCACTGGATTGAGGCAGGGTCACCGCGAGGAGAGGGCGTCGATCCCTTAGTTGCAGCGAGAGAGCCGATTAAGGATTGGCCCCTTGGCGAGCCCGATCTAATTCTTAATCTCCCTCCCTTTGATGTTCCGGCAACGGGGATTGTAGATTATCGCTACCCGGTTATTGAGAACCCTCTAACAGAGCCAAAGTGGTTGCGAGCTAGTACGGTCAAAGTCGGCTCACGAGAGACGGTACATCATCTATTGAGCGGGATGATGAAGGAGATGCCCAAAGACGGGAAAGCCAGCCAAACTAAATGGGGCTCTTCCGTTGGTGGT
This sequence comes from uncultured Cellvibrionales bacterium, assembly GCA_913019905.1. GTDB lineage: Bacteria > Pseudomonadota > Gammaproteobacteria > Pseudomonadales > Dasaniaceae > Oceanicoccus. The sequence continues at coordinate 2,116 of CAJVZD010000117.1, forward strand.
TATGCGGTTGGTGCGGAGTCTTCGATTGCCCGAGACAATATCGGCACTTATCTGCCGGCGGGTGGTGCCATTGGTTTTCAAATGCACTATACGAGTTATGGAAAAGCGGTTACTGATCAAACCCAGGTGGGTCTTTATTTTTATGACGAAAAACCCAAGTTAATGACCCGTGGTATGTTCATTCTTGATGCTTCTATTGAGATTCCTCCGAATACTGAAGGGCATGAAGAAGTTGGCTACATTGAATTTCCGAAAGATGCAGAGCTTTATTCGGCTTTTCCTCACGCGCACTATCGCGGGCAGTCATCAACGCTGACAATGGTTTATCCAAACGGTAAAGAGGAATTGTTGTTGTCTTTGCCTCGCTACGATTTTAATTGGCAGCGCAGTTACGAGTTTGCCGAGCCGATAGACGTGCCAGCTGGTTCTAAGTTGATCGTACGGACTCAATATGACAACACGGAGAATAATCCCGCGAATCCAGATGCAAAGAGCACTGTTACCTGGGGAGAGCAATCTCACGAAGAGATGTTGTTTACCGCTGTTAGCTATCGCTGGAAAGATGAAACGAGCGACAATATGAAAGATGATTATCAGAAGTCTTTAGGGGATAGTCGTTTGTTCGGGATGTTGGATGACAACTTTAATGGTCGGTTAGAACAAAGTGAGCTGAGGGGCCGTATTGGTAAAATGATTGCCAATGGTTTCCAGCAAATGGATAAAGACACCGATGGCAGTTTAACTCGCGATGAATTTGCCGCTGCGGCTGCAATGTTTAGTCAAGGGAGTTAGAGACCGCGCTGCAGTAGTCTAAGGTTTCATTATTTTGATCACATAAGTATTGGCCTAATAGACGTTGGCAGTTTTTTGCCCAGAATAAAGGATCTACGAGACGCTCGTAGGTCCTTTTTTTGGATCTGTTTATGTCTCGTGGCCGGAAAATTTTACCGGTATGTGTCTAATTGTTAATGCGTTCTAATTGTACAAAAGTTTGGGCCAACAGATTCTTATATCGTAGGGTATATCTAGTTTTTTCTGTTGAATGAATTGTTGGGGGTCGAGATGATTGTCGTCGGATGCGCAAATTTTAATCCGAGCAGTCATCTCTTGATATTCGGAATCTTTTTTCTAATGGCTTTTACAAATAGGTGCAATGCGGGGCTTCTAAAAGAACAGGCTATCCGATGGCCCCTTCCATAGCTAGCGCTTTCATCTCCTCTATGGACAAACCCAGTTCTCCGAGAATTTCTGCTGTGTGTTGTCCGACTTCCGGAGACGGGTTTTTTTTACTTGAAATACTTTGCCCAAATCGAACCGGTGCTCGTGGCTGAACCATCGGTCCACCGCGGGGGTGGTCAATTTCTTCGAGTATGCCTAACGCTTTTACCTGTGGATCGTTCGCTACATCAGCTCGGCTATTGACTCGCGCCACGGGAATTTCGTTGTGCGCAAAAATTTCGATTAATTCATCAGTTGAATAATTTGAACAGTCGATGTCCATTTGGTGTGTGACGATCGCGCCATCGTTCGCCGTGTTGATTTCGTACATGTCGGCAAGATCGCCCGAATACTGTACGCCATCGCCCCTAAAACTATGGTTCCACATAAGGTCAGGCCAGTTAAAATAGACCCCTGCATCCAGCATTGAAACTTTTATATGTTGTCCGCCGGCTCCCATTGCTCGGGCATATAATGCGGCGGTTATTCCTTGAGCGGCAGTAAGAGCGGTGACTTTATCGTAAATGATGGAACGGATGATCTTTGGTTGATCACCTTCTGCCTGAGCGTCCAGCGCGCCGCTAATCCCTTGAATCACATAGTCATAGACTTTTTGTTCGGCGTAGGGGCCTACTTCCCCCATGCCGTTGATAGAGGCGTAAATAAGATTGGGGTTTATTGTTTTTAGGCTCTCATAATCCAGTCCCAGTGCTTCCATTTTCCCTGGTCGGAAGTTTTGCAGTAATACATCTGCCGTCTCGACTAGCTTTGATACTAACGCTCGTCCGGCCGGATGTTTCAGATTGATGGCGAGAGACCGTTTGTTGCGATTGATCATCGAAAAAATTGAGCTTAAGCCATTGCGGCTTGCCCCAAGAAAGCGAATACCATCGCCCCAACCCGGCGGTTCAATTTTTATAACATCGGCGCCTTGGTCCGCCAGTACGACTGCCGCCATTGGCCCCGAAACAACCGCGGAAAGATCGAGGATGCGAACGCCGTGCAGAGCGCCAAGGCTCGCGGTTTTGCTTGTTTCTTGGGTGTCAGTTTTTTTTGATGTCATAGGAGCTGTCGGGCAACCATTGCGGTGTTCAGATTCTGGTAATGAAACCACGACAGGCATTGACTAGCAACTCCTCCAATGCAATTTCGAATAACTAAGGTCGTCAAAAAATGTTCTGTTGCGTGAATCGCACGAGCCACTTGTCTTATAAGAGCTTACGCTGGGAATTAACCAAATCCATCTATCTGCAACTTAAGTCGACAGCATGCCTCAATGACTAGACGACACATTTTGTTAAGTGAACAGATCCCGGTCGTTTAATTTCAGCGTCTAGACATTCTTTCGAAAATCAAGCCTACGAAAATCAGCCGTTAAAAAACGATTCGAAAAGAATGGGCGATATTAATTTGCATCGCGACGATTTTGATATGATTAAAGTCCTTAAACGAGCCGATTGTTTCGGAAGTCCATTATTGCTTGATTAATTTGTTCGGCGCTATTCATGACGAAGGGGCCGTGTTGCACAATGGGTTCTTTAATTGGTCGGCCACCTAATACCAGAAAATTTGCGCCGGAAACCCCTGCAGAGAGATTGAGTTGATCGCTATCGGGAAAAATACCCATCTGCCTCCGTTGGATACTGTCAGTATATCCTTCATCTCCTCGTCCTGCGCTAGTAACTGGCTGCTGCACAGTTCCCTGGTACACGTAAACGAACAAGGGATTGGACGTTTCGAACTTTAAATCTATAGATTCCTTCGGAGACAGCTGTACGTCGAGCAATATAGGTTCGGTTGTTAGTGGCGGTATTGCGCCCTGTAGACGTTGGTTTTCCACGCTAACATTGCCGGCTATTACGCGAACCCGTCCGCCACCTCGGAGATTCTCCTCATATATACTTTTGCTAGGGATATCTCTATAAGCGGCGGGCTTCATTTTTTCAGCCGCAGCTAGGTTTAGCCAAATCTGAAATCCGTGCAGCAAGCCGCTATCCTGTTCGGGCATTTCAGAATGGAGAACACCTTTACCTGCGGTCATCCATTGCACATCGCCCGAGTGAATGATCCCTTCATTACCCATGTGATCGCGATGGCGCATTCGCCCAGCTTTCATATAGGTAATCGTCTCGAACCCACGGTGGGGGTGTTCTGGAAATCCTCCGATGTAATCGCTGGCATTATCTGAGTTGATTTCATCAATCATTAAAAAAGGGTCGAGTATCGCGTTTAAATGGCGGCCGGCAATTCGGCGAATTTGCACGCCATCGCCATCGTTGGCAGCGACAGAATCGATAATTTTTACGGGCTTTTTCATTGCTATTCTCCAAGCTTGATATGCTTTTGTGTGTATTGCGCACGCTCTATGCGTGCTGTGCCCATGAAGCTACGGGAAGCTCATGCCGACCGTGGGGTAGAGTAAAGTCCTGCTCGGGTCCTAGTGGAATAATACCGGAGGGATTGATGGTGCGATGGCTAGCGTAGTAGTGGGTTTTAATGTGATCGAAGTTGACAGTTTCAGCCACACCGGGAACTTGATAAAGTTCACGAACGTAAGCGCTTAGCTGAGGATATTCAGCCAATGTTTGGCGATTACACTTGAAGTGTCCTACATATACAGCATCGAACCGAATCAAGGTGGTAAACAAGCGCCAATCGGCTTCGGTCAGTTGGTCGCCCGCCAAATAACGTTGGCGTGATAAAATTCCCTCTACCCAGTCCAGTGAATCAAACAAAGTAAAAAAGGCGTGCTCGTACGCGGATTGTGTCGTCGCAAATCCCGCTTTATAGACGCCATTATTAATGGTGTCATAAATACGGGTGTTTAGATCTTCAACCGTATCGATTAATGGCTCCGGATAATAATCATTTGTATTCCCAGTTAAATGATTAAAGGCGGTATTAAACATGCGAATGATCTCGGAGGATTCATTGCTGACTATGGTCCCGGTCCGCTTGTCCCAAAGCACGGGTACAGTCACGCGACCCTCGTAGCTCTCGTCGGCTTTTAGATAGAGTTCGTACAAAAAATCCAGCTCATGCAAGGAGTCCTGCATCTCCCAGCCATTTTCCAGCATGATCGGATTAACCACCGTGACGTCGATATAGTCCCCAAGCTGTTTTAATTGTCGAAAGATCAAAGTGCGGTGAGCCCAGGGGCAGGCGAGAGAAACGTATAGATGGTAGCGACCCTTTTCTGCTTTAAAACCCGTCTCTCCGTTCGGTCCAGCTTCACCGTTGGGTGTTACCCAGTTTCTGAAGTAGCTGTTCTGGCGACGAAATTCTCCCTCGCTGGCGTCGGTGTCGTACCATTGGTCGACCCACTGTCCATTTTGCAATAAACCCATTACTTTTCTCCTTTAGTTACACGTTGAGCGTTTGAGTATTTCTTTTCTGTGAAACTTGTCTGTTTTCTTTGGTGTGTGCGGTCGTTAGTGTTGTCGCAGATTACGCTGACAACACGTCGTCTCAATCGCCGGCTGATAAATTACCGGCGTTTGGGGCGAGAATTTAGTTTCTAAGTTGTTGTTGTAATACGCGATCGATACTTAAGCTACCGGCGCCTCGAAAAACTAATCCAATACTGACAACCAACAGCGCTAAGCCGAATTCGTAGCCGTTGTTGCTCATGAATAGGCCGTTTTCGAGATGTACAGTGACAATGGCTACGAGCATAGTGACGGCAAGAATAAGTGCAGCGGGTCGTACGAATAAGCCAATCACCAGTAACAATCCTCCAAAAAATTCGGCGCTGCCTGCGAGAGTGGCTAATAGCATTCCAGGTGCCAAACCAATCGACTCCATCCAGCCTGCGGTTCCTTCCAGGCCATAGCCACCAAACCAGCCAAATAACTTTTGCGCGCCATGTGCAGCAAAAGTAATACCAATGGCGATCCGTACGGGAAGAGTGTCCAATCCAGCGGTGGTGGTGATGACTCTGTTTACTTGTGTTTTCATGATGTTCTCCAGTTTGATTGTGTGTGTTTGTTTAAAGTGACGCTATTGTATCGACTGGAAATAATTGAATAAGGGGTCATTATTGATTAGAGTGTTCTAAAAATCAGAACGTTTATGTAGAGCGAAATGAATCTAAACCCCATAACAATAGAGGCCTTGCAAATACTCGATGCAATTGATAGACGAGGAAGCTTTGCAAAAGCAGCGGAAGAGTTGAATAAAGCAACGTCGGCTCTTTCTTACGGTGTGCAAAAGTTGGAGGAGCAGTTGAGTATTACTGTATTTGAGCGTCAGGGTCGTCGGTCGGTGTTAACGCCTGCGGGTCGTTACGTGCTTGAAGAGGGGCGAAAAATCCTAAATGCAACGGAATTACTCGCCGACAAAGCGCGGGAAGTGGCGACGGGTTGGGAGCCGCGTCTTCGAATTGCCGTGGAATCCATTCAGAATCACGAGGTATTTTTTGAGGTTCTTGGAAAGTTTTTAAGTGTTCACGAGAGTTTGGAAGTGGATGTTTGTGAATGTGTGCTTAATGGTGGCTGGGAAGCGCTTGAACAGGATACCGTCGATTTAGTCGTCGGCGTGTCTGGGCCGGTGCCGCTGCAAAAAGGCTTCCGGATTCTCTCCCTCGGCAATAGCGATTTAGTACCGGTCATTGCACCTTTTCATCCCTTGGCCTACTTGGCTAACAAAGCGGAAGCACTGTCTGTTCAATTGCCAAAGCTGCGGCGGGTGGTGACCCATGATACTTCGACTTTAAACGTTGTTCGGAATGCAGGTCTCAGCATCGGTGCTAACCATTACCTGTATGTGCAGACGATCGATCAAAAAGTTGCGGCCCTACTCGCGGGACTTGGCATCGGTTCTTTACCGCGACATCGGGTTCAGCGTTACCTCGACAGCGGGCGATTGATTGAATTGAGCCTCGATACACCGACTGCCGAAAGCTATCTGGCCTGGAAGATGAGTAACAAGGGTAGGGCTTTGCAGGCTATATCAAAGAGCCTGGCCGCGGCAAGCTGGTGATTTTAAGTGGCGGTATGTCCGGATTTATTTCACCGGCCTGCTCACTTTAACTCGACGACATTTACTCCTTCGAGCAGGTCTGTTAAAGATTGATGGAAGTGTCCGATCAATTTCTCGTAAAGGCCGAAAGTAAAGACCTCGTTCGCGCCGCTGTGGATACTGGCTTGAATAGACTTTGCCAGGGCAATATCTTCAGCATTGCCTTGATTACTGACGAATTCAGCGTCATTACGTGCCTTCGCAAACGCTTCCTCACCCTCCAATACGCCGTTGGTTAACGAGTAGGTGATAACCCTCGTTTTATCAACGGCCAGAGGCTCCAAAATGACCATCGTTGTATGGTGTGATAATACGGCAATCATGACATTTGGGAATAGTTGATAAACGTAGGTTAATAATCCGTCGACTCTGCGTTTGCTCGGGACAATGTCGGCGAGCTTGGCGATTCGTTGGAAGGGAAACGTTATGCGGGAGTTGCGCCCAAAGGTTTCAACCAAATTAAGATTGTCAAATCCAAAGGGAAAGAAGGTTTCTTTATGTGCTGGTTTTATGTGATAGCCCTCTAGAAAGCTTTCGAGAAATACTTTCCAGTTAACGTCGAGTTCGTATTCGTCGATGTTAAATATCTGTTGCTTCGAATTCAATAGCGCAGGTATTTCCTCCAAATCTGCGAAGCTTGCATTACTGTCTTGCGATACAAAAATTAGCCCCGACTTTTCTTCGGCAGCCACCGGCACCAGGCCGTGTTGTTCTTTGTCGAGTTCAGGAAATCCCTGTTCATGGGGAATATGTTGCAAGCTGCCGTCCAGGCGATAGGTCCAGCCATGGTAGTTACACCGAAAGGCTTTCGCGCATCCCGTACCCGTTGCGACTTGCGCGCCTCGGTGGCGGCAGGCATTGCGAAACGCTCTGACCTTGAGGTCGTTACCGCGTACTACGACTATCGGTGTGCCCGCCGCTTCTCGCGCAATGTAGGAGCCAGCGTCCGGTAGTGCAGCTGACGGACAAAAAGGGTTCGGGTTGCCTCGTAAAACCTGGTTTATTTCAGTATCAAAACGACTTTTCGATATGTAGTTTTGAACGGGCTCACGCCAGATACTGTCACCCGTATCTGTCGTTTTGCTTTCTATGTGTTGCAAAACTTTTTCTGCAACTTCCTGGTCGTTGAGGATTGCCGCCATGATCCGCCTCTCTTTTCTTGAATTGAAATAAGTGAAGTGACTTCATTTTTATGCTTTGCTGTTTCAATGTCAACAAATGAAGTGAATTCACTTTTAAAAAATTATAAACTCGCGCCATGGCAAATATTAAAATACCCAGCACGGTAAAAGGCAAGGCCACCCGCGAGAAGTTATTGCAAGTAGCGAGGAAATTGGCTATTGCAAATAATGGTCATGTTGAATTGGCTCAAATTGCTCAACAGAGTGGGGTTGTACCGGGGTTGGTGCATCGGTATTTTGGCTCAAAGTCCGGTTTGATTGCGGCCCTGGTGGACGATTATTATGATCGCTTTCATAGTCAGGTCCTGGAGCTATACCTCAACGATAAGGGTGACTGGGCGGTGCACGAACGGTTACGGCTTAAGCTCGGTGTTCAATTTCATTACAACGAACCACTGGCTCCGGTTTTGCACAGTACCTTTGTTCGCGACCCTGTGGTTGCGAAGAAAGAGACGGAGCGCATTGACGGAGTTATCGAGCTCACAGCCCGCGGGATTATACGTGCTCAAAAGCGCGGGGAGCTATCCAGCGCTATCGATCCGGAGCTTGCTGGAGCAGCTATGTTTGGTGCAATGCAGCTGGTCTTTGCCAAGGCGCTGGATCGAAAATCTCGCCCCAGTCCCGAGGCGCTAGAGTCTTTGCTCTGGCATCAGGTAGCGGCATCGGTAGGTTTGCCTTCTCGTCCCGAGGAGTAAAGCCAGAGGTTTTTTATTAGTTAGTGCCCGCCCAGAAATTGGTCTTTGCGAGCTAAGCGCGGCAATCTCATGGTGGAAGTGTATACATAATTACCAGCATTGGTGCGGCCTACAGGAGATTGCCGCGCCGAACCGTCGAAGCGTCGAACCGTACCGCTCGCAACGACATCGCAGAAAAACGCCCATTTCTGGATACGCACTAGTTAGTGCCTATCCATAAACTAACAAGCTCAGTCATTGCGAGCGTTAGCGCGGCAATCTCATCCAGCATTGGC
>CAJVZD010000118.1 GCA_913019905.1 uncultured Cellvibrionales bacterium
CGAAGTATAGCATTCCGATCCTTCCGCTTGGGAATAAGAAATTACCATTTTGTAAGGGTTGAAGTATCGATATGAACAAAAACATCCACTGTTTTGTTAACCAAAATTCGTCCAATTTAGATAAGATACTAGCGTACCCGCTGGACCGCACAGAATAAAGATCTTCTATTTTTTTTTAACGGGTGCATCGCTCAAGATCTCGGTTTGGGGTGCAGGTACATTGTGAGCATAATTGCTTTCTACTTGAACCTCTCCAGCGTTGATAGCACTGTTGAGTTCTCCGTAGTTTTCTGACGATAACTCATAGGCGTTTATCCGCGGATCATTGACAGCTATCCTGTAAGATCGAAATACGGCAGGGGTTGGACCGAAATTACTGGGTAGCGTCCAGGGTGAAATATATTCCCATACAACGGCTTGTGATGGTGTAACTTCAAATATTCGGCCGCTTGCACCTTCGGTGATTAGTGTATTGCCGTTGGGTAATCTTTCGCAACCGCTAACCATAAAGCTGTAGAAGGCAAGCAAGGTGGGATTTGCATAAGACCAAATAAACTCCCGGGTTTCGGGGTTTATTTCGACAATGCGCGAATAGCCTGGACCGCGTTTACGATGACAACCATTATCAAATACCATTATATTACCGTTACTCAACATTTGCGCGTTGTGTTGATGGGACAAGTCGGCTGGACCAGATTTCGCGGGGTCATGATCGATAAAAGTTTGGCTGCCACCCCAACGCCATTTTATTTTACCGGTTGATCGGTCTACGATGATGACTGTGCTGGTTAGGCGAAGGCTAATGAGCCAGTCACCGTTGGATAAGACTTCTAACGAATTGGCATGTGTCCATTCTTTGTGACTTTCCAACGGACATATTATCTCTTCATCAAAGTCCAAATGTTCCCATGAGAGCCATTCGTGTAAGATTTGCCCTTCCAAATTGATTTCCCGGACTACATCACCCCACATTAGCTCGGGGTCGTCCTCATGTTGATGTCCACCCTTAATTTTCTTACTGATAGTCAGTGGAATAAGCTCCCAAGCCAGATAGAGCGTGTTTCCGTTTTCCAGTCTCACATAATCATGATGCTGCGTGATATCTCGGTGTTCCCAAAGCGTGTTTCCTTCCGGGTCTAACTCGATCATCGCGCCTGCGGAGCCGCCAATTTTCTCACGGCCTTCGGCATCGGCGGGTGGCAGGGTTTGTAGCAACAGATTGCCATTCTCCAGTAATTTGACATGTTGAATTCCTTCATCGTGATGCCATTGGTGCACAACCTGACCTTCCATGTTGACTATAGTGGCGTGGTGGCCTCGCACAGATGAAAACAAGGTATAACCTGAATAACTGCCCTTATCGTTTATTGTTAGTCCAATGGGGCGGTTTGTAAGCCAAGCCATAAATTCCTCGAAGTTTGAACAAACAGCAGTTTTTGATCGGGGTAAAAAACGTAGACATTTAGGATTAGTGTTCAATATAGCCTGAAGTATCACGTTTTAATTCAAGAGTGTACTAGAATAGTTTGAACTATATCTATGTATTTTTTCCAGGCGAAAGTCCTGTAATATTTTTTGCGATCAAACTAATCTGGTTAAAGTACGAAGGTGCTTAGGGTTTCGGTTGGTTGCCGATCCATTAAGTCCTTAGGATGCAAAAGGGAATTACGAATAGCAATAAACCTAGGGGGTTTTCGAGTTTGGAGCGTGTATTAGTGTATCTCAATTACCTTATGTGAGATTATAGACGGACTTTAGTTCTTCACTGCCCGGCGCTTACGCTGAAGCCCATGGTGAGAACAAAATCGATCAAATGGAAACGATAATGCGAATTCAAAAAGCTTTACCAATAGTGGCTACGCTGTTTATCGGTGTGTTTTATTCTTCCTATGCGATGACTTCGGAAATGGGTAGCAAAGACAGCGTTACCTACGGAATAGACATGCCAGCTGTCGGCCATGTTCAACCCTTGTCAAACGCTATTGCTGCGCTTACTGCTGACAGCGAGCCGCCCAACAAAACGGCAACAAAAATTTCGGGAACAATCACTAAAGTTTGCCAGAAGAAGGGCTGTTGGTTGATTCTAGCAGACGGAAACCAGTTCGCCCGAGTGACTTTTAAAGACTACAAAACCTTTGTCCCTACTGATACGGGGAATAGCCCTGGCACGGTCTTTGGGGTTCTATCAGAAAAAGTGTTGAGTCCCGAAACCGTGAAACATTATGCCGCAGACGCCGGTGATTCGACCGAGTCAGTCGTCGCCGCCCGCCGCGAGTACACGATCGTTGCCGAGGCTATTCTCATTGAGGCGAAGTCCTAAACTACGCCGTTTGCTGTTGAGGTTTGGTTCCTAAAACGTTGACGATAACGCCCAGGCGCAATTCCAAAACGGTGATTAAACGCTTTCGAAAATGCAGCAGCATGACTAAATCCACACTGATCCGCAATGACTTTAAGTGCTAACGGTGCTTGTAATAAAGTCCTCGAGTGTTCTAACCGCAGTTCACTCAGTAATTGAGCTGGTGTCATACTCAAGGTGGTTTGGCATCGTCGATGTAGCGTACGAACCGAAATAGCCAAGTGGGCTGCCATGTGTGTCACGGTGATGTCGGTGCTGAGCCGTTGTTGCAGCCATGAAATTAGATTCAGCAAGTCGCCTCGACTCGCTTTCGCCTGTAAATCTATGGGGCTCGAAAATTGAGATTGCCCTCCATCACGGAATAGAAATACCACCAGCATTCGTGCAACCTTTAGAGCGATTCGCGAACCATAATCTTCACTAACAATCGCAAGGGCCATATCAACACCCGACAAGACTCCAGCTGAGGTCCAAAGGTTTCCGTCTTTCATATAGAGGGAGTCTTTGGCGACCTCGCTAGCGGGGTGCAAATCCTGCAACATATTGATTGCTGCCCAATGGGTAGTAACCCGTCGTTCGTTTAGTAATCCTATAGCGCCAAAAAGAAAGGCACCTGTACAGACAGACATGTTGCGGTGGCTGTTATTTGCAGCCCGTTCAATCCAGAGCATTAATTCATTATCTGCTAGAGCGGTGTTTAGTGAGCTAAGGCCTGCGCCGGGAAGCATGAGCGTATGAATGGACGTATCAATCTTCGGCAACGGTTTTGTCCCGAGTGGGAGCCCTGCGGAAGACTGTACGGAGCCTTGCGGATTACTGCTCACGTACACGACGTCGTATACATCACGTCCCAGTTCAACATTGGCTTGGCAAAATACCTCCGCAGGACCGGCGACATCTAATAATTGCACTCCATCGTAAAGCGCAAAATAGATCGATTTGGGGATTTCAGTGGCACTTTCAGACATAACGCTATCATAACGGTCATTGGTGAATTCTGCTAATTTGTAAGAACATTCACCTAATTTAATGACAGGAACGCAAATTATGAATATCACAATGATGGTTTATCCCGGTATGACACCCCTCGATTTGATGGGTCCATTACAAGCCTGGAGCCTATGGCCAGGAACCAATATCCAAATTGTCTGGAAGGATACAAACCCTGTGATGACGGATACTGGTATGGCCCTTGTTCCTACGCATAGCTTTGCCGATGCTTTTGATGCGCCGGACATATTGTTTGTACCCGGCGGTGCAACACCAACGATCGCTTTAATGGAAGACGAAGAGGTGCTGGAGTTTTTGAGACAGCGCGGCTCTAAGGCTGCATGGAAAACAAGCGTGTGTACGGGAGCTTTATTGCTTGGCGCTGCGGGTTTGCTAACGGGATTTCGGGCCACGACCCATTGGGTAGCTCATGCCATGTTAGAAAGTTTTGGCGCAATTCCAGTGAAGTCGAGATGGGTAATTGACGGAGATCGCGCCACGGGCGGCGGTGTCACCGCCGGTATTGATTTTGGGCTGGCGCTAATTGCTGAGATCGATGGTGAGGACGTCGCGAAAACAGTTCAACTGGCGATGGAGTACGATCCCCAGCCACCTTTCCTTGCGGGCACCCCAGAACAGGCAGGTGCCGAGCTTACCGAGCAAGTCATTAAAGGGTTTAGTGGTGACGTGGCCGTCTAGGTTACTGTCTTTTAATGTACGCCGGCTAAGAAAGGGCTTGTCTAAACCGGGAGTTTTGTGGACCCCAAAAGTTGCGCTAGTTTTATTTATGTTAGGTAAATCTAATAGCGAGATATTATGAAAGATTTACTTTATATTAACCGCTAAGTTTCTGGAGGGTCTATGAAAAAGTTGTTTAAGATTGGCGGTGTAATTATTGTGGTGCTCGTGCTGGTCGGCGGTACCGGGTATCTCGCAAGGCACGAGTTAACGAGGATACAGGAAGATTTACCGGCTTTTTCTCATGCGGCGGGCGAGTCCCGCGAAGTGATGGTTAAAATGTCTGACGGAGTTACACTCTATACAACCATCGCCTTTCCCGAAAATAATGTAACTGAAAGATCTTATGAGCAAGAGATGGGGTCTTTTCCTACTGTGCTAGTACGCAATCCTTATGCTCAATTCGGCGCTATTATGCGCGATACTTTGTGTGGAAGGTTTGTGCGGTACGGTTATGCCTGTGTATTTCAGGACGTGAGGGGGCAGGGTGAGTCAGGTGGGCAGTGGGTACCGGGAGAAAACGAAGTCAGCGATGGCAACGATACTCTTGACTGGTTAATTAATCAGCCTTTTCAAAATAGTAATATTGCCATGGTCGGGCCGTCGTATCTTGCCGCTGTGCAATGGGCTGCCGCCAGTGGTGGACTGCCGGAAGAGGTCAAGACATTCATCCCTGCCGTATACACGACGGATAACCGCGCGGTCATGTTTCACGATGGGATGTTTCGCCATGAAACGTTCACTGCTTGGGCGAGCATGATGAAAACGACCAACTCCTCTGACGACGATGCGGGAAAGCTTTATCAACAGGCGATACGCTATCGTCCGCATATCGACGTAGACACTAAGGTTTTCGGGATGGATATGCCATGGTACCGACGAATGGTTAGCGGTGCTTCAGCCGACGCAGAACAGTGGCAGGTTCCAGGTAACGAGGAAGTTCGGCGTGTGCCCGAAGAGCTATCGGTTCCGATATTAATGATAGGTGGTTGGTATGATGTATTCTTTGGACCCCAGTATAAAGATTGGCAGCGATTAGCAACGCAATCGAAAAGCCGCTTTATTATTGGTCCCTGGACACACATTGGGTCCGGCGGCGAAGCACTAGAGACGCCGAATTCCGATGGTGGTCTATTTCAATGGCCGATTATGCTCGATTGGCTAGATCATCATTTAAAAGGCGAAAAATTAGTTAATAAACCCGGAGTGTCCACCTATGCGATGCGTGACAATATTTGGATTGAAAGAGATAGCTGGCCGCCGAAAACAGAAACCATGCGTTTTTACCTTAGCGACCCTGGGAACGCGAACCGGTGTGAAGGAGGGGATTTACACCATAGTAAGGGCGACCCTTCTACCTCGATAGATTACCAATATAACCCTGATGACCCAGTGCCCACAAAAGGTGGTGCTGGAATGTTGGCGTTTATTCTGCCGGGTTTTGACGGGGCCAAACCGGCCAACGTATTGCAGAATGGTTTGTGCGAAAGAGAAGACGTTCTTACATTTACGACCGAGCCATTGGCAGAAGATTTAAAAATTGTGGGTGATATCGGTTTACGGCTAAGTGTTTCGTCTGACGCTGAAGATACCGCTTTTACTGGCAAGCTCATAGAGATTTTTGCCGATGGGAAAATGATAAACATACGCGATTCGATAACGTCTTTGGCTTACCGAAATAACGCTGAATTACCTCAGAGTTACACACCGGGTGAAAAGGTAGATTTGGACTTCGAGTTTTGGCCCATTGAATGGTCGTTAAAAAAGGGCTCCCGCTTGAGACTGGACATTTCGTCGTCGGATTTCCCAAAATTTCACGCGCACCCAAACAAAGTAGGGAATTGGGCGGAAATTGCCGAGGTCAAAATTGCGACTCAAACGCTCTTTACCGGTCTTGGGACTGAGAGTTATTTGGAACTATCAGTGGCGCAGTAGCGCGCGGTCTGCTCATACTTTTGTACGCCAATTCGAGGAAGAATAATGAAAAATATTATGGTGATAACAGCGTTGCTGCTTTCGTTCAGCACTCGGGTTTATGCAGACCACCACTCGAGAATATTAGACGCTGTAAACAACCCTAATCGGCCACCGGCGGATGTCGAAAGGGATCAGTCTAGAAAACCCGCTGAAGTTTTGCAGTTTGTTGGCCTTACGGAAGGGATGAAAGTTTTGGACATCTTTGCCGGCAGTGGCTACTACAGTGAGATCGTGAGTTATATCGTAGGTGATAAGGGTGAAGTAGTGTTGTATAACAATGCACCTTGGGTCGAATATTTGAAGAGCATTGGTGACGATAAACGCCTCGAAGAAGGTCGGTTGAAGAATGTTAAGCCGTTGACTATGGATGCGAATGCCTTGGCCTTAGACAGCGAACGATTCGACTTGGCTCTTTTTGTTCTGGGCTTTCACGATTTGTTCTACGTCGATAAAAGCTGGCCGGCGATCGATAGCCACAAATTTTTGCGAGGGATTAATCACAGTTTGAAAACGGGGGGATTGTTCGTCGTCGTAGACCATGTTGCAGTTAGCGGGGCGGCACCGGAAACAGCGACCACTCTGCACCGCATTGATCCTGCCTTGATTAAATCAAGCTCTAAGGCCGCAGGTTTTGAATTGGTAAAACAATCGAATTTGTTAGAAAACCCAAAAGATACTCATCTTCTTCCGATGGGGGACCCCTCTGTTCGAGGTAAAACAGATCGCGTATTAATGGTGTTTAGAAAGTTGTAAACACAGGCGAGCTTCCACAGTTCTGAAATTTGCAGGATGGAATGTAATACGATCTTTTCGCCGGATTAATGTCTGCGTAAAAAATGTGGTGTCTTAGCATAGATTCCGTATTGGTGGGGTATCGATAATAGGAAATTGAACGCGAAGAGCCAGACAGAGAATGTACTCGACTTTTATAAAAAGACCATGAAAAGAAGAGCACTACAAAAGAATTAGGTGACAGTCGTAAAGGCTTGCGGCGTGTTCGGTTTCTCACCCTTAATTTGTAGTGAGATGTAAGATGATTGAATTGCTTGGCCAAGTATTTGTGTTACGCCTTCAGCGATCCTTTTCAGGGAAGGCCGGTGTAGAATGGAAATATCACAAATTTGGATCGTAGACTTGATACTGATTTCGGCCATTTT
Organism: uncultured Cellvibrionales bacterium; assembly: GCA_913019905.1. Classification (GTDB taxonomy): domain Bacteria; phylum Pseudomonadota; class Gammaproteobacteria; order Pseudomonadales; family Dasaniaceae; genus Oceanicoccus. The sequence continues at coordinate 7,222 of CAJVZD010000118.1, forward strand.
CTTTCGCTTTATATAAAGCTTGATCTGATTGAGACAGCCATTCTTCGTAACTTTTCATCTCGGAGTTTGCTTCAGATATACCGAGACTAACGGTGACGCGAATTTCTGTGTCGTTATGCTTAACGACAGTATTTTCCAATTTGATCCTGAGTCGTTCTAAAAAATGGACCGCGTTCTCTATATTTGTATCCACCAATATTATTGCAAATTCCTCTCCGCCATATCTGCCGCTGACATCAGTATTCCTCTGTAGGTCGCTTATCGTTTTTCCAACAACTCGCAATACCTCATCCCCGCCAGGATGACCGTACTCGTCATTGACCTTTTTGAAAAAGTCGATGTCCAGCATTACCAGACAAACGGCAGCTCCGCTGCGTTTAAACCGGCTAAATTCTCCGTCTATCCGATGCTCCAAGTGTCCTCTGTTATAGAGTTGGGTTAGTTGGTCAATTCTATTGGTAGCTTCCAGTTGCTGATTGACTTCAAGCAGCGCAAGACGGTTTGTTGCAACATCGGAAACATCATAGATGATCAATGAAACTTGCTCTATTTCTCCAGACAGCGACTTTAGCGGAATGATAGTCATATTCTGAAACATAAATTTGTGTATGCCAGTGATAGGCAGATAGGACTTGAATTTGAATATATATGGACGTTGTTCCCAGGTCGTGAAGGCTTTGTTATTGAGCAAGATGACGGTTTCAATTTTTTGCCTGAACCAATCCTCGGAAATTTCTGGAAAAAGCTTAAATAGGTTAGCACCGATCGCGTCTTCTGTTTCGATATTACTGTGATGCTCCATAAAACCGTTCCAATTACAAATTTCATAATTGCGATCCAGCACGACCATTCCCACGTCGATGTCGGCGATCATGTTCGCCATCCAGTGCATTTGTCTTAAATCTTCGATGCTCATGTAATGTCTCGTTGTTTGGCGCCGTTGGTTTTCCAACTCACTGTAGTGTTGTTTCAGGTATCATCGAGTAGGAAACTAATTTTGTTATTGAGCGTCTGTAGTGAATCTTCGGTTAGAAGCAAAAGTAAATCACACTGAATGTTGTGAGCCTCGATAACGTAATTAATTTCGATCGCCAGAATATTTTCCCATTGTCTCGCTCGGTTAGAAAGCAAATCGCTAACCTTTAAATGTTGGCCTAATAACTTAGGGTGACTTTGGCTGAAACCCACATTTAACTGATCGGACAAGCCTTTGAGAAAGGCGCCGATTAATATATTTGAAAGATCGACGAGCAACTCTCTTTCAGAAGCGTCGTCCAGGATAGCTTTATAGCTCATAAGATCTGCGAGGTCTTGAAAACTGGAGTCGTAGAACAGTATGAGCGCTTCTCCGGCTATGCCCGAACCTGTATAACCCTGACATATCGCCGAAACAGACTTTTGGTCTGCAGCGGCCTTAAGAACCATGTGAAGTTCGCTAATCGCCAGTAAGTTTACGTTAGGTATTGGCATTTTCACTTTGACGTTTAAGAGTCTGGCTAAAAGATCGCCAGCACGTCCCATCGCAACATTGGCAACCTCTCGATAAGATTCCATATGTGGATCGGTATCGCTCTCTAACTGAGCTGTCTCTGGCGAAACTTCCTCTTGCTTAATTCCTTCCTGCTTAATTTCTTCCTCTATTGGCGTTAAAAAGTCTTCGGGTCGCAAAATACCATAGTTTTCTAATAGTTCTTTAACTTTTGCTTTGTCGGTGGGTTTTTTAATGAAGTCAATAGCCCCTAATCGCGTAACCTCCTTATGGGCTTCGGGTTGTATGTCTCCGGACACGACGATCACCATCGTGGGAAGGTCTTCTTTTGAAATGGCTTGTAAGGTGCCGTAACCGTCAAGTACAGGCATGTTGAGGTCGAGAAAGAGTATATCTCCATGGCCATCTCGGATTGCGGTTAGGGCTTCCTCGCCATTACTAGCGAAGTGGAGTTCTATGTCCCAGTTGGGGGGTAGGGCACGAACCATTTGTTTGCGAGCAAAGCTGGAGTCATCACAAATTAATACGGGTATCGTCATATTGATCCATTTTTGATTGTCGTTGACTAGCTGGATCCAGGGTCGAAAAGCGACGCTGTAAGTCATTCATGCTAAACGAAATCTGTTCTTATTGTCGCGATTATATCGAGTGTTGCGTGTCGATCAAGCGCTTTCCCTGAAAGTATAACAAGGATCTTGCGAATTGGTATCCCAATGCAATTGCGAGACGTCGAGCGGCGTGTAGCTATGGTGCCGGTAAGGTTAGTCCCAATAATTGCTCGCTCTACTATGTTAACTTGAACGATTCTTGGTTTTGGTCCTAAGCAATTTAAACGTTCCGGCGATTCGGTGGGCGCAATGGGTGACGACGATTGGATAGACGACCAGAAATCGACAAAGGTTTAGGCATTAGATGAAGATCCCTTGTATTGATGCTCAATTGTTCGGGAAAGTGTTGCGGTTCACTTGAATAATAAGGAGATGATCAGTATTCCTAATCCGTAGGAATTGGTGGATGCCTTCAATTGGAGATCTTTAATGCGACTTCAGCACAGTGTCTCTGTAATTATGCCTGCAACGTCACGGGAATCTCGCAGCATAAAAAAAGACAATAACCGCTGACTCAAATACCAGACCGGCTGGATTCAGTGTGTTGCACCACGGGAAATAGTCGGTCTAAGATACACGACAAATGTCTAGCTAGTGCCCATCCAGAAATGGGTGTTTTCAACGATGTCATTGCGAGCGAAGCGCGGCAATCTCCCGCAGCCCG
>CAJVZD010000119.1 GCA_913019905.1 uncultured Cellvibrionales bacterium
CACGTTCCACCTGATATATGGGATACAGAAACTTGCGAAAAAGACAATGAAGCCAGTAATAAATGCAAAGGTGACGCTAAAGATGAGTAACAATAATTTCAAAGAGGCCGAAAAATATATGTCCAAGGCGTCTACTGCAGTACCAAGAGCTGATATGCTTGTTGCAGATAATGGACGACTGAAAGACGTTCGTATTGCTCTGCAAGAAATAAGGAATAAGCTCGGAGTAAATTATTAATGCAAATATTACTCGTCGAAGATGATCACTCATTAGCACAGGGAATATCTCACGCATTAAAACTCGAAGGGTTTTCTGTGAATCACCTAGATCGCGGAGAACCGGCAGTGATGACCATAAAATCCAATCAACCGGATATCGTTATCCTGGATCTCGGACTTCCTGATATCGACGGACTGGTTGTACTAAAGAGGATTCGAAATTACAGCAAACAAATACCGGTTCTTATATTGACTGCTAGAACAACCTTAGATGATAAAATTGCAGGACTCGATAACGGTGCTGACGATTATTTGGATAAACCCTTTGAAATGCTTGAATTACTTGCTAGATTAAGAGTATTAGAGCGCAGACTGAGTACAAGCTATTCCAATCAAATTACCATTGGAACGGTTCGAATAGACATAAAAGCTCACACTGTTAGTGTCGATGATATTACCACCGATTTATCCCGAAAAGAATATATGGTACTGAAATCGCTAATGGAAAATGCAGGTAATATTCAAACGCGAGCAAGCCTGGAAGCGAAGCTATACAGCTGGGGAGACGAGGTTTCCAGTAATGCTCTGGAAGTTCATATCCATCATTTAAGAAAGCAAATGCCCACTGGATTTATCACAACTGTCCGTGGTGTGGGTTACAGAGTAAATCGTTAGTGAAATCAATTCGATCATTTTTAACAATTTCAATAATTGCCATTATTACCTTAATCATATTCTTGTCTGTACTTCGCGGCTACCAATCCAGTATGGAAGAAGCCGAAAATCTGTTTGATTCAAAACTGTCTGATACCATCAAGTTATTAGCCTTGGTTAGCAATTCTAAGCTCCCAGTCAGCACTTCCGAATTGCACGCGGAAAAAACCGTTTTCCAAATTTGGAAAGACAAGACGACGTTACTATACCGTTCAAATAATGCCCCAACATCAGCAATCAGTAAGTTTGAGGTGGGATACAGCCTAAATAATTTTAACAACTATCGATGGAAGACTTTAACTTACTTTGATAAACAGACAAACCATTGGCTGATTTTGGCAGAACGATCAGATATACGTTATATTTTGGCGGAGGGAATCATTCTCAAATCCATTATGCCAACGGTATTCGTTCTACCCCTGTTAGCGCTAATCATTTGGTTTGTAACAGGATATGGCCTAAACACATTGAGTACTCTGGCGAAAGAGCTACGAAAAAGAAAAGCTGACAACTTAAGCGCGATCAATATCGACTCACCGCCCACAGAGCTTGCACAAGTCATCGATTCGACTAACACCTTGCTCACAAGACTGGAATCTTCCTTTCAAAGAGAGCATCAGTTTTCTTCAGATGCCGCTCACGAATTAAGAACTCCCATCAGTATTTTGAAAGTCCATTTGTATAACTTGTCTGAGCAGTATCCTGACAACAGTAGCGTGTTAATGCTCGAGGAAGGATTCGATAGATTAGGCCATTTACTTGAGCAGCTATTATCACTCTATCGATCATCCCCCGATCAGTTCTCTGCAAACTTTGAGACAATTAGCCTTAACGAATTGACACAAGAAGTGATCGCTGAAGAGTTTTCTCAGATAGATAGCAAGAATCAGGAAGTATCACTGGAGGGATTGGACCCCACCATAGTTGGCGATAGTTTCGCTTTAAAAACTATGATAAAAAATATTTTGAACAACGCGAGCAAATACACTCCCATGGGTGGGAAAATACGGGTATCCATTGAGCAGAAAAACTCGGGCGTTAATATCATTATTGAAGACTCCGGCCCCGGCATAGACAAGAACTTACGAGCGCGGGTTTTCGATCGATTTTACCGTGCTAATAGCGACCGTCACAGCTCCGGTCAAACGGGGTGTGGTCTTGGCCTATCTATCGTAAAATTAATCGTCGAGCTACATAATGGTAGTATCGAGCTGGCAACCTCCACACTTTTGGAGGGGCTTCAGGTTACCATTTTTTTTCCAAACAACCCAATGGACTCTGTAGCGTCGGCGACCACATTGCAACTAGGTTCTTAAGAAATGTACAACGTATTTCAACCATACAAAAAAACGATTTGGCTATTGCTGATCTTCTCAGCCCTTGCCTATTCACCCCTCTCTAAAGCCGAAATACTCATTTTCAAACTGAAAATCAAGGGACATTTGTTTTTCCCTTCCGAGCTAGAAATTCCAGCAAATACAAAAGTTAAATTATCCATTAGCAATGAGGATAACACTCCCGAAGAATTCGAAAGTTACGAGTTAAATCGCGAGAAGGTAATTCCTGGAAAGAGTAAAGCAACGGTCTTTATTGGTCCCTTAAAACCCGGGGAATACCCTTTTTTCGGCGAGTTCTACCCAAAAACCGCTCAAGGAAAGGTCGTAGTTAAATGACGAAGACATTATGTTAACAACAAGCGTTATTATCATACTGCGTGAGGTGTTAGAAATCTCATTGATGATTAGCGTCATGCTGGTGATTTCGCACAAACGCGAAATGAATTTGCGCTGGTTTATGTTTTCATCCCTCGGTGGCGGCATTGGGGCATTAGCGTATGCATCGTCAATTCGAATAATCTCAAACTCCTTAGACGGTATAGGTCAGGAAGTGACAGATGCGTCCATACAAATAGTAACGTACATTCTCACAGCTTTTCTTGTCGGCATTTTGTTAAATCCGGAGCTAGCTAACAAAAAAAACAATCGCTTACTCACGCTAACAATGTCGGCCTGTGTACTATCGGCAATCACCCGTGAAGGATATGAAATCGTAATATATATTGGCGGCTTTAGCAGCGATCCAGACACGCTGTTACCGGTGGCAATTGGGTCAATTATTGGGACCGGAATCGGTATGAGCATCGCAGCCATTTTTTACTATGCATTGGCAAATCTTCGCAAGCAACGCTCAATACAAGTTTGTGTTTACGTTCTTATTCTAGTCGCCGCCGGCTTACTGCTGCAGGCGTCTTTACTGTTGACCCAAGCCGATCTTCTTCCCAGCCAAGATGCGATTTGGGATACCTCCCAATTAGTATCTGAATATTCAATATCAGGACAAATGCTTTATGCGTTAGTTGGATATGAAGCAACACCGACTCCCACACAAGCAGGTATTTATATTGGCGGTATTGTGTTCTTAATATGGGTCGGCAGATACGAAAAATACAAACACGATAATAGTTGAGTTCCATTCTTATGAAATGTTTGCGCCATATCCTGCCTGAAACAATGGTAGTACTAATGCTCAGTTGGCACGTCAACCTTTACGCAGATGGCGTTGTTATCGACAAAATTTACGATCCCTACGTGCAAGCACTCGAAACTGAAATTGAGTGGCGGTCCATTTCACAAAGTAATAAACAAGACTTTGACGATTTTCAGTTGCATAAATTAGGTATTGGAAAGTCTATCAGCGACGTTTGGTTCGCAGAAATATATATAATCGGCGAGAGAAGCGAAAACAACGACCTTGGAATAGACGCTATAGAGATTGAATCGAAATTTCAATTGACCGAACAAGGAGAGTACGGGGCCGACTGGGGTATACTATTTGAGCTGGAAAGAACAAGATTGCATAAAACCTGGGAATTCAAATCCGGCCTGTTAACGGTAAAAGAATGGGGACGCTGGATTGGCACGTCAAATATTTTTGCCATTTACGAATGGGGCGAACATATCGATAATGAATTCGAAACAAAACTGGCACTTCAAGCTCGTTATAGATATTCAAAGCGACTAGAACCCGCGGTTGAATTTCATGCAGGACAAAATAACAGCGGTATCGGTCCAACGTTAACGGGTACAGAATCCTTTGATGGCGCTAAGAAATTGAGTTGGGAGCTCGGGTTTATATTCGGGCTGAATGGAGCTGACCACACACTAAAAGGACTATTGGAATATGAATTTTAAAGTTTTTTTAGCACGTGATTTAGTGCTTTTTTTGTAGTCGACTTAAAGCTCTAGACTCTGTAAATGATAAAAAACAAAGACCCTAATATCGCAGACGTAAGCAAGATAATGGCGTGATTTCGTCTTTTTCTTGCTACGCCTTGTACGAGAGGCACTCCAGTTTAATAGCAGACTCCGCTATTATGTTGTAGTAGGACTAGTACACTCATAGCAACGACATCCAAAATTGAGACAATAACTATGTCAACTCTTCAACAATTTTTGCGCAATTCGATTAACCATATACCATTTGATCCTATAAAACTGGATACGCCTATTCCACTTAATCAACTGCCGACGCCAGCACTCATCATTGATCTTGATAAATACGATCTAAATCTGGCAAAAATGCAAAACCACCTAGCCTCGCATGACATGGGATTGAGGTGCCACACGAAAATGCATAAATGCCCCACAATCGCTAAAAAACAACTAGCACTAGGCGCACAAGGTATCTGTTGTGCAACCGTTAGCGAAGCCGAAGTGATGCAAGCTAGCGGCATCAACCAGATTTTAATTACGTCTCCCATTGTGACACCGGAAAAAGTCGATCGCGTTATTGCTCTCGCTAAGCACAGCAGCAAACTAGAAATTGTTGTTGATTATATAGACGGAGCTAGCTTGCTTAATGCCGCTGCGGCAGTTGCGGACATCAAATTACGAGTTCTTATCGATCTGGATCCGGGCATGGGACGCACAGGAATTTCACCGGGACCCAAAGCACTCTTACTGGCTCAACATATTGTTTACCACTGCCCTAACCTCGAATTTTCAGGCTTGCAAATGTATATTGGAAATTGCATGCATACACTGGGTTTTGAAAAACGTTCAAAAAAATATCGCGATTTACTGCAACAGGGCATCGACACTAAAGAATTGTTGGAATCCAACGATATTGCCGTCCCAGTCTTTACGGGTGGAGGGACCGGTACCTATGATATCGACAGCTCCATCGGAGCACTTTCTGACTTACAAGCAGGTTCCTATGCGTTTATGGATGTGGAATATAGAGACATTGGAGGACAGCATGGCGATCACTTTGACGATTTTGCACCATCATTGTTCGTATTATCTACAGCAATCAGTAAACCGCAGGATCTTCTGATTACGTTTGACGCCGGAATAAAGAGCCTGGCTACAGATACATCCTACCCTGAACTGAAAAACATTAAAGGTGTGAAGTATCATTTTGGGGGAGACGAACATGGCATAGTCCAACTGGACAATCCCTCGCAAGAAATTGTGCTCGGCGATAAACTACCCATCATTCCCCCTCACTGCGATCCGACCGTGAATCTGTACGACTTCTACTACCCATTCAGAAATGGCGTTGTTGAAGAAATATGGCCTATTAGCGCACGCGGGAAATCACAATAACTGACAGAGGCACATGACTCACTTGACGTAATGAACGCGACATAACTATTCGACGGCGCTTTCACCTCAATTATTACGAATTCTACGTAATCGACCGCATGCGTGATGGAAATCAAGAGAGCAAGCCTAACGGTTTAAGTAATTATCATTTATGTCTACGTGCCATGCTCTCATCTTTCAATACGACTAATAATACTGGCTAGTTTCATTGCCACCGATTGAAAACTGTCTGGTCTCACCCTAAGAGCCAGACTTTCGGTCTTCGCTAGCATAGGCAGGTACTTTTGAACATACTATTCGCCCCGATACTCCGCGAGCACACAAACACTCGGCACACTGACTATATGAGCTAAATAAAACCTCGTCAGACAAGTCAGACAAAATTTTGCGCGCCTCCTCAGGATCTAGCTTCCCACTCGAGGTGTCAGTACACAAACTTACCACCCCAAGTGTGAATTTCTTGTGGCTTTGCTGATGTGCAGTAAAATTGATACACAGTAAATCCCCCCAAAACTTTTCTTCAAGTGGCAACCATCTGATACTGATAGTCGTTAGTTTCGTCAACGCATCTGAAAATAACTCAGAGTGAAGATCCAATACTTCTTCTTCCAATATAGACTGGATAACAGCGACAATTTCTTTACGATAATTGTCGATTACCGTATCTCCAAATGTAAAGGGATCTTCCCAAACAAGCTTTTCCAATTTGATCACTCTTTAAAGTCGACACATCGCGACACATATATTTTATTCTCTGTTAATTGTCGCCCAATGCCCGGAATTCGCTGTAGGTACTTATACATATTTTTTTATACTGATACAGCATAATAGCAATGCTTTGATATTAATTTTCACTCTTAAAATAGGTGAAAATTTTCGTGTTTGGCAAACTGTCATACATCGATATCCTGTTCCTCAATACTACTTGCCCGATAATCTAGCAACTGATGACTTGCAATGGAGCTGAGCAGAAATTCAGGTAGTTTATTTCGCACACTCCAAAAGTCAATAATATAGATAACCTTCTGATTTATTTGACTTATTTTCAGGATTAGCAATTCCTTACCGTCCGTGCAGACTGAAAGTACAAAGTTTATTGGGCTGCTATCTGCGATAGAATTACCCTCCATTTTACAGTTCGACACCTATATCAAACGATGAACCTGTCGAACAAAAATCAATAAAAACGACATTTTTTTACAATGAAAACTGGTCATATCAAATGTCCTGTTCGCCTCCAGTTAGAAAATGCGATCACTGCACGGCCTTGACAAATGGCTCGAACAGGACTGTAATCGCTTAAACCGCTGAAATCGTTGTAACCGCTCTTTTCGGCCAATTCGTCTTAACCGCTTTAATCGCAGATAGATGTCCCGACCGCTAAAAGATCAGATGAGAAACAATGCAATCAAAACCTGGAAAATAAATGACCGAACGTGAAAAGGCATCAGAGGATCTACTCACTCCGGGTGAAGCCGCAAAATTGCTGCATGTATCTCCCGTAACATTAAGGCATTGGGCAATAGACCAAAAGCTTAATTTCGTGGTGACTCCGGGCGGTCACCGACGCTTTAGAATCGCGGATATTCAAGAGTTTGTTGCAGCGAGCAAAAAAGGATATCCAAATGCTGCTTCAACAGTCCTAATCGTCGATGACGATTCTCACCACGCTCGCTTCCTCGCTGATTTCTTCGCTGACTTTCAACCCGAGACCACCACCCTAATAGCCGACAACGGCTTCAAGGCTGCCGATTTACTCCATCGTTTTCGTCCGGATCTAGTACTGCTAGACCTCATGATGCCGGGTATGAATGGCTTTGATGTTTGCAAGCATATAAAGACAGATTCCATTAGCGCTGGTATTCCAGTCATTGCCATGACTGGCTTTCCATCGAGAGAGAACGTTGAACGCATTTTAGAAGCCGGCGCCGAGTCCTGCTTAGGTAAACCGATTGACTTGGCAGATTTACGTTTCACTATCAGACAATTAATAGGGACCACCAATGACATTGAAAGCAGCTCCGCATAGTCTTTCACAAAACGTTTTACACAAATCAACCGATATGAAACAGGTGAACGTCATGACTAGAAACCCCCCAAGTTATGAAGAACAAAACCATTCTCCGTATCGAATTCTAATTGTCGATGATGACGATTCGCAGCGAAGACTTGAACGTGATGTATTATCGAGCGTCGAATACGAACTGACCGAAGCAAGAGATGGAGAGACTGCGTTACAATTACTTTCTGAACAAAACTTTGATGTGGTGCTGCTGGACAAGTCAATGCCCGGCATGGACGGCGATGAAGTTTGTCGTCGAATCCGCGTCGATCTCGGTTTGGAGCTATTGCCAATAATTATGGTTACTGCAAATACCTCGAGAGAAGATTTTCTAAAAAGTATGCAGGCGGGTGCGAACGATTTCGTACGAAAACCTTATAATCCTCTCGAATTATCAGCTCGTACGCAAAATTTCGCACACCAGAAAGAATTAACGGATAAGTTAGAAAGTTGTGAAACCCTGTTATTTACGCTGGCCCGCATGGTTGAAGCAAGAGACGGCGATACCGGCACGCATTGTTCCCGGCTGAGTTATATGGGTAAAGTGTTTGGTCGAAAACTTGGAATGTCTAACAAAGATATTGAGGCGCTTCGCCTGGGCGGTGTATTGCATGACCTGGGGAAGTTGGGTATCCCGGATAGTATTTTGCTTAAACCCGGTAAGTTGAATGAAGAAGAGTGGGCGATCATGCGGCAACATACAGTGATCGGCGACCAGCTCATTTCGAGTTTAAAAAGCCTGGAGTCAGTAAGACCGATTGTACGAAATCATCACGAACGATGGGATGGAAGTGGCTACCCTGATGGTCTCGTGGGAGATGAAATTCCCTTGGTTGCAAGAGTTTTCCAGCTGTTAGACATATACGATGCGCTTGCGTTTGCTCGACCGTACAAAGAAGCGTTTCCAATGGAAAAAATTATAGCCATTATGAAGGAGGAAGCTCTCAACGGTTGGCGCGACCCCGAACTTAACAAGAAATTCATAGAGCTATTGGAAACCGACCCTTCCGCATTGGTTTTATCAGAGGAAGCAGTCGAAGATCCGAGCGCTTTACTAATCAAAAAGATTGAAGATACTGGCGCGCTGCAATGGGGTCGACTTTTGTCATGATTGATCTACTATCGACTGACAAGGGCATGCCTACGACACAAGATATGGTGGGAACATTCTCCCATCAAATTAGCAATTTACTCGATAACCATGCAATTCTTTCCGCGTCCGATTTAAGGGGTAATATCGTTTTTGTAAATGACAAATTCGTAGAAATTTCGGGCTATGAAAGACAAGAATTGATAGGTCAAAACCACAGTATTTTAGGTTCGGGAAAACACAGCAAACTGTTTTATGAAAATATGTGGAATACGATATCCAAGGGTTCAACCTGGAAAGGTGTTTTCGAAAATCGCAAGAAGGACGGATCACCGTACTGGGTACAGTCGACCATCACACCTTTTAAATCACCGGAGGGTGAAACTTCTGGCTACATTTCGATTCGAACGGAGATCAGCGATTTAAAGAAACAGCAAAAATCCTACGAAAACGCTCTTCGTTCGTTAAATGTCTTAAGCTCAATAAGCCGAATGCTACTTAATCGAAAAAAGGAACCCCAGCTGCTTAAAAACATTTGCGGTTTGGTCGTGAAAAATTCAATATTTGATTCGGTTCGGATTGGATTTCGAGAAGAATCCGACAATCAGACAATTAAGTATGTTGCCTCGGCAAACTCGGCCAAATCTTCAAACCAAAAAGAAAATGGGCGACAAGCCAACATGATGCGACATCGTGTTCTCTCCGACCCTGTCGACAACAAAACCGCGATCAACGCCTTAAACTCAGGTGAAATGAATGTTTCGTACGGAACAGTTGATGTTAACTTAAATGAAACCGAAAGCCCGATACCAAATTCGTATATAGCATTGCCCTTACAAAAGGCAGGCTCCGTTCCATACGGGGTTTTACTCTGCAGCGCCGAAACAACGGACCAGTTTTATGAAGAAGATATGAGTCTACTGGAGTCTGTCGCTACAGAGATTACCTTTAGCATTGAACATATAGAAGCTTTAGATTCAAAATATAAAACTGAACAGCAATTGTACCACTCACAAAGAATGGAAGCGGTAGGCCAGCTGACGGCCGGAATTGCACACGACTTCAATAACATTCTCGCTAGCATTATGGGTTACACAGATCTTGCAATTAGTAAGTTACCACTCGAAGAGGAAAAACTTCATCGATTTTTGAAGGAAGTCTATCACGGTGGCGAACGCGCTCGCGATTTAGTTCAACAACTATTGATATTTAGTCGCACCGAAAAAACAACCAATGAGCACGAT
>CAJVZD010000120.1 GCA_913019905.1 uncultured Cellvibrionales bacterium
GGGCTCGGAGGATTTTAGACCCTACATTTTTCTAGCAGAAGGCGGTCAGGTCGAGGGTATCGCTCCAGATTTTCTGACGCGTATCAATCAACTAACGGGGTTGAATATCACTATTCGTGTCGATGACTGGCAAACAATGATAGACAAAGCCAGAAGCCGTGAACTCGATGGTTTTGCGATTGGCTCAAGTCGTACCATGCAAAAAGAGTTGTTTATTGCCTCAACCCCAATATCAAGGGAATACCCGGTAGTATTTGTTAAAGCAGGTAACCCCAAGGATATACAAACAATCGGTGACCTGCGGCACAAGCGAATGGCTTTGCCGTCAAGAACACCGATGCTTGAAAATATGAAATCGTCGTTGGTGGGTGTGGAAGGCGTTTATACCAATAGTGTGATTGAACAAGTTCAGGCGGTTGTCTCGGGTGAGGCGGATTTTGGCGTGTTCATGCGCAATGTTTTGTATGTGGCCCAAGCTGCCGGGTTGGAAGATTACATCGATATCGCATTCCCCATTGGTGAAGAATTCGATTCAGCGTTTATTTTTCGTAGTGATTGGCCGGAATTAGCCTCAATCGTCGACAAGGCTCTGGACAGTATTTCAGTGCACGATAAAAGAGAGATATTCTCTCGTTGGGCGCTGAATAAAAAAATCCAAGGCGCAAGACATTCGCGTATTGAGTTAACCGAGCAGCAACAGCTCTTTGTTAACAAACATCCGATTATCCGTGTTGCAAACGATAGAAATTACCCTCCTCTGGATTTTCACAGTGATGGCAAGGCCAGTGGTTATAGCGTCGATTTAGTTAAACTGCTGGCGAGGCGATTGGGCTTTGGTGTTGAAACAGTTACCGGAGATAGTTGGAATTTGCTGATTGATCAATTTAGGGGCGGTGAAATTGATGTATTAAGCTCTATTCTTTTGGTGGAAGATAATCTCGACTTTATCGAATACAGCGACGCCTACCTCACCTCCAGCGACGCCGTACTTAGCCGCGTAGACAGCGAAAACATTCGCACGCTAGGGGGGCTTGAAGGGAAAATTCTTGCCATGCCCGAGGGTTTTGAATACCTGCAAATATTAGCCAATAACAATGTTCGAGTGAAACACTTGCCGGTTGAAGATATGGAAGCGGCCGTCGAGGCAGTGGCTAACGGGCTGGCCGATGTCGCAATGGAGTCTTCCGTGGTGTTGCAATACATCGTTGATAGCAAAGGTTATATGAACCTAAAGCACAGCGTGCTGGAGGATAGAAGGGGAGAGGCCGATTATCGTTTTGGCGTTAGAAAACCGATGGCACCCTTGGCGAGCATGCTAAACAAAGCCATTAGTCAGTTGAGCATTGAGGATCGCAATCAGCTAAAGGGAAAGTGGTTTGGCGATAGCAAGGGCGTTAAAACCGAAGAACTACTCACCGCCGAGGAGCGCCAGTGGCTGCACGAACATCCGGTGATAAAGATATCAAATGAAATGGATTTTCCACCCTATGATTTTGTAGAACAAGGTGTTCCCAAGGGCGCTTCTATCGACGTGATTCAGTTGATTGCGAAAAAAATGGATTTAAATATTGAATTTGTTAATGGGTTGTCCTGGGCCGAGCTGCTAGAGCAGTTTAACAGGGGAGAAATTCATGTGATGCAACCGGTATCTGTCGGGCGGCAGATGTTGTTGTCGCGCCCTCATATTGCGACGGACCGTTATCTTGTCGTTACTCGTACAAACGAAGAGAAATTGTCTGCAATCACAGATATAGAGGGTAAACGTATTGCAGTCATTGCGGGATATCAAATGGCGACGTCATTGGGGGCAGTATATCCTGGCAACAAGCAAGTGATAGTGAAGGACGTAGCGGGTGCTTTGACAGCTTTAAAGCTGGGAAAGGCAGATGTTTATTTTGAAGACAAAAACCTCATTTATTACCTTAGAAATAAAGAGTTGACTAAAAAGAGGGACTTGTTAGAGGGTTTGCAAATATATCAGTGGGAGTTTTCGATTTCTGGTGGCGTGCTTAGTCTGGGTGTAAGCGAAGCCAACCCTGAATTGATGAGCATACTGAATAAAGGCCTTAATCAAATCAGCACGAAAGAATTCAATGGCATAAATAGAAAGTGGCTAGGTAATTTTCTTGGTAGAATCGCTATTGATGCGTCTATCGATTTATCCCCAGATGAACAAGAGTGGTTGACTGGGCAGCAAGGAATTAGTGCCTGTGTGAAAACAAACAGCCTGCCATTGAACAATACATATCGAGATGGTCATAGTGGTATTGTGCCCGATTATCTAACCCTGTTTGGGAAGAATTTGTTTTATGGGATTTCACTCGCTGAATTAAACGGCTCTCTGCAAGCGAGTAAATGCCAATTTATTGCGGATAGCACGGAAAAAGAGGCGGAGGAGGACGGGCTTCTCCTGACTAATCCCTATTTGTCTGTGCCGGTGGTTTTGACTACTCGCAGTGAAGATTTGTTAATCGTGGATCTCGCCGATCTCTCCGGGCGTAAAGTCGCAGTAGAGAACGGCGGGTCCTATATCGATAAATTGAAAGTAAATCACCCGGACATTGAATTGGTCTCCACCGATTCCCCCGAGGACGCGCTGAACCTGGTCACTGCCGGGCAAGTAGCGGGAGCGCTTTTGCCCAACGTGGTGGCCAGCTACACCATAAAAAAAATGGGTGCATCAAATATCCGCTTAACGGGATTCACACCTTATAAGTTTGAACTTGGGTTTGCCGTCCCACCGGATCAACCGCTGTTATTGTCGATTCTAAATAAAGCCATAGCCAGTGTTAGTAACGACCAACAGCGGCAAATCGTCAACAACTGGTTGGGTTTACAAATCGAAAGCGAAACGGATTACCAGCTACTTTTGCAGATCTTAT
The DNA here is from genome assembly GCA_913019905.1 of uncultured Cellvibrionales bacterium. GTDB lineage: Bacteria > Pseudomonadota > Gammaproteobacteria > Pseudomonadales > Dasaniaceae > Oceanicoccus. Next base: position 2,883 of record CAJVZD010000120.1, read on the forward strand.
TGGGTCTGCTGCTGGCTATATCGGTTTTTGTGTATTGGAATAGAAAACTGGCTTTGTTAAATAGTCAGATCACTGAAAAATCAGAACAGATCACTGAGAAATCGAACCAAGTCAGTCGGCTGTTGGACACATCCATGGAGGGGTTTTTGTCATTCGGTGTCGATTTGGTGGTTCATCCACAATATAGCCGTGCCTGTGAGGAAATGTTGGGCTGTAATCCTGCGGGTCTACCCATCACGTCGGTGCTTTACCCACATGCCGGGAATGAGTCCTCGTTCTTGAGCGATGTTTTACCAAAAATATTTGTCGAAGCTGATGATTTCAAACAGCAGATGAAACTCTCGTTGCTTCCCGATGAGTTGTCAGTTGATACGCGCGTATTAAGAGCCGTCTACAAATGTGTTGATCCCAGTACCATCGTGCTGATATTGCATGATATTACCCATGAAAAAGTATTAGAAGAACGTGTGAAGCAAGAGCAGAGACGTTTGGAAATGATCGTTACGGCCGTTTCAGAAAGCCGATGGTTTTATGAACTGATTAATGATTTCCGCGTGTTTTACCGGGATGAACTGCACAAAATTCTCGCATCCGAACAGCCCGTGAATGAAACCATTAAGGAGTTGTTTCGTGCGATACACACCTTTAAGGGCTTGTTTGCGCAATTCTCATTTCCTAACTTACCCGGAATACTACACCAGCTAGAAACTCAATTGGCAGGATTGCAGGATAAACCCGAAAGTTCAAATCAGACGGACACTCTAGAGCTCAGCCGACTGTTTGAAAACGTGGATTTCGAATCATTACTGACCGCTGATCTTGAGCCTGTTTTTGTTGCCTTGGGGCGAGATTTTCTGGACAAACGTGGCGTATTGAATATAAGCCGTAACCAGGCCCGAGCGCTGGAACTCTCTGCTGTCAGCTTAGCGCAGGGCAATGATCAAGTCTCAACTGATCCGAAATATGTTGCTTTGCTGGAAGACCTGCGCGCATTGCGCTCTATCAATATCAGGCAGGCGATTGCGCCGTTTTCACCCATGGTCAACCAGTTAGCAAAACGGCTGGGTAAGCAGGTATTGCCGCTGCTCGTTGAAGGTGAGACCGTTCATATAGATCCTAACGTTTATGACACGCTGGTGAAATCGCTAATCCACGTATTTCGCAATGCGGTTGACCATGGGTTGGAGAGCCCCGAAGTTCGGCAACGTTGTAATAAGCCGGTGGCGGGAAAGATTGTCTGTGTCGTCACAACACAGGAGTCTGAGTTAAGCATTCGTATTAGCGATGACGGGGCGGGTATTAACGCGGATGAGTTGCGGAATATCCTTGTCGCGCGGGGTTTTTTGGACGGTCCCAGAGCGGCCAAAATGAGTAATGGACAAGTGCTGGCTTGTCTTTTTGACGATGCAGTCAGCAGCCAGGAGAGAACGAGTGATCTGTCAGGCAGAGGTGTGGGATTGGCCGTGGTACGTGCGGAAGCCGAAAAATTGGGTGGTCGGGTACGAATAGATAGCGAGGTGATAACCGGCACTAGTATAGAAATATTTATACCTTTAACGGATCACGTGATTATTGGCAAAGCGGCATAAGGATCAAGTGCGCAAGATCAAGTGATGGCGGTCGCTCTAATTCCGGATTGTTCTTCCTAACTTTTATTGTCACCGCTCGCTAGTAAAACTATGCACCTTAGTGCAAGGCTTTAGCTGCTACCCAGATCCCCGTCACCCTCGGTGTGAGATTCCCTTACTCGGTGAACCCCCACGCCCTACTATGGGCATCCCACACCAAAGATGACCCCTGTCGCGAAGGTGTTCTGGCTGCGATGCAGCTGCCGGGTAGGTTATAGCCGCGAGAGGGCGTGAACTTACGTTAAATAAAGGGCAGCCGAAAGTAGGTACGAGCTGCCCGGCAGCGGTTGCATTGTTTATGTTGTGAGGGTAAGAGCTGGTTTGTAGCGATTAGTCACTTGTAAGCAAGTAGCAAAGGGACTTTAGTCCCCAAAGCAACCTATGGACTTTCAGCCCATAGTCGTTGAGTCTTATCTTTTGTCACTTTATGGTGGCGTTGCGGATCGTGTGATGATACCCAGGCCGATCTACGGTACTAAGCAGAATGTATTGTATTTAACTTAAAAGCTTAAATTTGTTAAGCTCTTTGCTGGTATCCGAGTCCCTCCACAATAAACCATTTAATTCAAGCTAGAAGAAAATCATGGCAACATTAAAAGACGTCGCAAGTGTAGTGGGTGTATCAGTTGCCACGGTGTCCTATGTGTTAACGGGCAGAGGCTCTGTCAGCGATGAAATGAAGAAAAAGGTATTGGCCGCCGTAGAGAAACTGGAGTATCGGCCTAATCGAAAAGCGCAGGCGATGAGAACAGGAGTCAGTCAGTCGATTGGTCTGGTGATTCCCGATTTGACTAACCCATTTTACCCGGCCTTGGCACAGAGCATAGAGAACACCGCACGGGCAGCGGGTTACTCCGTCATACTGATCGACTGCCAAAATAATACCGACATCGAAGAGGAAGGTTTGAGCTTGCTGGAGCAGCAAATAGTTGATGGTGTTATTTGGTGTCCGACGGGTAATAAATCGATTAAGAAACTGGCCAAGCTAAAATGTCCCGTGGTGCTACTGGATCGCTCGCATCCGGGCTTTAATGCGGTGCACTGTGATTACTTGAGAGGCGGGGAGTTACTGGCACAATACGCAATAAAGATGGGGCACCGCAAGATTGGCTTGCTGTCTGGGCCACAGCTAACCGATAGCGCACGGCAACGTCGCCAGGGCTTTATGGACGCCGCGGGTGATAATCTGGACATCCTTTGGGAGGTTGAGGTTCCGTTCTCTTCAGCGCTAAACGCTAAAGCTAGAATGGCCCTTAAAGACAACGCCGCGAGTCTAATCGTTGCCGCTAATGACCTGATCGCCGTGGGTGCTATCGGTGCGCTCAATGACGCTGGGCTTAGCGTTCCGGCTGACGTATCCATAGTCGGTTTTGATAACATCCCCTGGTCGGCGGTGATAACCCCCAAGCTCACAACCATTAACCAACCGGTCGCTTTTATCGCCTCTGAGGCAGTGAATATGTTAGTCGAGAAAATCCTTGCTCCGGACAAGCCGGTTCGTACCATCGTGTTGGATGTAGAGCTTGTCGAGCGCGATTCAGCTCTGCGTTGCTAGTATGATTTCACCAGCGCTAGCTGCCGGACTGCGCAATCGAAGTTCAACCGGAACCTCTGTTTGACATACAGTGGCGTTCGAATGCTGCTACTTTCACCGCTTTGGCGATCCGCGTTTTAATATTACAACTCTTATTACTTCTCTCATTACTTCTCTCATTACTACTCGGATCACCATAATCCATCTACTCTTGTAATTGTCGACCTGTTTCTCAGTCGTCTTAAGGCTTTCCGGAAAGGGAAGGTGGTTGACAAGGGTGCGACCAAGCTATACATTATCGCGAAGGTTAAACGTTTAAGCTTAATTCTGAGGGCAAACATGTGATAGGAATATTCGGGATTGTCGCCTTACTGGCCATTGCAGTTCTGCTATCAGATAACCGTAAAGCGATAAATTTACGGACAGTAGGCGGTGCGTTTTCTATTCAAGTCGGGCTGGCAGTACTGGTGCTCTATGTCCCTTTTGGTAAAGAAATTCTGGCCGGTGCCGCGAATGGCGTGCAGCATGTTATCAATTATGCCGACGTTGGTATCAGCTTTTTATTTGGCGAATTGGCCAGCGACTCGCTTGGTTTTGTCTTCGCGGTCAAGGTACTACCGGTCATTGTCTTTTTATCGGCGTTAATGTCCGTGCTCTATTATCTGGGAATAATGCAGAAAGTTATCGGTTTCCTCGGTGGCATGATTCAGCGTGCGCTGGGAACCAGTCGGGCGGAGTCGTTGTCGGCAACGGCCAATATCTTTGTTGGTCAGACAGAGGCACCTCTAGTCGTTCGTCCCTACATCGGCCGTATGACCGACTCAGAACTATTCGCCGTAATGGCGGGTGGTCTGGCATCCATCGCCGGGGCAGTTTTAGCAGGTTATGCCAGTATGGGCATAGAAATTAAATACTTGATCGCCGCAAGCTTTATGGCTGCACCTGGCGGCTTATTGATGGCCAAAATCATCAAGCCGGAAACACAGATCCCCTATGAGGGGGGTGACGATGTTGAGTATGATGAAGCCGACACTCCGTCTAATGTTATTGATGCCGCTGCTGGCGGTGCCCTAACGGGAATGACGATCGCCATGAGTATCGGTGCAATGTTGATCGCTTTTATCGCTCTGATAGCACTGCTTAATGGTCTGATAGGGGGCGTTGCGAGTTTCGCAGGGATAGAAGGTTTCACGCTGCAAAAAATACTGGGTTTTATTCTTTCTCCCCTGGCCTTTTTGTTGGGGGTGCCTTGGGAAGAGGCCATGGCAACCGGCAGTTTGATAGGGCAAAAACTTGTCCTCAATGAATTTGTCGCTTATGTCGAGTTTCTCAAGATTAAAGAAACCTTAAGCGCTCAGACGCAAGTGATAATGACTTTCGCCTTGTGTGGCTTTGCTAACCTGTCCTCGATTGCTATGTTGATGGGCGGGTTGGGGGCCCTGGCGCCTCAGCGCCGACACGACATCGCCCGTATGGGTCTTAAGGCGGTTGCCGCCGGCACCTTGTCCAATTTGATGAGCGCGGTATTGGCTGGCTTGCTCTTCTCAGTGGTGTAACAACACCATTGCCAGTGTCCGTTAAAGCAGAACAAATATCTGCAAGGAGTGTTTATTATGGCTAGAGCCATTGTTTTAGTTCTCGACTCTTTTGGGATCGGTGCCGCGAGCGACGCTGACAAGTTTGGTGATGTTGGTGCTGATACGCTGGGGCATATTGCCGCTCGTTGCGCGGCTGGCGAAGCCGATGTGGGGCGCAAGGGACCTTTAAACTTGCCTAACCTGAGCAAGTTAGGGCTGATGCATGCGGCTAGAGAGAGTACGGGCGAATTTCCCGCTGGGGCCGACACAGAAGTCACTGTGGTTGGCGCTTATGGATTTGCCGAAGAGTTAAGTACCGGCAAGGACACATCCAGTGGCCACTGGGAAATGGCCGGCGTACCGGTCATGTTTGACTGGGGTTACTTTACTCAAAAAACCGATAGTTTTCCGCAAGAGCTATTGCAGACTTTTATAGAAAAGGCAGGGTTGCCAGGGGTGCTTGGCAATTGCCATGCCTCCGGGACGGAGATTATTTCCCGCCTCGGTGAAGAGCATGTGCGCAGCGGTAAGCCGATTGTCTATACCTCCGCCGATAGCGTTTTTCAAATCGCCTGTCACGAAGACAGTTTCGGTCTAGAGCGCCTATTAGAAATATCGAAGATAGCTTTTGATCTGCTCGGCAGTTACAACATTTGCCGGGTGATAGCGCGGCCTTTTATTGGGAGTCAATCGGCCGATTTCACGCGTACCGGTAATCGCCGCGATTTTTCTGTCAAACCGCCTTCTGAAACAGTACTGGATAAGATTGTATCCTCTGGAGGCGAGGTACTGGCAGTGGGGAAAATATCCGATATTTATGCAGCGCAAGGCATCAGCAAAAAATTCAAGGCCTCGGGCTTGGATGATTTATTTGATACCACGATGAGCGCCATCAATGAGGCCCCTGACCAAAGCCTCGTTTTTACTAATTTTGTCGATTTCGATTCGGAATTTGGCCATCGCCGTGACGTTACCGGCTATGCAGCAGCACTAGAGTATTTTGATCGTCGACTTCCGGAACTGTTAGCCATTATGGCGAGTCACGATGTATTAATTCTCACTGCTGATCACGGTTGTGATCCAACCTGGCCGGGCAATGATCATACCCGGGAGCATATCCCCGTACTGGCCTATGGCGCAACAGTAAAACCGGGATCTATAGGGCGGCGTAGTACTTTTGCCGATATCGGCCAAAGCTTGATCAGCCACTTTGACTTACCAGCTATTGAATACGGCCGCAGCTTTTTGTAGACATACCGAGTTAAACGTATACCGAGAATATCCGGCGCGATAATACTCGCGCTACTCAAATTATCACTGATAAATGACAGCAGAGAAAGATTATGACCGCACATATTAATGCCAAGCCTGGTGATTTCGCCGAAACGATTTTAATGCCGGGAGACCCGCTTAGAGCCAAATATATTGCCGAGAATTTTCTCGATGGAGCCATCCAGGTAACCGATGTACGCGGCATGCTCGGTTTTACCGGCGAATATAAGGGTATCAAAGTTTCTGTGATGGGATCGGGCATGGGTATCCCCTCGGCCTCTATCTACGCCAAGGAATTGATTACTGAATTCGGGGTGAAGGAGATTATTAGAATTGGCAGTTGTGGTGCCGTAAAAGCGGACATTAAGTTGGGCGATGTAATCATCGGTATGGGCGCATGTACTGACTCCAATGTGAACAGGATTCGGTTTAAAGGTTATGATTTTGCCGCCATTGCAGACTACGATCTATTGGAAAAATCGGTCGCCACCGCTCGCGATCTCGCCCTCGATACGCGGGTGGGTAACCTGTTTTCTGCCGATTTATTTTATACGCCCGATGTCGAGATGTTTACGGTCATGGAACGCTATAATATTTTAGGCGTAGAAATGGAGGCGGCCGGCATATACGGCGTTGCCGCTGAGTATGGCGCCAAAGCCCTGGCGATTTGCACGGTAACGGATCATATAAGTCGCGAGGAGCATATGTCATCGGAAGATCGAGAGATCACCCTTAACGATATGATTAAGCTGACGCTTGAGACGGTGGTGAGAGTTTGATGTCAGTTTGATGTACGCTCCCCTCTTTTTGATACATGGCTAAAAAGCTGGGCTAAAAAATTCACTGGTATTATTTACCGATACTATTGACCGATACTATTGACAAAAAATAGATGACTATAGCTATATCATACCGGGGCCGGGTGGTACCGGAATCAAGAT
>CAJVZD010000121.1 GCA_913019905.1 uncultured Cellvibrionales bacterium
AATGACTTTCTTAAGTTAGTTAATGAAGCGATGTAAGCGCCCGCTACTTTTCACCCCGAATGATTAACATTCGCTACCGATTCTTAAGCGCTTAAAAAGGTAAGGCCGTGACAAACGCCGCCAATGTCACTGCAGGAAACAGCTCATGCGGTGTTTAGATAGGAAACTGGGATCAATAAAGCTTGAATGGATTTAATGGTGGAATGGCTTGCCGCGACGTGATGACGAACCAGGAACGATACAGGCAGAGAAAGGATCTATTGTGACTTAACTACTATCAGCGCTTTGAGCATCTTTGTGACTAAGTCAATACTGCTTTCTTTACTCAAGCCTTGATTCGAGCGCAGCCGGTGCCACATTTCAAAAGAAGCAGTGGCATCGACCATTTCACGCTGGTCAACAGGAATGCTTCTAAGTTCGGGAAGCCAATCGTCGAGATCTTTGCGTAAAACATTTTGAAGACGAGTGTAATTTTTGCGCAAAACGGGATAGCGCCAAATCTGCGATTTAGTCGACAACATGATATTGCCCGTTGCTTCATATCCGTCAGCATGCCGCTCTACTGCATGTTCTATACGTTCGGACAGCGAACCGTGCCGATCGCCACCAATGAATTTTCCCTGGTGCTGCTTTTGTACAAGCTGGTTCGCCATAACAAATAGACCTTCCATATCGGAAAAGTGCCGAAAAACCGTACGAAGACCCACCCCAGCCCGTTCTGAAACTTGTTGGGCAGTAGGCACCCAAGTACCTTCGTTCATTAAGGAAACAATAGCGGCCACCATCGCGTCGCGGCTGCGGTCAGTGCGATCTCTGCGACCATCGGCGTTTTTTTCCCGCGTTTTTTGTTGTTCTTCTCTCAATGCCCTCACCTTCATACAATCTAACCACTCGAGCCAGCTGCAAAGCCGGGTTATTTTCGACATAGTAGCACATCTTTTTGGGTCTTAAATCCTGTTCCGTCTTAGCAGCCCCCGGTCATACTGAATCAGGAAGTGCCACAGGCCCCTGAAAACTGCGCATGGAGCCGCCGAACCAAAAGAAAGTTCGTGTCGGCGTAGGTAGCGTCACGACCCAGTGATCAGTTAGTTCGATCTGTTTGAGGCTCCCACCGGCAGGCAAAATACGCGTATCGTCCTCGGCTGAGTCGCCTATAAGCTCGACAAAATCACCTTGTGGCAAGGACAAAATGCTCACAGAGCGCCCCGCTTCAAAACCAATCACGTGTGCCTTGTTGACCACTATTTCCGCGGGGCCATTGGGCTCAGTCGGTGGGATCATCTCTTGCACACTTGCCACATTAATGAAGTGACGCCCGTTGATGATCCGTTCCCGAACCGGTTTATTGGGCGCTCCTGGTGAATACTGAAACGCTGCCCTGTCCATAGGAGACCGTCCCACGCCGACTTTAACCAGGGTCTCATCGAGGCTCGAGGCTTCAAAATCGGCAGGTTGCACCGGTGTCGAACTCATCCAGACCAGTCCTGTTACCGTGTCCTTCACTTCCATATACCAATCATTACCCCCCTCCACATTAAATCCGCCGGCGGGCAACAGCTCGCTTATCTGCTGTTCAAGCGTTTTTGTCGTAGTATTCATGATTGCTCCATTTTTCTACCGGTGCGTCGCTTCGTTTTTGATGTGTAGAAGGACATTATTTTTTCAGCTAATTGTCATTGTCAGTCGCTAATTAATGCCCGTCCAGAAATATCGATTTAGTGTTTGTATTTCACTGTAGGTCGTTTCTGGATACGCACTAATTAGGCCAGTAGACCACTTCACTACCGGCCTCAAAGGGCTGCGCTAAGGACTTATCAATCGCAACTGGCAGCTCGGCGACATAGGGATACAAAGGTCCCCTGGATGACGATTGATGAGCCTCCAGTAATTCCGCCAACTCACGCAGTTTATCTGCTCGGTGTTCAGCGAGATTATTTTGTTCGCTGGGGTCCGCTGCCAAATTGTACAACCAGCTTTTCTTTGGACGCTCGGATACCATTAACTTCCAATCGCCGTGACGAACCACACGATTATAACCGCTCTGCCAAAACAAGCTTTTACGGGATAAAAACTGCGCCTCACCAGTTGCGAGAGGTAATATATCGACACCATCGATGACGATATCTGCCGGGGGTAAGGCCTTCGCTGCGGCTGACAGTGTTGGCATCATGTCGATATGAGCGACCGGTGTGTCCACTTGTGTTCCCGGTTTAATTTTCGCAGGCCACTTCAGCAACATCGGCGCACGTATCCCGCCTTCAAACATCGTCATTTTCCAACCGCGATAGGGCTTATTAATATCTTCCAAACCGATATATCCCGCCCCGCCGTTATCACTGGTAAACATCACAATGGTATTGTCTGCCAAACCTTCTTCTTCCAGTGTCTCAACGATGCGCCCCACACTGCGATCGAGAGCGCGGACCATGGCTGCGTAAACCCGTAATCGATGCGGTTTAATGTCACCTACAGCGTCATAATCTTCCCGCGTTGCTTGCAGCGGTGTGTGCACCCCCCAATGTGCGAGGTAAAGAAAGAACGGTCGATTTTTGTTGGCTTTAATGACCTTAATCGACTCATCGGTCCAATAATCAGTCAAATAACCACCGGGCTCAAAACGTTGATCGCCGCCATTATTGAAGGAAGCAGCAAAAACCAGCCGCGCCCATAGAAACTTATCAATAGGATCGAAATCCAGTTTGGCGTTGACCACGCCGGGATCGGTTTCAGGAAGAAATAAACCACTGGCCATTAACAAACTATCGTCAAAACCTTGATCGTTAGGGGTAGAGCCCGCTCCACGGCCCAGATGCCACTTCCCAATGTGTGCCGTGTAATAACCCTTGCTCTTTAACACCTCGGCGATGGTAAGCTCCGAACTCGCCAACCCTTGCTGTTCATAAGGAATAGCGGCGGCATCCGCTTCTTCGTTGAATAGTGCCGGCGGCAATCCGTTGTCCAGGCTGTTACCGATCGTGGTGATCATTGGGCCCATTCCCGACGGTGTGGGGGTAAACTCAAAGCCGGTGCGCGTTGGGTAACGCCCTGTCATAATCATCGCGCGCGATGGCGCGCATGTCGCGTTGCCGGCATAAGCCTGGCTGAAAACAGCTCCCTGAGACGCCAATTGATCTATGTTTGGTGTAGTCACACGACCACCTGCAACGCCACCACCGAAGGTGGAAATATCATTCATGCCTAGGTCATCAGCGAGAATAAAGATTATATTTGGTGGCCGTTCATTCGTGCCCACAGGTGGGTTTTGCGGACCTTTCTGCCACGGAAGCACACGATTGGGTGCAACAACGAATTCATTTTTGGAACTATTTTTAACGAAGGCTAACATGATATCAATGCGCTTGAACCACGCCGCTGTACCGATGAAAACCACGACAAATAGCAGTACTAGAATTTTTTTAAACATTTACGATACTCCGATGACTAGTTAGTGCCCATCCAGATATGATGTATATTCTGTAGGTCGGGTTTTAACCCGACATAAAAATTGACGATAAAGTCTGGATTGTCGGGTTAAAACCCGACCTACAACTGAATCACAAACTCTAAATCGATATTTTTGGATGGACACTAGTTAGTGCTCATCCAGATATGTGTTTTTTTAGCCGTCGTTGCGAGCGTTAGCGCGGCAATCTCCTAAAGCCCGCGTCGATGCTGGAAGAGATTGCCGCGCTGTAGCTCGCAATGACTGAGTTTGTTAGTTTCTGGAACGACATTAGTTAGCTCTTAATAATCTGTGTTAAATAACCAATCAAATGCCGCTTCATTAGCACCAATTTACAAACACTTACTATGTTCTCATTCGCGGTTCAGGATAAAAAACGCAAATCAATTCTGATTTAAGCCCTCAAAAACCAACATCATAGCCAAACTTCACGATTGTTTCGACGAACAATTTCGCGGTCAATCGTGATATCTAACACCGCCAGCATTTCGCACTGTTCTAGCAATCGACGAACTTCGTCTTGATGACGTTCTGACAGTGTATTAAAGGCGTCTTGTACTCTTTTCAACAAATAGAAACGATAAGGTTGTGCCAGCGCACTAATGGTTTTGCCACGCAACACAAACTCGCACATCCCTACCCCGCGTAAAATCGGTGTTTCCGGTTGAAGGTCTTTGTTAGCTCCAAGCCACCGATTTATACACCTCGAAGCCGCTTCGGTTTCAGGAACAAAATCGACAGCTAACTGCTTTAACAAATGGATAAGTGTGATCGGAATTTCGTCATTCAACAAATAGGACTCGTCCCTACAGTCAAATTCACCGATATCGGCATCAGCACGGTTCATGCGTTCAACCCATCTAAAAAGTTGAAACGCTTTTTTCTGCATCAGCGATAATGGTTTGGGATCGCGTCCTAAATGGGCGAAGAAAGGCCCTATCATGCCAAAGTCGCCAATAGAAGGTCTGCCACCAAACAGATAAGGAGAGGCTGAGAAGTGAGCCGCCAATGTTTCCAGAAGCTCCATGTAAAGGCCTTCAACCACATCGACGGTGTCAGGGGCAGCGCCAAACGCCTGACAGGCATTTCGCATTCGTTGCATGGCATCGTCTGTACTTTCTCCTCCTTCCCGGTCATCTGGTAGAAGACACTCGAAATGATACTTCAAAAAATCTTGGTTTTCCTCTGGATAACCCCAACGATAATGCATAGCCGGCCGTAACAACCCTTCGGCACCAATAACGTCGAAGAGCAAGCTTAGGATTTTTTGCTTCGGTGTGGTCGGCAAAAATTGGCGTCCATTTTTTGCCTCATAGTGCTCGATAATGGCCGCCCCGTCGCGAATAACGTCCCCCTCTTCAGTTTCTATAGTGGGATAGGACGTTCTCGGCCCGGCTACAGGCAACACGTTTTCGAAAAAGTGCGCGCTGGTAGCGGGTATTTCGTTATAGGGAAGGCCCGCCTTAATAAGATAACTGCGCGCCCGTCCGGTATAGAGAGAGATTGCGAAACCATACAATGTAATTTTGTTCATAAGACATCCTGATATTAGGTACTGCTGTATCCATTCGATGAATTCACTTAACGCGCAATAGGAAAATCAGCGTCTCGAAGATGCGATGAAAAATCGTCACAATAAAACCTCAAGATTGTTTCGGCGACCGATTTTCCTGTCAATTCGCAAATTCAACACTTCATGCATATTGCAGGCGCGTAGCATGACTTCTACCTCGTCTTTATCTGCAGCATTTAACGAGTCGAAAAATTCATGAACCCTCTGCAACAAAAAGAACCGGTAGGGTTGCACGACAGCCGTGATTGTTGTGTCGCGTACTTTAAAAGTACCTACACCAATACCATTACCAACGCCGCTGGGCACCTCGGTGTGCTCCGGCTGGTCCCGCTGCCACTCATTAACGCACAGACTAGCCGCCTTTGTTTCCGGCACAAAATCAATGGCTATCTGCGCAAGAACCTCGATCAAAGTATCGGGAATAGTGTCATCTATCAGGTACGTTTCATCGTTACTTTCAAATTCCCAGGCATCTGCTTCAGCGCGGTTCATACGCTCAACCCACCTAAAAACATGCGGAGCGCGTTGTTGCATTAACGACAGCGGCTTGGGGTCACGGCCTAAATGCGCGAACAACGGCGCTATCATGCCAAAGTCGCCTATGGAAGGTTTGCCGCCGAACAGATAGGGATAAGTTTTAAAATGGGCATTCAGCTTATCTAGCAGCTCTAGGTACAAGGCCTCAACAAGGTGGGCCGTATCTGGCACCGCTCCAAAACGTTGACATGCATCACGCATTTTTTGCATTTGCGCTTCCGCTAGAGCATCGGTATCAGGACGTTTAGGCATTACCGCGGCAAAGTGCAAATGCAGGAATGCGTGATTTTCTTCTGGAAAGTCCCAACGATAATGCATAGCTGGGCGCAATAAACCCTCCGCGCCTACCACATCAAATAACAGACTTAGCAACCTTTGCTTTGGCGCCACGGGAGAAAATTGATGCCCACCTTTTTCTTCATAGTGATCAATAATGGCAGCCCCGTCGCGAATAACGTCGCCGGATTCTGTCTCAATAGTAGGCAAAGTCAGCTTACCACTGCAGGCTGGCAAAACATTTTTCCAAAAATAACGGGAATTTGTCGCCCGCTCGCTATAGGACAGTCCAGCTTTAATAAAATAGCTGCGAACACGCCCGGTATAAAGAGAAAAATCGAACCCATACAGTGTGATATTGCCCATACAACTTTCCTCAAATTACCTTTGGCTGTTTAAGAACTTAAGCAATTCTTGTCCGTACTCTTCTGGAACATCCTCCAATAAGAAGTGACTGCCTCCTTTAATGATGACGGGCTCTCTTTGTTTGGCACCGATAATAAAATCGCGCACAGATCGATGGCCATTGGGCGCGATCTGATCCTTATCTGAAAAGAGACACAGAAAAGGCTTTTTGAAGGATTTTAACTTCTCGAGGGCATACCAATTATCGTGTAATTGCGGATTGTCGTTTCGTGTCGGCAGCAATTGTGTAAATTGACGATTACCCGTGAGATACTTTTTCTCAGGATAAGGTGCGTGATAACCCTCAATGACACCGGGAGAAGGCTTTTTCTTTAGCAATTGCGCCAACATTTTCCAGTGTTTCCAACCGCGATTAAAACGGACATAAAGCTGGAAGGCCCGCAACATCCCTGCCCCGGGACGGGCCATTTTGGTGATTTTCGTATTGGGGTCTAAGGTGGGAAATCCTGTATTCGAAAAAGTGATACTGGCGACTTGATCCTGATGATCTGCTATTGCTCGCAGTCCAATAATACCGCCCCAATCATGCAAAACAAAATGCGCGTTTGTCACCGCCAATTTAGCGAAAACTGCTTCAGTCACCCACTGAACATGCCGCGCAACACTGTAATCTTGCATTTGTGTCGGTTTATCAGAACGCCCCATACCCACTAGATCAATGGCGATAGCTCGGTAACCAGCAGCGGCCAAAATAGGAATGATCTTCCGCCACATAAAAGACCATGTAGGATTGCCATGGATCATTACTACCGGCTGCCCGTCCTTGGGGCCCTCATCAACATAATGGATATTCAGTCTGCCCCCGTCCAGATCGTCCACCTCAACGAAATTGGGCGTAAAGGGATAGCCCTCCAAATTTTCAAAACAGTGATCTGGAGTTTTGTGGATTTGCATTTATTTGCCTCAACAAAAAAGAATTTGGAGATTTTCCGTTGGAAAACTCTATAGGCATTGATAATGCCATATTATTTTGGCATTATCAATGCCATTGAACACTACGGTCCTGACAGAGGAAAATAAAGATGGCTGAAAAATATCTTCAAATTAGACTGAAAAACCGCCCTGGGTCGGGTTCTGACGACTTTTGGACCATCACAAATGATAAGCCCTGTGCACTGGAAGACCACCAGATTCTACTGAAGATGCATTACATCTCCCTCGACCCGGGCATGAAGGGCTGGATGTCGGACAAAAAAAGCTACATGCCACCCGTTAATTTAACGGATGTTATGCGCGCATTCGGCGTGGGCGAAGTGATTGACAGTCGATCTGATCAATTCAAAATTGGACAGTTCGTAACAGGGTTTACAGGTGCACAAAGCCATGCAGTGGTTGATGCTCGCGGTTTTCTTCGTCCTATAGATCCAGATGCGGCTCCACTTTCTCACTATATGGGAGGCCTGGGCATGACAGGCTTCACGGGATATTTTGGTATGACGGACATCGGCCGACCAAAAACAGGGGAAACCGTCGTCGTTTCTGCCGCGGCAGGTGCTGTGGGCAGCATCGCTTGCCAGGTAGCAAATCTCAGTGGTGCAAGAGTTGTTGGTATTGCCGGTGGTGAGAAAAAATGCAACCTTCTTATCGAGGAGTTTGGCTTAGACGCTGCCATCGATTATAAAAAAGGCCCTATTGACGAAGCGCTAAAAGAAGCCTGCCCAGACGGCATTGATGTCTATTTTGACAACGTGGGTGGCGATATTCTGGATGCGGCTCTGATGCAAATGAACCGCTTAGCGCGAATAGTATTGTGCGGTGGCGTGTCGCAATATGACGACTGGCACAAAGCAGTCGGCCCCGCAAACTACATGCAAATAGTCACGCAAAGTCTGACCATGCGAGGCTTTACCATGATGGACTACAGCGCACAGATTCCGGAAGGCAGCGCGCAACTTGCGCAGTGGCAGCGAGAGGGAAAAGTGAAATTTCTAGAGCACATCGTCGATGGATTAGAAAATTTTCCAGCCGCCTTTGATACGCTCTTCAACGGTGGCAATACCGGAAAAATGATCATTCGACTTTAAAATTTAGGAATAACATCATGACTCAACATGCGAAAGACCTGTGTATAAACCTCGACGATTTTAGACAAGTTAGTATTAGAGAAAGCTTTCCATTGGACGAGACGCAGTTGGACAATGGAGAAGTGATGATCGCAATTGACCGAGTTGCCTTAACCGCTAATAGTGTTTCTTATGCGCTGGCGGGACGCTCGGGGTTAATGCGCTTTCTTGACGTGTTTCCGGCACCGGAAGGCGAAGGAAGAATTCCATGCTGGGGATACGGCGAGGTGCTTTTCTCCAAACATCCAGAGGTAAACGTCGGTGAGCGCGTTTACGGTTTTTTCCCTGTGTCTTCCCATATTATCGTCAGTGCCACCGCTGTAACGGCAGCGCAATTCACCGATGGCCAGGAATGCAGAAAGGTCATCGCACCTTTTTATAGCGAGTACCAATATACGCGAGCGCAACCCGGATACAATGCCGAACTTGACAGCTTAGTGGCGCTTTTCCAACCGTTGTTCATGACGTCATTTCTACTCGAAAACTACTTAATTGATCACGATTTTTATGGTGCCGATCAAGTTGTAGTGACGAGTGCGTCTAGCAAAACTGCCATGGGGTTCGGCTACCTGCTAAAGAAAAACCATGGTGAGAAGTGTAAAACTGTGGGGTTGACTTCACCCGCTAATCTGGCCTTTGTCAAAAGCTTAAACTGTTTCGATCAGGTTTTAAGCTACGGAGAAACCGATCAAATTGATGCAAATGCATCCACCGCATTGTTTGATGTAGCGGGTAACGCGGAAGTTCAAAGGAACATTCATCAGTGCTTGGGCGAAAAGATTCTTTACAGTGGTGGCGTTGGTAAAACTCATTGGGACGATCAGGCAAATCAATCGTCCACCCCAATGCCCGGCCCGGCACCGGTATTTTGGTCAGGTCCCGATCAGTTGATGAAGATGCGCGGGGAACTTGGCGAAACGGGTTTCATGACGGCAGCTCAGCTTAGCATGCAAGATTTTTTAGCCACTGCCATGACCTGGATAAAATTGGATGTAACGTCAGGTGATGAAGACGTTAAGAATCGATTTATAAGCTTCTTAGACGGCGGCGTAGGGGCTGACGAAGGTTGTATATTATCGTTTAAAAAAGAGTCGCTTTAATCAGGCAAAGCTTTGCCCGAATTGGCAGCGCTGCGCTGTATTTTACCGAACCCAAAATGCTATGCTGACATGTACTTATCGAGGAGAAAAACAATGGCAATAAGAAATGTTTTTGAACATGTCATGCAGGTCGCCCAAACAATCGACAACATTGAGATCGACGACCTTAAGCGGGAGATGGCCGCTAACGCCGACTTGTTGCTTTTAGACATTCGAGAAATCCAGGAGCTGGTAGAAAAAGGCACCATACCCGGAGCAATACATGTACCCCGAGGTATGCTGGAATTTTGGGCCAGCCCCGCCAGCCCCTATGCACGAGATTATTTTGAAGAAGGCAAACGAACGGTGATCTTTTGT
>CAJVZD010000122.1 GCA_913019905.1 uncultured Cellvibrionales bacterium
TGTCGGAGCGATACTGATCATTGGTGCGGCATTCATATTTACGGTTTTAAGGGTATTGCTGCAACGCTGGATGGACCGATAAACTAATCGCTACAATCGCTCCTCCACTAACAATCAAGTGAAATATCAACCGAAAGCATGTTGGCAATTTCATCCAGCTTTTCGCTCAGTTCGTCTAAATCTTGAGATTGTGGCACTTGAATGTCGGCCATCGCTTCAAATAGTGGTTCGGCGGTCATCGGGGCGCTGGTGACTCGGGTGCTCAACTCACAGACGTTAATGTTTCTCGTCGCTAAGGCACTCGACAACTCTTTTAGAATTCCAGGTCGATCGTTGCCGATTAAACTCAGGTTAACGTGTTTAATCTTTTGGCCGTGGGAGTGAACGGTTCCGGGTTGAACCACAACGGTTAAATCATCACCGGATATGTCCGACAGTGCCTGCCGCAATTGCTCTACATTTGAGTTAGAGACTTGTACTTGGGTTATACCGGCAAATTGACCGGCCAGCTGGCTCATGCGGCTTTCCAACCAGTTGCCACCATGTTGAGAAACAATGGCAGTTAATTTTTCCACAAGCCCTGGTTTATCTGCGCCAATGAAAGTAAATACGATGGAAGTGGTCACTGAGAATCTCCATTAATAAATTAGTCTAGTATAGTCTCTTTTTGTTAAGATTAAGATCGCACAATAGACGCAGGCTTTCAATTCGGAAAACGTAGTTGTTTGAGTTTTTGTTTTACAACGCGGCATAAGTGCATAAAAAATAGACACTTAGTTCCGGACGAGTCAGTGAAATCAAAATGCGGTTCAGGTTTGAATCCATGGAGTTTACTCATCGATGAAATTAAATATGGCGGGTGGAGTGTTAATTGACCGACTTTATTGAAATCCCACAGGACCAACTAAATCCGGAAATCAAAAGAGCCGTTATCGAAGACTTCATTACGCGGGAAGGAACTGATTATGGTCACAGGGACTTTACTTTGGATGAAAAGGTTTCCCAAGTTCAACGACAGTTAGACAACGGTGAGATTTATATCGCTTTTGATAATTTGACGGAAACCGTGACGTTAAGCTCGAGAAACTAATGTTGATAGAGGTCTGATTGCAGCAACCGCAAATCCAACTCTCTCATATTGTTTTGGGTATAGATTAGCCAGTCTAAAAGTGTTGCGTGTATAGCGATTAGTTCCTGCGAGGGTAACTCTTTATGTCTGACGGCTTGGCCTGCAATTGTCGATATCGCGACGACTATTTTGCTAACCGCGATTGCATTGAGAGAGATTTCAATATTTTCCACCGACGGTTTTGGAATATTTGCCATGAGCAAATTTTGAATGCCCAGAGCCAGAGATGGGTGGTTTTCGCGCAGTAACTTAAAGGTGTGGTCCAGGGTTTTACATGGAATTAGCGTCGAGAGGTTCGAATAAACGTTACTGCTCATCATACTGATACTCCATTGACGAGATCTATGTTTTAATATTTGTTGTGTCTTTAGCTATGATCATTTCGAGGTCCTCCAGGATTTTGTTGTTTTATTCATTTTTTGAGTCGCACTGCTGTTTCGCACCCTTTTCCGGATAGAACGGTTTAAATTATGGATATAGACATAGTTGCTAACGATATTCTCGATACCAGTGGACTATTGTGCCCCGAGCCAGTAATGCTGCTTCACAATAAAATTCGTGATATGGGGCAGGGTGATATCGTCGAGGTTATCGCAACGGACCCTTCGACAACTCGAGATGTGCCTAAGTTTTGCACTTTTCTTAGCCATTCTCTGCTACATCAAGAAGAGCGGGAAAAAACCTATCATTATTTTATTCAAAAATCATAATCACTATTTTTATTGCCTTTAAGCCCACCGTCAAAAATTATCTTGATGGAATGGGCTCTGCAAATTGCATGCCGTGACTAACTTGCATGCGGTCACATAAGCCGCAACCGTGCCAAAATCGTATGTCGTTGCTAAAACTGGTTGCCGTGCTAAAACCGTTCTTGCCTTAGTCAAGGAGTAAAGAAATTGCGTCCAATGCATCTGGATCTTCGTCTTTTATTTGGTTGGCAATGTGATGCTGGAAGAAATAGCGGAAAAAGGGATTTTCTTCAGCTGAGTATAAGCACGGGTCGCCAGGTAATACCGGGGTACCCGTAATTTTCTTTTCGTCAATTAGCATGGCTTGAAGTTTTCCGTCGGCCAACAATTGCCAGCTCAAGACCTCTGTAAGAATAATGTTGGCGCTGCCCGGCGTATAAAGCATGGCATGGGTGCCAATATTGTCGGGAATTTCTTGCAGTACCTCCTCACCGTGTCTCTCATTTTCTGAGAAGAACTGGCTGGCTGTTTCGAGCTCCATAACTTTATACGGTGGAGCCTCAGAAAATGTCTCACCACTAATAAGGTCGAAATAGCTTTCAAAGTGTCCGTAATTCGGATCTTTTAAATTTGTGCAGGGAACCAGTTTGTTGAGCCATGGAATCAGACCTACAACTTCGCCGTTGCGGCGAATTCCCCAACATAGGATCTTCATGGTAAATAGTTTATTATTAGATGTATTGTTGTTGGAGTACAAGATACTTAGGCCATCGTATTCGGGCGACAGTCGAATAAATTGTTCATTCTTTTGTTCCTCGCGTGTTTTTCGCGAGAAGATGTCAATTATTTTATCTTTTTGTCGGCCAGAACTACTGGCCTGCCGACCGCCTAAAGTTGACGTGCCCATACGCAATACCTCATTTCTTCCAATGGCCGACAGAGGCGGAATTGGATAAAGTGAATGACGTGATTAACTCACGCTATTTAGTATTTTGGCAATGTTCATGGAAAAATCATCTTACCTCTTGAGTATAGATAGACCGATCGAATTTGGCTAATTGAGGCAGTAATCTATAGCTTACCGTCAATTCTAAGTAATTGATTTTATTGATTATCCTATTTACAATTGCTGTAGTTATCGCAGCGTGACAGCGTATGGGAGCCCCATTGCAAGTACATTCAAACTCAATAAATCACTATTTCGCCTACGGGAGTAATATGAACCCCGAAAGGATGAAGGCCAGAGGTATTGGTTTCAAAACGCTATTTGCCGGAACAATGTCCGGGTTTCAATTACGTTTTAATAAGCAAGCTGTGGGGAAAGAAGGTGTCGCTTATGCCAACATTGCCTATCACCCAGCCAGTCGCGTTGAAGGGGTGCTATACGAGCTTAACTGCCCGAAGGATATCGGCTTAATGGATAAATATGAGGGCAACCCCTATCGCTATAGCCGAGACGTTTTTCAATTAAGCTCGTCTAAAGGGACTATTAATGCGTGGGTATATGTGGCAAACAAGGCGATGTTGAAAGACGGGCTGTTACCCGAAAAGCTGTACCTGGATCATCTGCTGGGTGGAAGAGAATGGCATAGCGAAAACTATTACCAATGGTTAGTTAATCATCCTTCGATCGATAACGATTGTAAGGGGGCACCTTCCTCGGTGAATGGCTTAATTTATAATGTCTGAGACAAATCCTGTGCTAGTTCAAAACGCCGTAGCAAGGTCAAGGCAATTGCAACCCAAAATATCATCCCGGCATTGCGTCGACGAACTTATTACTGTTTTCAATTCGACTTTTTCCGAGTCAGAAAACACCGTTCTGGAAAAAGGTGATGGTGAGCCCATCTATTTGCCATCGACAGATAGTTGTAATGTCAACCGAGTCGTTTTCGCTCATGGTTTTTTCTCCAGCGCTCTTCATGAAATTGCCCATTGGTGTGTTGCTGGGCCGGCCCGTCGTCAGTTAGTCGACTATGGCTATTGGTATGCGCCCGATGGGAGAAATGCTGAGCAGCAACAAGAGTTTGAAGCTGTCGAAGTGTTGCCTCAGGCTATGGAATGGATTTTTGCAAAAGCATGCGAGAAAAGGTTTTCCGTTAGTGTCGATAATTTAAGTGGAATAGACACCGATCCGCTTCCGTTCAAAACAGCGGTACATGAACAAGTTATGCGTTTTTGCCATGCGGGCTTAACAGGCAGAGCTTCGTTGTTTCATCGGAAGCTATGTTACTTCTATAAAACGCCATCGGTTTTGTCCGCCGATCATTTTTCGATTTCCAGTTTATCAATGTAGAAAATATGCTGGCAAGTCCGTCCTTAGAAATTCCCGCCGCTGAATATACCTAGCGAGTTGCATAGATCTTTTCAGCTTTTTGATAAAGACAAAGGCCTATTGGTCGACATTAAGAAAGTGAGGTTCAGGTGATTTTTTGTTTAGATTAGGTTTAATTGTAAATCCGCTCGCTGGAATTGGCGGCCCTTTGGGGTTAAAAGGTAGCGACGGCCAGACGACTATTCGCAAAGCTATGGCCCGTGGTGGTGTTTCACATGCTCCAGAGCGCGCGAGAGCCGCTTTAGATGTTATCGAGCCACTGAAAGAGCGTATAGAAATCGTCTGCTTCGCTGGTGATATGGGCGGAAATATTGTTAGTGCGTTAGGTTTCATGGCACAAGTGATTGGGCTGTCCAATGACGAAAGTAGTGCAGAAGACACCATTAGAGCTGCAAAAGCCATCCAGTCTTTCGGCGTTGATCTACTGGTATTTGCCGGCGGGGATGGTACTGCAAGAGATATATTTCAAGCGATTGGAAGTGAATTTCCGGTACTGGGTATTCCTGCTGGCGTAAAGATGCATTCGGGAGTGTACGCGGTATCACCACAGGCCGCAGGTGAAATCGTACGTCGTTTAGTCGGCGGAAAACTGGTGGATATAGGTCTGGCCGAAGTGAGAGACATTGACGAGCAGGCATTTCGCGAAGGCGTGGTCAAAGCGAGGTATTACGGAGAATTACTGGTTCCTCGCGAGGGGCACTTTCTTCAGCAGGTAAAGTCTTCTGGACGAGAGGTCGAAGAGTTAGTTTTACAAGATATTGCCGCTGATGTCGTCGAGACGATGGAAGGGGATTGCCTTTATTTAATTGGTCCGGGTACAACGACCAGAGCGATAATGGAAGACTTAGGGATAGCAAATAGTTTGTTAGGAGTAGACGCGATACTGGACAATCGATTACTGGGTCAGGATTTAGCCGAAAAAGACATTCTCAAGTTATTAGGTAATCATGATGGCCCAGTCAAAATAATTATTACGATGATAGGAGGTCAGGGCCATATTGTCGGACGCGGCAATCAACAATTGAGTCCGGATATCTTAAGAAAGGTCGGTATGGAAAATATTATGATCATTGCGACAAAGACCAAAATAACGGAACTGGAAGGGAGGCCTTTACTCGTAGACAGCAATGATCCGGTACTAGACAAAGAATTTTCCGGCTACAGAAAGATCATTACTGGCTATCACGACGCAATTATGTATCCCGTTGGGCTCGAATCTGTTGACGGATTATTAGATGAGACTAATTAATGAATAGTTTAGGTCCGGTTCTTTTAGCTGTATCACAAGGTTTTTCATCGATTAAAGGTGGAGATGCTTGTCGGCTCTTTCACGGACGAGGGCAGACCTATGAAGGTTTAGGGTATCTTAATGTCGATTGGTTTAGTCCGGTCTTGTTGGTGACATTATATAGCGAGGTCAGCCCCGCCGATTGGCAAGGCTTCGTAGCGGAGTTGGAACGTTTGAGTCCCAGTGCCGTTGCATGTTGTATCGTCCAATTCCGGTATAAACGTGGTGCGCCTATTGAGATCCTTTGGGGTGATTTACCCGATATTAATGTCGCATTGGAGCAGGGATTGCGTTTTGGCCTCTCTTTCGGCCAGAAACAAAACATCGGTTTTTTTCTGGATATGGCTCCGGGTCGCGAATGGTTGAAGCGGCGCGCGACCGGTTTGCGTATTCTGAATTTGTTTGCATACACCTGTTCTTTCTCGGTTGCAGCAATAGAAGGCGGTGCTAAAACCGTAATGAATGTGGATATGAGTAAAGCTGCCCTAAATGTAGGAAAGGAAAACCACAAACTCAATGATCAGGAGCACCGATTGAGGAGGGACGTGCAGTTTTTGTCCTATGATATTTTTCGGTCCTGGAAAAAAATAGTCAATAGTGGCCCTTATGATATTATTGTAATTGATCCGCCGTCGCGGCAAAAAGGTAGTTTTATGGCGGACAAAGATTATGCAAGAGTGCTGAGGCGTGTGCCGTCCTTGTTGGTTGAAGGAGGGGATATGTTAGCTTGTTTAAACGCCCCTGATTTAACTGCGGGCTTTCTCACTGAAATAATAGAATGTGAGTTACCTAACGCTGTATTCATTGAGCGATTGCAAAACCGTGGCGATCTGCCTGAAGTTGATAGCCAGAGAAATCTAAAAATGTTGCATTATCGAGTCTAACTGACTATCTGACCGTTGGCTTGAGAGTGGCTATGCTCAGGGCGGCTGCGTTTCGGGCGACGATGTTCAGAGCGGCTATGTTCCGAGCGGCCATGCACAAAGCGACAGTTCTCCAGGCAACTATTTTAAAAGCGGCTATATCCCGTTCGATAGTTGATAATGGACGCATTGTCTTATCATAATGGATGAGCCACTTTTAACAGCATTACGTAGCTGGGCAATATTGCTTCTCGAATGTTCCATGATGGATGGCGGAATGTCGTCGTCGTGGCTCTCCTCTCCCATTTCTAGAGTCGAACGAGATGATAATAAGATAAAACCTTTTTCGGATAAAACCGCTTGATCGATGGCCTCTTGTTTAAGGGTGTCGTCATACCGAAGATAATCGTGTTCGCCTAGCCAGATCATTGTGCCGAATCCCGATAGAAAACGGTCGCTGTGTAAACCAAAATCGTCGGGATTGTCCTCCCCGCAAATATCTTCAACGTAGAGAATCGTTTTACGTGGGAAGGTTAAATAAAGGCGCAAAAATATCCTGGCAACGTCTCTATAAAAATCGTCTATATGAATATCGCTCATGGTTATCTCATCGTTGCTCGATTGTCAGCTGGTTGTAGAACCTAGATCTTCGGGACGGGACGTTACAGCCGTTCCAAAAACGCGCCAAATCGCTCAATAGCGTGGCTTAAATCGTCTTTCCTGGGCAGAAATACCACGCGAACGTGGTCGTGTTTATGCCAGTTAAACCCTGTTCCCTGCACGAGTAGTATTTTTTCCTGAAGCAAAAAATCCAAAACTAATTTCTCGTCATCCTCGATGGGATACATTTTTTGATCTATTTTGGGAAACAAATAGATCGCGCCTTTGGGTTTTGTACAGCTGATTCCCGGGATGTCATTCAACAGCTTATGAGCAAGATCTCTTTGCTCTGCTAATCGGCCTCCAGGTAGCACCAGGTCGTTAATACTCTGATAGCCGCCCAGGCAAGTTTGAATAGCATGTTGAGAGGGCACGTTTGCACACAAGCGCATGGAAGAGAGGATTTCTAATCCTTCAATGTAGCTTTTAGAGCGGTGTTTAGCTCCTGTTATAAGCATCCAGCCGCTGCGAAAGCCCGCTAGTCGGTAGGCTTTTGAAAGGCCGTTAAAAGTCAGACAAATCGTGTCATTGACCAGGGAGCTTAAGGGGATGTGTACGGCTCCGTCATATAAAATTTTGTCGTAAATTTCATCGGCGAGAACGACCAATGAGTGCTCTTCCGCTAAGGCGACGATTTGCAGTAGCAAGTCACGGCTGTATACAGCTCCCGTCGGATTGTTAGGGTTGATAACGACGATCGCTTTTGTATTAGACGTTATCTTCGCCCGTATATCCTCGATATCGGGAAACCATTCGGACTCTTCGTCGCAAATATAGTGGACGGGTTTACCGCCTGCCAGCGAAACCGATGCGGTCCACAGCGGATAATCCGGCGCAGGAATTAATACCTCATCGCCGTTGTTTAGTAGTCCCTGCATTGACATGGTAATGAGTTCGCTGGCGCCGTTGCCAAGAAAAATGTCATCTATATCGATACTGAGAATGCCTTGCTGTTGGTAGTGTTGCATGACAGCTTTGCGCGCGGAGTACAGTCCCTTGGATTCGCAATAGCCCTGGGCCGTGGGCAGTAATCGAATAACGTCCTGAATGATTTCATCGGGAGCATCAAACCCAAACGGCGCGGGATTGCCAATATTGAGTTTCAGAATTCGGTGACCTTCTTCTTCGAGTCGGTGCGCTTCAGATAAAACGGGGCCTCTTATCTCGTAACAGACGTCGGCTAATTTTTGAGATTGTATAAACTGTGATTTCGTCACAGGGTTTTCCTTAGGTAGTCGGTACTTTTATGCTGATCGCCTAAAACGTCAGCGGCGTGCTCTGCCGGAAATGCGACACAAGTATTTCATAGAAATGTCAGAAGGGGAGTATGCTATGAGGCACAATTATTTTCAATAATGATCGCTGCGAGGCAACGACTGGGGGCGGTTATTTCGTTCCGGATAAGAGGAAATTGGCCGTATTAGAGTAAATTATGTTTTTGCTATCTCAGCAGCCAGATTTGATCGAAACTGTAGGGATTAGTCATAAATCGCGTTCTTTTTCCAGGTGTCGTCAGGTTTGTTAATATCCTCCCATTCTTCATCGCTCTTAGCTTTACGTTCTTTAACTGCGTCATCCGTCGACACATTTAAGGCAGTAATATCAGCTATTTGCTTTTGGTAGGCAGCGATTTTCTCATTATAAATTCCATTTATGTTTTCTTTTGATAGTTTGTCTATTGCCATTTTCAAATTGTGGAGCGCTAATGAAAATTTGCCCGATTTCATTGCCTCGTTAATGGCCTGATTGAGAGAGTCGGTTGTCGTTTGCAGCATTAATTTTTTAATTTGTGCCGCATAGACCTGGCTATCCTGATTAGTGATTCTTTTCGTGGAGGTCAGTTTGGCTATGAAGTTGTAAAGGTGTTTGAGTAATTTTTGTATTTCAACGATTTGTTGCTTATCGGTTAAAGTAACCGTGCGGTCAGTCGGTGTTTGATTAGCTAGCTGAACAATTTTTTGTTCAAGCTGCTTCGAATTAATAGCATTTGATTTATCTTTCGGGTTAACCGCTCCCAACTGGTGAAATACTTCTTGTAGGCTTTTGCAGACCAGAATTTGTAAATCGCGGCCTAAAAATCCTTCGGGAAAGTTGTTTAGCATATACTCAAAATTGCGTACTCGAGAGGTGAGAAGACCGAGAAGTCGTTTTTTCTCTTTTTTGTTTTTCTCCATGGATTGCATAGTGAGTGCGATAGCTACCAATAGAAATAGGCTTATGCCAATAATCGCAATGATAAATTCGGTGGACATGGTGCGGCTCGTCTTCGTTGCTGAAATTGTTGTAATATTCTACTTATATAAAAGTAAACGCTAATTCAGTGATATTAACGCAAGCTAATGGTAATAAGTATACACCTTAGTGGAAATTGATGGAGTTTTAGGCATCTCAGGGCGAAAAACCATCACATTGCTTATTTTTTTGAGATTTGGCTTGACCTTTGTCACGAAGCTTTTTATTATGCGCGCCTCTTCAGTTGAGAAGCCGAAGAGCCCATAGCGTCCCCTTCGTCTAGAGGCCTAGGACACCGCCCTTTCACGGCGGTAACAGGGGTTCGAACCCCCTAGGGGACGCCATTTTTACCCTTCGACTTTTGTTGTTGGCTCTGTAACCACTACCAAGTATCTATAATGCGATTTCTGTTGCATATGATTCGGTTATAGGAGTTCGGTAATCTATTGGGCGGGAATAGCTCAGTTGGTAGAGCGCAACCTTGCCAAGGTTGAGGTCGCCAGTTCGAACCTGGTTTCCCGCTCCAT
>CAJVZD010000123.1 GCA_913019905.1 uncultured Cellvibrionales bacterium
CGGGAAAAAGCACTTTATGAAGAATTAGTCGAACGGTTAAATAGCCAACTCGCGGAGCTACAAACCACTTCAAACGCCTTGTCAGAACTAGATGTGTTGTCAAACCTAGCGGAACGGGCGGATGTGTTAAATCTAAATCAGCCGTTCTTTACCGACAAGCCAAGCATTAATATTGAACAGGGACGGCATCTCGTCATCGAACAAGTCCTCGATCAACCCTTTATCCCCAATGACGTGCTGTTTGATGATCAGCGCCGCATGTTAATCGTTACCGGCCCCAATATGGGCGGTAAATCGACTTACATGCGTCAGACGGCTGTTATTGTTTTACTGGCACATGTTGGGAGCTATGTGCCGGCAAGCCGCGCAGAGATAAGCCTGGTAGACCAAATTTTTACCCGGATCGGGGCCTACGATGACCTGGCCAGCGGCCGGTCGACATTTATGGTGGAAATGACAGAAACAGCGAATATTCTGCACAATGCCAGCGATAGAAGTCTGGTATTGATGGACGAGATAGGACGAGGTACCAGTACCTTTGACGGACTGTCTTTAGCTTGGGCAAGCGCCGTGCATTTAGCTGACCAAATCAAGGCATTTACCTTATTTGCCACTCATTACTTCGAGCTGACAGCACTTCCCACCCTGTACTCCCTCGCTCATAACATTCATTTGGATGCCACCGAGCACAATGACCACATTGTCTTTCTGCATAGTATTCAGGAAGGGCCCGCCAGCAAGAGTTACGGATTGCAGGTTGCAAAACTTGCCGGTATTCCCGATGAAGTTGTACAAGCAGCAAAAATCAAGTTATCCAGCCTTGAGAATAATTCAAGGAAACAGAGTGAACAGGGCGAAAAAGAGGCCGACGTATTAAATTCAGAAAAAACGATCGCGAATTCTGAGGCATCTCCTTTGCAGACCGAGCTGTTTTCCGCCGGAAATCACCCCGCAATAGACAAGCTCGGAGAGATCAATCCCGACGAATTGAGCCCCAAATCGGCGCTTGATTTGCTCTATTCCCTGAAAAAACTGCTTAATTAGGCATTTGTTTACCTAAAAACTATCTACATCTTTTTTTGATGATGATAGACTACGCGCCGCTAAAGGCTCGATTTTACGGTTAATTGAATTTAGAAGGTGCTGCTAGAAAATGACTTTTATTGTAGGTGAACAGTGCATAAAGTGTAAACACACAGATTGTGTAGAAGTGTGTCCCGTTGATTGCTTCTATGAGGGCCCCAACTTCCTGGTTATTCACCCCGACGAATGCATAGATTGCGCGCTGTGCGAACCTGAGTGTCCCGTCGATGCTATTTACTCTGAGGATGAACTGCCCGAAGACCAGCAAGTATTTTTGGAGCTTAATGCCGAATTAGCAGAAGTATGGCCAAATATTACAGAAATGAAAGAGAGCCCTGCTGACGCGGAAGAATGGGAAAACAAACCCAATAAGCTGGAATTGCTGGAGCGGTAAATCTGCTCGAATAATAGATCAAAGTAACTTCCTCCAAAGGCGACCCTGCAGTCGCCTTTTTTGTGGCCGCTACTATTTTAATTAAGCCTTTTGATGCCAGCATAACAGGCATAAAAAAGGCCACTCTACAGCGAGTAGCCTCTCTGTCTGTTTATGCCCTATTTCGATCGACATAAATTCAGGTAAATCTGTTGAGATTAGCTAAAGACTGATTCTCCGTTTAATCCCTGTTTCTCTAAAATATCGCGTAACCTCTTAAGCGCCTCGACTTGAATCTGGCGAACACGTTCCCGCGTTAAGCCAATTTCCCGGCCCACTTCTTCCAAGGTACTGCTTTCATAACCCCTAAGGCCAAAACGCCTTGCGACAACCTCTCTTTGCTTTTCGCTAAGCTCTTCTAACCACTCGCCGATACTAGCTCGCATATCGTCATCTTGCAGCATTTCAGCGGGGTCTGATATGTGAACATCGGGAATAGTGTCCAACAGTGATTTGTCAGATTCCGCTCCGAGCGGCGTATCGACAGAAGCGACACGCTCATTCAGTCCCAGCATCCGCTTAACATCGGTGACGGGCTTATCTAGAAGTTTAGCTATTTCTTCTGTCGATGGTTCGTGATCAAGTTTTTGGGTTAATTCACGAGCGGCGCGCAAACAGACATTTAGCTCTTTTACAATATGAATGGGCAGACGAATAGTACGAGTCTGATTCATAATAGCCCGTTCGATCGTTTGACGAATCCACCAGGTTGCATAGGTTGAAAAACGGAATCCACGTTCGGGATCAAACTTCTCAACCGCACGAATTAAACCGAGATTACCCTCTTCAATTAAATCCAATAGCGACAAGCCGCGATTGACGTAACGCCGCGAAATCTTTACAACCAAACGCAAGTTGCTTTCGATCATCCGCTTCCGCCCGGCTTCTTCACCACGCATCGCCATGCGAGCGTAATAGACTTCCTCTTCGGGAGTTAGTAATGGAGAAAAACCAATTTCATTGAGATACAGTTGGGTGGCATCCAGTGTTCTCTGAAAACGATCTGTGCTTTTTACCTTGGCTGCCGCGGCCTTCGTTTTTGTGGCGGTTGCCTTCTTAGCTTTAATAGGCTTTTCAGCTTTTGCTGTCGCCTTTAATTTCGTTGCTTTTGCTTTGGGCTTCGTTTTTGCCGTCGCCTTAGCCTTTACGCCATCAACGGCACAGTCAGCATCTTTTTTCGCTTTTTTAGCGGCGGGCTTAGCTGCAGATTTTTTTGCTACCGGCTTCTTTTCTACTGCCGTCGCTTTTTTACGTTTTACCTTCGCTTTGCCTAATTTGGCATTTTTAGCGGGTTCTAGAGCCGCTAGATCTTTCGATTGTGGAGCCATTGCTTCCACGGCTTCCATATCGAAGGTATGAGCCCCGACTATTGAGCTAATGACTGAATTTTCTAACTCTTTCGCATAGGTTGGCATAGGCGTTATCCGTTTTGTAATGGATGAATCGTGTCTCACGTGAAATATTCCAGAACTCGGCAACTTCAACAATCTCAATTGTGAATTACCGGTTCCTCTATGTGTACTTCAATGCCCAGCTAAAATCTTAAGAACAACAAAACCTTCTAGCGACAATAGCCTCGCATATCTTTACAACAATCTATTTCAATATTTTTAGCGGATTCACAGGCTTCCCATCTCGACGAATTTCGAAGTGAAGTTTCACTTCATGAGTGCCAGTATCTCCGACCTCAGCAATTCGTTGTCCGACTTTTACAAGTTCGCCTTCTTTTACTAATAACTTATTATTATGACCATAAGCACTAAGATATTGTTCATTATGTTTTATGATCAATAACTTTCCATAACCCACTAAACCGCTGCCAGCGTAGACAACTTTGCCACTGTTGGCTGCATGTACAGACTCCCCCAATTTCCCCTTAATATCAATACCTTTATGAACGGCGCTCGCTGAACTAAACGAAGTCAGTACCTTACCTTTAATTGGCCATTGCCATCGGTAGGGATAACGCCCTGTAGCAGATGGGGAACCGTTTTTCACTGTGCTTCTACCCCCGGTCGTTTTTGTTT
Source organism: uncultured Cellvibrionales bacterium (assembly GCA_913019905.1). Taxonomy (GTDB): domain Bacteria; phylum Pseudomonadota; class Gammaproteobacteria; order Pseudomonadales; family Dasaniaceae; genus Oceanicoccus. The sequence continues at coordinate 3,544 of CAJVZD010000123.1, forward strand.
TTGTCGACCCCGATTGCTCGGCCCCTTTCTTGTTCACGGACTGTTTTACTGTTTTATTAGGAGTCTTTTTATGGCCGGAAGTGGAATATCTAAGACGTAATTTTTGTCCGGGGTAGATGAGGTAAGGTGAATTTATTTTGTTAGCGCTTCCTAACCCTTTAAAGTCGAGACCATAACGCCAAGCGATAGAAAAAAGGGTTTCGCCTCTCACTACCGAATGCGTTTTAGGCACGACCAAAACCCGCGCTTTTCGTTCGATTACGGGCGCATAACTACCCCCACTTGTGCACGCTGTTAGCCACAAAATTGATAGGAGAATCAAGGCATTGAGAAAAATCGGAGGCATTTAAGTGATCATATATTGTACATTGCCAAATTTTAATATAGCACAATTTGTAAGGCTATTTATTAGGTTTAGCTCTTAATAGTATGATTTTATTTGAATAAATTATATAAATATTATCGAAGGGGAATAAAATTCATCTCATATATATTCCATACGGAAATATAAAAACTACTTTATATGAACAAACAGTCTTAAAAATCAAGTGGAAAAGTTTACTTTTCAATCTGTTTTTCAAACTTTGTACCAGCATATTCCATAACAACAATAACTAAGCCGCCAGAAAACATCAAAAACATACAGATCAAGGTATTTGATTCCAACCCCGTTACCAACTGGTATGTCTGTGGCGTTACATTATGACTGACGAACGCCATCTTCTCTCCACTTGAGCTTTCATAAAAACTCGATACTTGCTTCCAAGGCCAAACCAAATTTAGAGAGCCGACCAAAAATCCCGTTAAAGAGGCGAGAGTTAGATCGTGATAACGTTGGAACAGCCACGACAACAGGTACGAAAAGGAGAGCAAGCCTAACGCGCAGCCCGCCGCGAAGCTTAGCAACATTAACCATTGAAAATCTCGAACTGCTGCCAGAATATGGTTATATAGACCCAACAAAACGAGAATGAAGCTTCCCGAGACGCCAGGGAGTATCATCGCACAAATTGCAATGGCCCCTGCGCCAAACACCATTAACAAACTAGGTTGAAACTCGGAAGGTTGCATCTGACCAATAAAATAAGCGGCAACAACACCCAGTGAAAAAACAGAAAAGGACGCTAAATCCCACTGCTTAAGTTGTTTGGCGATAAAAATAGAAGAAGCGCAGATTAGCCCAAAAAAGAATGACCAGACGAATAACGGGAAGGCTTCCAAAAGGTAAGTAATGACATGTGCAAACGAAAATACACTGGTTAGTATTCCGATTAACAAGGCCAACAAAAACGAACCATTGATATGTTGCCAACATGCCAAAGGGCCACGTTTCATCAATACTGTTAGTGCTGCGAAGTTAACCGATTTTATCGAAGATAATAACTCTTCATAGATTCCAGTGATAAATGCAATGGTTCCGCCTGATACACCCGGTATAATATCGGCGGCGCCCATAGCAATCCCCCGAAGGTAAACCCCTAATAGGTGTATTTTATTTGAATCCATATCATACCTGTGATTTTCGTTTGGTAGAACGAGTAGGGTCTAACGAATAACACCAGACTTTAGTGGCACAAAAAAAGCAGGCTCAATAATACTGGTTACAACCCCATGCTCGTTTTTTTCTACCACCGTCAATTGTTGTTCTCTATTATCACCCACCGGCAGTACTAAACGACCACCGATAGCGAGCTGATCAATTAATTCGCTGGGTATTCTTTCCGGTGCGGCAGTAGAGATTATTCCATCATAGGGACCTCTTTCCGACCAGCCAAATTCACCGTTTGCATGCTTAAAATGTATGTTTCTAGCCTTCAATAACCGCAATCTTTCGCGGGCTTTGTCCTGCAACGGCTTTATTCTTTCCACACTATAAACCTTGTCGACTAACTGCGCTAATACAGCAGTCTGAAAACCAGAGCCTGTACCTACCTCTAATACTCTCGTTAGGGGGCCGGAAGCCAACAATAGTTCCGTCATTCTCGCGACGATATAGGGCTGAGACAATGTTTGTTGAAAACCAATTGGCAGCGAGGCATCTTCATAGGCTCTATGAGCCAGAGCTTCATCCAAAAAAATATGCCTTGGAGTCGTTCGCATGACGTCGAGAACTTCGAAATTCTTGATTCCCTGATCGAGCAAACGCTCCACAAGACGATCCCTCGTCCTTTGGGATGTCATTCCAATGCCATTTATATTAAGTTTCGTCAACTACATCTCCTGACTGATAGAGTTTCTTATTGTTAAAAATTCGCCAACCTGTCTAATTGCTATTCAGCTATCTGGTAATTCACTAGCTCTCTAATCAGCGCTGTCGCGTAACAGCCGCGCGGTAAAGAGAACGTTAATTTAATCTGCTCACCCCGCCATTCAAACCGCAAATTTTCGGGCATGATTCGTAGTGCTCGCCGTTCCGATTTCAAACCGTGCCGCTCAAGCCCTTCGGTCAAACTAACATACTCATTGAGTATATCTGTTTCTAATTTCAATAGTTCTTCTTCAGGCATGAGGGTCCCGGATTTACCGTACATAGGCCCCGTTGGATGAATATCGCCACTGAGAATACGTGCGTCTAAATCCTGTTGCCTTTGGGGGAATACACTCTGCGTTCCATTTAACATAAACAGTTCGCCAGAAGTCGCTCGATTCCAGTTATTTTTCCTAACACGTTCAGCCAAGACTCGATTGAATAGAAAAGATCGTGCCGAGGATAGGTACAAGCCTTTTTCGTGTTTTTTTGGCTTGAAGTTGCCCGCAAACCAGCGTTGAACGTGCTCAAGATTAGATCCGTTTCGACCGAAGCGCTGCTCTCCAAAGTAGTTGGGGAAACCTTCGGTAGACAAAAGCGATATGCGCTCTTCAAATCGACCCCGGGCAGTTACGTCAACAAGTTCGCCATCGACATTGCCTTTCCCAATATTCCTGACATCACCCAATATAACTTCAAAAGTATTGCCTTGATGTACCCCTCGCCGCAGCTTTTTCAAATGACGCTGCTGCTTCAATATTGTCAACCGATCTCCATTGAGAGAAGAAAAATCTATCTCTTTGTTTCCGGGCATATGAACGCTAAACCATTGACGGGTGACAGCGTTGCGATCTTTCATTCCCGCATAGCTGACTTGCCGTACCGGGATTTCAGCGATAGTAGCCAACTGGTTCGCAACTTGTTGGGTATTTAACTCTGTTTTCTCAATGAACAGGAAGATATGTTCACCTTCGCCACCTGGAGTAAAACCCAAAATCTCCTCCACCTGGAAGTATTCGGGCTGTTGGCGCAGACTTCCGGCAATCTCGGGAGAGCCATAGGCATAGGGCAGTGGCTTAAGAAGTTCTTTTGCAGATAACATCACAGCCATTTAACCATTATCCAACAATACAACGGCGTGACAGGCAATGCCTTCTTTGCGACCCGCAAAACCCAATCCCTCCGTTGTGGTTGCTTTAATATTAATATCCCGAATGTCCGCACCTAAGTCTTTGGCGAGATTCTCCAGCATCGCCACCTTGAAACTTGCCATTTTAGGCGCTTGCGCTATCAGGGTGATGTCAGCATTACCAAAGGAATAACCTTGTTCTTTAACTCTTTCAAAGACTAATCTCAACAATTTACGGCTATCTACATTGCTGTATTGAGCATCGGTATCGGGAAAATGTTCGCCTATATCACCCAAACCGCACGCCCCGAGCAATGCGTCGCACAGGGCATGAATTAGTACATCCCCGTCTGAGTGAGCAACTAGGCCACGCTCATAAGGGATAGTTACTCCGCCTAGCGTCAGGTAATTACCTTCGCCGAAACGATGAACATCGTAACCATGACCAATACGCATTACACGAGCCTTTTTGATAGGTAAAATTCGGCAAGCGCTAAATCCTCTGGCCGGGTAACTTTAATATTTTCAGGAGATCCTTCAATGACCAAGGGCGTATAGCCGGCAAATTCAAGCGCAGATGCTTCGTCGGTAAAGATAGTCTCTTTCTCTATCCCGTCACTTAATACTTTTAGCAGCAATTCGAAGGGGAACATTTGAGGTGTTTGCGCTTGCCACAAATGACTGCGGTCGATCGTTTTTTCTATAGTCCCAACTTCGCTCACCTGTTTGAGCGTGTCGACGACAGGTACGGCTAAAATGCCACCGACAGGATGGTGCTGCAACGTAACAATCAGTTTCTGAATATCGTTAAGATTAATACAAGGTCTCGCGACATCGTGAACCAGGACTCGACTGTTGCCCCAAACACTTTCACGATCACCAGTGCTGCCGTCAACGGTGCTGTCATCAACGCCACGGCCTCCCGTTATGTTCTTATCCAGACTTGAATATAAATGTTTCAAGCCATTAAGAACGGAATGACAACGCTCCTTACCACCCTCAACCACGTCTATACGAGCGTCATTGAATATCTCTATCGATTTCCAATGCTGGTCATCCGGACTGACGACGACGATGATTTTCTGTATGCGGGGTTCGCGAAGCAACTGTCCCAAGCTATGTTCCAGAACGGTAGTGCCATTTAAAAGCATATATTGTTTGGGTTTGTTACCGTTCATTCTGCGGCCGACGCCGGCAGCGGGCACAACGGCAAAAATACGAGAGGGCGCTGTCATTGTTTATTCTCGTCCACTAGCAGGTAAAATGTCTCCCCTTCCTTGATGAGACCCAAATCGGATCTCGCCCGCTCTTCTACGCTTTCCAGACCATTTTTTAGACCGAATATTTCTATTTCCAAACTCTTATTACGCTGGACCAGATGTCCATTAACTTCTTCTTGGTTTGCGATTTTCTTTTCAAGAGTCACAATGTGCGCCCAACTTCCCTCCCCGACCCACAGGCGATACTGTAGTCCCAGGAAGAAAATCAGTAATAGAACAAAAATCCAGCGCATAGTAAATTAGCTAACCTTGACATGAGTTATCAGTTTCTTTGAAACAACTCTCAACTCTCAACTCTCAACTCTCAAAAAAAAAACAATAACAAATAGAGGGGATCACTGCATCAATAAAAAAGGCGGGAAGTGAAACGATTTACCCGCCAATTATGTGCCTAGACTCGGTCTTATAGTACCGCCGCTACGACTGAATTTCTGCAAGACCGCGATAGGGCGCGGCTTCTGCCAATTCCGCCTCAATGCGCACTAGACGGTTATATTTTGCAACCCGATCCGAACGACATAAAGAGCCCGTTTTAATTTGCCCTGCAGCGGTAGCAACAGCCAAATCGGCAATAGTAGTATCTTCTGTTTCACCTGATCGATGAGAAATGACGACAGTATAGTTCGCAGCTTTCGCCATTTTAATCGCATCAAGCGTTTCGGAAAGGGTACCTATTTGATTAAATTTAATGAGAATGGAATTGGCGATATTTTTTTCAATCCCCTCTTCCAGTATTTTAGTATTCGTGACAAACAAATCGTCGCCAACCAATTGAATCTTGTCGCCAAGAATTTCAGTTTGGTACTTCCAGCCGTCCCAGTCAGATTCATCTAAGCCATCTTCGATCGACAATATAGGATACTGTTCGCACAAACTCGCGAGATAGTCGCTAAAACCTTCTGAACTGAAGACCTTTCCTTCGCCTGATAAATCGTACTGACCATCTTTATGGAATTCTGAAGCAGCGCAGTCCAAAGCCAGCGTCACATCTTCGCCTAAAACATAACCTGCATCGGCAACGGCAACGGCGATAACAGCCAGGGCTTCAGCATTCGACGCTAGATCGGGAGCAAATCCGCCCTCATCGCCAACCGCCGTACTGAGGCCTTTAGATTTTAATACACTTTTTAATGAGTGAAATATTTCCGCACCCATACGCAATGCTTCAGCAAACGTTTTCGCGCCCACGGGTTGCACCATAAACTCTTGAATATCGACGTTGTTATCTGCGTGCTCGCCACCGTTAATAATATTCATCATTGGCACTGGCATAGAATACTGACCGGGAGTTCCGTTGATATCGGCAATGTGCTGATAAAGAGGAATGTTCTTTTCTGTGGCCACGGCCTTCGCAGCGGCCAGCGATACCGCAAGAATGGCATTAGCTCCTAAATTTGCTTTACTATCGGTACCGTCTGCATCAATCATCATCTGATCAATAGCACGCTGATCTGCAGCGTCCTTTCCGACCAATAAGTTTTTAAT
>CAJVZD010000124.1 GCA_913019905.1 uncultured Cellvibrionales bacterium
GCCAATGCTGGATGAGATTGCCGCGCTAACGCTCGCAATGACTGAGCTTGTTAGTTTATGGATAGGCACTAATTAGAGCTAAAAGCTCGACGCTTCCAATTCCATAAGAACATCACCACCGGTTTTAATTTTCTCGAGTAAGCTGGCAGTGTCTGGGAGCATTTTTTGCGCCCAGAAATTTCCGTGTGCGATTTTCCGTTTCAGGAACTCCGCATTTCCAGCGCCCGCATCAAGTTGAGATTGAGCAACTGCCATCATTTTTAACCACATGAAACCGAGAGAAACTGTGCCAAACATCGTCATGAAGTCGTAGGATGCTGCACCGGCTTGCTCTCGATCTTGCAGCGCATTCTCAGCGACCCAGCTTGTGGCGGCACGTAAATGACTCAATCCAGTCGCTAAAGACTCACTCATACCCTTTAAGCCATTTTGGTCTTTAGCATCGGCAATTTCTTTGTCGATAAGTCCGTAGTACGCGTTGGTTCCGACCATTCCGTTGGCAAATAATTTTCGGCCGACAAGGTCCAGTGCTTGGACGCCATTAGCACCTTCATAGATTTGGTTGATACGGCTGTCACGAACAAACTGCTCCATGCCGTGTTCGCGAATAAAACCGTGCCCGCCAAAGCACTGCATCGCTGCGTTAGTAGACGTAAAGCCCATGTCGGTTAAGTAACCTTTTATAACAGGTGTTAACAAATTAGTTATCTCGCCAACGGCAGTCTTCTCTTCCTGGGTCTCTAGTTTTACCGCCGTTGCACCCGTAAATGACAGCCACATATGTAATGCCCGTGCGCCTTCTGCAAATGAACGTGCCATCATTAACATGCGCCGCACGTCGGGGTATACAATGATAGGGTCAGCTGGGCCGTCCGGGTTTTTGGGGCCGGATAAAGATCGTCCCTGTAGTCGATCGTTAGCGTAAATGGTTGCATTTTGACAGGCGACTTCGGCTAAGGCATAACCTTGCATTCCCACACCCATACGAGCGCCGTTCATCATGAGGAACATTCCCGCCATCCCCGAAGCGGACGATTTTTTCTCGCCAGATTGTTCATTCGCCGCCTCGGGTTTGTCTTCTGGCACTTTGAAGGCAACGGCATTGTCGTAGTTCAGTACGCAAGTGGCGTTACCTTTTATTCCCATTTTCTTTTCAATGCTGCCTACGGTAACGCCGTTACGGGCACCCGGGGTGCCGTCTTCGTTGACGAGAAACTTTGGCACCATGAAGAAGTTTACCGTTCCGAGGTTGTTCTCCAGCTTGCCTTCGGAATTTGGTATCTTGGCGATAACCATATGAATGATATTGTCGGTCATATCGTGGTCGCCACCGGAGATGAAAATCTTGGTGCCAGATATTCGGTAGGTACCATCTTCTTGAGGGACCGCTTTGGTATTCATTAACTTGAGGTCGGTACCGCAATGAGGTTCTGTCAAATTCATGGTGCCGGTCCACTCGCCTGAAACCAATTTTGGTACGATGACTTTCTTCTGGAAGTCGGTTCCCAGATACATTAACGACATCATTGCTGCACCGGTTAAGCCGCCGTACATCGCCAGTGACTGGTTGGCACTATTGCCCATTTCACTGATGCATGACGACAAAATACCTGGAAGGCCGGCGCCGCCAAAAGCTTCAGGTACAGAAAGGGCATTCCAGCCTCCCTCTGCCGCCTGATGGAATGCGTCCTTAAAACCATCTGGCGTGTGGACTATACCGTTTTCCAATGTGCAGCCTTGTTCGTCGCCCGGTAAGTTTAACGGTGCCCAAACTTCTTCAAAAAACTTCGCTCCACCTTCCAGGATTTGGTCGATGAGTTCGCTATCGAGAGCGTCAAAGCCGGGAAGGTCAGAGTGGTCCAGGACTTTCAGAAAGTCGTTGAGTATAAATTTAAAATCATCGACGGGAGCTTTATAGCTTGGCATAAGGGTATTCCTCGGGCTTTAGGTTGTTGCATAGTTAATGACAAAAGATATTTTCCCATTAAGAAAAGCATAGAGCAACCTCGGTTTGGCACGAAAGGTTACAGTTGTGTAACTAAATTGCACAAACACGGATATGATCGACTTGAATTCATAGGGAATGTAGGGCCTCTATTGTACAAAAAATAAACACAGTCGTCATTGATTGTTGCGAAATAGAAATGAGAATCGGAAATTTACCAATTATTAATTAGGACCGGATCTAGACTAAGGTCTCGGTCTTGCCCGGCCTAGGTCTAATGGCCTAGACCGAAGGCCAATAGTTTTATGTTCTCAACTATATATTCTTCAGTATTCCCTAGAAACCGATCAATGAATTAGTTGTTGTGAAAATCATGATGATTTTCAAATCAGGGGGTAATGCGCCTGAAGGCAGAGGATTGACTTCGGTTCGGGGCATTCAGCTATCAGTGAGTTCAAGGAGGACAATTCAATGCAAGGAAAGGCTGGGACGTTCAAGGAAAAAATGAATAGTGTTGTTTGGATAATTGTTTCGGTATTTCTATCCGTGCGGGTGTTGGCAGCGTCAATGCCTGAGACCGAACCAGGCAATAATACGGCTTTGGGTAATATTCCATTAAAAACCGAACCACTGCCGCCTGTGCCTAATCCAAACCCCAGTCGTAATTCCGCATCTGATGCTGTCGGATCGGTTGCCGGGGCTTTTCTGGTTGATGAATCCGGTCAAGCTATCTATAAAGTGCCGATTTTCGCACCCGTTGGAACTGCTGGCGTTACACCGAAATTAAGTTTGAGCTACAACAGTAGTGGAAGTAATGGACTCGTTGGTAAGGGTTGGTCGTTGGATGGTCTATCTGTTATATCCCGTTGTCGACAGACCCTACATCAAGATGGTGCTGCGAAACCCATCGGCTGGGATCAAAGTGACCGGTTTTGTCTTGATGGTCAGCGCTTAGTCGTGGTGTCCGGAATTGATTACGGCAGTGTCGGTGCTGAGTATCGAACAGAGATTGATAGTTTTACTACCATTGTATCGATCGGCGGCACGCCGGGGGCTCCGGACTATTTCGAATTACAGGCAAAAGATGGTTCTATTTCTGTCTACGGAAGTCATGATGCGAATACAAATTCGGAACAGAATGCACGCGACCTAAACGGTGTGGAAACAGGAAACACATTAACCTGGGCAATGAGCAAATTTCAGGATAGTGCCAAAAACAAGATTGTTTATACCTATAAAAATGATGCTTCCGGTCATCGGATAGGCGCGATCAAGTATGCCTACGGTGGAAGCGGACCGTACAATGCCAAGATAAGTTTTTCCTATAAGAATCGCACTGATGGTCTGTATGGATATGTTGCAGGGTACCAATTTAAGATGGAAAAATTATTGAAAAGTATCAAAGTGAGCAATGATGGAGATATTGTTCGCCAGTATAAACTGAAATATATGGCACCCAATTCCAAACGTTTTACGAATCAGTTAAAGCAGCTGCAGGAATGTTCTAATTCAAGCTGTTACAAGCCAACTGATTTTTCCTGGATGACGCAAAAAAAGGGTTTTTCAGTCCTCGCGAAAACAACCCAGCTCGACAATCAAAACGATCGAGTATCGATACATAAACACGGTGATATCAATGGTGACGGTTTTACCGACCTGATCTGGCAAGAAGGAGATAGGGACGATGGTGGTAAAGTTCATGATCAGTACTGGAAATATGCATTATTCAATCCCGATTCCGGTAATTATGGGGTTCATACAACATTTTATGAAACCTCCAGCAACCCCGATGATCCTTTTACGTGGGCTGTACTGGATTACAATCAGGATGGATTTACGGACGTCTTGATCCCCGTTGGCGGCGTATGGCGAATTTACCTTTCGAGTGGTTTCGGCTATTCGGATTATATTACAACGTCAATTTCTGTTAACGAACTGGATCCGGTACAGGTTTTAGATCTGAATAGTGATGGTCTGGCCGATCTCGTTTACACCGACACCAATGACAATCGCTTTGTCCGCTATATGGAGCGTATTCCTTCGGGAGATGAATGGGTTTCAGCATTGAGCAATTCGCCGATTTTACTGAAAGACATGTTACCTGCTATATCGGAACCGTTACTATTCGGTGGTTATTACGAGGCCAAAGGAGGCGACTTTTTAACTGTTGGCGAGTTCAATGGCGATGGACTAATGGACATTGTAGGGCGTTTGGCCCGGGGCGTCTTTAACTGCATTACGCCTCCCGGTGGCGGTTCGGAATGTACAGATACGATTACTTATGAATACGACCTGGTTGTGTTTACGGCAACTTCTAACGGATCCTTTGAGCGTTATGCAACAGTGACGGTGCCTGGGTCTTTGTTGTCTGGAGAGGCAGATGATATTCGGATTGGGGATTTTAATGCTGACGGTTTAGCCGATCTGTTAATTCAGACATTAGGTGACCATTGGTATGTCGAATTGAATACGGGTACAGGTTTTAAGGAGTTACAAAATTTAGGAGATTTACCCAACGATAGTCGCATTAGCGTGGTCGATATCAATAATGATGGCTACGCAGAAATTGTTTATCCCTACAGTAATAGTTTAGCGGCACGATTTTATGATTCGGTCACCGACACCGTGGCAGGTGTTCTTAGTCCTTTGGGTATTTCCATCGGCGATGACGATAATGGCGATCAATATTACATCATGGATGCAAATGGCGATGGAGTTGTCGATTACATAAATTTTGATAGTGAGAATTCCCGGTTGACTTTACGAAACGGGCTGGCAAGACCGAGTTTGATTACCCAAATTGATAACAATCTGGGTAATCTAATCACAATAAGCTATTCGCCGCTGACAGATCGTAGTATCTATCAAAACTGTCGCGATTCATCCGCGTGTACAAGTGGTTCTGTTGCTTCTTGGGGCATGCCTATTGGGACTCAAACATTGCCTTCCGATGCATATGAAGTGGTATTTGATATTACTCCCAGCAGCTACGTCGTAGGAAGAGTCAGCAGTAGTGCTCCCAGCGCCGATAACGACCTTCCCGGCGAGGTAGATTTTTCGGCAACAAGTTCCACCAGTTATCTTTATAAAGGAGCCAAGGTTCAGGCGGGTGGTCGCGGTATGCTGGGATTCGCACAGGTATGGCAGATCGATGAACAAGATGACATCTGGACTTTAACTCAATATAGGCAAGATTTTCCATTTATCGGCAAGCCCATTTATTCAGAAACTTTTAGTGGCAGTAATTTGGATTTAATCAGCAGTCATTCGTCGACCTGGAGATTTAGGGATTGGGGTAGTGGCCATGAAGTTGCCCCTTACAATTTGTTTCGCGCTTTCGGCACCGATGTTAGTTACGATTTTGAGACTGGCGACGAACTGGCTTATAACATCACACGCAGCGCGGACCCGGACTTAGGTGTTGGGGTCGATGAATGGGGTAATGTATTGTTTGCCATTTCGGAATCTTACGATGATGTTAATCACGATACGCCTATTCAGCGAACGACCACAACTAATAATTATGACGACATCGATTTAGGCGGTGCCGCGAGTAGCCGGTATGGCCGGTTGAGTCGTAAGGTCATTACCCATCATCGGCAAGGGACTGAAGATATTACCCGTAGTTCGGATTACAGTTATTACAGCAGCGGAAATAAATGGGGTTTGCTAGCGAAAGAAATTATTGAGCCCGGAAATGTAAATCAGATCACCAAGGTGTACAAATATGATAGTCGGGGGAATCTGACTAAAACAAAACAGGTAGGTAAGGCGGGTAAAAATGGCAGTGGCGCTACCCAGACTCGCTATACTCGATGGGAGTATGATCTCACCGGCCGGTATATCGACAGGACTTATCAAAAAAGCGGTACCAGAACTTTGCCATCACCGGTAAACGGAAACCCTGGAGAATTATTGACTGAACATGTCGTCGGTCGAAACAATCTCGGTCAACCTGCTCAAGTACTGGATCTTTATTCTGTTAATACGATTGTCGATTATGGTGAATTGGGTCGTGAGTTTCATCGCTATAACGAAACAGGTAAGTGGCAAACATCAACGAACTACGATTCGCCTGGAGAACATTGTCCCTTAGGCACCCGGGTTAGAACGGAAACTAAGACGGCCGACGGACAGCTGAGTACCCGCTGTCTAGATGCTGTTGGCCGTACTATTAGATCATCTTCTCTTGGCTTTCTAGGTGGAGATTACATCTATCAGGATACCGAATTCGATGGTTCTGGACGCGTGAAACACCAGTCCGCTCCGTATAATTATAATACTACCCCACAGTGGACCAGTCATAGCTATGACAAAGTAGGTCGCCTGCGTACAGTTGTATTACCCGACGGCAATGTCATCACTACGAGTCATAACGGCTTGTCGACGACTGTTACAAACCCTAAGGGGCATGTCATCACAAAAGTTAGAAATATTCTTGATGAGCTGGTTTTATCGACCGATCATCGAGGCGCAAACATAGCTTACACTTACGATGCCGTTGGTAATCTAATAGCGACAAATGTGAGTGATGTCGAAAGCGGGAAAAATATTGTAACGACGCTGAACTACGATGTTTTCGGTCGAAAAATCAGTATGAGCGATCCGGATAAAGGTAACTGGAGTTATGCCTACAATACCTTTGGTGAGCTGGTAGAGCAAATTGACGGGAAAGGGCAAAAATCGAAAATGACTTATGATGTCGGCGGGCGAATGCGAATTCGCAAAGAGTATTGGGGCTCGGGGCGGTTAGCTGAAGAAAGCCGTTGGATCTACGATGATAGCCCCAATTTTGCCCAATACCCGGGTCGCCTAATAGAAACGACTCTCGTCAGCACCAATGCCAACGGTACGACAACCGGTACCGAAGGAAAGCTATATGATTATGACCGCTATGGGCGAGCAATAGGAAGCTCCGAAACGCTGGACGGTGGCGTTATCTATCAGCAGTCTGTTACCTACGACCAGTACGGGCGTATTTTCCAAAAATTCGATATCACCGGGGACGATTGGGGAACAGAGTCGATCTATAATAATCGTGGGTTTCTCGAGCAAGTATTGGAAGCGCGGTATACCGATATCAACGATCGCACAGTCTATTACTCGATAGGCAATATGGACTCCATGGGTAATATTACCCATGAGAAGTTGGGCAATGGTGAAATCATAAAGCGCAGTTATGACGATGTCACGGGCAATCTTGTTCATATAACGGCTAACAGTGTTTCCGGCTTGAAAAATTCACAAGACATGACCTTCACCTACGACGAGTTGGGTAATCTAAGTAGTCGCAATGATCAACGACAGAACTATAATCTTCGGGAAAGTTTTTGTTACGATCATTTGAATCGTTTGGTCAAAGTGAATCACAACACGACGATCTCAAATTGCGGTGGCATAGACCACAGCAATGGTGATATTCAATACGATGGTTTTGGCAATATTACAAGCAAACTGGGGGTCGGAAGTTATGTATATGGTGCGGGCAGCGCTGGCCCCCATGCGGTTACATCGACAGCTGGAACGAATTACACGTACGATGATAACGGAAATATGAAAAGTGGCGATGGGCGGCAGATCAGCTACAGTGTTTTTGACAAAACGACTCAGATAACAAAAGGCAGTGATAAAAGCGAATTTAAATACGGTATCAACCGCAATCGTTTTCTGCGCAAAGATACGATTAATGGTGACATCACAACAATCGGGTATTTTGGCAATACTGAAGTCGTTAACAGGCCCGACGGGAGCCGAGAAATACGCCGGAGTGTAGGCGGTCGAGCTTTGGTCAAGCATCTTTTAGATACTAATGGGCAGGTCATCAGCACCAGCAACGCCTTCCTGCTTAAAGACCATTTAGGGTCTGTAGCAGCCGTAATGGATGAAGTGGGCAATGTCGTTCAGTCCATGAGTTTTGATGCCTGGGGGCAAAGGAGAAATGCGGGCGATTGGACTTCGCTGTCAGGTATTTTTCTGCCGGGTTACTCCGTGAATTTGACGACGCGCGGTTTTACCGGACATGAGATGGTGGATGCTGTAGGGCTCGTCCATATGAATGGACGGATTTACGACGCTAAGTTGGGAAGGTTTTTACAGGCGGATCCGTTTGTGCAATCTCCATCAAACAGCCAGTCTTACAATCGCTACAGTTATGTAATGAATAACCCATTGGTTTATTCGGATCCGAGTGGGTATTTTAGCCTTAGAGATTTAGCTAAAGTGGCCGCCGTGGTAGCTGTGTCGGTAGCCTCATACGGAGCCGCAAGCTCCTGGGCTACGGGTGTTGGAATTCAAACCTATGGCGGTGCGATGGCAATCACTGGCGCACAATACGCTTCGGTCAGCACCATTGCGGGTATTGTTGGGGGCGCTGCTGCGGGCTTTGCCGGTGGAGTGTCTATGGCTGCCTTTAGTGGTGCTAGTTTTGGGGATTCACTGAAGACGGGAGTAAAAGGTGCTTTTTCTGGTGCGGTGTTCGGAGGAATAGGCGGTCATTATGGTGAAACCTGGAATTCATCGAGAGTTGCGGCCAATAGCTTAGCGGGCGGTGTTAACTCGAAGCTTAATGGAAAAGAATTTCATGAGGGTGCTAAGGTTAGTATGGTTGTATCCCTTCTCACATTGGCAAATTACAAAATGCGTCGACAGATGATTAAGCAATCTGAAATAAATGGTGACAATATCGGAAAGGATAGCGGCGGTTTTTTTGCGGACGGCCGAGGTATAGCTGGAACTAGACGGATACCAAACCCAGAGTACGGATTAGTAAGTGATGCTTTACCTTATTTAAAATGTGACGGGCCTGCTGGTGGCTGTCAGGGGCCGATAAAACAGATTAATGACGTGGGTTCACGGTTAGGGCCCGTTTCATATGAATCAGGAGATTTGCTGGATCTTGTATCGGAATCTTTTGCTGGTCCTCACGATTGGTTATCTAACCGAGTTGGAATGTATGACGCGATGGGTAATGGAATGGATAGAAGTGGTAATCGGGTGTCAGGGATGTTCTACGAAGCGGTTAGCTATGGCTTGATCCCAATAGCAGTACCGTTTTCAGTCCCCGCTTTGATCGATACGACACACGGTGTTCACAACCTAATCCACGTAATAAGGGATAATTAAGTTTTCATGAAAATGTCGATGTTATGTGCTTTTTTAATGAGATTTTTGTGTATTGCGGTCGCTATTTCTTCAATACCATTTTCGTATGGTGGTCAACCGAAGCCAATTTTTGAGCTGGTAAGTAAACTAGCCAACAAAAATGTTATCGACTGTCCAAAAGTTGGTGGGGAATTTCATTCATTAGGTACCAGCAGCTCAAATGTAAGCTCATACTACGAAAAGCCAATCTTGGAACGAAATTCTTTTGGTATTGAAAGCGAGGCGTCTGAAAAAAATACAGTTTTATTAGTCTTAGATCGAAATCCTCTTACGCTAAATATGTATCTTAAAGACGGGAATGGCGCAGAAATCATGTCGCGAAAATTTCATGATGAGTTTTTTTGTGATGGGGCATGGTTGATAGGAACGTCAGAAGTTGTCGGTGGTAACGCTGAATCTTCGCATCTGTCT
>CAJVZD010000125.1 GCA_913019905.1 uncultured Cellvibrionales bacterium
TAACTGCGCAGCTTGTCGGTTACGATCTTACGAGGTTCATCTTTGTGGTTTCGTAACAGTCGCTTGAAGAAGCGTTTGGCAGCTGCACCATCGCGTTTTCCTTGAAGATAAACATCAACGACCTCGCCGTCTTGGTCAGCAGCCCGCCAGAGGTAGTACTGCTTGCCGTTGATCTTGATAAAGACTTCATCGATGTAGAAGGTGTCGCCGTAGCCTCGGTGCATTCGTTTCAACCTTCTGAGGTAAAGAGCGCTAAAATTTATGCAGAGCCTGCCCCATGAGCAAAGCGAGTGCTTTGGGTACCATAGGCGGATTGATTCACGAGTGACTATGATGCCTCGTTCGGCTAAGAGATCTTCAATATCGCGATGACTGTTTCCACGCGCCTGAGGTTAAATCTGAAATAGAGCCAAACTGCATAGCTGATGATACCGGCGGGGAATCTGTGACGTTTATATGTATTCATGGGCAGACTCAAGCATCTTCTGCTTTTTAACTTGGCAGAACCCCTCAATGCAAAATGACCTGTGCAAAACCGGCTGTTTTTTCTATACTGAGAATCTTGCGTAGCCATTTTTGTAATCGACAGTCAGAGAATAAGTTTTGAACAAGGTCACATATACATTCATTTTATTATCCATTATGTGTTGCCAGATTCAAGCCGAGCCTGACGAGATAAATATATCTCTAGAATCCAAAAATACATACCAACGTCAAGTGAATCTAATCAAGGAGGCCTTTTCTCTGATTGGCCATGAGATTACGTTTAAGGTACTCCCGAATGTTCGTTCAATGAAAGCGAGTAATCATGGTGATTCGTTGGGAGAGGCTTTTAGAATGGTGGATGTAAAAAACCGATACACTAACTTAATAAAAGTTCCATTTGAGTTAGTATGGATTCATCCCTTCATTTACAAGTACCGCAATGCTGACATTCATTCTATTGCAGACCTAAAAGGCAAAACGTTTGCCTCTGTAAGAGGTTATTTAAGTAACGACTATTTTGTTGAAAAGTATGATATGACATTGTACGAACTGGATACAGTTGAGAGTGCCTTTAAATTCTTAAATTCAGGCAGAGCTGATTTATCTTTTTCTTTTAATGAAAATTCTAAATATTATAAGCCAGACGTTCATAAAGATATCGTTAGAATACCCGGAAAAACCGAGAGTATCCCTCTCTATTTGTGGATTCATAAATCTCGTCAAGAACTTATTCCAGAACTGGTTGCTGCACTTAAATCACTAACGGCGACCGAATAACTAGGGATTCCGAGTTATTTACACAAAAAACTCTGCCTGTGGCGGAGCTCGTGGCTCAGGAAGTCGATTGATCGATCCGGGTAATCCTGTTTTCACATCCAGATGGTCCAGAATCCTCGTGATGACTAGAGGGTCCTCTATGCTGGCAATGATCTTGACCACACCACCGCAATGACGACAGTTCGTGAGAGTCGTTACTGACGGAATTATTTTATCAACCTTGCTATCTTTTATCGTATTGCCCGGACTATATCGTTTAACACATCGTGATAGTTGAGACGGTGAGGTATGAAAAGATAGTTGGAAGCGACGGTCGGATATCTATTCAAAAAGAATGGTTTTCTTTTTTTGTGGGTGCCCCGACGCCTGTTTGTGATTTTTCTAAAGATGGGATTTTAAGTGGCAATTACTTCGGCGCATTAAATGAAAGGCAATGTTCAAAACATTACTATCCGAAAAATTATTGCGCCTAATTAGTGGCCCTTGTTTGGACGGTTACGGCCAGTGGAAAAGGTGATTGATCTTGCATATCCGAAAAACCGACGGTAAGTAATCCGGATAAAAATGTAAGCTGATGGATAGATGTTCTCCGGCGTAGCGCCGCAAGTTTAACAACACACCGATAAGTAGTCTGTCAGGTTTTTTACGATTCAAATGTTGTAAATCAACTACCAGTTTTTCAATATCTTCCAGTTGATTTCGGTAACTTTCGCGAATTTTCAAAGCGTCATCGATCGTTTTGCAGCGCCAAATGGTAATCACCTTACAGCTAGCCATTAATTAGTCCTTACAAATAAAATAGAAGTTGATTGCTCGGTATGATAAACCTTCCCGCGATGCACCTATATCAGGAATACGAAGTTAAGAAACTTTAATATAGAAGAGTTATATTAAAATTTCTATTGCCGCTATACTGCCGGCGGTCAAATTTTGTTGAAGATCTCTTCGATGGAGAATGAGCGTCGCAGCTTCGGGATTTAGTCGCTGCGCTGGAGAATCGAAACCGCAGGCGCCTGATTTTCGCCTTACCTTAGCGGGGCACAAAATTTAACTCCCTTCAAATTTCGTACTTTTTGTGCGGATATTTCGTATTTTTGATAACGGTAAAATTTAAATGTTATATGATTTGCATCATTGAAAAAGAACGTTCTACCGATACTATATCAGGATCAATTTCTAGAGCTCCGTAGTTCTGTATACGTTGGTGATGGGTCACTGTGTTTTAGTAGCTGGTCGTCATCGACTACGCAGCCCATTTTTTTGCGGCTCGCTTAGCGTCATACTTACACAGATTTTACATGCATCATTCGACAATTATTAGTGGATCCTATCGCAGTATAGATGAATACATCGCCAATGTTCCCAGTTGGGATGTTGATATATCTCAGCTGGTTTCAGGGCGCTGCGAAAGCCGGCATACAATTTTCTCGACCCGTGATTTTGAGTTCCGTTTTATTGAGCATACCCTCAGGTTTTTGCAACGGGGCTATGACGTAAAACCTGGCCTTTCCTTTTTTCTACCGCTTTCCGACGAGCCTTTGAATTACCTGGGCCATCGGTTTGATCGACCAACAATATGTTGCGCGCCCAGCGGGGAAAACATTAACGTTATCACGCCCGACAATTTCTTCGGGGCACTGATATATATCAGCAGTGAAAAATTGCAGCAGCTTTTGGCACAAATATGCGACCCATCAGTCATCAAAATGCCACGGTTAGCGACGACCTACTTTCACCCCACTGCGCACCAATTCAACGAGCTCAAAGCGCAGCTGATCCTGATAAAGAATTACATGCCCCCATGTGGCACGATGACAGTCGACAACAAAGAGTGGTTGCACAATTGGACCGTTGCGAAGGTTGTCCCACTGCTCGTTGAAATAATGGCTAATCGGAGTGAGGTAATTGCCGACGCTCGGAGGGAAAAATTCGAAACAGCATTGGAAATTATAGTCAATAATATATATTCACCGCCTTCGATCACCGAATTAGCAGCGCTGCTGAACATGACTGCCAGAAACTTGCAGTACATGTTTAAAAACAATATCGACATGACACCCAAGCAGTTTGCAAAAGTGTTTCGGCTCAATGTAGCAAGAAAACGTTTATGGCACTCTGCTCGCGTACGTGGACAAGTTTCTGACATTGCTAATGATTTGGGCTACTGGCATATGGGCAGTTTTACGCAGGAATTTAAACAACTATTTCAATTGACCCCGACTTCGATCTTAAGCATGCAGCGAGATTCAGGAATGGACTTGTTAAATGAAATTATCAAGTGAAAGGCATACGGTCGGGTGTGGTATTAAATCAGTTGCAAGCGCGATACTCGTGATTTGAATCATAAAATTGCGAACGTTGCGAAATCCTATATCCGGTTCCGGAAAAAAAGTTATTATGAAAACAGATGCAATTGATATATTAATCGCAGAAGATGACCGCGGATTTAGAGAGCTTGTTTTTGAGGTTTTGGTGGGTTCTGGCTATCACGTTGACGTAGCGCCGGACGGTGCATCTGCATGGAAGTTACTCAATGAACGTAGCTATCGGTTATTGGTGACGGATTTTCGTATGCCCATAATGAATGGGTTTGAGCTCGTGTTGGAAACTAAAAAGTGCTTCCCACACACGAAGGTCATAATGCTATCCGGTGACAGTGCCAGTCTGAACACTACACATTTGCAGGAGACGATCTGTCATGATGGTCATAAAGTGCGAATTGATTTGTTCATGCGAAAACCCGTCGTTTTCGCTGAGCTGCTGAATTCAGTCGAGCGGGTATTGGGATATTCAGCTGCAGCGGAAAGAGAGTGATAGTTTTTAGAGTTTGCGACCCAATAGAGGTATTACATGTCTAGAGATTCTGATAACTAAGAGATGTAAGCAGTAGAAGTATCTGCCTCATTACATCTCTTTGATTTGCTAGTGGCCAGTAGATAGATAAACCCAAATACTGTCGTTTACCTAATTCTCCGGGCTACCATTGATAGTCAACTCTAGCGAATACGTTGCGCCCGTAACCGGGTAGTCGGTCGCCTCGATTAATATCGACGTTGACAATGTGATTGTATCCGCCTAATTGATCACTGCAGTATTTATCGAGCAAATTATCGACACCTGCACCCAGTCGTATTTTCTCCGATACTTGCCAATAGCCTTTCATATGGTTCTGGCACGTTAACTCTTCAAGGCAACAGCAATCTCCCACCTAATATCAAGCTACCGCCCTTTTCCATTCTGCAAACGCACCTATCCTGAGATTTCGATAGTGTTGCGCTCCAACGAGATGACGACAAAGATTGAATAAATTGTAGACAGCAGCATGAGCACTCAAAAACCGCTGAGCCTGCCTAACCGATTTGAACTTCCGCACCCCCCGTTCCCTCACCCTTGTCGTTTCATGCGTGATGCGGCATACCGATTGCTCTGCCCTGTTTTTCTCATACTGCTCAGTACTGTGGATGGTTTCTGGAATTAGCTCTCGATGAGCGACTCCATAACTGCGCAGCTTGTCGGTTACGATCTTCCGAGGTTCATCTTTGTGGTTTCGTAACAGTCGCTTGAAGAAGCGTTTGGCAGCTGCACCATCGCGTTTTGCTTGAAGATAGACATCCAGCACTTCACCATCCTGGTCTACCGCTCGCCACAGATAATGCTGCTTACCGCTGATCTTGATAAAGACTTCATCGATGTAAAATGTGTCGCCATAACCGCGGTGCTTGTGCTTCAACCTTCGAGTGTAGATAGCTCCGAACTTGATGCACCACAGACGGATTGCTTCGCGGCAGACGTTGATACCTCGCTCTGCCAGGAGATCTTCAATATCTCGGTGGCTCAAGTTGAAGCGAAAGTACAGCCATACTGCGTAGGAGATGATATCAGGTGGAAAGCGGTGTCTTTTATAAGTATTCATTGCCAGACTCTAGCATTTAGATCGAGTTTATTTGGCAATACCCTCAGGGGCCCTATTGTTTTTGGTGCTTAATCAATGTCGCCCCAAAAACAATAAGGCATGTTCTCTCGCTTGCTATGGTACATGGCTTTGTCGCTGGCCTCGTAAAGTGTGTTAACCGTGGAGGCATCACTAGGGTAAATCGCGATACCTTTTGCGGCCCCTAGGGAGACCGGGCCTTTGTCAGTGATAATAGGTTCTGACAGGGCGGTGTGAAGTTTTTCCAAGGCCACTTCAATACTTCGCTTTCCCTGAACGCCTTCAAACAAAATAGCAAATTCGTCGCCTCCTAGTCGTGCTGGTGTATCGGTAGGGCGTAGCGTTTGGCGCAATAATTCGGCGAACCCAACTAACAACTGATCGCCAGCCAGATGTCCGAGTGTGTCATTGATTTGTTTGAAGCCGGTTAAGTCGATAAGTACCAGTGCGAAATTGGATTCGGCCAGGTGAGCGCGTTCGATACTAGCGGAAACCACTTTCATGAACGCATTGCGATTTAACAGGCTGGTAAGTCCGTCATGTCTGGCTTTGTAAGTCTGTTTTTCAGCAACTTTGATCAGGCGTCTATGCAATGAGTTATTGGCTGAATAGGCAATGCTAATAATCGAGAATGAAAGAGAGACAGTGGCGACGAGGAAAATACCGGCATTGATGGCTTTGATCTTGGGATCGGGAAGGGCGACTGCTTCAAAACCGAAACTGGGAGCGACCCCCAAGCTAAAGACAAATATACAGATAGCTATGAGCCAGTGTATACCGCTGCGGGCGCCCAGGGTTGATAGGGCCACGAGTGGAAGCAATAGGACTAGCGGCGCTTCAACGGCGTGAATGCCGCTGGATGTCCATGTGGTAAAAGCGATGGTGACCAGACATAGAGAAAGAGAGCTGTTGACCGCTATAGTACGTGATAACCCCAGTTTAAATAGCCATAACAGGAGTGACTGTAAAACAAGCCAGCTCATCCCCCCGACAATAGTTTGAATACCTGCGGCGCTGTCGCTGCCAAGAAGAAGCATTGCAGCTGGGAAGAGGGTCAGGCCAATAAAGAGCGTGGTAAGCAGAAAAGCGATAAAGGTACGGTCGCGCAGCCTGTCGAGATAATCTTTTGTTTCTAGCTTTGGTGAAAAGTAAAGCAAGGCCTTAGCCCAAGGGCTGCGTAGTTGAGACGACAGGCCCTCCTGGACTTTTTCTGGCGCACTCGCGGTGTTGTGTTTATCCAAAATAAACGGCCTTGAAGTGATAAGCCTAGAGTCTATATCTAGGCTCAAATGTCGTCATCGATTATTTAGTCTAGCCCTAATTTGGAAAATCCACATCGTCAACTTTATGAATTAAATCCGGTATAACGCGATTGATCAGCCCTAGCTCTGCTACGTGCTCATAGGGCATAACCGAGTTAAAAACAAGTACTCCAAAACTTTATACAGCCCCAACAGCCTTCGATTGAGGGCTATTTTCACAGACTGACTTTATGTTCACAGGCAAATAGGCGGGTTTACATTTATTTGCCTTTGGTTAAAAAGCGCGTCACCAAACCCATATTTTTGCGGAAGGCCCACTTCGGGGTCATGCGAATCGAGTTGACCGCCATCTTATTGCCAATACCGGGCACCACAATCACCTGACCGCGCTTTAAAGCCTGGAGGCCGGCTTTCGCTACATCAACTGGATTACCTCGGGCAAAACTCGGGATCGATACACCGGATTTATCATCGTCAGACACGGCCGAGACCATGCCGGTATCAGTTACACCGGGGCACAGGGCGGTCATGTTCACGCCACTGGGACCCACTTCTACACTCAGGGCTTCGGTGAAGGACAACACAAAGGCTTTGGTCGCTGCGTAGACCGCCAGCATAGGGACAGGCTGGAACGACGCGATAGAGGCTACGTTCAAAATGCCGCCGCTACCTTGGGCCAGGAATCCCGGCAAAAAGCGGTAAGTCATACGCACCAGTGCTTCGTTGTTGAGGGCAAGCATACGAAGTTGCTCGGCCTCGCCCAGATCCTGGAAACGTCCGTATTCCAGTACGCCGGCGTTGTTGACCAGCATGTCCAGAGATATGCCCCTTTCGGCCAACTCGGCCTCCAGACGGGCGGGCGCTGCAGCATCAAGAAGATCTTCCGGCAACACGGTGACGTGGGGGGAACCTCGGCCTTTCAACTCTTCTGCCAGGTTTTCCAAGGTACTTTGGCTGCGGGCCACTAACACCAGATTATAGCCATCGGCGGCCAGTAATTTAACAATCTCCAGACCAATGCCACCAGAGGCACCGGTGACCAGGGCAGTTTGTACTTTACTCATAGGGGGTATTCCATGTTGGCTTTTCTGTCGCGACTGAGGCACCTTGAAGAGAATATTTGCATATTTATGGCCCGCGCGAAAAGTGCTCGGCCGGTACCGCTTGCTATAATTGTTATCACGCTAGTGTAGATGAAAGCCCCAGAAAAGCACAGATAGATTCTTTTCCGTACCTTTCAGTAATCACCGGCTTCTCCAATTTCGTCAGCGGCATAAACTTTTCGGGAGTTTGTTTTCTAGTTTGAAATGTCCATTTCCAATACAATCTTGCCTCGGGTTCTGCGGGTTTCACTTTGTTTGTGTGCCGCGGGAGCTTCCGAGAACGGAAACCGATAGCTAACTATAGGGTTTAAAACGCCATCTTCAATCAATTTCCCTATAGACCGCAGATGATCTGCATCGGGTCTAACCAACAGGGAACTCACTTCAATATTGCGAGTGGGGTTACGACCCTCAGGCGTGAGTCCAACAATAGAAACCAGTCGACCGCCCTCTTTTAATGTAGTCATAGAGCGAATTTGCGTATCGCCGCCAATCGTATCTAACACTAAATCAATACCTGATGCAAAGTCTTCGAATTGTTGGGTCCGATAATCGACGGGTACATCGACCCCCAGTTCCCGTAGAAAGGCATGGTTATGTTCTGACGCCGTCGCTATCACTTTTGCGCCGCGCCACTTGGCCAGCTGTATAGCGACTGAACCGACCCCACCAGCACCTGCATGAATCAAAACGGTTTGTCCCGGTTGTAAATTGCCAGCTTCAAATAAAACCTGCCAGGCAGTCAATGTCACCAAGGGTACGGATGCTGCTTCGGAAAAACTTATATTACCTGGTTTTAGCGCAGCCTCACCTTCTTTAACAATTGCAAACTCGGCATAACCGCCGCCACGACGTAGATCCAACATGGTGAATACTTGATCGCCAACCTTGAAATTGCTAATGCCTTCCCCAACAGCAGATACGGTGCCACTGACATCAAAACCGGGGACATAGGGCGGTGCCGCCGCTGCCAGTGCAGCGAAGTGGCCGGATCGTACTCCTGTGTCCACTGGATTAATTCCCGCAGCATGAACTCGAACTAATATTTCACCTCGCCCAGGACTTGGGATAGGTAGCTGGTGAATGGTGAGAACTTCCGGTCCGCCAAATTGTTGAATCTGAATTGCTTGCATCGTTTGGGAAGAGGAGACTCCAGCCGCAAAAACGTTCGCTCCTGGCAGCGAAGCTGTCATTGCAAGTAGAAAACTCAATATAATTCTTAGCTTTTTCACTATTAGTCATTTCCTTTCAGTTTGTTAGTAGTTCTATCGAAGCGACGGAGGCGCCTTTACGAAAATAACGTGCGGGTTGTGTTCAGCATTGCTGAACAATAGAAGACTTCTGCGATGTCGTTATCACATTCAATCGTAATCTCAGCGCAGTTTCATTCCTTAAGTCGCATGATAATTCCTTCAGTTGACGCTTTTGGTCACAGCGCTCTAAAAGATCGCGGATCAAACCGCCGCAGGTTACGATAAAAGTGCTGAATCCGCCATTCAATTTTTAGACCTTAACGATATATCGACTGGATTTACCACAGATGGCAGGATCAGATATTTCGATAGTTCCATTATCCTTGGAATTTTCAAGAAAAGTTGCTCGCTCCGTTTTTTTAAATCAGCGGAACAAAATTTCTGATCACTAGTGCTCTAGAAATACGACCATATCAGCCTTCTGCAGGCTTAATAGAAGTATGCAGGCAGCACCATCACATTAGGGGGTCACACATTAGGGGGTCAAGTCTTGAACCGTGAATCTTCAAAACTTTTGACAATCTTACTCACCGACGAATAATGGAGGCCAAAGT
>CAJVZD010000126.1 GCA_913019905.1 uncultured Cellvibrionales bacterium
GGTCCTGATGGCGCACGGTTCACAAGAACAGCAAGAACGTTTTATGCCAGATATCCGTGCACGCAAGGTTAACTGGTGCCAGGGTTATTCAGAGCCCGGGGCGGGGTCGGACCTTGCAAGCTTGAAAACAAAGGCTGTGCTGTCCGAAGACGGCAGTCACTATGTTGTTAACGGTACCAAAATCTGGACGACAATGGCGCACATCGCCGATTGGATTTTCTGTCTGACCAGAACCAGTGATACCGGTATCAAGCAGGAAGGTATTACTTTTCTGTTATTTCCGATGAAACAGGAAGGTATTGAAGTTAAGCCAATCATTACGCTTGGCGGTTCGCATACCGTCAATACGGTATTTTTCACCGATGTGAAAGTACCCGTTGAGAACCGTATCGGTGAAGAAGGTAAAGGCTGGGGTTATGCGAAAGGCCTGCTCGAGCATGAACGAACGGGTATTGCAGGAATTTCCAACTCCATCGTTGCGCTTGAAGGTCTGAAAAAGCGAGCTAGCAGCGTGAAACGCGGTAACGGTAGCCTGATGGATACACCCAGTTTCAAGTCCAAGGTTGCGGAACTCGAAATCGATTTGATGGCCGTAGAATATACGGAACTTCGAAGCTTGGCGACTGCAAGTGCAGGCTCAGCGCCCGGTCCTGAATCGTCAATCCTCAAGTTGAAAGGCACCGAGATTCAGCAGCGTATCCAGAAGCTGACCATGGAAGCCGGCGGAGAGTTTTCTGCCGCATGGGGCGGTGTCAATTCGGGACCTGATTTCGCACGTGCGGGTATGGGTGGTTACATGGGAAGCCGTGTTTATACCATTTACGGTGGTGCCAGCGAAGTCCAGAAAGACATCATCACCAAGAAAGTGCTTGGTATTAAGTCGCCGAAGAAATAGGAGGGTTTTGATATGAATTTTGAATTGACTGAAGAACAACAAATGGTTTCGGACTCGATCGAACGGTTTGTGCAGGACAACTATGATCTGGAGAGTCGCGTGGCCCTTGTGAACCAGTCGCCTGGTTTTAGTGCAGATCACTGGAAGACCATGTCAGAGCTTGGCTGGTTTGGCTTGCCTTTTAGTGAAGAGGATGGTGGTTTCGGCGGTAATCAACTCGACACCATGATTCTGATGGGACATTTCGGTAAAGGTCTTGTGCTTGAGCCTTTCCTGGCGAGTATTGTCCTGGGCGGTGGTGTCTTAAAACGCGTCGGAAGTGAAACACAGCGTAAAGAATGGCTCGACAGTGTGATTGACGGATCAAAGCAATTGGCTCTCGCTTACTCGGAACCCGAGTCGGGCTACGAGCCACACAACGTCGCGGTAGCTGGCACTAAAACCGATAATGGTTACACCATAAGCGGAACAAAATGCATGGTACAACACGGCAAAACTGCCGATGCGCTAGTTGTCTCGTTTCGAACCAGTGGCGGCACGGTAGATCAGTCAGGCATAACGCTTGCGCTAATACCCGCTGATCGTGAAGGTGTGACTGTTCAGGGCTTCGTGACTGTCGATGGTCTGCAGTCCTCTGAGATTGCCTTCGATCAGGTTGCCGTTAGTGCAGATGATCTGCTCGGCGAAGTCGATGGTGGCTTCGCACCGCTAAACGCCGTGATCAACGATGGCATTCTGGCAATCGCAGCAGAAGCGGTTGGTGCGATGGAAGTTCTTTATAAAGATACCGTCGCCTACACGCAGGAGCGTGAGCAGTTTGATCATCCGTTGTCAGGTTTCCAGGTGTTGCAACACCGGATGGTTGAGATGTTCATGGAGCAGGAGCAGTGCAAATCCTTGCTATATCGTGCCACCATGGAAGTCGCTAACGGCGGCGCTGATGCTCAGCGCAATATTCACGCATTGAAGCATCTTATCGGCAAGGCGGCATTTTTCGTTGGTGAGAATGCGGTACAAACACACGGCGGTATGGGTGTAACGGAAGAGCTGCGAATTGGTCACTACTTCAAACGCCTGTTGGTGATTGAAGCCCAGTTCGGCAACACCGATTATCACCTCGATCAGTTTGCTGCCTGATTTCCAATCAATGGAAAGCTTCGCCTGCCTCACTCGAAGCAGGCGCTAATAGTCGGTGACCATCATAAGACTGTTTGGCAACGCTGCGTAAGAGCCGACAGAGTTGGCGTCCCCATTGTCGTGAGGACGTCGATTGTCGAAGTACAATTCAGATCAACCAGTTAAGCGGCAATGGTGAGTATTGGGTGCAGACTTTTTGGCAATGAAGTTTTGACGCCAGCGTCCTGTTCGAGGTTGTTATTTTTGTCTTCTCCATGCTTATTGCAATTCATGGGCGCTGTTCTTCTCTTACATTTTTCAATGTAAAGTAGTCTGTTGTTGGTGGCGGTGAGAAAAACAGGTCATAGTCTATTCGCAGCGTTTAATTTTACTGCCGAACAATAGATTGCGCCTTAGTAAGCGCCAATTTAATGGTGATGCTTTATTCGTGGCCACTGTGATCGGGTATATCGAGGTCACACACATGATGGTGGTACGTGGTTTCGTCTGCTGGCTGCGATTGTGGATAGGATTTGGCGTCTAAGCATTTTGGAATATTCGTATCGATGAACATTCTTACCAAGTCATTATCTAGCTTACCACGGTTGGCTTCATCCACTAGAATACTAAAAGCTCGATCTTTATTGATCGCTTTTTTGTAGGGGCGATCACTGGCCGTCAGAGCATCATAGATATCACATATCGTCATCACTTTGGACGCGAGCGGAATGTCGTCAGCATGGAGAGAGCTAGGGTAACCGCTGCCATCGAGCTTTTCGTGGTGCGAGACAGCGATGTCTGGAATATTCGCGAGCTCCGGAGTCCAGGGTATCAGCTTCAAGAAGTCCAGTGTATGCACCACATGTGCTTCTATCTCCTGCCGTTCAACGACAGTTAGGCTGCCCCGTCTAATGGAGAGTGCCGACAACTCATCATCACTAATTAGAGACAGGTCCGAATCTAAATAGTCGCTGTGATAGAGTCGAATATGCTGTAGTGAAGCCAGTCCCGAATCTTCCAGTAAGGCTGGTTCATTGGCTTCATTAATACTTTGCAGCATTTGTTTTAGCGCTTTCTGTTCTTGGCTTAAGCGTTGTAGTAATTGTTGTTCAAGGGCAGGAGATAATCTATTTTCTTTCTGAGCTTGATAAAGCTCAAAATAAATCCGGTGTTGCACTCGTTCCTGTAAATATTTGAAGCGAGCGTGGATTTCGTGTAATTGCCAATCAAAGAGCTTTTTTGATTTCATTAAGATGTTTTCGCGTACTCCCACTTTACCAAAATCATGCAGTAAAGCGGCATACCGCAATTGTTTAAGATCTTGATCGGTCAGCGCCGGATGCTGGATTAAGGAGGAATGGTTGATGCACTGTGCTAATTCAACACTCAGGTCTGCAACGCGAAATGAGTGGCCACTGGTAGTAGGGTCACGTTGTTCGATAGCGGCGACAGAGGCATTAACAAAGCCTTCAAACAGCCGATTAATACTTTCCAACAGCACGGAATGTTCGATAGCGATAGCCGACTGGCTTGTTAGGGCACGGAGCAGAGTTGTAATGTTATCGTCAAAAGGTAGCGTATTATTGAGAGCTTGATCTGCGCTTAATAGTGGAAGGTGGGGATTCTTTTTACAGTTGATAAACTCGATGAGACCAATAACTTCGTTACGATAATTTAGCATTGGAATCGCCAATAGAGACACGCAGCGATACCCCGCCTGTTCATCGAAGTCGACATTGTACGAGTAGGGCTCTGTGGCAGGGATAAGGTACACGTCGTCAATATTTAACTCGCAAGCGTGATTGGTGACATAACCACTGATAGATTTGTCATCGATTGGAACGCTGCTTTCCGCAAAGGGCAGTTTAACTGAATCATTCAAAGCTAACTTGAACACGAGTTCTCGCTCATGCGGACCTGTAGGGGTTACCAGAAAAAGTGACGCAGCATCACACCCAGCCAGTTTTTTCCCTTCCTCGAGGATTTTCTCAAGTAAAGTATTGAGGTCTTTTTCCGCTGACAAAGCAATTCCGATCGATGCCATTTGTTGAAGATGCTGAGCACCGAGTTGGTTCTTTTCATGCAACTGGTGCGTATGTTCCTTAAGGTTCCACTTCTGAAGGGCTATATGGATCATCTTTTTGCAAACGATCGGATTTTTGTCCGCTGGAAGGAACAGGTCGGCTCCTTCGCCAGCATCGAGGAAAGTCAAAATTATTACGCTGGGAGAAAAATTGCGCCAAACGTCCATGTCATGGTGACGAGTTATACTGGCATCTAGCAGGGCAATCGCGGGATTTATTTCTCGCAATTCCTCGGGCGCTTCTACAGGTTGGCAGCGTAGTCCAATGGATCGCATCAATTCAACGACGTCCTGTAGCTCAGAGCCCGCAGAATAGACCATTGTTAGTTGTTTATTTTCGTAGTCCAGTGTGGTCATGAATAAGTCCCGGGATAAAATCTAGTAATTAGAATAGCGGTTTTTTACCGATCGTACGATGTTTTAGGTACGAATCTTTGCCCTGGTACCGATTGCAGGACATCCGGTCGGTGATGATCTCGAAATTCCCGTATTTGCAGTCCATTCCCAGGCGGACAAGGTCGTGCCTATTGGACCGGCAAAGACCTTGATCACGGCGCTAAAAAAAAGGGCTCAATGCCAAAATTGTGATCCTTCCCAATCTCAAACACTTTGCCGCTGCAAAGTACGCGAAACACCTCAAAAAATCCGTGACTTGGAATAAGCAGGTCTGGAAAAAGGTCGCGAAAACCAGAAAAATAAAATGAGTAGATTCATTTGAGCTGATAAAATCAGAACACTTTGGCAATACCCATATTAGTGTAAAACGCATGTATCAGAGCGGTCTCTAGTCAGTATTTCAAAACCTTGCAAATTGACAGATTAAAATCAGCCATTTTCGTCTTTCTATTAAATGTGGGTGCGATTGGACACCGGGACTTCGCGCGGTCGACAAAGGAAACAAACGAGGCCCTCATTGGTACTTATATGACAGCTGAGAATATTGCACTTCGTGAGCAGTTGATTGATCTAAAACGACAGCAGAATCGACCACGATCAAAAGAATGCGATCGGCTGTTTTGGAAAATTCTATTCAATGTTTCGTCGATCAATGTTTCGTCGATCAATGTTTTGCCGAGCCCCGGCGCGCTTTGCCATCGATATGAATGGCAGGAGGCTGGTTGGTTTACTCGGATTCAATACATGTGACGGGCAGTATTTGTACTTCTTACACCCAGGTTTTAAAGAAAACCCTCTTCGCCGGTGGGATTTACGCGTGCTCAGGGTAGCGATTGCCAGTCGTCTGATTTTTATTGTATGTTGAGGCACACAAGTGTATTTATCCTTGCTATATTCAATAATGATTAACTGAGTTTTTTGTAAAGATACGCAACGAATTCGACCGATCTTTAGAAAGTTTACTCTAACCGCTAATGACCTAAGCTCTAACTAAGGAGAGTCCCATGCCAGGCAATGCTGCTGATTTTATCGCCGATCCCGTTGGTTTCATGAGGGGGTGCGTCGTCATCGTCACCCTAAACGAGATGAACCCAGGTAAGTACTGGCTGAAGTTCGATGATTACGTCGCCAATGGCACGTCGGTCATCGGTAGCCAGACGGGAACGGCCATTCCCGTTTACAAGCTGGTGAAGGGGACCAGCGGTGACAACTCGTTTGAAGCGTTCTGGTGTCCATATGGTCAGAGCGAGGTGCACGCGTGTAATCTCGATAATAGCGCGGACCTGGTCTTCACCCCGCAGATGGACGGCTGCACACTCGGTTTGGGATCGGCAGCCGATGGATGTGTCCGCATAGCGCACGCCAACGGCGCGAAGTTCGGTCGCAGCGAGGTGGGTGACGCGCGAAAAGCGAAGGCGCGCGAATATCAGGCGGTGATGCTGGCGACCACCATAAGCGGCCCGACACAGATGGTTACACCCGACGTCTATCAGGCTGATCACGGAGATGGTGCACAAGTCCTTAAGTCCACGACTTTCGGTGTCAGGCAAGGGCACGACGATTGGCAGATATACTGCCAACGATACGAGCGCCGCGGCAACTATCGCGTGTTCCTGCGGGATATTATGCAAGTCATCTGAGTACCCTCGTTCGCCAGATCTCGGGGATTGTCTGTCCTGTCCCAGTCATTGCTGGGTTTGGCCCCGTGGAAGAGCCGTACCGGCGCCACCCACCAGATATCATCAACTATGCCGTTTGACTCTATCATCGCTTCAATAAACCATTATTGAGATCACAGGGTGAAGAGCCCCAAAAGATCGTGACAGACGAACGGTGTAGTTATCGAGTATCTAACGAAATACCAAAGTTTAGTTACATCCACAATTTAGCGTAAACGTCTCATGTCTGTATTTTGGCGTTCGAATTCACGAAATGTGGCAACAGCTAAACGTGAATTCTCTTCCTTTCATCTTCTGAGGAAATTTGTCTGCCGAATCTAAGCTCTCGCGTCGGTCAATTGTCTGCGAATCTCAATTCCTCTGGCCTTAGTCAAAGGGTATCGGCTATAAATGTACGCAACGATAAACGTTGCACACATCAAGCCGGGACCATAGATCCAAGCCAACCGCCCCAACATTACATCGGTCACTAGCGACGGGTCAGTAACTCCGTCAAAACCAGCAAATTCTATGGCTATGCCAGCAAAAAATGCACCCAAACCAAAAGTCATTTTTTGCGCCAGCATCATTCCGGAATTTAGAATACCCTCTTGACGCTTGCCACTTTCCAATAACATTTCGTCTGCGATATCAGGTATCATGCCGCCAGAAATATTAGTATTGGCAATAAAAAATGACTGGTGGCAGACGATAAAACAGCAAACAACCAACAGCAGTTGATAACTACCTGGCGCTGGCGTTAGACCATATAAATGCAGCATGACGGGCATCGGGCCGATAACAGCCATAATACAAAGTATGCGAATAATCCCGCCTTCTTTGCCGAAGCGATGTTGAAAGTATTTTGCTAGCCAGGCGGCAGGAAACAAACAAAGAAATATACACAGCATAAAAATGCCCGTTTGTTCGCTACTAAACCCATAAAAGAAACTGTTGATATGCAGGAGCATGGTATTGCTAACACCCACAGCCACAATCAGGACCAGGTTTGCACCAAGGTAGACTCTTGCCGAGCGAAACTTCAGCATATTGACCACATCATGAAACGCGTAATACCATGGACGCCCTTGCTGAGACTCAGTGATTTTCGGCAAATACTGAATCCGGTCGGCTGTGCCCCAAACTGCTACGATCATACCGACTAAGGCAACAGCCGCAGCGACAAAACCCACATTACGGTAGCCAATGGCAACAGCGCCTGCTGCAGTTGCAGCAGGAATCAACACAAACCAGGCAATGATCTGGATACTTAAACCACCCGCGTATCCTACCAACGTCCGGTAGGTGGCGACACTGGTACGCTCTTCGTAGTCGTCTGACAATTCGGCACCCAGCGCCAGGTGAGGCACGGTGAATACTGTGAGGAACGTGCGAATGACCACCGCATTTCCCAAGTACCAAGCGAATAGCTGGTATTGTGAAAGATCCTCTGGAGGGTTAAAAATACTGATTAGAAATAACGGGAATGGAATGATAGCTGCTGCCATAAAAGGATGGCGGCGCCCCCATTTTCCCGCCTTCCAATTGTCCGAGATTTGACCAAGCACCGGATCAGATATCGCGTCAGCGACTAAGGCAAGCAACGCCGCCAGACCGGCTAGACTTGCAGAAAGGCCAAGAAACTGGGTGTAGTAAAAGAACAGGAAAAACTGAAACGAGGTATCTTTAGCCGCCCAGGACAGTTGTCCCAAGCTATAGTTAAATTTAGTGCGAACCGAAAGTGATGACATAGGGCCTATTGCCTTAGGAGATGATTGTTACGTTAAAACAGCGTTATTTTACTGGTGGAGACAATTACTGTCCGGCGAAAACTTGTCCGCCAAGAAATCGACTGGCACGAAGCTTTGAGTTGTTGTGAATATTCATATAGAACAAGGCGTAATCAATGCCATGGTAAGTACCCATCGCATCGGCTTTAAACCCTTCCCCAGGATTATTACTGACAAATAGGGTACCGTCTTTACATTGCGCCCAGGTCGCGGCTTTTACTGGACCGTTCAACGCGTCAAAGGTCTGGTTATTAGATCTATCTTCTTTGCTGCCGAAACTTTCGTTCAAAACTCCTGTGGGCGCCACTGCACCTTCATTAAGATTCGCCTCTGCGAGCTGTTGGTTAACTTGCCAGGACAGCGGATTAGTACACAAGCTAGGCTCGGGTCGCTCCAACGCCAGTGCTCCCTCGGGCATCGTATCCCAGGCCACTACGCAATGCAGATCCTCGGCACTTTGACAAGGTGTTATATGGTTCATGGCGCTAAAGAGTGACGGCGGCACCGGAATGATTATGGAGCCGATCAAATAAGCTGCCACCATGCGCTGGTGCAAATCGCTGCTGTCGATTTCTTCCCTGATAAGCCGCTGGGCATGGTGGCTGCCTTGACTATGACCAGCGATAATAAAAGGCTTGCCTCGATTCTCGTGCTCTAAATAGTATTCAAACGCTCGCTTTACATCCCGATAGGCAAAGCCCAAGAGTTTGTCGCGCTCTTCGAGCGATCCAAAATAGGAAAAAATATTCGCTTCTCGGTATCTCGGCGAGTAGATGTTGCAGCAACCGTTAAATGCACTGGCCTGATTCGCCATCATCCACCTTGTATTTTCTTCGGTACCTGACTCACTGTCCATGGGTGACGTCCAGCTACCGGCACTTAAAAATCCAGTGGGGTGGATAAAGAATACATCGACGGGATGGCTCCCCTGTGGAAGAACTTCAATGCCAGTTGGCACGAGATCGGCGGGGTCCTGCTTGGTTGGCAATGCCGCCCAATTTTTCTCCAGGCCATAGTCGGGAGCAGCAACTGCATCGTCGGGATTAAAAACGCCTGCCGGTTTGCCGTAGGCGAGAAAGGCTTTGAAGAATAAGTCGCCACCGACACCGGAGACGACTAGGCCGACACCCACGAGGGTAAAGATACCGAGGATCATTGCGATTTTTTTCATTGTTACCTGCTATGGTGATGTTATGTGAAAGTAGATACTTTTTTCTTTCAGTACCGTCTGTTCGTTTAATTCTAATTCTAGTTCTAGTTCTAGTTCTAGTTCTAGTTCTAGTTCTAGTTCTAGTTCTAGTTCTAATCCT
>CAJVZD010000127.1 GCA_913019905.1 uncultured Cellvibrionales bacterium
GGGGGTATCTTCTAAAGAAATTAATTGCCGTCGTGGCTTGGTCATCGCTCGATCCTTGAGTCGTTTGTTTTGGTTGGTGTCATATCATCCTTTGATATGTTGGGTCAGTATACCACTTTATTTTTTTGCAGTGCCTGTCCTCCTCTTTCCCGATACCGGAAAATCACGTTAGTAACGAATTCAGTAAAAATAGAAGGTTAGGCAGATTGAAGCAATCAATAGTGCACATTGCCATAGTTGTTAAAGACTATGATGAAGCAATCGATTTTTATGTAAATAGACTAAAATTTGATTTAATTGAAGATAGTTATCAACCAGAACAAGATAAGCGTTGGGTAGTAGTTTCACCGCCGGGCTCTAATGGTGTCACACTACTATTAGCTCGAGCATCTAAGCCAGAACAGAATGATTTTATTGGTAATCAAACAGGCGGTCGAGTTTTTCTCTTCTTAAATACCGATGACTTTTGGCGTGATTATAATCGGATGACCGCGGAAGGTATAAAATTCGTCAGAGAACCCAAAGAGATGGATTATGGAACAGTTGCCGTATTCGAAGATCTCTACGGTAATTTATGGGATTTACTCGAGTTAAATTCAAATCACCCGATGGCATCTCGAGCAGTATAACAAGGCGTGTCATCGCGCGAAAAACTGCGCCGTGGTGGACGTCAAAATCTTCGCTTTGGCATGGTTTTGTCTTGGCGTTGTGCTTGTCAAAGCATGGGCGTAATTGCATTACTATTTGGCCGTATCAGGATAAAATTGGACTAATTGTTAGGGATAGGCATACTGTCCCTAACGCATAGAGGAGTTGCCCATGCGAAACCTCCTGCTGGCTATATTTTGGATTTCGAATATAGGGAATGTCATTCAGTCGCTGATCATGATTTCCGCTGGGTGGTTCATCGTCTCCGGTGATTACTCGTTCTTCGATCTTAGCGTTATCATTTTTGTTACGGAGGTGGCACCGTGGCTCCAATGGATTGAGACAATCCTTGTTGCTTTTTTGGGTGATTTCGGAAGATGGATTCTTTCAATACCGATACTTATTATTTCTCCTATTAAATTTCTTGCAGGAGTTATCATAGGTTGGTGGGCTTATTCGACTGCTAAAAATATACTTGTTGAATCGGCTTATCCCTAGCATGCTCATGGTATGGCCAACATTGAAGCATAAAAATAGAAAAACACTACTCGGTTCTATTAGCGAGGGCGTTAACTGCCTGTGTTAACGCTCAGCAACTGTTTTTGAATAGTAATAATAAGAGAAAAGACTATGCGTGGTTTAAGGCTTGAGAAAAAGGTCCATTTGGCTGTGAGGGTGTTTATTGTTATTGCCCTCGGCCATTTATTGTTTTGGGTTAACGTTGTTAATGCGATAACAGCGAGCCCCTCAAAGGCGTCTCTCGTTGAGCTAGATACGTGGATGACTACTTACCTGAAGGAGAATAATACTCCGGGAGCGGTAATAGCCGTGGCCTCGCAAGGGGAATTGGTCCATGTCAAAGCGTACGGCTTGGCTAATGTGGAACTGGCTGTGCCGGTTTCGAAAGAGACAGTATTTGAAATTGGCTCTGTTAGTAAGCAATTTACTTCCGCCGCTGCAATGCTAATGGTGGAAGAAGGAAAGCTAAAGCTAAACGCGGCTATCCACACATACCTACCTTTCTTGCCCAGTGAATGGATGGGAGTGACCGTGCACCAATTACTCACTCATACATCGGGCATTCCGGACTATGAAGAGATACGAAGTTACGATATATATAGGCATCGGCTTACTCCGCAAGATGTCATAAAAATTGCCCAGTCTCGTCCGATGGACTTTCCGCCAGGGACAGGGTGGTATTACAGTAATACGGGATACTATCTATTGAGTATGATTCTCGAAAATATCGATGGCTTGCCGCTTGGCAAAATTCTGAATAAACGTATTTTTCTGCCGCTGGGGATGACACAAACACGAATGGCTGACCCAGAAGCCATAATAGAAAATCGCGCGGCAGGGTATTGGGTTAATAAACGTAATGAACTGATTAATCGGAACCCTACAGAGACTTCCTCTACGCTCGGTGCAGGCGGGCTCCTGTCATCTGCGTCCGACATGGCTAAGTGGGATGGTGCACTCTATGATGAAAGATTACTCAGCGCCGAATCGAAAACTAAAATGTGGACAGTAGCCAGTAATTTTGATGGCACGGAAACCGATTACGCCTACGGCTGGGTATTATCTGATATTGAAGGGCTCCGCTCCGTTTCACATCGTGGCTTAGTTGCAGGATTCGGTACCAATTTCATTCGCTTGCTAGATGAAAAACTTACAGTTATCGTTTTTATAAATCGTTATTGGGTATCTACAAAACCTATAGCAAAAAAGATTATTCACACTTTTGTTCCTCGTGTGGTACCGAAATGAGGTTCCTTTAACAGACTAAAGTTCTCATCGCTTATTGCTAACGGCTCACTGTAATGTCATTTAATAAAACGCTCAAGAAGGACTTGGGTAAGCTGTCTTCTTGTTTACGAAGGCCCGCACGAGAGAAGTTGTCTCACCCAGGCCTTTTTGGCGTGGCGGTAAAGGGTTAGATCAAGGCAGTTAAAGTTAAGAAAGATTCTACACTGAAAATTATTGAAGTAATCCGTTCCAAGGTTAATGAGATTGTGCAGAACGAAACTGAAAAAGTGTTTAACGGAACGCCGGATCTGTTAAACACACTGTTTGGCAACAGAAGGAGAAGAAATGCAGATTCGAGAGGCCGTCAGTGCTGATTTTGGGGAAGTTCTCAGGCTGTATCAACAGCTTCAGTCAGATGATCCAGTACTAAGTAACGGTCGAGATCTTGACGTCTTTAATGTTATTTTAGAATCAGCGTGGCTGACGATTTTTGTTCTAATCCATGATGATTGCATCTGCGCTACTTGTTATCTCAACATAATCCCTAACATCACACGATCGGCGCGGCCGTATGCAATCATTGAAAACGTCATAACGGATGAAGAGCACAGAGGGCACGGGTTCGGAAAGGTTTTAATTGACGAAGTACTTTCTACTGCCTGGAAGCAGGATTGTTATAAAGTCATGCTTCAAACAGGATCGAAAAACGAGGCAACCCATGGCTTCTATCGTTCTTGTGGATTTTCCGGTAAAGAGAAAACGGGCTATATTGCGCGGCCTGATTAACAAAACGTGCGATGACCGCCTTCGGCTGGATTGCCAGCATCGCTGCTTTGCTGCAGGAGGCCCTTTGATTTAGTGTTAGGCCCAGGAGATTAAATGCTAAAAGGATCGTGTCTGTGTAAAGACATAGAATTTCAGTTTCCAAATGCTGAAGGTGATTACGTGTATTGTCATTGCCTCAGTTGTCGCAAAGCCAGCGGAGCAGCATTTGGCGCCAATATTTCTGTGCCCATTGAAACATTCGAGATCTTGAAAGGTGAGGCATCTTTGAAAGTGTTTGAATCTTCGCCGGGGAAAATGAGGCATTTTTGCAATCGGTGTGGCAGCCCACTTTTTACACTCGTAGGCAGAAATCCAGCATTCGCAAGGGTGCGTCTGGGTAGCATTGACTCTGAATTTTTACAGTTACCAGCAGCCCATATATTTATGTCGCAAAAGGCATTGTGGGACAATCCGGAAGTAGAAATTCCATCTTTCACTGAATGGCCTGAAATCGATACGGTCAGCATAAGAGGTTCACATCAACCCATAACCTAGCAAAAACATATTGTCACCTCCGGCTGGGTTTTTTGCACTGAAGCGCTGCGGCCAATAATATTCGCGTTAGGCACTAAGAGGGAAATCTATGTTTACCTATGAAGTTTCAAAACCTATTACTATTTTTGTGTGGTATAGCCTAGTTACCGCCACTCTTCATTTTATTATGGAGACTGCTTTTCATCTAAAATATGGCCAATTCTTGCCCATGCTGATTGTTGACTATATTGCAATTGGATTGCTATTGTTTGGTAGTATCGGCTTTTTGTGGCGCGGTTGGGGGCCAGGATTATTGTGCGGTGCATGGGGGTTTGAGTTTTGTCTCAATTACCGAACATTCTTTTCAAGAGTGCCTTCCCTAATGGATGGCAGTGCAAGCGAAGTTACTACCAATACCGCCTATCTATTGGGTAGCCTGTTATCACTTTCTGCCATTGCATTTATTTGGTCTATATTGGTTTGTGTCAGACATGCAAAAGGACAGTATCAAATTGCCAAAAAAGCCTAACGCCCCATCGAGGCTGTTAAACAGACTGGCGGAATTGTTGCTGAATTGAGCTTAGACTCCTTTACAAGGAAAAAAATGAGTGTTTATGTGATTTTGGATATTGATGTTCATGACAAAGAAAAGTACCTTGAATATCAAAAACGAGTTCCAGCGATAATCGAGAAATACGATGGACGATATTTAGTTCGTGGTGGGAATGTCATACCGCTAGGAGAGTGGATTCCTGAACGTATAGTACTTTTAGAATTTCCATCTTTAGAAAAACTCGAAGAATTTATAAGCTGCCCAGAATATCAGCCGGTTAAAGCGATTCGAGATGAATCTGCAAACTCAAGAATCATTGCGGTGGAAGGTTGTGAAAACGATTTCCCTTCAATATGAAACTTCCCTCTAACAAGACCATAAGAACCGCCAACAAGTTGATAGGATTCTGGTAAGCGCAATCGTTTTTTTCGGCGTTAAATTTACACCACCGCGGTAGAGTCCATCGGTATTAGTGGAGATCTTAGCTTTAACGAACAAAGATCATGAACAAGATGATAAAGGATAGGAATCATTCACACCGGGATGCCCGTCGGCGCCAAAATGCTATTGGATGTTTTGTGTCGCTCTGCTCTTGATTGCAATTATATTTTGGATTGATTTAAAAAGTGTTAAATGCACTGTTAAGTATCATGGAGAGTGAAGTGTCAACAACGGGTGAATGTTTTTGCGGTGAAATTCGATACCAAGTACAAGGTAAGCTTCGGGATGGCAGGTCATGTCATTGTTCTCGTTGTCGTAAAGCGTTTAGTTCACAAGCATCCGCCTATGCACTAGTTGAACGCCGGGAATTTGAATGGATTTCTGGTCAAGATCTTCTCACGTCCTATGTTAGCAAGCATGGTTTTGGTCTTCAGTTTTGTAGTAAATGTGGATCAACACTTTGTGGGATATTTAACGGTTTTATCCATGGCATCACCTTAGGTTGTGTAAACGGTGACCCAGAAGTTGAAATTGGCAAACATATTTACGTTGGTTCCAAAGCGAGCTGGGAGGTTATGCCAGAAGGTGTGGTCCAATATAACGAGGGTGCGCCTGAAAGCGATTAACAAAGCATTGTTTCGTTGTTGGTTTTTGCGTCCAGCTTTAACAATCACAGTTAGGCTATGCCTAAAAGCGGCGCGCATGCTGTCACCGTACCTGGCCAAATAGAATCATGATAAATTTGAGTGTCTGTTATTTGTTCGCCATTGCTAACTTAACTTATGCAGCCATAATCTATCTCTCATTGCATGGCTGGCTGGTTGCACATGAGTCAAGTGGTATGCAACTCTTGGTTCATTTAATAGTTACCGCACCCCTGACGATCATTACATCAATTTGGTTTTTCTTCTTATCTAAAAGTACGGCACCTAAATTAATGTGGCAATGCAATTTGGCAGGCTTGCTGATTCCTGTAATGAGCATACAAACTGGTGTAACCTATTATCACTATGACATAGTGGGTTTAGTCATTGCGATTATTGTTTCAATCGCATTGACCGCTTTATTCATAAATAGGGTTACAGATAATAACAATAATTAACGGGGCCAGGCATAACCGCCGATTTTGTTTGGACCTCCCAGGGCTGGCTAGACCACCGCACTACGTGCAGCGCTAGTACCCTTAGAAACCAACCGAAAACAAGCAAATGACAATATCTATTATTTGTACCAATAAAGATCCTCTGCCGTGGGTAACTGCTCTGAAGGAGTTGGATTCTTCACTCGATATTCAAATATGGCCAAACGAGGGTCGGAAAACTGATGTTGAGTTTGCCTTATGTTGGAATCACCCTGAGGGAGTTCTTCGAGAGTACCCAAACTTGAGGTGTATTTGTTCCATGGGGGCAGGTATAGATCATCTATTTAATGACGCTTTTTTTCCAAAAGAGTTACCGGTGATAAGAATTGTCGACCCTCTGTTGGCACAGTCTATGTTTGAATATATTTGTACTGCCGTTATGTACTACTTTCGGGATCTTGATATTTACAAAATCCAGCAATATCAATCAAACTGGAAACAACAGCCTCCCAAATCAATAGCTCATACTACCATCGGTATAATGGGTTTAGGTAATCTAGGAAAGTTTTCGGCGAACAAACTATTAGATTTTGGTTTTAATGTGATTGGCTGGTCGCGGACTCAAAAGTCTATCAATGGTGTAAAATCATATGCCGGTGATGAGGCGCTAGGAGAATTTCTTTCTCAGGCTAGTATATTGATCTGCTTGTTGCCCCTGACTAACGAGACGCGTGGAATTCTTAATCTCGAAACTTTTAATAGATTGCCTTTGGGAGCTTGTTTGGTGAACGTAGGCAGAGGTGAGCACTTGATTGATGAAGATCTGATAACGGCACTGAATAAAGGTCTGCTGCGAGGAGCATGCCTTGATGTATTTCGGGAGGAGCCATTGGCTGCCCAGCATCCATTTTGGCGGCATAACAAAATTCTCCTAACGCCTCACTGCTCAAGTATCACAGACCCTATGTCAGTCGCGCCTCAAATTGTGGAAAACTATCGCCTCATGAAAAGCGGCCAGCCCTTAATGAATCAGGTGAACCCTCTTCGCGGGTATTAACTACTTGTGTTTAACTACTTGTGCTTAAGTATGAATAACAGCTATCACTATGCTTTTAAGATAAAAGATCTAAAGAGCACAAGAAGGTTTTATGCAGACATCCTCGGGTGCAACGATGGTCGGTCAATAGAAGATTGGATTGACTTTGATTTCTTTGGCAGCCAAACATCGGCACATGTCGGCCAAGTGGATAATATGCTGGATTATTGTGGTAATGTTGACGGAATATCTGTACTTATTCCCCATTTTGGATGTCTCTTAACAGAGAAGCAATTTGAAATGATGCGACTTAAATTGGAAGGTGCAGACATTGAATTCGTGGTTAATCCTCAAGCGCGCTATAAAGGCCATAGCTCTCAACCGTTAACAATTTTTGTTATAGATCTTAGTGGTAATGCTTTGAAATTCAAATCCTTTAAAGATGGAACTAAGATGTACTGTAAGGAAGGAATTCACTAGACAAACACATGATTTCGAAGTTAGAAACCAATAAAGATCACCGATATGGATAAAATTGCAATCATAACTGGATCAAGTAAAGGCATTGGCGCTGCAACTGCGGTCCGTCTTGCATCGGACGGCTACGATATATGCGTTAATTACTTGTCAAATGAGGTCGCAGCGAAAAATATTGTTGAAACGGTTAAAACCTATGGTGTCAATGCGATATCGGTCAAAGCGGATATATCCTCTGAAAAAGAAGTGGATATGCTTTTTCAAACGGTTGATCTAAAATTGGGGAAACCTTTTGCCCTAGTCAATAACGCAGGAATACTTTTCCAGCAAAGTCCTGTCGTTGAAATGACCGCCGAAAGAATCAATAAAGTGCTAATGACTAATGTAACGGGCTATTTCCTGTGCTGCAAAGAAGCGATTCGCCGAATGTCGACTAAAAATGGCGGCCAAGGAGGCGTGATTGTTAATGTTTCCTCGGCCGCATCGAGAATCGGGTCTGGTGGCGAATATGTCGATTATGCGGCCTCCAAGGGGGCGATCGACACGTTTACCAAGGGGTTGGCCGACGAAGTCGCAAGCGACAACATCCGCGTCATGTCGATCCGGCCTGGAATTATCGCAACCGACATTCACAGCAAGGGTGGCGAACCCGACCGCGCCGAACGGCTAGCGCCGATGGTGCCACTCAAACGCGCAGGTTCGGCGGAGGAGGTTGCACAAGCAATTTTATGGCTCGCCTCTTCACAGGCAAGCTATATCACCGGATCCACTCTGGACGTCACAGGCGGGCGCTGACGGATCATGACCCCATTTACATTCGAGACGACAGGCCGGAACCGGGCGACCCTGATCACCTTGGTTTTGGTATGGGCCGCACTGGGCGCAATGTGGCTGCTGTTTGACGCTGCGATCTGGCTGGTGGGGATATTCGTCCTGTTCACGCTGCCAGCCTTGTACGATCTGATCTCGTCGCGCCGCTCTGGCTTGGTCATGGACGCAGCCGGGGTCAGCTGGTTTTCAGGTCAACGCAACGGATCTGTGGTTTGGTCGCAAATCAGCCATATAAGGCTAGACACCCGCTTGGACATGTCAGTGCGCACCAGCCTTGTGCTTATCACTGGCCGCAAGATCCGTCTGCCTTTGGAAACCACCCCACCCGCTGCCACATTCGAAAAGCTGCTGACCGACGTTGGTGTCAAAGTGGAGCGCCGCCATTTTTCTCTGACGGGTTAACGGCTCGTTTCGCTTCTATCGGCCAGACACACGCCGGAGGCTTTCAGGAAAGAAATCGCGATAACAATCGCAGACGCCGGACGCGGCTGCAAACATACACAAAATTTGGAGCCTAGCGCCGGATAAGCTCACTCTCATTAAAATTTACTAGATGTGAGAGCTTAAAGCGGTATCGGTCCTAGAAACTGGACCACTTGCTGCGATAATTGCAATAGAAGGATCGGCAACAAACTGAATTGCGGCCAGTTTAATCCGACAGAACAAACAGATGCTGTAGGGGCGGCAAATCAGGAAATTGTAGCTGTTGCATAACAGCCTTTGCCAAGAACTGTCCCGCGAGCCCCACGTCTTCCTTTTCTACGATGA
>CAJVZD010000128.1 GCA_913019905.1 uncultured Cellvibrionales bacterium
TTTTTTGCATCTACTGGAATGAAATTTCATAAGAAGACCAATTGACTGCCGGTAATTTGGTCGTGGGCACAGGTTGACGCTTGATCTCGCAAGCCCCCCCCCTTCCCTACCATCACAATGACATCTACCCAGAACCCTCAGTTCGTTGGCTGGAATACCCTCTAATCACCCCAGGCCGGCACCGGCGTTGAAACGGAGTGGCTTAAATCAAACTCAACACGAAAAAAACGATCCTCATGTTCGCGCCGAAGCTCATAAACGAAACGCCGCCCTAGCTCAATTTCCATCGCCCAGATATTTTTACCCGAAGCTGGCAACAACTCCGCTGTATATTTATCGGCGGCAAACTCCTGTCGTATTGGCGTCCCTTTGGCAAAGTTGTCACCGCCATATTGGGTAATCTTATCATCTGAACCATCCGGTTTACGGTGATCATGCTTTAACTGGATGCCAGCATCGGTTTTCCTCAACACCCAGGTTCGCGAATGATCATCACCAATATGAAACGGGATGCGAATTTCCTGATCGGAAGCTTTCCAGATGTACATGATCGCATCTCCTTTCATGAAGTCTTTATCGCTAGGCTCTGTACCAATAACCAGCTCGCCGGAAAAGGACTGTCCCTTTAGCGAAGCAACCGCATCCCAAAAATCACTTTGCATATCGGCATAACTGTTGGCACAGAAAACAGCATTCAGAATAAAAACCAGTAACAGCCCGAATTTCATAATCACCTACTCAACGTTTTGAAAGTTTAATCCCGACAAAACTGCCATCTAACGGCACAACAATCAAGCCATGATCGCGGTCTAAAGCAGAAAGGGCAGAAAAGAGAACAGAGGGACAAAAATGGTGCTGCCCCAGCTGGCCTGTTGGAAAAGCCTGAATTTACGGCTCACCACGACACGTGCCCAGAGTCCTCCAGATTGACTGCGTGTGCACTGCGGTGAGACTTTTGGGGCCTGGGCGACCTCCAGTGCCAAAAACGTCGATCGAGACCTGTCCCTGGCGAATTGTTAATTTTTCAATAATATCAGACATGATTTTCAGAATGGATTGATACCCAAATTCAACATGTTGTTGATTGGCTTTGGTGACGCCATCGTAATTTTGTCGCGCAGAGTCACTAAGCCGACAACAGCGTTGAGATTCTTACTCACATAAAATTGTATCGGGGGCCCCTTTGCTGGGTTATTTTGTGCGCTTCCGGTAGCCGGCAAAGTCTATCCATGCGGGTGGTAGAACCGTCCGCATACTCCCAAATCAGTTGCTCTCCGTCTAGATACCGCATTACAACGACCGGCCCCCAGCCAAAGACATGGAAATCCAGTACTTTCTCATTCCACACCATGGAAGCCGATGTACGCGGACAGTATTCCTTATCGCCGATGGTGAATATGACAGTCCCTTCTGTATCGTCGGTGTTTTGACCCAGCGTACTATTCGGCCCAAAGTCATGGATAATACCGGAGCTGGTGACCACCGTGCGACTGCCACACTGTTCGACACGCTCGACATGACCTGTGTGCCCGCC
This sequence comes from uncultured Cellvibrionales bacterium, assembly GCA_913019905.1. Lineage (GTDB taxonomy): Bacteria > Pseudomonadota > Gammaproteobacteria > Pseudomonadales > Dasaniaceae > Oceanicoccus. The sequence continues at coordinate 1,535 of CAJVZD010000128.1, forward strand.
CTCGACACCTACCCAAAGCCCCCGAATATCATCGGCACCTGCACCCAGCGGCTCAGTGCACTGTGCCAGAATCGGCAACGGAAAGTGATCGTAGCCGCACCCGGGAGTATTACCCTTTGGAATGTCCGCAGCCATTTTACCGCTACCGTCCAGTTCTGGGAGTTTACAATAATTGAGGGTACTGCCGTCACCGGCAAGCGTCGCTGGGTCGGTGGTCAGTGGCGGGCGCTGAGAAAAAAACATCAACCAAAAAAGAAACCCTATTCCTACCAACAACATTAAGGGAATACGGATAAGCCATTTTTTTATCATTACTGTTTAACCTGTCTAATCATTATTTCTGGAAGTTCGCATCCTATCTGGCACAGCATCACCAATGCCTATTACAATTCGGCTCATTATAAACTTCCTAACAAAGCCCATGTAATGGCGAGTGGACCCACTGAACGCCACCTGCACTTATTGTCATACACGATGCAATTAGAATAACAAGAAACTAAATGGCACGCAAGATGCCAATATAATCGCATTGATAATGTTGCCGCTAATCTCGAGCGAACTTTGCGGTAGCAATTTCCAAAAATCTCGATACATTAGCATTTTTCATATCGCGCTGATGGTAAACAATATACAGCGTGACCTCACCGACATGATAGTCAGGCAGGACGGGGATGAGCTCACCTTTTGCCAATTCGTCATCGAGGAAAATGTCCACCAGCGCACAGATGCCAACATTCTTCACCGCCAGATATTTAGCGATGGTGAGATCGTTAACAGCAACATCCTGGTTAACAGTCACCGAAACAGATCCCTTTGCCGAGTTCAATAACCATACATTGCTACGATCCCAGGTTAGGCAGGTATGATTAATGAGGTCCTGCGGCTCTCTCGGTGTACCATGTTTAGCGAGGTATTCAGGGCTGGCGACGAGTACTGGTTTTGAAACCGCTAGCGGCTTCGCTATCAAGTTTGAATCCGGTAATGGCCCAAATCTCAGAGCAAAGTCGAATCCTTGTTTCAATATATCAAGACGTTCATTGGTTGCCAGAACTTCAATATTCACCTTCGGATACCGCGTTTTGTATTCTGCGATGGTATCGGTTAAGCGTCCATAAACGATTCCAATCGGGCAGCTGATCCGCAGCTTGCCCTGAGGCTCCTCTCTTAAGCCCTTCATTATTCGATCTGCTGCCTCTGCCGCGTCGATCATTTCGCGACATTTTTCAAGATACAGCTGTCCTTCTTCGGTAAGGCTGATATGGCGCGTGCTGCGAAATAAAAGCGTCATACCCAGTGTTTTCTCCAGTTGCGCCACTTTGTGACTGACTGATGATTTTGGGATGCCCAGCACGACTGCCGCCTTGGAAAAGCTACCCTGCGTTGCGACGGCCGCAAATATCGCCATGTTGTTGTAATTGATCATTGTTCACTATTTTGGACAATCAATCCTAAATATACAACTTATGCTGGAAATTTAGACACGTTATTATATCGATAGCCTCGTCTCGGCACCGTCATCTACGACTGTGCCAGCACGGGTTGAGCACCACTAATAGCAAAGCGTAGAGAGTTAGGTGACACATCTAGAGACAAGCACTTTCTATTTTCATGAATATAACTGAGGGATAAAGCAATGACTGATCTTGCAATACAGCGAAAAGAGCTGGTGTCTTCATCCATGGACCAGATTAAAGGTATTATTAAGGAAAAAGGTGTCAATCGGGATTCTCTGGATGAAGTCAAATCCATCGTTAACTCCATGACTAATGAAAAAGAAATGTTCTCCGACACGGAATTTCCAACACCCAAACCGGAGGAGTTCGCTAAAATATACCTGTTAACGGATGACGAAGGAGGGGATTTTTCACTCTATCTCATCAGTGTTCTGCCACTGGGTCCTTCTCCCATTCACGACCATGGCACCTTTGCTGTGATTGCCGGCCTCGATGGCGACGAAGAAAATACCATTTATAAGCGCCTGGATGATCAATCTGAACCAGGCAAGGCACAGATTGAAGAAGATTACAAAATAGTATTAAGAGACGGCGACGCCGTCGCGTTTATGCCGCAGGACATTCACCGGATCAATGTGATATCCGAGTCTCCAACGCGTCACTTTCACCTCTACGGAAAAGGTTTCGATCAACAAACGGATAGACTTGAATTCAATCGCCAGGAAGGGACATCGAAATCGGTCTCGGGGTCATTTATACCCGTCGATGACAGCCGGCGCGTTTTGTAAGCCATTCTGTTAACGTTTATTGGAAAAGACTATCGACACTATGCCAAAAACCATCAGAACAATCTCCCCTGCAGATCTTCGTGAATTATTGCAGAGTGATATAGAACATGCCCTGGTCGATGTCCGAGAAATCGACCCATTCTCGCATCAGCATTTACTGTTCGCTGTCCCCATTCCCTACGGCCGGTTGGAACTACTGATTGCCGACCTGCTGCCGGTTAAATCCATACCGATTGTGGTCTGTGATGACGGTGAAGGCCTTGCAGAAAAAACGGCGCAGCGGCTTAACACCCTGGGCTATGCCAACCTCAGTATTCTCGACGGTGGCGTGTCGGGTTGGGCAGAGGCTGGCTACGAAACTTATTCTGGCGTTAATGTACCCAGTAAAGCCTTTGGGGAATTTGTCGAACACGAAGAACACACACCTTCGTTAAGTGCGACGGAAGTCCATAAAATGATGGAGAATAAAGAGGACATGGTCATTCTCGATAGTCGTCCATTCCAGGAGTTCAACTGGGCGAGCATTCCAAGCGGCCAATGCTGTTCGGGCGCCGAGTTGGTTTACCGCGCATTCTCAAATGTACCTTCCCCAGAAACAACGGTGATCGTCAATTGTGCCGGACGAACGCGCAGTATTATCGGAGCACAATCGCTGATCAACGCCGGTTTACCCAATAAGGTGTATGCATTGCGAAATGGCATTATGGGCTGGCGACTGTCGGGCCTTCAGCCTTCATCGGGAGAGCAGACCTGGGCATCGCCGCCGCACGAACTGGGACTAACAAAATCCATAGCTGCATCTGACCGGGTTGCTGCGCGCTTTAAGGTGCAGCAGATTAGCACTGCAGAACTTGCTCAGTGGCGTGCGGAACGATCCAGTCAGTCACTCTTTGTACTAGACGTGCGCACGGTCGAAGAATATGAAGCTGGCCATCTTGGCGACGCGGTACACGCGCCGGGTGGCCAGGTGATCCAGGCGACCGACGAATACATTGGGGTTAGAAATAGTCGTATTATTCTCGTTGATAACGATGGCGTCCGTGCTTCGATGACAGCGTCGTGGTTAAATCAGATGGGCCAGAAAAATGTGCGCACGCTGTTCATGGGCGACATTGCGGAGCCGTTAACCCGAGGACCGCGAGACGCGCCCGTTGTCGGTCTCGACAATGTCTCCACGACAAACCTGAATGTGAAGGATGTCCTAAAAAAACTGCAGGACGGTGCCATCACTTTGGATCTAAGCCTCAGTACTGACTATCGTGCCGGTCACATTCCATCCGCATGGTTTATATTGCGTAGTCAGTTAATCGATAGTTTTAAAGCACTGCCAGAAGCAACAGCCTATATCCTTACTTCTGATGATGGCAAGCTAGCGAAGCTTTGTTTCGCTGAGATCCAATCACTCGCCAACAAACCCGTGTACTGTCTTGAAGGCGGTAATGCTGCATGGCTAAACGATGGGCAGAAGCTGTCTAACGGTAATGAAAATTTCAGCGTAGAACCCATCGATGTATGGCGAATTCCATTCGTGGCCAATAAGGCCAAAGGCGAAACTGTTGAAGACGCAATGCGCGCTTATCTAGACTGGGAAGTGGATTTAATGGCGCAACTCGGCAGAGATGGCACCACAAAGTTCAAACGTTATAGCAACGAAACTTAGGATTAAATTGTTAGGACTAAACCTATCGCATTAAGCCACTGAAACTAAACAGTTATGATTAAACAGTTGTGACTAAACTATCAGGAAAAAAACATGACCTCCTACTTTGACCCGCCCATTGAACGACGTGGGTCTGATAGCGCCAAATGGGGTAAGTTCGCGAGTCGTCAACATGACGTTATTGGCGCATGGGTAGCAGATATGGATCTGCCCTCTGCGGACAAAATCATCGAAGCCGTAAAAAACCGCTTGGACGAACGGGTTTTTGGCTATTCAATGCCGCCAGCAGAATTTATCGCCGTGATCAGACAGCGCTTGCAAGAGAAGTACGCATGGAAAACTGAAAACGAATGGTTTGTCATGCAGCCTGGGGTCGTACCTTCCCTTTTTTTTGCGTCAAATTGTCTGGGGCAATCGGGCGACGGCATAATGGCTGCTCGGCCCAACTATCACTATTTTTTAGAAACTGCTGCGTACACCGATCGACTCTATCAACCTGTTGACTGTCATATAACTGGCAAGCGCTGGGAAATGGATACCGATATGATGGCAAAGAACATATCACCCAGAACCAGTGCTTTTTTATTGTGCAACCCTTTTAATCCCGTGGGGCGCGTATTGGACAAACGGGAACTGGAAGCGGTCGCGGAAATTTGTCTACGCAACGGCACGATGATTTGTTCGGACGAAATCCATGCGGATCTTGTGTTGGACGAAGATAAACAGCATATACCAATTGCCTCCCTTGATCCGGAAATTGAGAAAAGCTCTATCACCCTGTTCTCCGCAGCAAAAGCTTTTAACCTACCGGGGATTGGCGGGCTTTCCTTCGCGATTATCCCGGACAAAAACCTACGGGCGGCTTTCCAAAAAAGATCCTATGGTGTGGCTACTCACCCCGGGGCACTCGCTTATGCAGCAACACTTGCAGCTTATCGAGATTGCGATGACTGGCTCGCGGAAACAATCACCTACCTGCGCGGCAACCGTGACTATCTGCAAGCCGAAATCGCTAAAATGCCGGGTTTGTCGATGACCCATGTGGAGGCCAGTTTTCTCGCCTGGATAAATGTAGAGGATTGCATCGATACCAATCCGTTGCAGAACTTTTTGAACTTTGGTGTCGCCTTATCTGGAGGGGATGAAATGGGACGAGCAGATCATGTTCGATTAAATTTCGGTTGTCATCGTTCGACCCTGGAAGAAATCGTCCGCAGAATGAAGCGCGCCTTAGAGACGTGACAGATAAGCAAACAATAAACCAAGCAAAGAACCAACATCAGTCGACAAGAGGAAGATATATATGGCAGACCTGATTGTTTATGGTACTCCGGTATCACCCTTCGTTCGTAAAGTTGAAGCCATCCTGGCAGATCAGGGTGAGGACTACGATTTTGAAAACATCAATATCATGGATATGCCTGACTGGTTTCTCGACATCAGTCCCGCCCGACGCATTCCCGTGTTACGCGATAAATCGATTGGCGAAAAAGGTGCGGCTGGTACCATAGCCGACTCATCGGCCATTTGCGCCTATCTGGATAGAAAGTTTGAAGCAGGACTTTATGGTGCTTCGGCCTTTGATACCGGCCGCGCTGTTTGGTTGGAGGAATATGCTGATACCGAACTAGCACAACCGGTGGGTATGCAGTTATTCAGACCTATCCTTTTTCCACGTATGGCGGGCAAGAAATCTGATATTGAAACTGCGAAAAAAACCTGGAACGAGATTCTTCCTAAACATTTTGATTATCTTGAAGGTGCACTTGATGGTAATAACTTTTTTGTCGGCGGTCGTTTTTCTATTGCAGACATCGCCGTAGGTGTGCAAATGACGCAACTCGACTTAGCGACGGGTACACCGAATGCAGCTAAATGGCCAGCGCTCGTACGCCATACCGAAGCGATGAAACTTCGCCCCGGTTTTGCCGAGAACCTCGTAAACTGCAAAAAAATCCTCGATCGGTTTATACCAGAAAAAGTCGATCTTACTTGAATCACCTCCCATGAGATATCCATTATTCGAGACACTCGGTGGGTGCGAATATGTCCGCACGCCGAATGAATGTTTTGAAAATTTACCGAACTTTAAGGCACTTTATTCAGGAAAGCCAGGGCCAGAAATGGCAAAACGATTGCATGAATTCAAAAGGTCAAACCCATGAGCGTCCCCTACGAGACATTAACCGTCAGAAAAGAGAACCACATTAGCTGGGTGACTTTCGAGAATCCACCCATTAATCTGCTTGATATCTCTATGATTAGAGACATCGACCAATTGAGTTTGGCGCTTTCCGAGGACAACACTACGCGTGTGGTTGTATTTCAGAGCTCAGATCCGCAATTTTTTATTGCCCATGCGGATGTTGAGCTCATTCGGCAACTGCCCGACAACGTTACAGAACGGCCTAAGCAGTTAAATCTATACGTACAAGCTCTGGAAAGAATACGGACCTTACCTATGGCGACCATTGGCAAAATAGCCGGTATTGCCAGAGGTGGAGGCAGTGAGTTCTTACTTTCCCTCGATATGCGGTTCGCTGCGATCGGCCCCACCCAACTAAGTCAACCGGAAGTGGCGCTGGGTATACTGCCAAGTGGCAGCGGTTCGGTTCGACTGCCCCATCTCTTAGGTCGGTCACGGGCATTGGAAGTTAGTCTGGGATGCGACGATTTTACGGCGGAACAAGCGGAACGATACGGGTACATCAATCGAGCACTGCCTGCGGAAGAGTTAGACGAATTTGTTGCTCGCCTGGCAACTCGCATTTCTTCCTTCCCCAGAGCTGCAATCGAATCAACAAAGGTGGCAGTGGATTCCGCCATTGGTTCTCCGCTAGAAGGTTTACTCGAAGAGGCGCATCAGTTCAACCGCTTGCTAGCCACTGAAGATGCCAAAAACAGACTGGAAAAATTCATATCACTCGGCGCCCAAACGCGGAAGGGCGAACTTGCTCTGGACAATATCATTGATCAGTTAGATGAATGATTATTAAATTCACTATGCACTGCTGTGTCTCTGGGATTTTTTCATTATCGGAAAAGGAGCTTATTATGAAATTAAGTCCAAATAATTTTGTACTAACACCAAGCTTTCATAGAATGGAAAGTATTGGCGGAAAGAATCGTAAATCAAGCGATCTGCAAAAGGATGGCTGTTAATGCAAGAGAAGCGACTAAGCTGGCGCATTCGCCTTGCTTTTGGTGTTGGACAACTCGCAGAGGGCGTAAAAAACAGTGCCTTTGGTATCTTCTTACTGTTTTACTACGTGTCGGTCGTGGGTCTGTCAGGCACTATGGCCGGGCTCGCACTTCT
>CAJVZD010000129.1 GCA_913019905.1 uncultured Cellvibrionales bacterium
TGTCAAATTACCCGGATTCCCTTTTCACACTTGGTTACCGGACGCTCATACCCAGGCACCCACTGCGGGCAGTGTCATTCTGGCCGGCATATTGTTGAAGACGGGTGCCTACGGCTTGATCCGCTTTGCCGTCCCGTTATTTCCACAAGCGGCCATGGAGTTTTCGCCGGTTGCTATTGCGCTCGGTGCAACGGGAGTTGTTTATGGCGCTGTCCTGGCGTTTGGTCAAACAGATTTTAAACGTTTGGTTGCCTATAGTAGCGTCAGTCATATGGGCTTTGTTTTATTAGGGGTTTATGCCTGGAACGAGCTGGCTCTGCAAGGCGCAGTGATGCAAATGGTTGCCCACGGATTTAGTACTGCCGCATTGTTCATGATTGCTGGATCCCTGCAGGAACGCCTTCATACGCGGGATATGCGGAAAATGGGTGGGCTTTGGCAGAATATGCCAAGAATGGGCGCGGTGGCGATGTTTTTCGTGGTCGCATCACTTGGTCTTCCAGGCTTAGGCAATTTTGTTGCTGAATTTCTGGTTCTGGTTGGACTGTTTCAGGTCGATCGCTGGATGACAGTGATTGCGGCATTAGGACTGATAACGGGCGCCGCTTATTCCCTGATACTGATGCAGCGTTCCTTTCAAGGGGCACCTGACGAAAGCCGAACCCTGACCGATTTCGGGACCCGAGAAATGCTGACGATGGGGGTCATGATGGTGGCTCTCGTGTGGTTGGGTATCTATCCTCAACCGGTATTGGATATTGCCCAGCCCGTTTTACAAAGTTTGTTAAATCTTTCGTCGATACAAAACGTAGCGCTTGTGGAGGTGATGCAGTGAATAAGGGTCAAATCCTTGCACTAATGCCCATTATTATTTTATCGCTCACAGCGGTCGTATTGATGTTGCAAGCGTCAATAAAGCGCAACCCGTCCATTGCTTGGATAATAACCGGAACGGGTATGTTGGCGGCACTGTGGGGAGCGGGATATGCCAGAGCGCTGGTGCAGCAAGTCACTCCCCTCATTATTGTCGATGACTGGGGCTTGATGTTCACCGTATTGATTCTGATTTCGGGTATGGTGACGCTCTTGTTGTCCAAAAACAGTTTCTCCCGTGAAGGTGAGCGCAAAGAAGAGTATTACCTGTTGTTGACGCTGTCTGTGCTGGGGGCTGTGGTTTTAGTTCAGTCCAGCCATATGGCAAGCTTACTACTCGGCATGGAATTGATGGGCGTGGCACTGTATGCCATGATCGCTTTTCCGGAAAAGGGACTGCTTTCGTTGGAGGCAGCGATTAAGTACCTGGTCTTGTCAGCCTGTGCTTCCGCTATGTTATTGTTTGGTTTTGCTCTGCTATATGCCGCCACTGGAGATTTGAGCTACGCCGGTATTGGTGCCAAAGCAGCTTTGGCCTACGAACAAAACCCTGCGTTGGTGATGGCGGGTGTAGCATTGGTCATCGCAGGTTTAGGGTTCAAGTTGTCGGTTGTACCCTTTCATATGTGGACTCCCGATGTTTATGAGGGGGCGCCATCACCGATCACCGGATTTCTTGCGACGGTTTCTAAAGGTGCCGTTTTTATTGCGGTAACAAGAATATTCGTCGATGGAAATCTCGGACAATTCAACAATTTGTTAACGGCGCTTTCGATAGTCGCTATTGCTTCTATGCTGATCGGAAATTTGTTGGCGTTACGCCAGGATAATATCAAACGTTTACTGGCCTATTCATCGATAGCGCATTTCGGATATTTGCTCATTGTCTTGATCGCTGCTTCGAAACTGGAAATCGAGACTTTAGACGCTATTACTTTTTACCTGGTTGCTTACATTGTTACCACCCTTGCAGCCTTTACCGTAGTCACGACGATTTCCGGAGAAGATGAAAACAAATACGGTCTAGCTGCTTTTGAAGGGCTATTTTGGCGCAAGCCCGTGCAGGCTTCAGCGCTGACAGTTGCCATGTTGTCTCTAGCGGGTATTCCCTTAACAGCCGGATTTGTTGGAAAATTCTATATTCTTACCGTGGGAATTCAAGCGTCGCTATGGACATTGCTGATCGCGCTGGTTATCGGCAGCGCCATCGCTATTTATTATTATTTGCGCGTTATATTTGCAATGAGCAAAACGCCAAAAGATCGGGAAACAGATTCCGGGCATTTAGTTATTCACGATGTTCTCGCCTTAGTTCTCGTCGGCTTAGTACTGGTATTGGGCAGTTGGCCGCAGCCCTTTATTGAATTGATTGGTAGCCTATAATATTAAGTGGTAGAGTTTAAATGATCAAAACCTAATCCTTGTACCGTAAGCTTTTGCTCAATCCAAAGGAGATTCCTATGTTACGTTCGGTTGATTTAAGTGACTATATGCTGCACAACCCCGTTAAAGTGTTCGCAACCGATCATTTATCGACGGCAATTGACCTCATAGTTAAAAACAAAATCTCTGGTCTTTGTGTCGTTGATGATGATGGGCAATTGACGGGTGTGTTGTCGGAAATGGATTGTCTTCGAGCGATATTGGGTGCAGTCTATAACGAAAATAGTAGCATGGGTCTGGTTGGCGATTTTATGACACCGAATGTTGATAGCTGCGAATTACATGCTGATCTCGTTGATATCGCATCAGATATGCTAAAAAAAGGACATCGTCGCCGCCCAGTTGTCGATAAGGGTAAGTTGGTTGGACAGATTACCTGCCGACAACTACTGAATGTCGTAAAGGAATTTTAAGTTTTTCTCCGCGTTTATCGCTCCCAGAAAAAATAGTTGGGCTATATGACGGGTCGTTAGGAGTTTGTTTTTGCGAGATTTCAATACTTTTAATGGCCAGTTAGCTCTTTGCTGGTGAGTCAGTCAGTGCCGTCGGAATGAAAAAATACAATAGCCCGTTTCTCCAGGTATGATCCTCATCTCTTTGTTGTCACTTAAAGTTCATTGTTGTCACTTATAGTGCTTTGTTGTCGCTTATAGTTCATTGTTGTCGCATATAGTTCTGTATTTTCACTTATGGTTCTTGGTTGTCATTTATAATTCGTTGATGTTTCTTTTCTGCCGCTAAGCTGACGCTGCCTCTGTTGGAATTAAAGGTGACAAGTTAACGTTTTTGTCAGTATTCTTTCGTGTTCAAATCCGCTTACAATAGGGTTGTTAAATAATCCAACCAGCGGGTACCTCGCCGGAACAATAATGATAAATAGATTCAGTCATTACCCTATTATTTCAGCTAAACCAATATTGGACGAATGTTGCCAGCTGTCTGTATTGGTTTGCTATCACTTAATTTGCTAACACTTAAAAGGAAGCTTTTTCATGCCTGAAAACAGACAAGTCCTAATTGATAGTTTACCGAGTGGTAAATTAGAGGCGTCTAACTATAAGCTGGTTAGCTCGTCAATGCCCGAGCCCGCTGCGAACGAGGTTTTGTGTCGAACCCTCTGGGTGACGGTTGCTGCTGGTGCCAGAGCGGGTCTGCAGGGCAGCGCCAGTTACGCGGGAGCGCCCAAAACGGGTGTTGTAATGAACGGTGCTGCGGTTGCGCGGGTAGAAATGTCTCTGTCTAGTGATTTTGAGAAAGGAGATTTAGTTGTTTGTAACGCCGGCTGGCAAGATTATTCCGTGCATGACGCAGCGTCTTTAAAAAAGCTTGAAGGCTCTGTCGCTCCTGTACATCACCTTGGTGTGTTAGGGACTAACGGTCTTACTGCTTATTTTGGCCTCTTGGATATTGGCAAACCGCAACCCGGACAAACGGTAATGGTGTCTGCGTCGGGTGGTTCGGTTGGGCACATTGTTGCTCAGTTGGCCAAATTAAAAGGCTGTCGCGTCGTTGGAACCGCAAGTAGCGACGAAAAAGCGCGGCGTCTCACCCAAACTTTAGGCATAGATGCCGTAGTGAATTATCGTTCGCCCGATTTTCGTCAATTGTTAAAAGAAGCGACTCCTGATGGTATTGATGTTTATTTTGATAATACCGGTGGCGACATACTGGGCTCAGCGCTTTTTAGAATGAATGAACATGGACGCATTGCCTGCTGCGGTGTCGTTTCTCAATATGATACTAGCAACCCCGCACCGGGCCCACGAGGAATACCGGGATTATTAGTGAACAAACGGATAACAATGAGCGGCTTTTTGGTTTTCGACTTCGCAGAGCGTTATGCGCAGGCCAGAGAGCAACTATCAGCTTGGATACAGTCGGGAGACTTGGCACCTTTAGTTGATGAGATAGACGGTTTGGAGAATGCGCCGGAAGCGTTTGTCGACATGTTGGCGGGTGGCAATATAGGGACTCGGGTAATAAAAGTCGCTGAATAGTTGTCGATAGTTAGTCCCCATCCAGAAATAGGTGTTTTCCAATCTGTCATTGCGAGCGAACGGTTCGACGCCTCGACGCGGCAATCTCTTGCAGGCCGCGTCAAAGCTGGATGAGATTGCCGCGTCGAGGCGTCGAACCGTAACGCTCGCAATGACGGTGTTTATTAGTTTCTGGACGCGTACGGGTTAGTAGAATTCAAACATAGACGAAAAAGAGTGTGGGTTCATTGAGTGGGTTTTTGTACATTTTTCGGCGGTGATAGGAATGTGCGTTCTCACTACGATAACTTCCACGTCAAAAGCTTTGACCTAGACAACAAGCCGCTTTCTTAGCCGTAATATAAAATGTAAACCTAACAAGTGAAGGAGAAAAACATCAAAAAAAGCCGCTTTCTTAGCTGTAATAAAATATGAACATGACATATGAACCTAACAAGGGAAGGAGAAAAAAATGAAAATTGATGGTGGGCTATCGCCCGATCTGGATACTGTTGCAGACAGTATTCGCGCTTTGGAGGAAATGGGGTTTGACGGTGCGGGCACCGCCGAGATGAATCACGATCCCTTTTTGCCGCTCGTTCTGGCGGCTGCCAACAGTAAAAAGATTGAGTTGAAAACGGGGATCGCTGTTGCCTTTGCTCGAAGTCCTATGGTGCTTGCAAATTTGGCCCATGATTTGAACGCCTATTCTAAAGGTCGATTTACCTTAGGTTTAGGTTCTCAAATTAAGCCCCACATTAGCAAGCGGTTCTCAATGCCCTGGGGTAAGCCTGTTCCGCAAATGCGCGAGCTAGTGCAGGCAATGCGCGCCATTTGGGCAAATTGGTATGAAGGCAAACCATTGGAGTTTATCGGTGAGTATTATACCCATACCTTAATGACCCCCGCCTTTACGCCACAAAATACCGAGTATGGCGCTCCACGAGTGATACTCGCTGCGGTAGGGCCGTTGATGACTCAGGTATCCGGAGAAGTGGCGGATGGGATGATCGTGCACCCTTTTAGCAATGAACGCTACATCCGCGAAGTGACTTTACCGGCCATCGATAAAGGCTTAAAAATAAGTGGTCGCAGCAGGGAAGATTTCGAAATTTCCTACACCCCGTTCATCATCTCTGGAGAAAACGAAGAAGCCATCGAAGCAGCCAAAAAAGTCGCACGCCAACGTATTTCTTTTTATGGGTCAACGCCTGCCTATAAAGGGGTGTTAGATATTCACGGTTGGGGCGATCTTCAGGCGGATTTAAATTCAATGTCAAAACAGGGGCGTTGGGAAGAGATGACCGCTTTGATTACCGATGACATGTTGGACGTTTTTGGCGTTATCGCGGAACCCGACAAATTGGTCGAAGCGATGCTTGCGCGTTATGGCGATATCGTTGATCGAACGTCGGGAGGTTTTGATTTTATTTCAGATCAGGATCAGCGCAAGGAAATGATGGCTAAGTTGCGGGCAGGTTAAATCAGCATTGCTGGATTGAAATGTTGCCGTTAACCGCGGCAACGAACTTGTTTGTGCGGGCTTTTGAAAGCTCTCTTTGGTTCTAGATAGAGGTCAATAGTTCTCAATAGTTTTAGAGAGCTACGACATTGCCGCTATGACCTATTCGCCGTTAACGCCAAAACCCAATACCAATTAAAAGAATGGAAAATATTATGGGAAATAGTAGAGAATATACCGATCTTAATGTCTCTCTGAGTGACTATGTTGCGACGGTCGAGATTAACCGTCCGCCAAATAACTTCTTTAGCAATAAACTTATCGAGACCATTGCGACTGTTTTCGAAGATTTAGATGCCGATAATGACTGTCGTTCTATCGTGCTGTGTGCGGCGGGAAAAAACTTCTGCGCCGGCGCCGATTTTTCAGGAGAGGGTAGCGGTGATGCGGGCAACCTGTACCAGCAGGCGGTGCGGTTATTTCGAACCAGAAAACCTATTGTTGGCGCCATTCAAGGGGCGGCCATTGGCGGTGGTTTAGGTCTGGCGTTAATGCCTGACTTTCGTGTCGCTTGTGAAGAGTCGCGTTTTTCAGCTAACTTCAGTCGTTTGGGGTTTCATCCAGGCTTTGGCTTGTCAGTCACATTACCCGACCTGGTCGGAAAAAATGCGGCCAATCTAATGTTTTATACCGGACGCCGTGTAAAAGGAGTGGAAGCGGTTTCATTGGGTTTAGCTGATGAACTGGTACCGCAGGAGAAGCTGCGTGAGAGGGCTATTGAGATCGCTCGTGAAATCGCTATTTCAGCCCCCCTAGCGGTGCAATCGATTCGCGCTACTCAGCGGGTGGGGCTAGCCGATCGCATTGCTCTGGCTACCGATCATGAACTGGCAGAGCAAACGAGACTTAGGCAAACCGCCGATTTTAAAGAGGGTATTAAGGCGATGTCAGAAAGACGGGAGCCTAATTTCAGCGGCAAATAGACGGGTTAAGAACTCAGTGAGCTGATGTGGGATGGAAAGACCGAGAAGCGCCTCCTGTTTTATGAGCTAAGCGCGGAAATCTCTTTAGGGTGATTGATACATCTAAGACTAGATTGCCGCGTTGGCACTCGCAAAGACACAGAAATATATCCGAGACTAGATTGCCGCGTTGGCACTCGCAAAGACAGGGAAATGGATCCAAGACTAGATTGCCGCGTTGACACTCGCAAAGACAGAGAAATGACTCTCTGGATATGGCCTGTCAGGCGATTAAAAGCTTAAGGACAAAGAAATTCACGAAGCAGGGCATTGAGCGGTTCGGGTTGATCGTAATGTAACATATGCCCGGCGTCTTTAATGACCCGGTGTTGTGCATCTTTAAATAGTTGTTGCCGCTTTTTCAGGGTCAGCTCATAAAATTCCTGTTCGTTTTTCAATGTTTCACGCATATTGGACCAATAATCCAGACCGTGTTCACCGGTAACAATGAGCACGGGGCATTCGATCCAACTCCATAGTTCTTCGGTTTCCTCGTGCGAAAACGTATGCCATACCATTTGTACTGCCGGATCAAAGGACCAACTAACACCCCCCTGTGAATGTGTTGTGACCCCGTGCTCGATGATAAGTTGTGCAAGCTCCATCGACAATTTTGGATTGTTTTTCCTTAATCTCATCAGGGCTTCACCCTCGTCTTTCATTTGCCGGCCTTCACTGGTCAAATTGGACACAGCGTGGATACCAAATTTCAGGCGCGCTTTCATCTGTTCTCGATCGTGTTGGTCGCTGCTGTTAGGTGGCCCCATGCCGTCCAATAAAACGAGCCTGGAAACGTCTTCATGGAAAATGGCGGTATAACGGGCCGCTATATGACCTCCTAGACTGTGACCGATTACCACCGGCGTTTTCAGTTCGCAATGTTGAACTAACGCACGCACGTCGGCGACGAACTGAACCATGGTATAAATACCGGGGTTATTGCTTTGACCGTGGCCGCGTAAATCCAGTGCGACCACATGATAGTCTGTACTTAATGCACACGCGATTTCGTTCATGCTTAAAGCGTGATCCCGCATCCCGTGCAGTAGTAGCAAATCGGGTTTGTCAGTATTGCCGAAATCGACAAAGGATAGCTGGCAGTTTAAATTGTTAAAGTAGTAACGTTCAAATGGGTCCATAATTTTATCGCTTAAGCAATGTGCTTTCCGGCTTGCGCTACCATTTCAAAAGATCGTATGCGTTTATTGTGGTCAAAAATCGAGCTGACTAACATAAGCTCATTGGCGCCGGTTTTCTCAACAAAATTCTGCATGTCTTGACTTACCGTTTCCAGTGAACCCACCGCGGAGCAGCGACCGATCTCCGCGAGCATCGCGTGTTCTTGCGCGTTCATGGATTCTTCAAAGTTTTCAATCGGTGGGGGTAATTGGCCGGGCGTACCGCGTCGAAGATTTAAAAATGATTGCAATGAGGATGACCGTAAATAATGGGCTTCTTCGTCTGTGTCGGCGGCACAGACATTAAATCCGAGCATTACATACGGCTCTTGAAGCTGGTCGGAAGGTTTGAACCGGGAGCGATAAATGTCGAGTGCCTGCATCATTTGAGCGGGAGCAAAATGCGAGGCAAAGGCAAACGGCAGGCCTAACATTGCCGCTAACTGCGCGCCAAACAAACTTGAGCCTAAAATCCACAGCGGTACATTTGTTCCAGTACCCGGAACAGCCGTTACCCGTTGGCCCGGTTCAGCCTCGCCTAAATATGCTTGTAACTCCATAACATCTCGCGGGAAATCATCAGAGCTACCCTGCAGTGTTCTACGCAACGCTTGCGAGGTTATTTGGTCTGTGCCCGGCGCACGTCCGAGCCCCAAATCTATTCTGTCAGGGTATAGCGATGCTAAGGTACCGAATTGCTCGGCAATTACCAAAGGTGAATGGTTTGGCAGCATAATTCCCCCCGCCCCCACTCTAATC
>CAJVZD010000130.1 GCA_913019905.1 uncultured Cellvibrionales bacterium
GTCATGGTGTCGTGAATAATTTGTTTCGATTAGGTCGACACTTGATGAAAGCAAAGAACTATCGAATTCTAAGGGATTGATCGATTGTTGAATGGGATGGGATTAGTTGTATCCACAATATAGCGAAAACGGCTCATTTCCGTATTTTGTCCCTCGAATTCAATAGTTTGACACTATTCTTGATGTTGCTGTGGGGTTTCAAGCTACAGGCTTTGTATTGAAAATTGATGTATGTGCAGGCATTAATCATTTCTACCGGTAAGTCAACGTGTCGGTAACTGACGATCCGTTAGTTCGAAATAAGTAAATGTTCGAATTATCGCGAAACTTAGACTACAAATGTAGAAGCACGAGAGAAAAAGAGGGGATGGATTGAGCAGAATATTGTTGATCTGTATATCGTTGAGTATTTTTTTAACTAATTCCACTGAATCCTTTGCAGAGGATTGCTTGTCATCGGAAAAAAGTCCGCGGCGCAACATTGATTGTTGGGATTTTCAAACAACAATTCCGTTAGACGGCACTTGGGATGTTCTTCCCGGGCTCGCGCCTGTTAAGATCGACAAGAATTTTTTAAGCCATGAAAAATGGTTTCCTCAAGATATACGACAATCGTGGGAGCAAAGCGGCTTTCCAGTATCGAACTATCAAGTCAGCTACAAGCTTAGCTTACGTCTTCCTAAAAATTCTCCGGCGCTATACTTGTTCACCGGTGAGTCCTACTCGAACACTCGAATTATGGCCCGTTCCTCCAGCGGGCAATTCGTGCGGGTTTTTGCCAATGCTTCCGAACAGGACTTTGAAACATATCAAGCTGGCCGCCTAATAAGTAGAGTGGTAGCCTTGCCACAATTATCTCCAGAAACCACGATAATTGTTCAAGTTAGCAACGGGCCAAGTTTGTCAGGCGGATTTTACCAACCTCCCGTTCTCGGTACACTTTCACAATTGAATCAGCAACAAGAAAACGGATACTTGTTTACTGCCATCGCGCTGGGGGCTTTCGTATTATTGGGAATGATCAACCTCAGCCTGTGGTTGGGTCGGAAAAATGACTTGGCGCAGCTATTTCTTGCTGGACTCGCTTTTACAATGGCTGTTCGCTTAGTTGATACGGGAAAATTGTTGTACATAATGTACCCGGACGCTGAACTCAGCTGGTTCTGGCGCATTGGCTGGTATACAACGATGCTTATGACCATTTTGTGGTCCGGTTTTTTGCGCAGCCTACTACCGCGTTATTACCCCCTGTGGGTTCATCTCGTTTGTACAATCTCTATTGCAGTGCCTGGGATTATTCTGCTTGCCTCAGGATCTGATTACTGGCTACAAACCAGTGGTCTTTACTTTCGATGTGTTATTTTTTTCATTTTAGTTTTTTCGGTTTGGGCAATGGGACATGAAATCCTCGGCAAAGGGCAATCGGTTTCTTATTCTAAGATCGGTTTGTTTGTACTCGGACTAACAGCTATTGCCGATCTTATTGGCCAGAGTTTCGGCTATCCTCTCAATACTCTGATTTACGGCTTTTTGGCGTTGGTTTTATTTCAAACGGTTAATTTGAGCAAACACTACCTTTTTGCTTTAGAGGAACAAGAGCGCTTAACCGCCAATTTCGAAAACCTGGTGGAGGAGCGAACGGAAGAGTTGCGGATTGTAAACCGGCGCCTGACCGAGTTGGCCGAAACTGATGACCTAACCGGTTTGTCAAATCGCCGGATGTTCTTTTCCGAATTCAAACGCGAAAAATCGATTGCAAAACGAAGCGGAGAAGTATTGTCTATCGCTATGTTAGATATTGATTACTTTAAAACTATCAATGACCGTTGGGGACATGATGCTGGAGACATCACTCTGATGGAATTTAGTCGAATACTGGAAGCACAAGTTAGGGATACCGACATCATTGCTCGGGTTGGGGGAGAAGAGTTTGCAATACTCATGCGTGTAGAGAATTACACGCTGGCCATTGAGAAGTCTAATATGATTTGTCAGGCGATAGCGGCCAAGAATTTTTCGGCTGTACGTGGCGATTTTCACGTGACTGTTAGTATTGGAGTTTGCAAAGTGAAACCGGAAGACGATGTTCATAGTGCCATGAAACGCGCGGACGAAGCTCTCTACGAAGCGAAACATAAAGGCAGAAATGGGGTCATTTCGAGCCAGTTTTCCTAATCAATTCCAGATGTTCATACGCGGATAAACTGAAAAGTTCGCCTGCTGCCTTGAGGGAATTGAGTCGGGATATCCCACTCGATTCGGTTCCTTATCACAACACTATCGCAGAGATCTCGCATCAGAAGACTCGACAACAACTAAAACAGACGCGTAGTCCGGCATCTCGGTAATTCAAATCAGTTGGGCAGGTTCAACGATTTCTATGCTGTCATGGTGCTGATAAATGGTGCTGTTAATAATCAGTTCCGACAGCAGCGACACTTATTGACGCCGAGCACTATCGGTTCTTAAAGAGACGGGCTTTGGAAGAGTGGATAGAGGTTTCGTGTGCCCAAAACCGGAATATTGCTGCTTTGATCGAGAATTCAAAAATTTGTTTGGCTCAGGTAAATTAAATTGACAGCACCTATTGGGGACGTATTTAAGCCCGTTTAGCTGGCTTGCGGCCAAACATGAGCCCCTTGTAATTTGTTAGTGGGTCTCTATTATGCCTTTTAATAAATAGGCTGAATGGCCGGGCCACTCCCTTTGTAGCGCTTGGTCAATACTAGTTAAAAACTTGTTAGTTGAGGTTAATCATTTTGAGTAAAACGTTTCCTCGCATCGCGTTAGGTTTGTCGCTAATCATCGCCACTCTAGTCGTGTTGATTGATCCCAAACAAATACTTTTATACAAATGGCCCAATGCCCCTGTTAATGCTTTCGGGCAAAATCTCGCTCAAGAGTTGGGCTATCCGGCAGACACTAAGTTATTGGTGGTCAACAGTGATGATACTGCGGCTCATGCCACCTTTAGTGAGGGCGTGTTTGAGGTAATGCGAGCCGGGCTAGTTAAGTCAACCAGTGTGATAGTGCACAACCATAACGACGACGAGCTGATAAAAGTGGCCGAAATTGCCAAGCAGCATCCGGAATATGGGATTGGTATACACCTAATGTTAACCAATGAATATCAGCAGGGTTACAGTTGGACTCCAGTATTACCTCAGTCTATGGTGCCAACTTTGTACAATAAGCATGGTTTGGCATGGGAGAAAATTAGCGATGTAGAGCAGTACGCTGATCCTAAACATGTGTTACTCGAGATTGAAGCGCAAATTCAAAAAGCCCAGCGCCTTGGTATTAAATTAAGCCACATTGACTCGCACATGGGAACCTTATTGCGTGATAGCAGTTACCCTGGCGCTAGTAAAGATGACTTGCGCGCCGCAGCCTTGGCTATGGCAAAAAAATATAATCTACCGATACCCATGAATGCATTTGACCAGGGTGCTACAACCGCGCTTGCGTATATGGATGACAACAAAATGATTCGGCCGGATACCTTCTTTGGTTTTTATGAGCTGGCTGAATTGAATGACCATTTGTCTTATCAGGGTTCCGCGATTAATCGCTGGTTTACTGCTTTAACGGTTAAGTCGGTGTTCGGTTTTGAGCTGCCTTACCAAAACTACTCGGAGGTAAAAGACGATATAAAAGTACGCATGGCAATTAACAAGGCCGCCATTAGTAGTTTAGTTAGCCCTGGTTTAAATCATTTTTATATGCACGCAGCTGTTTCTGAGGCAGCCAATGGTCTGAAAATTCCTAATGGCAAAAATCATCAGCCGGGAGTCGATAAAATTGTTCGCTTAGGCGATGCGGCGGTTTGGTCTAGCGCTGAAATGCGAGATTTTATTGCGGCTGAGAATATTCAACTTATCAATTATTCGCAGTTGCAAAAGATTCAGGCCGCTCGCTCGCAAGAGTATTAACGTGCGGTGGCAATGTAGCCAGGGTTATCGATTGTCAGGTTTTAAAAAAGGGGCTGTAGTCCCTATTTTTTTACTGACTTAGCAAAAGGCTATGCTGTTTGAGCGAAGATGTAAGAGTTCTACGCACCAAAGAAGTTAATTAGTCGGATCCGGTTTAAAAGCATAAGTCTGAGAATTACCCCGAACCTGGAATCGCGTGACGCCTCAACCCCGGGCCGATCTTCGCGCTATGCTTTACCGTAGAGAAGATAACGTCCGTGGTTGTTGAGCCCCATTGGGTAAGGCCGTCAACCAGGGAGCGAAGGTGCGACATGTCTCTCGCAATGACTCTCATCATTAACAGATCGCTGCCCGTTAGGACGTGACATTCTGCAACTTCTGGAATTTCGTCCACCTGGGCAACGATTTCTCGATGATTTGAGGAGCTAGTTTGTAGGCGTACGAACGCGCTAATGCCAAACCCCAGCTTTTCTTCAGAAACCCGCACTGTGAAGGCAGTCAATATTTCTCGGTCCTGCATCTTCTGTATGTGCTCGGAAATACTGCTTCTTGACCTGTTTAATTGTGATGCCAGGTCCGAAATTGTTATCCGGCTATCGTCCTGAAGCGCTTCCAGAATTTGCCAATCGAGGCCAGTTATTGAGTCATTTTTCATAATGTCGTTTTGTGCGTAATAATAAAGTCAATATGACGGTATTTCATCATAACACGGTACATTTTGGCATAGGAGTTCTCACTGCATTAGCGCATATTATGCAGAGTCTGATGATTGGAGAACGATTGATGAAACGAATGAAACTCAACTGCCTAATCAGTCTGATGGGCGTGCTGCTGCAATTCCACTGCGTGAATGTTTATGGCGGTGTGAAAGTTAATGCCGAAGCCTTGTTCCAGGATGGGAAGTGGGAACAATCCATTGCTGCATTTGGACAGCTGATTAAAGATGATTCCACGAATGCAGAGCACTGGTATCGCCTCGGTAGAAGCCATCTTGAGTTAAAGCAATACCGCGAAGCTGTAGGCCCGTTGCAGCAGGCGCTTGTGCAACCGGGAGGTGAACAGCCTAAAGCTCAGGTGTTGTTTTCTCTGGCCAAGGTCTATGCGGTGTTTGACGATGAAGAAGCTGTGCTGGAGACTTTGCAAGCCTTGCGGGATACCGGCGCCAGACCTTATCAAGCTATAAGAAATGCAGCGGAATTTAACAAGTACAAGAATATGGAAGCATTTAATTTGATGGTCGAGAAACTTAAGCCGTGCGGTGAAGAAAATAGAGCCTTTGATTTCTGGATTGGTGAGTGGAGGGTGACCGCACCCGGCCGTGGGAGTTGGTATGCCGATAGCTCCATTACTGTTAGTAATGATGGTTGTTCAATCCATGAGCACTATGTTTCACAGGGTGGATACACAGGGAGCAGCATCAATTTTTATGACAAAGCCAGTGGCAAATGGCACCAGACCTGGATTGATAACCAGGGAGCGCCCCTTTATCTCGATGGGGGAGTGGTCGATGGCAAGATGATTCTTTCCGACTCTAACAGCCGAATCACCTGGTCTCTTGAGTCTGATGGTCGAGTTCGTCAATTGTGGGAATCGACCTCTGACCAAGGCACGACCTGGACAACGGCCTTTGATGGCTATTATGAACGGAAGCCTGCGGGTGCTGACAAGTAAGCTTTTATTAAAATCTCCGGAAAGGCTCGTTCAATGAGTGGAGCGCGTGAGTCGTTTGAACGAAGAGGCAATACTTCTGCGCCCCAAGCAGTTAAATTTCCGATGGTCGATCGCCTCAATTATGGGTGTGAATACGGTGTTTGTTTCGCCTATACTCCGCATCATGATTTTTATACAACAATTGACAAGCTTTTTAGCAATATCGCAGCTTATATTCACTGGTTTATATTTCATTGTCTTTTACGGGCGACAGAAACTCGGTCAATTGTATGCGCTATATTGCTTGTGTTTAATTGCTTACATCGCGGACAATTTGGTGCAGCTGGATGCGGTGCCGGTGCTGAATCATCTCGCGTCATTTTTTGCGATTTTGGCACCCGGTGTTTTATGGATCATATGCCGATACTTTCTTGACGACGAGCCTCAGTTTTCGAAATGGGTTTTGGCTGTTATTCCCATTTATACGGTATTGCGTTTTATCGGAGTTGTGGCAGAGGGAATGGAATTTCGGCCCGACTTTTGGTTGCAGTTTATCTTTTTTATATTCCCCAATTTTATTATGTTGGCGTTTGCCAGTCATATCATTGTGATGTCGATTCGGGGAAGGAGGGGCGATCTTGTGGAAAAACGTCGGCAAATACGTTTGCCGCTGGCCATTGTCATGGGTTTTCTACTGCTAGTCGTGATTTTTACAGAAGCCCTGTTATTGCCAAACTCGCATTTGAACAATGGCTTCTTTTTTATATTGTTTCTGTTCGCACTGACATTTAACCTGGGACTGGTAAGGAATACATGGCTGGATTATCTTTCGCCAGACCTTGCGGCCGTGGCTGCCCCTCCTGACTCTATAGATGAGCTTGCGCTTCCGCACAAAGACAAGATAATTATTGAGAAAATTCAGCATGTCATGGCAGCGGATAGACGTTATCGAACAATGGGGTTGACTATTAAAGATCTGGCGGCCGATCTTAATCTATCCGAACATCACCTGAGACGAGTTATCAACCATCAGTTGAATTATAGGAATTTCAATCAATTTCTTAATCACTACCGCATCGCTGAGGCAAGTCGTCGTTTGGTGACTCAAGCAGAAGCCCATCTGCCCATTCTTACGATTGCGATGGATGTTGGCTACCGATCGCTGAGTTCATTCAACAAAGCGTTTTTAGACACCCACAAAATCACCCCGTCCGCTTACCGTCTAGAGTTCTTGAATTCGTGAATTTTATTCTGGTGAATTAGTACAAATTCAAAGCTATCTCGAAATCCATCAGCTTTTGCGTGAAATCCGTTAGATGAACGGTCCTGTACTTTGAATAATGAGCTTGCCTTTACTTTAGGCATTCATTAGCAAAAATATTTTGGCATGAGGCGAGACGGGTATGCATAAATTCATCACGGGATTATCGTTACTTTTTTTGGTTGGTCTTTTTACGGCAGCGAATGGCGGCACGGTTAAATGGTCCTTACCGGTTATAAATAAAGCCACTGTGCAGCGAGCTGGCGATCCTGTCAGCATCGAAAAAATAGGCGGATATTCGAAAATTGCCGCAAAGTTGGTCGTATGGTGGGCCGGTATGTCTGAGAAAATACCGATAAATAACGGGATTGATTTATATAGAATCACCTACTTGACGGTAGATGATCAACAAATGTTAGTTGATGTGAGTGGCTTGTTAAGTGTACCGAGAACATCGACAACCGAGAATGTCATAAGTTGGCAACACGGTACTGCACTCAATAGACAGCAGGCGCCCTCCACACCAACGCCGGACGAGGGTGTACTCGTCTCGCTGGCCTTTAGTGGTAGCGGTGCTATTTTGCTGGCTCCGGATTATATAGGGTTTGGTGTGTCTAAGAATCCACATCCTTATTATCATCTTCCAACCACCGTTGGAGCGACGCGAGACTTACTCAAGGCGGCGAAAATACTATTTATGGCCTCTGGGCGGAAGTTTCCCGGGAATCTATTTTTGGCCGGGTTTTCGCAAGGGGGCCATGCCACAATGGCCATAACAAGAGAGTTGGAAAGGGCTCCTATTACTGACTTAAAACTTATTGCAGCAGCTTCTATTGCGGGGCCGATTGATTTAGCAGGGTTCAGCTTTCTCAACTCTCTGGAAGGCAAAGCGGAGAGCGCGAGTATGTATCTCGCTTATATCTTGAACTCGTACGCGCGAATTTATTCGCACAATATCAGTGATGTTTTTCGCGAGCCTTACGATCGTCTGATTCCGCTTTTATTTGATGGTGAGACCGCCGGCAAGGATGTGATGGCACAATTGCCGCGAAATCCAAAAAGTATGTTAAAAGAGGCGTTTATGTCTGAATACCCGGGAGGAAAAACGGGTTGGGTCGGCCAGCGCCTATCTGAAAATGCGCTGGTTAATTGGATTCCGAAAACGCCCTTGAGGTTGTATTTTGGTACCAATGATGTTGATGTATCCCATACCGAAGCGCTTACTTGGTCCCAACATTGGCAAAATGAGGGGGCGCCGGCATTGGCTGTAAACGTGGGCCCCAAAGACCATAACGAATCGGTCATTGAGGCTGCCCCTCGTATTCGAGATTGGTTTGCCGAGTTCTGATTTTCGCTGCCTTATTTTGTTA
This sequence comes from uncultured Cellvibrionales bacterium, assembly GCA_913019905.1. GTDB lineage: Bacteria > Pseudomonadota > Gammaproteobacteria > Pseudomonadales > Dasaniaceae > Oceanicoccus. The sequence goes on from CAJVZD010000130.1 coordinate 8,214, forward strand.
AGTTACTAATGCCTTGAAAAGGGTATTGCCAAGTTACGCGCGTTCAGATGACAATTCCCGGATGAATAGATCAAAATGTACAAACGACATCCGTTTCCCGGTACACCTATTTGACAGCGGACTTTAATCAAGGTCAGATGTCGAAGATGTTTTGTCCTCAATTCCCGGTCATTCGCTCGACGGCGATCTATGAAAATGACCCTTAACGTCAGGTTTCTGGGCAAGTTTATTGTGAAAGGAAAATACCGATGAGTGTCATTGATTTGTTTAATTTAGAAGGAAAGGTGGCTGTTGTAACCGGTGGGGGCAAAGGCATTGGCCGTGGCATTGTGCTGGCCCTGGCCGAAGCCGGAGCCAATGTTGCCATTGCAGCGCGTAGCCCAGGCGACATTGAAAAAGTAACAGCTGAAGTTGAAGCGCTGGGACGTAAAGCCATCGCCGTGCCAACAGACGTT
>CAJVZD010000131.1 GCA_913019905.1 uncultured Cellvibrionales bacterium
GTTTGGCTTGAGTACCATTCCTCTTATTCTCTGTCGGATAAGCCAGGCCTGATTGGTCTGTTCAGAATTGGTTGGCATGTGGTACAGAAGCTACCCCAACATGTGCTGATTCAGCTTGTTAAAGTACTAAGTTCAACGTCGGTACAAACCCGGCTCAAACATAGAGCCTGGATGGTCAATGACATTCTGCAGGCGTTTAGCCGGGAGCAAATTGTTGCAGACATTGAACTCAAGCGATTTGACAGTATCCATGACAACCTGCAGATGTTGTCACTGGTGATGGATGAACCAAGCTGCGTTCATCTGCAACTGCTGGTAGATCACTGCCCGAGAACGTTCACGGAGGTGCAAACTCAACGGGTGTCGGCCCGCGGGAAGTTCATCGAGGGGCAGCGTGATTTTAAATCGATCGACATTTTTCTCGCCGAGTTGAGCCATCAGTTGAAGATGTAATTGCCTCGAGTACCGTTGCGCGTGTTCAAATCTTCGATCATGCGTTGGCATAGCGGGCTGATCATTGGTGTGCTTGAGGTGTGATGAGAGTGTGTCATGCTTTTAGATTTCGCGCGTCAGTTGCAGAAGCTTTGGTTTAGACCAATGGGGTAAATTCCCCTTGGCCGAACCGGTGTATCCAGCCTATAGTCTAGGCAGTAGGTAAAAAAAACGAAATGTTTGATCGTTAGTCTATAGTGACAACAGGAAAATAGAAGGAGTTAGATGATGGACGAATCCCGCACAGCACACTGTCTTTGCCAATCTGTCGAAATCAATATTTCGGGGGAACCGGCTGTCATGGCCTATTGTCATTGTGATTCTTGCCGTTCTTGGCTTGGTGCACCTATCCACGCAGCCAGCCTTTGGCCCACCACAAACGTGAGTGTCACCAAAGGTGAGGAACACCTTAACGTATATAAAAGAACGGAGCATAGTATTCGCCATTTCTGCAACAAATGTGGCAGTCCGGTGCTTATCCGGCATCCCGTTCTGGGCCTCACAGATGTGCCTGCGGGCAGTGTTGGGGGCTTGGAATTCAATCCTTCGATACACGTAAACTATGCTGAACGTGTCATGTCTATCAAAGATGGTCTTCCCAAATTCGCAGGGATGCCCGACCAAGACGGCAATGGCGAATTAATCGCGGAGTAGCGAATCGGGGATCTTGATAAGGACCTGCCTAACGAAAATAGTCTGCGGGCGAATGCGCGCCAGTCGCCGACGTTCGAGTTGTGTGTTTTTTCTGGCACAGCTATTTTAATGGAGTAAGAATGTTATCAGTTCAATGGGTCGAATGTGAATCCCCGCATTTAGTTGAATTATACCAATGGTTTGAAAATGAGTGGGATGATGTTGAGCCATTGAATTCAACTAAGAATGGAAAAGCGATTCCAAATCCAATCATCGCGCTAAATGAAGATCAATTGATAGGTGGTTTGGTGTTTAGTCGCTTTCTATCGCCGATCACAAAAGAGCAAGCTGTCTGGATTAATGCTGTTTTTGTTAAACCTGAAAACCGTAAGCAGGGTGTAAGCTCGCAATTGATTAGTCGTGCTGAGCAATGGGTAAAAGAAATGGGTGAGCCGGAGTTATTGGTTTATACTCATATTCCGGAACTTTACACAAAGCAAAGCTGGCAAATAATAGAAGAGCAGGAAGACCATTTCGTACTTAAAAGTTCATTGGTTTAATGTGCACCCGAAAAAGTATTTGTCGAATCGCCGACAAACTTGACTCGTTAGAACCGACACGTTGGTGGAGTCAGGTCCTATGTTGTGAATCATGCTTCAAGACCTGCCCCTCCTTCCCTAGTCGTTCCTAAAGAGTAAAGCCCGATAAGCTGATTATTGGCGGCGAACTTCGTCGACCACAATGATCGTTTGCTTGTAGTCCGTTATTTAGACTATGTTGGGCGCGAATAGATCGTTTATCCCGTTTTTCCTCAAGCTCAGTTTTCTAGTCACTTTTATCAAATAAGAGCTGAGACTAAACTGAAATAGTGTAGGATAGTTTTCTCCGACACAGCAGCGAGCCCGATCGAATTCGTGTTTTCGTTCTCTGTTATGTTACCGTAACTTTTAGCCTTAGGCGCGTGGGACTTGTTTCGATAATAGACAATACTCTGGGAGCAGTATGAAGAAGTTTTTATACGGTTTTTTAATACTAGTAACTCTTATCATCGTGGGTATTTTGGTCGTTCTGAATGTCGACCCATTTGACCCCTTCGAACCACTCTATAGCGAAAATTGTGCTGGGTGTCATGGCACTGACATGATGGGTGTCGAGAATAGCGGCCCAGCACTCGTGGGAAGCGTACTCACTGGCGGAGATAGCGTGACAGAGATAAGCAGGAGTATCACCTTGGGCGCGCCAGGCAAAGGCATGCCTGCATGGTCTGATGAGCTATTTGAAGAAGATATTCGAGCGCTTGCCATTTACATCGCAGAGCGTCGGGTGGACCGCCTATTTACCGACTTCAAAGTCGACGCCTCCCTGACATTACCCAAGGGTGTCGTTAAATCAGAAAAAGAGAATTTTACGGTAGAGCTAGTTACCGACCGCCTTGACCCTCTGCCGTTCTCCATTGCGCCACTTCCAGACGGACGTATTCTTGTCTCTGAGAAGATGAAAGGTTTAAGAATTGTGTCTCAAAATGGCGAGATCTCAGAACTTATACGCGACACACCGGAAGTGCATGACGATAATTTCGAATTGATATTGGTGTGGGGTTGGGGCTGGATGCTGGACGTGGAGTTACACCCCGATTATGAGAATAATGGCTGGATTTACATCCATCATACCGAGCGCTGTACAGATTGTGTCTTACCGCCCAGAAGTATGAATCGAGTCGTACGTGGGCGCATACGTGAGGGTCGCTGGGTTGACGAAGAAGAAATATGGGCACCTGGCGAACAATACTATTCCTTTATACCGGATGTGGCCGCCGGTGGCCGCCTAGCGTTTGATGAAAGTGGCTATCTCTACATCAGCGTAGGGATAAAGGGGAGAAGTAATTTCCATGACATACAGGACTTAAGCACGCCCTATGGGAAAATTCACCGCGTGCACGATGACGGACGGGTGCCGAAGGATAATCCGTTTGTCGAATTCGAATTGGCATATCCCACAACCTGGAGCTACGGTCATCGTAGTCCGCAAGGGCTGGAGTTTGATCCTTACAGTGGTGAATTATGGTCTACGGAAATGGGCCCCCGTGGTGGTGACGAACTAAATTTGTTGTTGCCTGGCAGGAACTACGGCTGGCCTTTATATTCCAAAGGGCTCGACTATGATGGTACGCCCATCGAGTACGGGAAACAGCTGGGTATTGAATTCGATCTCAATGATATCGAACAGCCCGTGGTTGATCTTACCCCTGGTCCGGCTGTCTCCAGTTTCACTCTCTATCGCGGGAATAAATTTCCGCACTGGGAGAATAGTTTTCTGGTCGGCTCTCTACGTGCGACAGAGCTTTACCGAATCGTGTTGGAAAATAACCGCTATGTGCGCTCGGAGGTATTGCTCACCAAGCTGGCGCGTATTCGCGACGTGGAAGTGGGTTTCGATGGTTTGGTGTATCTGCTATTGGAGCACGCCGATGGCGGACAAATCATCCGCCTTGTTCCATCGAAAGATCAATAGCTAATGACCACTTACCTGGTTCCGAATTAGCTAAACCAACCCGTAGCAACATCCGTCGCGACTTGATCAAGATAACGCTGGCTAGTGACGTGGGTGGCTTGGCGGACAGTCGCTATTCTCATTACGGCAAGTAAACCCGTTGCGGTGATTTACTCATTCGATCACCGGCGTCTCAGTACCCATGATGAAAGCCGTCGTAATTGCAATAATTGATTGTTGTAATTTGAATACTTAAGGTAAAGTGACTAAGAAAATGAGGCCTAACGGCAGTAACAAATGTTGTAAAATACCAATAATTCCTAAAAGGAAAGCATCATGAAAACCTTCAAAAACCTTGTAATTTCTTCCGCACTTTTGGCATTTAGTTCGATCGCTCTCTCCGCGCACCACGGAGGAGGGCACTCTGCCTCAGACGATCTGGCGATGATTCTGGACTCTCAAGACGATAAAGCCAAAGCCCGGTACAAGTACCGACATCCGAAGGAAACACTAGACTTTTTCGGCCTGAAACCCGGAATGAAGATTGCTGAATTATTGCCGGGGGGAGGGTGGTATACAAAAATTCTTGCTCCCTATGTCGGAAAAAAGGGCGCCATTTACGGAGTAAATTATGCCGATAGTATGTGGCCAATGTTCGGAATGTTTGATGAAGAAACCGTGGCTAAACGCGTGGCATCGTCTAGTAAATTTTCCGGAATGGTAGCGGGGTTCCCCGGTGCTGAGGGTGTGATGGCTGACGGCACAGCAATCGGTCGTATACCGGACAAGCTCAATGGCAGCCTCGATATGGTGGTAATTATTCGGGGTCTGCACAATCTCAATCGTTTTGAGGAAAAAGCAGGCACCATGACAGACGCACTGAAAGCGATTAACTCTCTGCTAAAAACGGGAGGCGTTGCGGCCGTTGTTCAACATAGAGCACCGGAGTCGGCTGCGGATGCTTGGGCCAATGGTAGTATGGGATATTTAAAACAAAGTTATGTTGTTTCAATTTTTGAGAAAGCGGGTTTTGAATTGGCCGGGACGAGCGAAGTTAATGCGAACCCAAATGACAAACCTTCCGCCGAGGAATTTGTATGGCGTCTGCCTCCGACTTTAGCGGGTTCCGGTGATAAAGCCGCCGCGACCAAAATTGGTGAGTCTGATCGAATGACATTGAGATTTGTAAAGAAATAAACAGTTTGTTCAATATGTATTGGTGAAAGGGGACTTTAGTCCCCTTTCTTAAACGAGATCGGTCTTGTTGAATGTCGTGATTTCTGACCATTTACGAGGAGTACGTTTAGAGTGGCCGGCGGCAGGGACGTCAGTTCATCCGAACAATTGATGCTCAGTTTTACTTCCTGACGGTATGCTATAGTAGACATGCAGGTTCACAGTATCTGTTCTGGTTAGGATGACCTAATGATTCCAATAATTGATCTGTATCGAAAAGAAACATCTATTTTAAATTCTGGCGCTGAAGTACTTGGCATTGCAATTGTTTATGCCATATTTGGTTGGCTAGGACAATCATTGGCGATTCCGCCCGGTAATGTAACAGCTGTATGGCCCCCCTCAGGATTCGCTCTGACCATGGTGCTGTTTTTGGGCAAACGGGCTTGGGCTGGTATTTTTCTTGGTGCATTTATCATCAATGCCCAGGCCTTTTTTGATTTCGCCACAATCGGTAGCATGACCACTTCCTTCTCCGTAGGGCTCAGCATTGCAGTTGGCTCTTTGATCCAGCCTGTCGTTGGTGCAAATCTGATTCAAAGGTTTGCACGGGGTAATGATTTTTTGCAAACAGTGAAAAATTGTCTGGTATTTGTCTGTGTTATACCTGTGATGTGTTTGATTAGCTCAAGCATCGGCACGGTGAGTTTATATTTCGGCGGGTTTATTTCAGCCCCAAACTTCGCAGAGTTGTGGGTAACCTGGTGGTTGGGGGATGCGATTGGCGTTCTTGTCCTGACACCGTTTTTGTTAGCTTGGTTCAGGCAGCAGAATTTCGCCCTTAGCACTTTTAAATGGATGGAGCTGACAGTTGTAACTGTGTTGCTCATACTGTTTACTTTTATCGGCTTTGGTGAAATTGTTAGTGATGACAAGCCCCATTATCCCATTGAATTCCTCGTTGGGCCTTTTCTATTGTGGCTAGCCCTTCGGTTTAGGGCCAGTCTGGCCATTAGCGGGATGCTGATAGTGTGTGCAATAGCCATTTGGAAGACCACACAGGGGAGTGGTCCATTTCAGCTCGACACACCCAATCTTTCACTGTTGATGTTACAGTTATTTCTTTTCGTTACTGCAATCAGCGTAATGTTCTTTACGTCACTTGGCAACGAAAGAGCGGACGCCGTGCACGATTTGCGGTCAGCAAATGACAGGCTGGAAGAAGAAGTTGCCGAACGTAATCTTATTGAAGACAAAATGCGAAAAATGCATTCACTTCTTGAAAGTAAATACGAACAAAAATCGACAGATTTACATGACAAGCAAAGCCGTCTGGAAGCCGTCATTGATAGTGCTCCGGTTTGTATACATGAAATTGATAGGGAAGGTAAGTTGATCTCGATGAACCCGGCTGGATTAAGGATGATGGGAGTTGAAGATGAAAAAGCCATTCGCGGCATGGATTATTTGGAGATTCCAAAACCGGAAGACCAAAAACGCGTCCGTAATCTGTTTGATAAGGCTCTCGTGGGTATCAGCTCCGATTTCGAATTTAATGTTCCAGTGAATGACGCAACGATTTATTTTTCCAGTAGTTTTTCACCAATCCTGGATGATAAAGGCAACATCATAAAAGTAATGGGTGTGACACAAGACCTTACCGAACGGATTGAATTGGAAGAACAGATCAGACGAACCCAAAAGACCGAGGCACTAGGTCAACTTTCCGGAGGCCTTGCCCACGATTTCAATAATATCCTTGGGATCGTTCAAGGAAATCTTGAATTAATCAAGATGATGTTTTCTGATAATGAGGAGGGCATGCACCGAGTTAACGAGGCAATAAAAGGCGTATCCCGTGGATCAGAGTTGACTAGAAAACTGTTGGGTTTTTCGCGAACACGGGCTCATACAATCCAGCATCTTTCTGCCAACACGATCCTCCGAAATATGGAAGGATTGATCTCGCGGTCGTTAACAGCGTCGATACAGGTCGAAATGGATTATGCCAAAGACCTGTGGCCGATCGAAGTTGATACCGGTGATTTTGAAGACACCATTATGAATCTTTCACTAAATGCTCGTGATGCTATGCCCGATGGCGGAAACCTAATCATTTCTACCGTAAATACGGTAGCCGACAGTTCTTTTGTTAAGCACAACCCTGGCGCTCAAGCTCGTGAATATGTCGTGGTTTCATTTTCAGATAATGGTTCAGGCATGACCGATGAGGTTAAAGAAAAGGTATTTGAGCCCTTTTTTACCACTAAGGATATCGGAAAAGGGACGGGGCTCGGCCTCAGTATGGTGTTTGGATTTATCAAACGTTCCGGTGGCTTTATCAAGATTGATTCAAAGTCTGACACCGGAACTAATGTTCAACTATTTCTTCCCCATTCAACACAGTCAAACTCTTTAGAACTATCGGAAAAAGAGCAATCAGATATTCCTCGAGGAACAGAAACGATTCTGGTTGTTGATGATGAAGATAGCCTGCGTACAGTGACATCCATTAAACTTGAACAGTTGGGTTATTCTGTTGAGCTTGCAGCGAATAGCGACCAAGCCTTGGAAAAATTGAAGGAAAGCCCTTCGATTGATTTGATGTTTTCCGACATTATCATGCCGGGTTCCAGAGATGGCCGGCAACTTGCCGTCTTGGCTCATAGGTTATATCCACAATTAGAAATTCTTCTGACGAGTGGTTACATTCGAAAAACAGAAGGTTTTGAGAGTGATGAAGATTCTAGGTTTCTGAAAGATATAACGCAAAATCATCTTCACAAGCCTTACTCACATCGCCAGCTTGCGGTATCTATTCGAAAGATGCTGGATAAAAATGACATCTGATACTTTCTGGTCATTTTCCGTATCTGTAGGCGTGAGAAGCGCAAGAACGCTGGTCGCTATTAATCGGAAGGCCAGTCACTTACCGCATCCATACCTGCCTCTTTCGACTCACCGTCCGAGCTCACCGCGGTCAGTAAGGCTCGAATGTTCGCAATATCGTCCCCATCATACGTAAAGCCTTCGCTTTCCACGCGAGCAGTAAATTCGTTAGCAACGCTTATTTTGTTATTCAGTGCGATTAGATCGTCATCGACCGCGCCGTCGGCTATTTGCTTGGCAATAGACGGCAGCGTCGCTTCGGTATTCCCGTCTTCGTCTGGCGTTAAGCGACCGACATAAAAGGCTAAGCCTTCCGGGTCTGAGTCACGGTTAAACATTTGCTGAAAAAGACCGTTGACCAGCTCTTCAGGGCTTAACGCGCCGAAACTCTCATTGAATTCGTCGGAGTTACCAAAATCGGAAAGGACTTTATCGAGGTTATTGGATTCGTCAAATTGTTCCGCCCAAAAATTCCTACCACCCGGATCGCCGGGACGTCCGTAGTAGGCGATATACATCTGCTGTGCTAGGTCAAGGGATTCCTGAGTGATCGGTACCTCTGTGGGATCGGAGACAACCGTGACTGACCAAGCATAAACTTGCAGTCTTGGAGCGAATTGTCTGATTGGCGAACCGGTACCAGTAGAGTCGCTCCAACCCATACTGAGGAAATGTGCACCATTGTCGGATGGATTCGCGGCGCCGGAAACTATGTATGTCCAGTCGTATGTAGTCAAATTGAATTCTGCCTCTCCCGTGCCGCCGAACGTAATATCAGTCTCTACCCTACCTAAAGTAGTGATGGCAGAACTCATACGCCCATTATCGTGTCCCCAATCAACGTCGACACAAAAATTGCACGATATCCCGGAAAAGTCGAAAATCTCGTCAGATGTAGCGATGCCGTCACCATTTTTATCGTCAACGCTAAAGGTGAAAA
>CAJVZD010000132.1 GCA_913019905.1 uncultured Cellvibrionales bacterium
TGGCCTCCATTATTCGTCGGTGAGTAAGATTGTCAAAAGTTTTGAAGATTCACGGTTCAAGACTTGACCCCCTGATTTTTGTGCTGATTTTTTTAACCCCCTGATTTTTTCAGTGGTCGTAAGTTATTAATTTATAATTCAGGTTAATCTGAGTTTCTAAGAACATCACCCAGGTTTCGTTAAATGAAAGTACCCTTGAAAAGTTACTGTGGTGGCGGTATTGACACGGATCAAATTATTCATATAATGACATTATTATATAAGTACTATAATACTGAAGATGGATACCCAGAGAAAGAGGATCGTCATGCCCCCTACTGAAAACAACATTAATCCCGCTGCTGACACGATGAAAGAGATACCCACGGTTGACTGGCTTGACCTTGAAAACAACCGCGACAAGTTTCTTGAGGATCTTCGCTATGCGTTAGCAGAATGTGGGTTTCTTATCCTAACCAATGCTCCCGGCCTTGACGACGAGTTTCAGCAGCGAGCTTTCGGCGAAGTTCGTGGTTTTTTCGATGCATCCATGCCAGTCAAGAAGACGGCATACATCGGCAACAGTCCTTATGTTCGAGGTTATTCTCAGCCGACGCCTGCGGACTCTGGTTTTGGTCAGGTGATTGAGCTCTTTCAATACGGATTCGACGAGGAGCCCGTGTGCGCCCACGACGACGAGTCGCATCCCATCCACGAGCGCTTCTTTCGGGGACCCAACACTTGGCCAGCGCCAGAAACTGTGCCGGGATTTCAGCCTTTGCTCGAAGACCTTAATCATGCCTATCACCGCCTGACACTTCAATTGGGAGAACTGATCGTTGAGTCTCTCGGCGAGGACCCTGCCGAATTTCGAAAGTATTTTGACGTCGATAACCCCTACCTTATAGCGAGCTTGAACCACAACTTTGGCCTGGATGCCATTGCCGAGGACAAGCGGGAATTCATCCAAGATGAGTATGCAAAGTTTAATAGCCCTTTGACGGGTGCTCACATTGATGGCCCCCCATTCGTTGCCTTGCTTATCAACGACCGCCCCGGACTGCAAGTAGTGGCAGGGGAAGGGCAGTGGATGAACGCCCCCGTGACATGTCGGACTGCCGAAGGGGACTACGGCGTTCCGGTGATACCAGGTTCCGTGATTGTCAATACCGGAGGATCTTTGATGCATCTAAGCGAAGGGCGCTACTCGGCAACGGTCCACCGTGTGAACACCACTCTGATCCCCGCTGGCGAAACGCGCATATCAATGCCCTACTTTCTACTTCCAAAGATGGAGGGGGATCTGGTGCCGTTCGGAAAGACTGCGGCTTCGAACACAGGCGCGGCCGGCTATAACGCGGGGCGTGATCGCGGAGCTAATGCAGCCGCCAATCGGATGAGAACCTTCCCCCAAGTTACGCGTCGTTGGTGGGTGAAAGAATTCGAAGAGCTGAAAGGTATACACCAGAAAGAAGAGAAGGCCGAAACAGCTGCCGCTTTTAAGCTAGCCGCAGACCGCGGCGAACGCTATAAAGAGAATTCCAGCAATGAATAGCCAAATTCAAATTCCTTAACATAGGGTGCCTCATAGCCGTTGCTTATAGTTTGGTAAACAGAGTCAAAAAAATATGAGACGATTATTAAAGGAGCCCATCCTTCAATTCTTTATCGGCGGATTGCTGCTCTATATTGTGGTGGCGAGCGTTGCTCCCAATGGAGCGGTGAAGGATCCACGAACCATCCAGATTAACAACGACACGTTATTGTCTTACCTGCAGTATCAGTCGAAAAATTTCCAAGGCAACTTATCTTTAGCGGCAATTTCAGCTTTATCGTCGCAAAAATATGATCAGTTAGAAATTGATTTCGTCCGCGATGAAGTGTTGTTTCGCGAAGCTATGGCTCTGGGGTTGGATGAAAATGATGAGATCATTCGTAGGCGGTTAATCCAGAAGATGGAGTATATCTCCAACGGATTTTCCAATCAAAACATTCGAATTTCGGAACAAGGACTGAAGGCCTTTTTTGAGACTAATAAAAAAGACTATTTGATTGAGGCTTCTGTCACGTTTACCCATGTATTTTTGGATGATCGAAAGAATGACGGTGTGGATTTAGCGACTAAAGGTCAAGCTGTGCTTGCTGAACTGATCCAGAAAAAAGTGCCCTTTGAAGAGGCGGGCCGTTTCGGGGATCGTTTTTTGTATCATCGTAATTATGTCGATCGCACGCCGGACTTTATTTCCTCTCACTTTGGAGGCGACTTCTCCGACGTTGTTTTTTCGTCGATTCCGAAAGGCAAGTGGTTCGGGCCTGTGATTTCAACCTATGGCAGTCATTTGATTTACCTGACCCAAAAAACCACGGCGCGCACACCTTCTTTGGAAGAAGTTGCCCCTATGGTTCTGGCCGACGCTCAGCGCGAAGCGCAAAGAAAAGCCAGTAGAGATGGTGTCGCCAAATTGATCTCCAAATACAATTTGGCAAGAGATGCCTCCAGTGAATAAACGTTTCCTGGCATGTTTTATTCTTGTGCTGACTTTACTGGGGATTTCTTCCGTCTACGCCCACGAGGGGCGGCCGGTATATGTCGACATCGCACAGGATAAAAAAGAAGGCGATGCTTTTTATGTGACCATGCGGTGGAAAATACCACCGGTTATGGTGAGACAAGATGAACCCACCATCGATTTGATTGGACCGTCTTGCGACATTGTCTCCGGCCCAAAGCGCGCGCGCTTGACTGGAACAAAAATTTACCAATGCACCGGAAACTTTAATGATGCCGCTGTACAATTGCGTTATCCCAATAAAAACCCTGTGCTCTCGACCTTGGTGGTTTTGAATTTGGCCAATGGTCAAAGCCACAGTGTGCTGCGGGGGCCAGAGCAGTCACGCATACTGTTGCCGGGCCAAGAAGTTTGGAACGATGTGGTCGGGCAATATATGCGCTCGGGTGTACAGCATATATTAAGCGGTTATGACCATTTATTATTTGTCATCTGTTTGATGCAGTTGGCGGGAAGTCTGCGCCGAATCCTTGTGGTGGTAACAGGATTTACCTTGGCCCATTCGGTCACTTTGGCGATTGCCGCCTTGGATATCTGGCGCATTCGGATTGATGTGGTGGAAATCTTAATCGCACTGAGTATTGTTTTATTAGCCGTAGAAATTGTTAAGGGACAAAAAGATAGTCTGACATGGCGGCGGCCTATTATTGTGGCTATGGCCTTTGGCCTGTTACATGGATTTGGTTTTGCCAGTGCCTTAGGGGAGTTGGGCCTGCCGCAAACCATGGAAATTACTGCGCTGGCTTTTTTCAACATCGGAGTTGAGCTTGGCCAAGCACTCGTGGTGCTTTTTCTATTAGCTTTTGTCTATATCCTGAAAAAGGGACTTGGACCAAGCACACAAAGGTCCCCAAATTTGGCCCAGGCAGATATTTTGCCCCTGCCAAAAACTCTTATTCAGCTCGCCGGCTGCATGGGTTTTTATTGGGTCATCGACCGCAGTCTCAATCTTATTGTCTAAATCAGTACAATCGAAAAAAACCATTAAAAAATTTTGGAGAAGTTATTTTGGCACAGATGATTAATAAAGTTTCACTATCAGTTTTTTTGCTGGCAGGTTCCACCGCATTCAACCCACTTTGGGCACAAGAGCCGAGCAAAGTCCTTTGGGGCGACACCCATCTTCATACCTATTTTTCAGCGGACGCCTATTTGGCCGGGAACCGAAGTGTGGGCCCAGACGAAGCTTTCCGGGCGGCCAAAGGCGAACCCATTCATTCAGCAGTTGCCGGGGTGCGTGTTCAGTTGCGCGAACCGCTTGATTTTCTAGCTGTTGCAGATCATGCAGGCGCATTAGGCCTTATGGGGGCTTATAACGAAAATGACAGTTTAATCGAAGAAGACACTTCTTTTTACCAGACGATTAAAGGAAGTGTCATTCAGATGCTGTTTCAAAGAGGCGTTAAAGACCCTAAAGAAGCAGGTAAAAGAGTTTTCGATAACGCGCCGCTCCCAGAAATAGCGCCTGGCGATACCAAGGATCCAGTCGCAGGAGCAGGCAAGGGGGCGGGCGCTCTTTATGACGCCGGTATTGTATCTGTAACTGAGGCACATAAAGTTAGCGAGACCGCATGGAAAGTTACCATGGAGGCCGCCGACCGCCATAATGATCCGGGCCATTTCACCGCTCTGGTCGGATGGGAGTGGACCCAGACGAACAATGGTGCAAACCTGCACCGGGTTGTCGTTTCCGATGCCGAGGGGGAAACCGCATCGAAGTTCGAGCCTTTTGGTGCTGATGATGGTCCCTATCCAGAGGATCTGTGGAACTTCTTAGATGAGACATCCAAAGAATTCGGCGTGGACTTTGTCTCGATCCCTCATAACTCAAATATTTCGAAAGGCTATATGTTTGCCGAGACCACCTTAAAGGGTCAGCCGATCACCGCAGCCTATGCTAAAAATCGTGCGCGCTGGGAAAGCCTGGTGGAAGTAACGCAATTTAAAGGCGATAGTGAAACCCATCCAGATTTATCGCCCAATGATGAATTCGCAGATTTTGAAAAATTCAAATTTTATTTACAGAGGCCACCACAAGGGGGAGCTGACTACCCCTATGTGGCAAACGCCGGTGATTATGTTCGTTCCGCATTCAAACGCGGTATGGAAATTGAAAATACTATCGGTGTTAATCCATTTAAAATGGGTGTTATTGGATCAACAGATAGCCATACGGGAATTCCTTCTGCAGAGGAAACAAATTTCTGGGGCAAAGTTTCTTTGTATAGTGTATTGGAGAACAAACGCAGGGACGGTGAACCCACAACAGGACAGTTTAATGACTGGAACATGTCCGCGTCGGGTCTTGCTGCTGTTTGGGCGCCTGAAAATACGCGCAAAGATATTGTTGCAGCCTTCAAGCGTCGGGAGACTTATGCAACCACGGGACCGCGTATTCAGGTTCGTGTCTTTGCAGGCTGGGATTTTAGTGCAGAAGATTTAGCGAATGAAAATATGGCCAGCATTGGCTATGAACGCGGTGTTCCTATGGGGGGTGATTTAGCCGATGCGCCGGGGACTACAGCGCCCGTATTAATGATTCGAGCTGTAAAAGGCCCGATGGATCATAATTTAGACCGGGTACAAGTGATAAAAGGCTGGATTGGCGATGATGGAAAGGCCTTGGAGAAAATCTATAACGTGGCATGGTCAGACAATCGCCAATTGGATGCTAAGGGTGGTTTGCCTGCCGTGGGAAATACGGTGAACTTAAAAACAGGAATGACTGTAAATTCTATTGGCGCGCCGGAATTCTCTACCCTTTGGACGGATCCGGAGTTTAACGCAAGCCAACAGGCATTTTATTATATCCGTGTCCTACAGATTCCAACCATCCGTCATTCCAAGTTAGATGCAAATGCTTTAGGTATGGAAACCCCGCTGGAAGGTCCTGCGACTTTACAGGAACGCGCCTATACGTCGCCCATATGGTATACCCCACAAGATAAACTTTAGGAATTACACCACCAGGTGCTTAATATTAGGAGGCGGATTGGTGCTGCCTTGAGGGGTTAACTTGTCGGAGCCTTCTAACGTTCTCTTGTTCTGAATTGGGAAGGAGTGTAGCCAGTCCACTTTTTAAAATTACGACTGAACACCGCGATATCGGCATAACCCAGGCTTAAAGCGAGGTCTGTGATGCTGATGTTGGAATTCAGCAGTTTCTGCTTGGATATTTGCAGGCGAGTTTGCTGTAATAGTTGGGTGAATGTGATCCCCTTGCGCTGCAATCGCTCCTGCAGGACCCTTGGATGTAACTCCAAAGTTTTCGCCGTCAGACTTATCGAGCATTCACCGCTTGGTAAGAGATTAGCAATAGTGTGGACTATTTTGGTTTCCAGGTTGTCGGGATACTTTGATTGCAAAAGCTGTACTCGGTCCGTCAGTAGATGTTGCAAGGCCTGCGTATCGGTTTGAGGTTGTTTTTCCAGCCAGCTGCTAGGAAAGCGAATGCCATCAATCGTGCTGTCGAAAACAAGGTGGCTTTTGAGCTGTTCCCAATGCCACAGCTTACCCTCGGGCATTGTCTGTCGTAGATGCATTGTTAACTGATTATTGTCAGCTCGAGTCAGGTACTTGACGAGTTGGTAGATTTTTACCACCATCACCTGAGTGACTTGACGCAACCCATAGTCATTGTCGAAATCGAATGTAATCAAAATCTCTGTCTTGTTCCCTGCCTGGGAAAGTTTCATACGCATGCCTAGTGCGACTAGATTGCCGTGGTCTTTTGTGTAGTTAAGTGACGCAAGAACCGAAGGCTGCTTACTGGCGGAGATTCCTAGCTCCCCTAGCAATTGAAAACCCTGTACGGTGGATAGCCTAATACCAAAAAGAGGCTCGTCGCAGCGTTTGGCAGTTAATTCCAGCAGGTCAGCAACGCCGGTAAAGGGAAGATAGATGTTAGGTTCACGAAGTTGTACCTGGCTGATGCCAACCTGTCCGAGCAAGGCATTAGGATTGGCTCCCAAGTTTCTGACCAGTTCTTCATAACCACTAATTGCAAATCTATGAATGTGAAACATGATTAAAATCCCGCCATTCACTCGCGATTAATCAAATCTTGTTCGCGAATAGTCAAGTTATTATAGAGTCTCTATCGTAAGATACTTTTCACGTTAAAGACATAGCTGTCTTCGTGGGTGCAGCCGATACCTAAGAAGACGTCATATAAGTTGAATTGATTAGGAGTAAATATTTATGGGCGCTTTATCTTCTCACTGCGATGGCCGCGTTATTCACGATGCGGATAGCCACATACTCGAAAACGTTGGCTGGATGGAAAGTTTTGCGAGTAAATATGTTCAAGAAAACCTGGATCCCCCATTTGTTGATTTTAGCAAAGTTGACGGCGTTCAGGCATTTATTAAACAGGCCGAAAAGCGGCTTCGTGGTGAGGACCCTGAACTAACTGAGCGGTTAAAAGCCAATTTATTGGGAGACCCGCTAAAAATCAATATGTGGGCAGCCTATGGTGCGAGTGATAAAGTAGAGCGCCGCGATTCGCTGGATCTTGTTGGCATAAGCTCACAGCTTGTCTTTCCGGGGCTTGTATTCGTATCTCGATTTGCAAAGTCAAAGGATTTAGACGTCGTTTATGGTGGTAGCGAAGCGCATAATCGGGGCATGCTGGAATTTTGTTCTGAAGATCCAAGCCGTTTGTTGTCAGTGGGTTATTTGTCACTAAAAGACCCCGTTAGGGCATTGGAAAGCGCTAAGCAGTCGATCAAAGATGGAATCAAATCGCTGTGGATACATACCGATGCTTATGAAGGGCGAGCGCCTTCACATATCGATTACGATCCTATTTGGGCGGTGATGGAAGAAGCTGGTATCCCGATTAGCTTACATATAGGCAGCGGTAATAAATTGCCTCCGGCATATTCGAACACTGGTGTTGAACGGATTCTCGAAGGCAAGGCTATTAATGTTGAAACAACGAGCCCAAAAGACGTTCCTGTGTTACACCATTCGATAGAACGCTGGTTAATGTGCATGATCTATGACGGCGTACTGGAACGTTTTCCTAAGCTGAAAGTTGGGCTGATTGAACTGGGGGCTAACTGGATACCCACCTGTATGTTTAACCTCGATATTGGAGCTAAGGAGTTGGGTAAATTTGACCCGGGTTTGAAAAAGCTCTCTCTCAAACCCTCTGAATATATGCTACGCCAAGTTCGCGCTACGCCATTTCACTTCGAAGATGCCGGCTGGATTTTACGCAATGTCGGTAAAGACATGTTGATGTTTAACACGGATTACCCTCACCCAGAAGGTGGCAAAGATCCCTTTGGCGATTTTCAACGCAGTCTCGATGCAGTAAATGCCAGCCCTGAGGAGCTCGATGGTTTCTATTCGAAAAATTTCGAATTCTTGATGGGACTCTAAAGGCAAAGAATTGTATCCGGCAGTCCTGACTGCTGCTGGATACATAGCCTTTCAGTAGGCTCTTTTCCCGAGAAATGGTGTAAGTCAGAGGAGTGATTTTCCTGGAAGGCAGCAGATCATCCTGCCAAAAACGCGCTGCTTCCGGTAACAACCGCATCAATCCCATCGAACCATTATCCATCGTGATTTCTCTGTAATTAATAAGTTTACTGATCAAACCATTCACTAATACGAGCGAGTGGGCACGAAACAGACTGTTAAGATTTACTATTTTTTGAGACGGGAGAGCCTTATGAACGACAATATTGACGCGAGAGCATTTAGGCGCGCACTGGGAAACTTCGCCACCGGCGTCACCGTTGTTACCGCTCAAAATTCCCAGGGACAAAAAGTTGGCGTGACTGTGAACAGCTTTAATTCTGTTTCGCTGGACCCGCCTCTTGTCTTGTGGAGTTTGGCAAA
>CAJVZD010000133.1 GCA_913019905.1 uncultured Cellvibrionales bacterium
ATAGCCTTTTTAAAAGGACGTCCGTTAGCCCACAAGTTTGAAATCGTTATGCAATAAATACGATTCTAGACTTTTCTTATCGCTAATTGTATTAGTGGGATGAGAGGAAGCGCCTACACTTAAAAAAAGAGTCCGTTTCCGGTTCCAATCTCGCGTTACCGTTCACTCTACTTTAGCTACCACTGATCGGACTTCAATGGATGGGTTTGGATTATTAGTGTACTATTCTTAACAAGTGTTCGACGGATCTATTAGAAAATTTTACCTCAGGTCATTGGGAGATGTTACATGACGAAGTATGAGGGATTTACTTTAATCGAATTAATGATAGTACTCGCCATCAGCGGTATTTTGATGTCGGTTGTTCTTCCTGCCTATAGAGGCGTCATCGATAACAATCGAATAATGACGCAAGCCAACTTACTCATTACATCTTTAAACCTAGCTAGAACAGAAGCCATTAAACGTAATGGTCCCGTAACCGTGTGCAAAAGTACTGACGGGTCTTCCTGCTCTTTTTCTGCCGACGGCTGGGAAGAAGGTTGGATGCTATTCTCCGACGCTGACAGAGATGGTAACGTTGATGTTGGCGACTTCGTGGTCCATAGTCAGGGAGAAATTGATGGCCTAACTATTAAGCCAAGTGACGGAAATTTTGTGAATTCAATTCTCTATATTGCTGATGGATCAACGACTAACTCCGACACCTTTAAAGTGTGCCCTGACGATCTGAACACAGCTTACGCGAGGAAAATTTTTGTCACCAGGATGAAACCACGGACATCTCTCTTCGATGACGATGATACCTGTCCCTAATTGGCCCGAAAGTTGAGGTATGATTTTATGAGAATCCTCTTTAAAAAAAATAGCCAAAAAGGAATGGGCTTGATTGAAGTACTTATATCGATATTGGTTGTTTCTGTGGGCGTTTTAGGGCTCACGAGTGCGCAAGTGACGGCCAAGAGATCAGTACACGAAGCCGTGCAGCGCAGTACAGCAGCTGTTCTGGCCCAAGATATTCTCGAAAGAATGCGTACGAACGGTGGACAGTTAGCCGACTACGTCGCGGACGGAGCTGCTTTGGGTAATGGCACAATCGGTAGTTTAGCGAAAGACTGCATCTCATCTATTAATATCTGTACGCCAACGGAGTTGGTTGCTTACGATCTATACCAGTGGGAGCAGGCGGTTGATGGCAGCGGCGAGGTTCGAAATGCCATAAGCGTGGGTGGATTACTGACACCGACGGCTTGCATTACAGAGGCGGCTGGTGTCATCACTGTCGCGATTGCATGGCGTGGTATGAGCCCTTTATCCAATCCAACCAGCTCGAATTGTGGGGTAGGTTTATCCCGCTACGGCACCGATGAAGAATACCGTCAGGTACTCGCGCTCAGTACATTTATCAGCACCAAATGAAAATAGTGAGGTTGTGTATGAATCGAATGAGTTCCCAATATCAACTCGGGCTATCTTTGATCGAGTTAATGGTGTCGCTATTAATTGGCTCAGTTTTGACTTTGGGTGTTGCAAATATGTACGTTCAGTCAAAGGTGAATTATTTCCAGGATGAACAGACTTACCGTATGCAGGAAGGTGCACGCTACGCGGCTCGCCTGTTATCCCGAGAAATTTCAATGTCTGGGTATCCGCTTGGAGTATTTGATTCCAGTATTATTGCTGTAAACTCAGTCGCTAACGATTGTGGTGCGGCTGGAATTGACTGGATCCTGAATCCCTCAAACGCGTTGGAACATACTGACAACATTACCGCCGCGATCTCTGGTGATTACTCCTGTATTTCTGATTCTTCCATTATCGAAACGGGCTCTGGTGGATCGGATTTATTGGTCGTAAAGCGCTCTGCTGATGGGCCAGCCTACGATGACGGTGAATTAAATCCACTCGCTACCTTTTTAAATACAGCTCATTATTTTCGCGTCACGAATGGCGGAAATTCCGCATCAATTGTAAAAGGTTCCGCCGTACTTCCCGTCGATAAAATTGCAGGTTCCGGTGTCGATTTATGGCAGTATTATGCGCGGATCTTCATGATAAGAAATTATGCCGTCGATGTCGGTGACGGGATTCCCACACTTATTGTTGGAAGTTTAGAGGACGACGGCATCGGCCCGCCGGAAGCTTACGTTGAAGGTATAGAGAAACTGAATCTTGAATTCGGCATCGACAGTGATGACGATGATATTGTCGACTATTTTATTGGCACGCCCACTGCGGCCGAAATCAGCGATTCAATAACCGTTAGAATCCATTTGCTAATGCGTAGCATTGACGCGGTGACAGGTTATGTGAACGACAAATCCTACGCAATGGGTAGTGAAAATGTTGCAGCAAAAAACGACGGATTCTTGAGAAGAGTGTATTCGACAACCGTAAAGATACGAAATTTAACTGGCAGATAACTCAAGCTATTAGCTGAGACTCGTGGAATTGAAACCATTATGAGTATATACGCGACACCGTTACAAAAAAGGCAAGAAGGGGCTGTTTTGGTTCTTTCTCTGATCTTTATGCTGCTTACAGCGATTATCGTTAGTACTTTGTTATCGACAAGTAGTGTGGAATTAAAAATGGCGGTCAACGAGCAGCTTCGTTTGGAAGCGGCTCAAAAATCGGAAGCCATCGTTGATTCCATCTTTGATGCGATTGACGATAGTGAAGAAGATGGTTATTTGAAGAATGAAAAAGAGCGATTATGTATTTTGGGAGATGTCAATGTAAATTGCATTGCTGCAGGACTATTGCCTGCAATAAACGCCGCACTCACCTCCGTTGCCACGGATGAATATCTTGAGTACTACATTCAGTATCAGAGTGATAATGTTCCGGGATATACCGTCCTCGATCAGGAAGAGGTGGGAAGCGGCGAATATGGTTTATACGAAATTCATGTTGAATACGATGCGAGCGAGCTCGGCCGCGGCAAGTCAAATGTTGTGCAAGGGATATTAATGTCTTATGGAGAGGGTTCCGATCAGGAGCGCAGAGAGGAAGACGCCGACATTTATCGTGACATTAACGTCGAGCTTTAGATTCGACCGTAGTACTGTTGTTGAGGAAAGTTTTATGAACAAATTAAGAATCGCGCTGCTAATTCTGATGGCCTCCATCGCTGGGTCCACGATACATGCTGATGATACTGATATCTATTTGAAAGCCCAAAGCTTGAGTTCGGGCGTTCCCTTGATTATGTTAACCCTTGATTACCGGCCGAATCTTGGTAGCAGTATATGTAACGATGCAAGCGCAGCGTCGTGCGCCACGTCGTTGGGAGATGATTTATACCTAGCCCTAAGCCTCGATGGTGATAGCGTCGCGGACTACGATGGTATTACTATCCCCGCCGCATGGAGTGGCGCAGATGTCACTCTTTTTGACGTCATGCGGACGGTTTTTAAAGTCGTGTTAGAAAGTCAGGCGGGGAATGATCTCCGCGTAGGCATGATGATAAGTCATGACAACTCCTGTAATGGAGGAACCACCGCCGGCCCAACTGTGAGTGACTGTAGTAATGGCGCCTATGTACTAAAAGGCTATTTTGATCCGACTGATTTGATAGTGAATGATGCGAGGGAGTTGGCGAATTGCGGTGGAGCTGGATGCTCGAATCTGGATGACTTGCTATACAAATTAGGGAAAATGACTGTACCTCAGGGAAACGTAAGTCACAAGTTCCAAGGAAAAGAAGTTTATCTGGAATTATTTAAGTATCTAACGGGGGATGGGGTTTTCAATGGCCATTTGGGATGGGATGATTTTGGCAGCAGTGCGATAAGAGGAGTCAGTTTTAATCTGGATTCCGCTCGAAACCAGGATGGGAATGGTGACCCGACCACTGCCTTTGCCTGGGACTCCACGATCGAAACCGCCGCTACTGCCTCTGATCCACATGGTGTATATGTTAGCCCTTATGATGATGGTGGCGACTGGTCCTGTAGCAAAAACTTTGTTATTAACACCATGTTTCAGGTGTCCCAGCAGGAAGACGACTCGGATGACGAAATTGATAATTCACCGAGCTCGGGCGGTTTTGGTTTGACCGGCAACGTTACGTTTCCCGACGTTATTCAAGAAGTAAAGAATATGGATGTCGCCGATGTGAACGTCGGAATTAATATTGACGGCATTCAAAATATCACTTCGTATTTCATTTCCGCACAGGTTAATAGAACAACTAATGGCTATGCGCAGGCTGGAGGCACAAAGACAGCGATCGAATTGGATGACCCAAAACAATTACTTATCGATTTGGCGTCAATTTTTAGCGAGATTCTTAGTCAAAGTAGTATTTTTGTCGCAGCTTCTGTCCCTGTTAGTACTTTCAACCGTTTGGAAATTGCCGACAATGTCTATTTCGCTTTATTTGAAGCAGACGAATCTCCGTATTGGTCGGGGAACGTAAAAAAATTAAAGATAGTATCGAAAACGAACGCGGACAGTTCAATTTCACTGGAAATAGAAGACGTTAATGGCGTAGCCGCTTTTGGTGCCGACGGTAGAATTAAACAGGAAGTACTAACTCATTGGACGGATGCTAGCGACGCCAACCTTGATGGCGACGACCCGGACGGGGAAGCTAACGATAATACCGATGGTAGGATGGTGACCCGGGGCGGAGCCGGACAACGAATTCCCGGCTATCTCAACGATTCCCCCGGCGATTCGAATTCTGATAGTGGTGCTCGCCAAATGTATACCGAAGCCACGGTGGGTAATAGTCTGATTTCGCTGAATGCCGTCGATACCTTGGCCAACCAGCTAAAGCCGGAATTGGGTGTGGTTGACGCCGATTACGCCAATGCGGCGACAGCAACCATAGCGGCGAGAAATATGCTGCGATGGCTCCGAGGTCAGGATGTCAATGACGAAGACGCTGAC
Source organism: uncultured Cellvibrionales bacterium (assembly GCA_913019905.1). Taxonomy (GTDB): domain Bacteria; phylum Pseudomonadota; class Gammaproteobacteria; order Pseudomonadales; family Dasaniaceae; genus Oceanicoccus. The sequence continues at coordinate 4,900 of CAJVZD010000133.1, forward strand.
GGGGATGTTGATGATGTTCGTCCGTGGATTATGGGAGATCCTATGCACTCGCGCCCGCTTGCTTTGAACTATGGAGCGAAGGGTGCCGGCTATAGCGAAAGCAATCCGAGAATAAACCTGATATTCGGTTCTAATGATGGACTCCTCCACATCGTAGAAAATACCGATTCCAGCGGCAACGAATCGGGCGTGGAACTGTTGTCGTTTGCACCGCGGGAATCATTGGCGAATGTAAAGACTTTAATGAGTGGACCGACGACACCGCCTCATGCTTACGGCGTCGACGGAGAACCTGTTGCACTGGTTATCGACAATAATTCTGACGGAACGATCGATGTAAATGATGGAGATATAGCTGTAGTTTACTTTGGCATGCGCCGAGGTGGGATGTCTTATTATGCCTTTGATGTTAGCGACCCTAGCGCGGTTCCGGCTCTATTGTGGAAAATTGATAATTCTTCTGCTGATTATGCTGAATTAGGTTTAACTTTCTCAACGCCACAGCTCGCGGTGGTTCAATATAACGATGCTCCACGCGCAGCTCTGGTATTTGCCGGTGGTTACAGTGGAGGCTGGAACGCCAGTAATACAGCACGAATTGGAAAGGACCTTAACAGCGACGACGATACAACAGGCAATGCAGTTTATATTGTTAATGCAAAAGACGGTGAGTTGATCTGGAAGGCAAAATTTGGCGGTTCCAACGGGGCTCAATCAAATACGGAATATCATCACAAGGATCTGGTTGATAGCATACCGTCTTCAGTTGCTCTTTTTGATAGCAATAACAATAACGTAGACGACCGTATATATGTCGGCGACAGTGGTGGAGCTGTGTGGCGAATTGACATGCCAGAAGGGGTTAGTGCTAATCACCGAAAGGACAATTGGTTTATAAGCAAATTTGCCGAGTTTGGTACAGATGGGCTGGCCACTGACAGAAGGTTCTTTCATGCGCCGACCGTGGTGAGAACAAAAGATGATAACGGAACCTATGACGGTGTTGCCATTAGTAGTGGCAATCGCGCAGATCCGAAAGAAACGGACGTTACTAATTATTTCTTTATGCTTCAGGATCGAAATACTCTGAGTGGGGCGGATGCTATGCGACAGGATGCGGGCAGCCCGTTTGTTCCTTTAGTGGTCAACGACCTAAAAGATATTACCAACTGTTTGACTGGCGACTGCAATGTTGCAATACCTGGTTGGCGCCTTGAACTTGAAGATAACGGCGAGAAAGGTTTGTCCAGTTCGACGGTAAGTAATGGCCAGATATTTTTTACAACTTTTTTACCGGAAGGTGCAGCTGGAGCAGGGACGTGTGCTCCCTCCGCCGGTTCGGGGCGTCTGTATATCGTCAGTCTTGTCGACGGAAAACCAACAATGAATTTATCCGGCACAATAGACCAGATCGTTAAGCAAGATCGGTATACAACGGCAACTACAACCGGGATTCCTTCGGGCGTTGTCGACATTAACGGAAAATATATTTTAACGCCTACGGGTGAATTTATCGAAACCGACACCGACCCTCGTCGCAAGGTTTATTGGCGAGAAGAAGGTATTGACGAACTATAAGTCTAAGAGTGTGAAACGATGGCTAGCAGAAAAACGACAATTGGATTCAGTTTAATCGAGCTTTTAGTGGCATTAGTGATTATTGGGATCCTTGCCAGTATTGCTCTTCCCTCCTATCAGGCGAGTGTGAGGAAGACCTATCGGCAATCTGCGAAGAGTGTGATGCTGGGCGTGATCTTGCGACAGGATCAATACATGGGTAATAATAAATCCTATGCAGCCAATCTGACAGACTTGGGCTATGCGAGCGATACGTATTATATCGACACGGATGGAAATTACACCGCTGTTGTTGCCGACAGTACGTACCTAATTGCGCTAAATAACCCGACTGCTGTCAGTTTTGATATTACTGCTACGCCTCAGGGCAACCAGGTAAAAGATACAATGTGCGCAACGTTTAGCGCCTTTTCTGATGGTCGAAGAACCGTGAGTGGAACGCTAGCGTCAAAGGATTGTTGGTAACAATAGGTGAGAGGAAAAGGGAAAACTATCGGTCCTCCTTTCTGAAAAGATCGCTCGAATCGGGCAAACACGCCCGTGCAGAACCAAAGGGTAAGCAGCGTCAAACAGATTTGATTAACCTTTCTCGTTTGTTGGCCCGCGTAGTCGTTTTTCGCAAACATAGCGAAAGTAGGCGCGCAGTATCTCATAAGCTGACGAATTTTGTATGGTGGCTTTTCTTCATGTCCGGCGCACGTTTCAGCCACGTCTTTTCACGATATATGCCGTTCAATGGATGAAGAGCTTTTGTAAGCAGCCATGTGTCTGGCTAGCGGGCTTGAAAGCGCAAGTGTTCATTGAGTGATATCGCACTGGGACAAGACAATAAGGGCCGTATTCGAATCTTATGAATTTGTTTTTCATTCCGCTGTTTTTGCCATAGCTTGTGTCGCTTTCGAGGGGGCAAGTTAGACTTTTCGGGATCTCGTCATGGTTCATCGGTTTGTTATTTGTCATGCAATCCGCGATCTCCTTATAACGCTTTCCTTTTCGTTTTCGCTTTTTTAAAACCAATAAAATTCATTTAATGGCGAGCTATCACCGCTAACAATCTATCATTGCTATGGCCATCACATTCTACGGATGAGGCCTTTGAGTTTACTCGGCCCCCAGTGTGTACAAACAGTTCCGTATTGGTTCGATCTGTTGTTTGCGGTCCCGGAGAAGAAAACCAATGTCCAGTCGAATAATGTGCCTCGTGCCTTTTATCTTCCTGTCAGTAGCGGTTACAGAAGTGAGGGCTGAATGTAATAGCCGGGAATTGAATATCCCTGAATCTAAAGTAATGGGTGCTTATCTGGCTTATTACGGCCGTCCCGCCGATAGTGCTGGCTGGACTACTGGTCGCAGCAAGTTGCGGTGGAGAACGGCGACCTGGGTAGTATCATGCAAGCCTTTGGTAGCTCCGAAGAATATCAGCAGCTCTTCGGGGGAATAAATACGAGGGAATTAATTCAAAATGTTTATCAGCAGCTTTTTGGCAGGGATCCAGATCCTGCATGTTGGGACTGGTGGGCTGCTCAGGTAGACAGTAATCAGGTCAGTCTGGAAGTGTTTGTGATTAGCGTCCTGGACGGTGCCGGTGGCAATGACCTGGATGTGGTCGACAATCGTTTTACCGTAGCAAATCATATCCTTAGTGCGCAGGAGGGCGGTTCAGCTACGCCACTCAGTCCAGAAAGCCTGGCGGCTCTG
>CAJVZD010000134.1 GCA_913019905.1 uncultured Cellvibrionales bacterium
ACCACACTACGCGACAATAACGATTGCAGAGCCAAGATCTCTTTTCGAGCAATAATTGTAAAGCTGTCTATTTCATTCGGGTATTTCGTATTTTCGTCGGTACCGCTAATAGCAGCAAGAGCCGTCTTCTCGATAAGCTCAGTAATTGGCTGATCATCCCACATCGCCTGCCAGCAATACTCAAAGCTATTAACGAAATTACCGGTTATGGAGAATGCTAGGGCCAATAGACGGCCAGGTACCCAATCCAGATAGTGCACAACGCGTAATGCCATTTCACGATCGCTCTCAGCCAATGATTCGCTGCGTGCATAAATATAACTCAAGCGGTAAGCTAATGCTCCAATCGGACCGAATACCAAAAACCAAAAAATGACGGCAAACCAGCGTTCATAACCTTCATAGACTAGAGCGCTGCGAGTACATCCGTGTAAAACAATGTATTTTTTAACATCGTCTTTGTCTAATTCAGAAACGTTTTCAGAGTCTGCCTGAATTGCATCTTCAGAACTGTTATCTGTGCTCGTTCTTGCATTAACATTAACACTTGACCGTGACTCTTCTTCAGACCTGAGCTGCTGAAAATCACCTATCTTGACAGCATACCTTTCCGCCTCAATAAGATCGCCATTGTTCCAAGCGCTTAGATAGCGCTGAACATTTTCGCTAAATTCTTCCCGCCCCAAGCAATACAACAACACACCGACATAAGCGATGATAGAGAAAAGACCAAAAAAGATCGAATCAACGAGGACCAGAAAAAGAAATAGAACAATGCAGGGACCTACAACTACCCAAAACAAACGCAGACGGGAGGAATCTACCCACTCTTTACCGGCATCAATAATTGACTGAAACCACTCATCTCGCTGAATAGGCCCCCCAGAACCCCAAAGCTGCAGCAAAGCTAACGTTATTAGTATGGTCAAAAATTCCATGATCTTCCTTTTTAGTCATTCTGATGTATAGGGATTCGGCAGCAAACTCTCTAGAGAACGCAAATAGGTACTCCAGTTAAATGCGGGCCCCGGGTCGGTTTTTCTTTCTGGGGAAATATCGCTATGACCGACAATATTATCAACTGAAATCGCTGGATAAAATTGCATAAGACGAAGACTTACGTCAGTTAACGATTGATATTGTTGCTCAGTATAAGGTTTGTTATCAACGCCCTCCAACTCAATCCCAATACTAAAATCGTTACAGTTAGCGCGACCTGCAAAATGGGAGTGACCTGCATGCCAGGCGCGACGATTAAAGGGAACAAATTGAACAATCTCACCCTCTCGGTCAATGAGCAAATGCGCCGATACTTCGAGGCCTTCTAAATCGCTAAAATCTGGGTGGGAATGACAGTCGAGACAGTTAGTAAATAACTGCTCAATATACTGATTTCCAAATTGACCGGCGGGAAGACTAATATTATGGAGAACTAACAGACTGATCTCAGCAGCCTCAGGGCGCTGATTAAAGTTCGGAGAAAATACACGACGAGCGTTATCAAGCCAATGGTCTTCTGGAAATTTCAATGGAATATACTCGCATGCTCATCTATTGTCGAAATGAGGATGTAGCATAATATATCGAGTTAGAAGGAACAAACGTTATTCAGCGCCCATACAACGTTTTGCACTATGCCGTATGTCCTTTTGTATCCCGCAAGTTGCCAATGACTGACTCCAGAGCACGGTCAAATAAAAGTCCTTCATCGAGCACAGTGATTAAACCTCGCTTAATATCAATAGCCAACGTCTGGCGTGAATGTTCAGCGACTTTCATACCTGAGCGATTCACAAACACGTACTTTCCGGTGCTTCGTATAACCGCCGCCAACCTGCAACGGTATTTCTTTCCATCTTCCTGGTGAATTTCAACCCAACTACCCATCGACAAAGCATCTGCTTGTTGTAGGGCGGGGTCATCATCAGAAAGCGAATCGTCGTCATGTCGGTCATTTTCCAAATCCGACGCACTTCCAGCTTGTACAACTACGCGCTCCACTGTCGCTCCTTCGTTTAGCTCTGAATGTGCCAACTGCGACTCGTGTTCGTCAAACCCAACAGCCGACGGATGGAAATCATCACCCACATCGTTACCGCCATCGAATGCTAAATCATCGATTGCCTCCAACTGCGCGTCAAGCTCTGCATCTAAGTCCTCCAAGGAAACGTGACCTTTTACATGTGCCTCGAGCATTTGATCCAGCGTTTTTTCTATTTGCGCAACTTGTGGCGGCTCTGGTAGTTCCAACGACGCTTTATTCACGGTATTTACAGATTGCAATTGGGCTAGATGAATATTTTCCAAATCAGCAAACAATTGATTCATGTCGAAGGGGTTGTAGGCAATAGTTGTCAAACCAGAACGCAAGTCATGGAGCATTTCGGGAATCATTTTGATCAACCGCTGCCTAGCTTCAGCGTCCTCTAAAGGCTCTACGCTCCATAACAATTCATCTACTAGAGCCAATGCCTCTTTCCAATGGCTATGCTCTTCGCCATCTTTTAAATAAATCAAGAATAGAACATTACTCCACGCTTCTTCGAGCAACGCAATAACCACTTTCGGCAAAGATTTACCCGCTATTTTCCCGTTTAGAATCTCTCTCACTCGACTTCGCGCAACCTCAGATTTTGCCTTTCCATCTTCAGCATTCAAAGTTCGTTGCTGAACTAATTTCGTACGACGGCTATCCATTTCTAGAAAGGCTATAAAGTCTGCTAAAACCTCATGAAAAATACTAACGTTATCCTCAGTATCATTTAGCAGTCGATTAACGATCTCTGACACCTTGCTATACAGCGGATCACGATCAATATTCTTTTCAACTGACCACCCCAAACTTGCGTGTGCAATCTCATTAAGTAACTTTCTAGCCGGATGACCACCCTTACTAAAGAAATTTTTGTCGACCATAGCGACTTTAACTATAGGTAATTGCAACCTGGCGATAAGCGCTTTCATTGGGGCTGCCAGATTTCTATCATCAAGAATAAATTGAAACAGCATCGAAACAAGATTAACGGCATCTTCGTCGCGCTGACTGATACTCATTGGCGTGGACGGCATGTGCTCAGTCAACAATTGGTTCAATGATTGCTGTATATTAAATGGCTGGGGAGACTGTTTAGCAGTAGATGGGTCAGTACCCTGGAACTGCTCGCCGATAGAACCCTGCAGTGTTTGTAACATATCCATAAGTTTTTCGCGGGGAATTAGCGGAGCCTGTCCCGACGATACAAGACCACTAGCCGCAGACGTATTTTGTCGAGGCACTTGGTGTAATAAATGCTGTAAATCAGAGAAAACGTCGGCTGAATTAGGGAGCACTGCAGTTGCAAGTAATCCATCGACATTTGAATCCGATAGCTGGTCGGAGATTTTTTGGGGCGAGTTTACGGGCTCGCTGGCAGATACCCCAGCCTGCGATCCCTTCGGCGAATCCGCCGTCAAAGATTTTCCACGTTTTTCGAGTACCGATATCATTTCTCCGGTCACTATGGCTTCATTGCTCGCCACGTACACCGGTTCAAGCCCCCCCATTACATATCGATCAAATATTTTGAACAAAACCAACTTTGCTTTTATGTCTAAATCTAAATCTCGACAGACAAGGACAAAATTATGACAAATCAAAAAAGGACCCAGTGGATTATTTTCATTAGTTACCGTCATGCCGTCGATCAGAATATCAAGACAGTTGGTCAGCTTTTGTAAAGAGTCCGCAAATTGCAGCACCGCTTTCGCTATCATGGCATCTGTAGCAACCAACTCTTCTAATTCTTCATGGTCTACTAGTGCGAGACGATCGACTTCTTGAATGCCTGCTTCATCAGACAGCAGAGGAGGCAAGCCAGGGCTGTTGAGTAAACGCTTAAAACCTTCTTCCATCTCCTGGTTAAACCCCGCTTCTATAGAACGACGTTTTATTCGTATTTCACGCATCGACTCGAAATACATATTTTGCACCGCATTTTGGTCGGCACGGTCGGCCAGTTCGAACAGCGCATCGTCAATATTATCAAAAAAGGCCTGCAACAAGGGCTGCAACGCTAGTTTGCCCTTAGATTTCATTTCGCCAAATTGCGCAGGCAAGTGTGAAAACGTGAGCGAATCCTGCTGGTGCGCAATACCCGTTTTGTTATTCTGAGTAATCTCTACTGGCCTCAGACTATTAATCCTGACCACTTTGTTGCGGCTATCCACAATAGGACCTCATTCGATGATTTCACGTTCTACAACAGTATTCGATACCTGTAACTATATTCAACAGCTAACATGACGTCTTGTTTAGTTTAGTAGGATCGAGAAATAGATCACATTAAAAATTGCTTAAATTAACACCAATCGAAAATCCCTTGTACAATTGACGTCAAAGCGCACCATTTAATGATCCATCAGCAATTTATCGACATCCACCCGGTTAAAATGTCATGGCAAAAGATTTACCTTCTTCCACCAGCCCCCGAAAAATGGGGATTATTATGTTTGTTATCGCATGGGGGATATTACTAATCTTGTTGGTAAGCTTTTTCAGCGACTGGCTGAGCGACCAAGAAAACCCCAATCAACGTCCGGTAAGTGAATCTAATGCGACCGGACAAATTGAAGTTGTGTTACAGGCAAATCGACAACATCATTACGTTGTCAACGGCACAATCAACAATAAGAACGTGGCTTTCTTACTGGATACAGGTGCGACAGATGTCGTTATCCCACAATTAATTGCGGAAAGAATTGGTCTAAATTCGGGACGAAAAAGCTACGCAAACACCGCAAACGGCCCGGTCGCAGTTTACTCTACCCAGCTGGAGTCAGTGACTATCGGTAAAATTCAGCTCAAAGATATAAAAGCCAGCATCAATCCGTCGATGGACATAGATGGCGTATTACTGGGTATGAGCGCCCTAAGGCAAATCGAATTTACTCAGCGAGGAAATACTTTAATACTAAAACAATAAAAATCGCGATGGTTAAGAATCGCTTCCCCAATACCGATATACTGGTAGAATTACCGACTTTTTACACCTACTACTGTTGGAAAAGCGATTATTACAATGACATTGCCCCTCTATGTAAACCAAGACCTCGAAATCACCGTACAGCGCGCACTTGAAGAAGACATGGGTGACGGCGATATTACCGCAAGCTTAATTTCGGCAGATACAAGCGCAAAAGCGAGGGTTATCACCCGAGAGTCCGCAACCTTAAGCGGACAAAGCTGGGTAGATGAAGTATTCAGACAACTCGATCCAGAGGTGGATGTTAAGTGGCAAGCCTCTGACGGAGACCAACTAAAACCCGATCAAACAATTTTCGAACTAGCAGGTCCTGCCCGCAGTTTATTAACCGGTGAACGTACTGCGCTTAACTTTCTGCAGTTAATGTCGGGCACTGCAAGTATTTGTCGAAAATATGCCGATATTGTAGGCGGTACTGGTGTACAGCTTCTCGACACGAGAAAAACTATTCCCTGTTTGAGAACGGCGCAAAAATATGCAGTGACTTGTGGTGGCTGCTTTAACCACCGCTTAGGGCTGTACGATGCCTTTCTTATAAAAGAAAACCATATCGCAGCGTGCGGTGGTATTTTGAATGCAATCGGCACGGCCAAGGCAAATGCGCCTAATAAACCGGTAGAAGTAGAGGTAGAAAGTCTCGATGAACTCTGCGAAGCCTTAAAAGCCGGTGCGGACATAATCATGCTCGACAATTTCGATTTGGAAATGATGCGCAGTGGGGTAAAACTGGCCGCGGGGAAAGCCAAACTCGAAGCGTCCGGTAATATTACTAAAGAGACCCTCCGCCCCATTGCAGAAACGGGTGTCGATTTTATATCCATTGGGGCCTTAACGAAACATTGCCGAGCCGTTGACCTGTCCATGCGTTTTGTTTAGCTATTAAGAAATTTTCGCACTCGTAGCCCATCATCAAACAGTTTTGGTCACGTTTAACATGACCAAAACTGCCATTCATGACAAATATTGTCAGTCTCTTCATGTTTAATTCTAAATAGAATTTCTCTTCAGTTTCACAAAAAAATCATTAATCAAATAAAATCATATACTTAAGATAAATTTGAGATAAAAAGCGATTTCTGGCACAGCACCTGCAATAGGTAATACAACGGCACTGGCAATAGCAACTTGGCAACATTGAGCTACCGCAAGGGCCACAGAAACCAAGTTGTAAACGAAATTAAATTATCTAATTCACCCTAAAGGTATTTCATTATGAAAAAGCAAAATCAACAGGGCTTTACCCTCATCGAACTCATGATCGTTATTGCAATTATTGGTATTTTGGCATCCATTGCGATTCCACAGTATCAGATTTATACGCAACGTACTGAAGCGACGACATCAATTGCTGGTGTGCGTACTGTCCAGCTAGCCATACAAGAGTTCTATTCAACTAACGGTACCGTACCGGCTAATGACGCAGACTTACTTAGATTCGGTGTTGATGTTGCGGGCGGCGATTTCACTGATATTGCTGCAGCAAATACAATAATCTCCACTGTTACTTCAGCCTACGCTCCTGCAGCTGGCGCGGGAACTGCCGACATTATCATTACATTTGCCGCAGCTGGTGTTGCACCGGTCGACCTTGCGGGTAAGACAATGGTTATTCGAGGCCAAGGTGCTGCCGGTATCATTAGCTTTACCGTAGACGTAAGTAGTACTTTAGATGCGAAATTTCATCCTAACCTATAATTGATGCTAGCATCTAGATTACTAACGTTACACAAAATACGGACCTTTAAATAAGGGTCCGTTTTTTTTTGTCGAAAATCTAACATCTTTGCTGAAAAATCCTTCAGCATATTTCTCAAAAATAGACTACAATCAATTGGTTACTGTAAATACTTACCAAGTGAGATTCAGACATACCAATGAATGCAATACCCCTAAGCGGCCTTGCCCGTCGTCTTGTCAAAGACAAACTCATTAGCGAAGAAGTAGCGCAACAAGCGTATCAAGATGCGTCAACGGAGAAATCTCCGTTTGTATCCTACCTGGTTTCTAATAACTTGTGCCCTAGCTCAGCGATTGCCCGTGCCGCATCTGATGAATTTGGAACACCGCTATTTGATTTATCGGCCTTCAATATGGAATTAGCGCCAAAGGATTTGGTCGACATAAAACTCGTTTCGCAACACCATTCCTTGCCCCTTTATCGCAGAGGTAACAAACTCTATATTGCTGTCTCCGATCCAACGAATCTGCGCGCACTCGATGAAATCAAGTTTCATACCGGCATAAATACCGACGTTATATTAGTAGAAGAAGGCTTATTGACCGATGCCATTACAAAATTTGTAGACTCCCAAGACGAACCCTTGGGCGGTTTCACAGATATGGATGACGGTCTAGATGATTTGGACATTGAAGCCGTCGACGAGGACGGCGACAAGGATGCCGATCAGGGCGGCGATATTGATGAAACGCCGATAGTCCGGTTTGTAAACAAAGTACTCATCGACGCGATCAAAACCGGTGCCTCGGACATTCATTTCGAACCCTATGAGAAAAGCTATCGCGTACGCTTTCGTACCGACGGTATATTACAAGAAGTAACAAAACCACCAATGAACCTTGCCGGCCGTCTCGCTGCTAGGTTGAAAGTCATGTCGCAAATGGATATATCTGAGCGCCGCGTTCCACAAGACGGACGTATTAAGATGAAACTTTCCAAAAACAGAGCTATTGATTTTCGGGTTAATACGCTGCCGACCCTGTTTGGTGAAAAAATCGTATTACGTATTCTAGATCCTAGCAGCGCTCAAATGGGTATCGACATGCTGGGTTATGAACCCGATCAAAAAGATATGTTTATGCATGCACTGGAACAACCGCAAGGGATGATTTTAGTGACAGGCCCAACCGGCAGCGGCAAGACCGTGTCACTCTACACCGGATTGAATATCTTGAACGAGCCGGAGCGCAATATCTCCACCGCAGAAGATCCAGTAGAAATTAACCTCGAAGGTATTAATCAATGTCATGTAAATCCGAAGATTGGCCTGACATTTGCCGAAGCACTCCGTTCATTTCT
>CAJVZD010000135.1 GCA_913019905.1 uncultured Cellvibrionales bacterium
TGGTCTTAAAAACTGCATGAAACTTTAACTCCTTCGGGTACATTACCAGCCGTATTTAATGTCGTTTAATTGAGCTGATTACGTAGCACTTTTCCCAGTGGGTTTCTAGGTATAGATTCAATAAGTACCAGCTTTTCTGGCAGCTTAAATGAGGCTATTTTCTGTTCTTTTAAGAAATTGACGACGTCTGACAGTTCTAGAGAACAACTAGGTTTACAGACCGCGAATGCGGCAACTCTCTCTCCCATAACATCACACTGATACCCCGCAACGGCGGCTTCAACTATGTCTGGATGTGAACAAAGGAGACTATCCAGCTCTGCAGGCGCAATATTCACCCCACCTCTGATAATCAAATCTTTACAACGCCCTACAAAACGATAAAAGTTTGGATCCTCCGAATCTATTTCAAACAGATCACCCGTACGGAAATAATTGTCGTCGGTGAATGAACTTAGGGTCTTTCTGGGATCTTTGTAGTAGCCATCAAAAACGCCGGGGCCTTTGATTTGCAACTCCCCCTGAAATCCGGGTTCATGGATGGGCACTCCTGTTTCTGGATTGACCAATCGAGTTTCCAAGATGCTTACGTTCCTTGGAAAAAGCCTTGCACGTTTGAATGGATCGCTGGTTTCGTTTGGCCCACACAACAAACTTACACCTTCATTTGAGCCAAAATGATTAACAACTTCAATGCCGAACCTATCTTGGAAACCGGCAACCATCCACTCGTCTAAAGGCGAAGAACCAGATCCGATGGCACGAATGCTACTCAAGTCACAAGTGGCTAATAGCCCCTCATCTTTCAATAGAGTATTCAGCAGGGCTGGAGGCACGAGTGTGTAGCTAATCTTTTCGTCAACAATCTGCTGCAAGAAGATTGGCAAGTCTAATGGGTGATGAAGAACCAACTTGCCCCCACAATATAGCCAGCTTAGAAAGAGACCGCCAATGGATGCCATATTGATAAACGGGAAAGGATTGAGTAAGGACTCACCTTCTTCGATGCGATTGCCCTCGTAGGTCGCCATGCCAACGGACAGCCAGTGGTTATGAGTACGGGGAATACCTTTCGCGGTACCCTCGGTTCCCGAAGTCCAACAGATGGTCAACACATCGTTACTGGATATAGAAACGCTGTCGCAATAGTGCTCCAGGTTCGTTAGCTCACTGCAGTTTTCCATCTCCTCACACAGATTAATACAGCCCTCTCCCTCCCCAAATAAAAAAATGTTGGGCCTGTGTGGCAAAATCCGTTCAATTTGATTGACAGCCGCGACCTGATGATCAAGGAATCCAACACCTTTTAGTGTGGCAACGCTGACTATCGCTTTTGGCTCGAGAACTTGAAGCACTTCCGATAATTCATGCTCCTTATACTGCACCGGAACGGGGCTGATAATTACGCCTAATTTTGAAGCAGCCATGTACAACAATACCAACTCAAAAACATTTGGCATCTGCACCAGTAAGATGTCGTCCTTGCCAAACCCGAACGTTAGCAAAACTGCAGCGAGACGATCAACCTGGTTTACCACCTCTGAATATCGCAAGCGTTGTGGATTTGAACCCACGAGCGCTAGCTTGTTGGCCGGATCCACGAGCGCCAACCTATCGGGATGTTTCTCTGCAGTTCGGTAGAGCAGATCGTGCAGTCGAAGTTCCCCCCAAAGGCCCTTATTACGATACAAATCAATTCTTTCTTGCTCAGTAACAATCAATTTTTCACCCTCTAAGTATGGCATTTTTGAGATCGGGCATACGTTCAATCGAAGCCAAATATTCACTTTCTAGCTCTCGAACGATAGTCGCAACATCACTTACAGATTGAGAGGCTCCAACGCCTTGACCAGCAGCCCAAATGTCTTTCCAACGTTTGTTATCGGAACCATTGCTCGCAAAGTCGATACTGCCTTGACTGGGCATGTCGTCAGGATCATACCCACCATTGACCAGCGACTGGCGCATCCAGTTGGCTTTTACACCAGTAATCGCATCTGATGTAACAATGTCGTCAGCGTGTGAATCAGCCACCATCTGTTTGTATTCCGATTGACACAAGCTTTCCGCCGTTGGAATGAAGCGTGTTCCCAGATAGGCAATATCCGCCCCCATGGTTTGAGTCGCATGAATGGCACTACCAGTACCAATTCCACCACCGAGCACCAACAGACCGTCCCACCACTGGCGGACTTCACTTATAAATGCAAACGGTGAGAGATAACCTGTATGGCCGCCCGCACCGACGCAGATCAGAATCAGCCCATCAGCCCCTGAGGCCACCGCTTTTCTTGCAAACCGTGGACTAACGACATCAGCTAATACGATGCCGCCATAACTGTGAACTTGCTCAACAACATGTTTTGGACTTCCCAGCGCGGTAACGACGATGGGAGGTTTATGTTTAAGCACAAGCTCAAGCTCTGCATCTCGTCTTGGGTATGTGGGATGAACGATCAAATTTACGGCCCAGGGTGCCGCTTTTTCATTGGCGCAATTCGCTGACTTAATATCTGCCATCCACTGATCGAGTGTTTCTACAGTCCGAGCATTAGGTGCAGGAAAGCAGCCTACAACTCCCGCGTCACAAGCATTTATAACCATTTCAGGCCCCGATATGAGAAACATAGGGGCCTGCATCGCGGGAATGCGCAGGTGACGAAGCCTCTCAGTAACATCTGACATAAATTAAACCTAGTGGTGAATGAAATCGTTTCCCCAGCTACCGAGTCTCATAGCGAAAGTCACTATATATTACACCATGAGTCTTATAACGCAAGTGATAGTTGTCAATTCTCTGCTCCCGCTAAACCAGCGAATAGGATAGACACCTCGACATGACGCAAAAGAGATGCCTTTTCGCATTTTCACGTCAATTACAGCATGTCAATGCCCACATTAAGATATGCAGTAATATTTGATCTGAGACATAGGTGAAGCTTTCCAAGCACTTCACTATCAAACTTTTAGTTTCTTCGCTTGAGCGTTTCGTTTAAAATCCAATGATGCAAGTAACTAACCAGATTTTGTCGAACCCTGTATCCCGTGCGCTGAACATTCTCGGCGACCGATGGAGCATTTTAATTTTAAGAGAAGCTTTTTTGGGCCGACACAAATTTGAAGAGTTTCGATCCAATACCGGTGCGCCACGAGGTACGCTATCCAAACGGCTGGAATCATTCGTCTTTCACGGAATACTCTATAAGAATCCCTATCAAGCATCACCGCTGAGGTTTGAATATAGGCTCACTGACATCGGTGTTGGGCTGTATCCTTTTGCCTTACTTGTATGGCAGTGGGAACTGCAATGGGCAGGGGGCGCAAAAAGCGCCGGCGTACCGCCTAAGCTCTACCACAACGCGCATGGAGGGCATGACCTCATGCCACTTGCTGTTTGCCGGCACTGCCAAACGCCCCTACGATACCAAGACGTTGAGCGGATCGTGAACGAGAATGCCGAAACAACGTCTATGAAAGATTTGAAAGCCTTTGGCAATCAGCGGCGTAGCAGGGAAAATTTTCGTGACGACCAGCAGCTGGAACACATTACAGAAATCATAGGTGATCGCTGGACCGCCTTGATAATGGGCGCATCATTTATCGGTCATCGACGATATGATGATTTTCGACTACAGCTGGGCGTGGCAACCAATATCCTGGCTGATCGGCTCAAAATGCTGACGGATGTTGAAATCTTTAGCTTGCATGAATATCAGAGCAACCCTCCCAGATATGAGTATCACTTAACAGAAAAAGGCGAGTCCCTATACCCAATGGTCATGGCGTTGCGCCAATGGGTGCTCGATTGGCTTCCAAAAATTTCTCATCCCTTTAAATTAGTACATCGCTCATGTGGAAACGCACTAGCTACCAATGTTGTGTGTGAAGATTGTCATCACCCTGCACTAATCAATGAAGTTCGCTTTGCCAGAACTTAACAATCAGTAAACTTTCGCCGCGCACAAGACCTTAACTGCACATCCCCTAAGCCCGCACTAAATCACATCAGCTTTCCGTAAGACGTTGATTTCTTCGTCGCTATAACCGAGATCAATAAGTATTTCTTGAGTATGTTCACTTAACATAGGTGCGCGCTCAAACTCTCCAACGGGAGTTTTGGAATACCGAATGGGATGACTCGCGATCGGCACTGGATTCGGCGCGCCAGGGTAGTCCGTATCCTGTAAGAATCCAGCGCCTGTTACATGCTCATTTTTAAGCACTTGCTTGGCTGACAAAAGCTCTCCTGCCGGAATGCCTGCTACTGATAGCTCTTCAATTGCACGCGCGTTGGTGCGCTCCTGACACCACTGATTCATGCGCCCAGAGATAATAGAACCGTGATCGCCTCGGCTCTGATCTGTACTAAAGCGCTCGTCATTAAGCCACTTGCCTTCACCCATTAGATTCGCCCAACGCTTAAAAATTCCAGCACCAACGACCTGTACGGTTATCCATCCATTCTTAGTGCCATAAGTGTTAGTCGGCGCATTGTATTGACCTTGAGTACCACTCCCTTCTCTGCCAATGGATAACATTGCCTCTTCAATGAGAGCGGCATTGTTAAAATTCAGCGCGGTGCCAAGCAAGGTACCCTCGACCACTTGTCCCTCGCCGGTTTTCAGTTTGTGCAAGATAGCCGCAAGTGTGCCAAACGCACTGCTCAAAGCCGTACCGAAATCACAATAAGGGGCAAAAGACCGTGCAGGGGCATCCTGTGATCCACTTAAATGCATCGCTCCTGACATGGCTTGGGCAATACTATCAAAACCACCTCGTGACGCGTAAGGCCCATCCGAGCCGAAAGCCGAGCCTGTAGTAAGAATGATATCAGGCTTAATCGCACTTAGTGTCTCATAGTCCAGGCCCATTTTTTTCAATGCTGGCGCCGGCAAATTGACAATAACGACATCGGCCGTCTTTACCAATCGTCGGATAACCTCAACCCCTGAAGGATGAGTTGGGTTCAGCGTCATAGCGCGCTTATTGCGAGCAATCTGCATGTAATAGGCGCCTTCACCATGGGGGGTAACTGGCACAGTATATCGATCTTCGCCGCCACTGGGTTTTTCCAGTCGAATAACGTCCGCACCCAAATCAGCTAATAATGTGGCGCAATACGGGCCTGCAATGTAGCGGCCAAAATCCAACACCCTGATACCTTTCAATATCTCATTCATACGAAAACCCTAGCCATTATTGTTTATAGAACTGGACCGTTCCAGCACTGTCACAACCGTCGCCGCCTCTTCGGTTTCATAAAACCCACCACCGTTCTCGGCCACCGCAATTTTGGCACCCTCAACTTGGCGAGCTCCCGCTTCACCTCTAAGCTGAACAACCAGTTCATGCAACTGCATGATGCCTGTCGCACCCACTGGATGCCCTTTAGACACCAAACCTCCCGAAGGATTTACCGGCACTTGACCACCTAGAGTGGTGTGACCCCGCTCTGTAAACAACCCGCCCTCACCCACTGGACACAAGCAAAGGTTCTCCACTTGCTGTATCTCCGAATAAGCGGTTGCATCGTGAACCTCAACCACATCAATATCAGCTGGGTCGAGCTCGGCCTCTTCATACGCCTTCAATGCCGCAACTCTGCCAATATGATTAGAGAAATCATCCGACCTACGGTCACTGCCACTGGCCAAGTTAATTCCCCTAATTTTGACCGATCGATTGCGACCGAACTTGTCCAGTGCCTTCTTGGAACACACGACTGCAGCTGCAGCGCCATCAGAGATAGGAGCGCACATCGGCAAGGTAAAAGGCCAGCTGATTAGTCGTCCCGCCAACACATCTTCAACACTCATATCGTTCTGATATTGCGCCAACGGATTCATTGTGGAATGCCAGTGATTCTTGGCGGCAGCATGGGCGAATTGACGCTGAGTAGTTCCAAAAGTATCCATATGTAGACGTGCCTGTGCCGCATAACTGTCCATGAAGAAGCTTCTCTGCCCCGTATCCACATTTTGAAGCTCCTTAGGGATAACATGCTCCGCCATGCTGCCAACCAACGATTGAAACTCTTCTAAACGGTGTATATCCGTTCCTCCCATAAAGGCTTTGAACATCGCCTCACGCTTTTCCGGGAAAAACATTTTTTCAGCACCAACAACCAAAGCCACGTCGCACATTCCCGCGCGGATATGAGCCACGGCTTGCAGCAGCGCGGTAGATCCAGACGCGCAAGCATTTTCTACATTTGCGATAGGAATACCTTGAAAACCGAGCGGACGCAGCGCGCATTGACCACGAATCGTATTTTGGCCCTCCAGCAAGGCTTGGCGTGTATTTGAAAACCAGGCAGCCTCGATTGTAGTCAAATCTGTCTCAGCATCTTTTAGCGCCAGGCTTACCGCCTCATCCGTTAAACCTTTTACACTACGATCGGGAAACTTTCCCAGCCCCGTCATACCAATACCAACTATGTATACTTCTGTCATACCGCCCCCCAATTAAGATTCAGAAATCCATTTCGATTGAACAATGCGGAAACGGGCACTTACAAAATCAAGATCGGTGAGACAAGCATTACCCGCCCGAGTGAGACCCGTAACATGATAATCGCTATATGCCGCAGCGAAGTTTATGGGCATGCCCATGAGGTTAAAAGCAACTGAAGCCCCTGCAAAATGAAAAGCCAATTCCGCACGATTCTGATAATCTGGTTTTTTTGTGTAGACATGAGACGTGATCGCGCCTTTCTCGCGAACGCCTTGGGTCGCCAGCTCCAAAGATACATCGGTGTTCTCTGTTCGAATTAAAAAGGAGATAGGCCCGAAACGTTCGTCGCCATAAAAATCTTTGCCGCCTTGATCAACTTCGACAATGAGCGGGGTGGCAGTGCGTGCATTATCAAAGTCTGGATGCGCATAGGGCGCTGAATCCCGTGCAATACTTGCGCTTTTAGATCCGGCCACCGCGGCTCGCATCGTTGAAACTTCATCGAGCACCGTCTCGCTTACCAATGCCCCACACAAAGTAGACGCCCTTCTGGCATCCGACAGATAATCATCCACCTCGGCAACAATCGCGTCCTTGATAGATTCAAAAGAAACCTGCCTGCCATTGACATCGACACCCTCAGCGGGAATGTATATGTTCTGTACGCTGGTGCACATCTGCGCTGACGCCTGACATAGCGAATGAGCAATGGCACTGGCCATCCCTTTAAGATCATCGGTAGACTCAACCACAACCGAGTTGCAACCTGCAGTTTCGGTATACACTAATGCAGTATTGCAATTGCGCTCTATCCACTCGCCAAACTGAGGGCTACCCGTAAAATCAATAATCGCCGAATCCTTATGTTGTAATAACGCCTTCGTGACGGGATCACCGCGAGTATCCGCCACCATCGTAACCAGATCGGGATTAAACCCTCCCTCTTTAAGCACCTCTCGAAATATTTTGACACACAACGCAATCGGTAAAATGCCATTGGGGTGAGGCTTAACAACCACTGGATTACCTGTTGCAAGGCTGGCGATAATGGCGGGGTAACCATTCCACTGCGGGAAAGTTGCACAGGTAATAACGACACCCACACCCCTTGGCATTAATCGGTAACGTTTTTCCAGTCGAGTTTTATCTGGGCCACCAAAACCGCGCTCCCAAACAGCACTGGATGGCACGTCTTTCATAGCCCTATAAGCGTAAGACAGGGCCTCGAGACCTCGGTCCAGCGCGTTAGCCCCACAACCGGCGAAAGCCATAATGTAGCTTTGCCCTGCGGTGTGCATGGTTGCATGAGCATTGACAAATAAGGGCAGCGCATCACCGCAGCGACTTAGCATTTCCAGACACAAGCCAACCCGGTCCTCAACAGAAGCCAAACACCACTCTTTCTGGGCTTCTATCGCCGCCTCAAAGGTTTTGTCGATGTTCACTTTTGGGTATTGAATCCCCAGGGACTCATTTGTGAATGGGGAAACTTCATCGCCTACCCAACCTTCATGTCCTGGTAAATCGATTTCGAATTTACACCCTAGCATCTCTTTAAAAAGCCGCTCACCTTC
>CAJVZD010000136.1 GCA_913019905.1 uncultured Cellvibrionales bacterium
ATAAAGTGATTCGCACCAGTGAATGTGCAGTAGCGTCTGTTCCTGGCACATTTTGAGCCTAAAGGCTCGATAGATTCGGGGCAATTTTATGTCTGCTATACGCGGTAGAGCCGTCTAAGACGAATTGCTTCAGATAATGCTACAAACTGACCCACAACGGCCATTAATCATTGAATAAAGTAACTGATCGATGGGTGAAGTTGTTTGTTTTTCTCGTCGTGACGCAGCCCGGCTTAACCGGGATAGCGCTAACGTTTCGGGCAAATGAGGAAGGAGTAGTAGCGTTGACGCAACTTTTACTCTTACTCCGAAAAGTTCAGTAAGAAAGTAAAACCTCTGAATAGATTTGGCTTTGATTCAAACGCCAATTTTACAATGTCCGAGTCTATACTGTATTTGTGATGTTGTTCGCAATCATCAAGCCTATTATTGGGTGTCGACAAATTTTACACTTTTAATTGATGATATCATGGGGTTCATTTGCGACTATTTGATTAATATCAGAATTTTCTAATTGGTGCAGTATTTGCCTTCATAGAATGTATTAATTATTGTAGGCCCAATAAACAATTTGGAGATTAACATGCGAACACTAGCTCTTTCATTATTCGTTTTTGTAATGACGACGTTCTGTACGCTCACTTATGCCGCCGAGAAAGTAGTGATGTGCCACAAGGATAAAAATACGATTGAGGTATCAATCAATGCGATCAACGCCCATTTTAGTCACGGCGATGTGACCGGAGAGTGTGGAGGTGGCGATGAAGATGAAGATGATCCCGAAACACTAGATATCGACGGAGACGGTTACACGCTCGGAGACGGTGACTGTAACGATAGTGACGCGAATGTGAACCCTGGTGCCGACGAGAATACTGATGACGGCATTGACAATGATTGTGATGGTCTGATTG
Source organism: uncultured Cellvibrionales bacterium (assembly GCA_913019905.1). Lineage (GTDB taxonomy): Bacteria > Pseudomonadota > Gammaproteobacteria > Pseudomonadales > Dasaniaceae > Oceanicoccus. The sequence continues at coordinate 915 of CAJVZD010000136.1, forward strand.
ATGAAGATGATACGGAAACACTAGACAGCGATGCAGACGGATTCACGCCCGAAGACGGGGATTGCAACGATAGTGACGAAAGCGTCAATCCGGATGCTGAGGAAATCATTGGTGACGGAATAGACAATGACTGTGATGATTTAATTGATGAAGATGATACGGATACGCTAGACAGCGATGCAGACGGCTTCACGCCTTTCCAAGGTGATTGTGACGATGCTGACGCTAGTGTGAACCCAGATGCAGAAGAGAATACAGACGATGGCATAGACAATAATTGTAATGGGGAAATCGACGAAACTAGCGATGATGAGGAGTTAGACGGACTGCGACACATCGTCGATGACTTACTTGATCGTCTGGATATTATCGAGGCGCGCCTCTTTACTGTTGATACTGATGAAGACGGTTTCTCACCGGAAGAGCTCGATTGCAACGATAGTGATAATGCAGTATTCCCCGGCGCAGATGAAATCGACGGAGATGGAATTGACAGTAATTGTGACGGCGAGGACGATAATACGTAAATCCATAAAGCGAACGGTTTCACTTCTATTCAGTGCTAACCGTTTCGTATTTGTTTAAGAGAAGATAGCTTAAGGTGAAATGGCTTAATACCTTTTCTACTTACCCGTCAGAGTCAGTAATCTACTAAAAGCCCTTAGCACGCTTTATAGGTTTCAGGATGCAGTTCGGGTAACTATCAATACGCCAGAGTTTGGGGCTCGAAGAGAGTTCGAACATAACCACGCATTTATTTTTGAGTTGATAGATTTTTGTTGCTGGCAGAGGGGATCCACCTAAGTAGATTGGGCGAAAAAAAGTTTATATTCCGGTCATACTCGAAAAGTAAATATCAAAATTTTTGTAAAAAGGCCCATTCATCTGGGTCTTTTTTATTTGTGCTAATGAGCACATTTGCGACGTAAATTTGACCGAGCTAACCAGCTCTTTTTGGTCCGTTGTTAAAGGTTGGCTGCCGTTGTATTGTTGGTTGGCAGGAGGCTCACTTTTGACCCCAACCATAAGTAACATCGCTTTTCATTGCTTTCAATTCACTGGCTATAACAGCTTCCAAATCGACGTGTTTCGGCAGAAGGTATATATACATATTCAGAAAATCGATTGCAGGCTGCAGCGCGCGAATGTCTTTAGTAAAAGCCTCTCCCGCTTCTAACAACGGATCCATTATAAATGGAATCGTGATGAATATATCGGCTCTTCCTACACGTACAAAATTAAGCGCCGATTCAATATCTCTCATAGGGAAAAGATCATCATGAAATGGAGCGAGATTATTAGCAATGGCTACCATCCCCGCAAGATGTGCCACTTTGTATGACTTCAGACTTTCCCACCCCTTGATCGAAATATCTTGCCTGACTGAATAAGCAATATAAGGATGAACCGCTATCGGTTCAGAAACCTGTATGAGTCCGGGTATATCCTTTCCGAATCCGTCTATTCGTGACCAGTCCCCATCTATTTTCCCAACACTTAAGTAATAGAGCGCACGTTCTGCAGGCAGCGGAACTAACGTTATCTCGTGCCCAATACGAACGCCGAGCTCATCAGCGATGAACTGCGACTGCCTGAAACCTATGCTTTGCTTCTCCAGTCCCACTATGCCAAATTTCAAGTTGTCAGACAGTGCTACAGAGCAACAGTTCGAAAAAAGAAAAAACATGAACAAAAGCAGTTTATTCTTTTCCTGAACCGTCCATTGTTTTGTGCTATTGCCCGACACAATTTTCATCAATAGTAGATTTCTCATTGACTCATAAAATATTTTCTACCAATAATCATAGTTCATTACAGCTACTCGCGATCCAAATTTCTTTTATAAATCGAGGGTAAGCCGATTCATAAAAAAGATACTGCAGTTATTTACGAGCAAACCTGTCGTGCAGAAACACGAAGAACGAACTACTGAAAGTTATTTGAAAGGTTCCGTTTAATCTCTCTCATGAAAACCGCCGAATATCTCGTGGTAGGACTTGTCGGCTTCCAATGCCTTTAGCGGCTTGTGCACCCCACGTTCCCAAGGGCTTCGGATTAGGGTGATTTAGGAGGAAAGTGGCGTTAATTCGGACTACACTCGGCACTTTATTGATTCTGTTAATGACTACTTCTGGCACTTTTGGAGCATTATGATTCGGCCAGTTTACGGCTTTTTAATGTCCGTAGCTGAGGTGTACAGCCGACCTAAGCGATCGATTTTCCGTAACGGTCTGTATTGACCCAAAAGAGACTGTAGAAAATGGAATAGTTTTTTCTATATCTAGCTGAACCTTTTGAATTCACTTAACGAGAGATCGCAGAACTCAGGTTAATGGTCCCAAAATCAGACCATTCTCTGTTTGTCAAAACTGGCATTCTCGAACTAATATTTAGTCGTTATAAGAATACTTTCCTACGCCGACAAGGAGTTGGTATGGACATTCACATAGTAGATGATGACAAATTCTTACAAGAAATTCTCGGATCCTGCGCTGAAGTTACGGGTTTAAAAGCCCAGAAATTTTCTTCAGCAGAAGATTATCTAGAGTATTTCGTTAGCGAGAATTATTTCGCTCCTAAGTTGGTCGTTCTCACTGACCTGCAAATGTCAAAAATGTCTGGCGATAAGCTGGCTTGTGAAATTAGAAAAACAAACGCGGAGCAAAAGATTATTCTAATGACGGGTAGTCCTAAAGAGGTTATCCACAAGAGTGAAAGATTGTGCTTCTATTTGACTAAACCTATTCGAATGGAACGATTGCAACACGTGTTTAAAGCCTTGGTTGAATGCACTAAACAGGGACCTGATGCGTTAAGCAATAAATTTAATTGCGGCTCTTTAAGTGACCTTGACGATTTTAATATACATGACTGGCGATGCCCAAATAGAGGTAGAAATCCGAAAATTCCGGGGCGACCGGATTATATAAAATCTGTTGATTTAACGTAGCCGGTGCACGAGGGGATTTTACGCTGATCGAATAAACCACATCCCTTAATTTTCTTCGATACATCTGTAACAGTCCGGAAAATGGTTCTGCCAAATTAACTTTTTGGGATCAACGAAATCCAGCTTTGATTCTCAAGCTACTGCCCTACTCCATTCTGCAAACGCACCTTTCCTGAGATTCCGATAGTGCTCAGCTCGGATCAGATGCCTTCCCAAATTGAACAGGTTACAGACAGCAGCATGAGCATCCAAAAAACGTTGAGCCGGTCTAACAGACTTAAACTTCCGGAATGCCGGGCCACTCATCCCTCGCTCTCTCACCCGGGTTGCTTCATGCGATTGCTCTGCACGATTATTCTCATACTGCTTAGTGCTGTGAATCGTTTCTGGAATTAGCTTTCGATGTGCAACTCCGTAGCTGCGCAACTTGTCGGTTACGATCTTGCGAGGCTCACCCTTGTGATTTCGTAGCAGTCGCTTGAAGAAGCGCTTAGCCGCCGCACCATCGCGTTTTCCTTGAAGATAAACATCTACCACTTCGCCATCTTGGTCTACCGGGTCGCGCAGACGGCCCGCCATAAGTAATGCTGCTCGCCATTTATTTTGATAAAGACTTCATCGATGTAGAAGGTGTCACCAAAGCCACGATGGTTACGTTTTAGCCGCCGAGAATAGACGGCCCCGAACTTAATACACCAAAGTCGGATAGCTTCGCGGCTAACGGTGATGCCTCGCTCGGCTAGGAGATCTTCAATGAGTGTTCCGCATACGGCGGTGGCTCAAGTTGAAGCGAAAGGACAGCCAAACTGCGTAGGAAATGATGTCGGGCGGGAAGCGATGTCTTTTATAAGTATTCATTGGCCGAGTCTAGCACTTTCTTTGAGTTTACTTGGCTAAACCGTGTAAAAGCATTACACCAAATTATTTTGTCATTATAATTTTTGGTTAGAAGATTTTAGAAGCAGTGATGAAAATGTTAGTTATTGTAAGAAGAATCGATTATGGTAATTGGCGGCTGAGCAATTACCAACAAGCTGTTTTTTGATTACCTTGAAGTTGTACCGGGGGGTATTCCGCTTGTACTCCCGGCGTAAGCTGCCATGGCGATTCATTTGTTACAGTTTTACTAACGGGTGATTGCTGGCGACGCAAACGGTCATCTAATATCGTCGGCGTCGTACCAGCGTATCGCTTCATCTAGGACATCATAGTACTTTCTTGACCTGGTGAAGTGCATCGTTCAACGCTTCCTGATAGCAACTCTTGTTATGTGACAGCTGTGAAAGTGAACCAGCACCCGACAAACTTTGTGCCCCGCAAACTTTACTGGCCGCTCTCTTCAGTCGACTATGCATCGAACCGAGACCCTGCTCAGTCGCAAGGTTCAGATCACTGTAACTGACTTCCACGGTTTCGGTTTCTAGATTGATATTTTTTGCATTAGCCATCGCGGAAGCACCTAAGGCAACGCATACCAGAGAAGCCATTACTGTCTTACGAATATTATGTCTTTTCATCTTACTATCCTCTTACGATTAAAAAAAACTGCATTCCTACAGTGATACTGAACACCATTCTAAATTGGAGTTCAGCTAATGGAAGAGGTTTACGACGAAGTGACATTGTACTACGGTAAATTGACTATTCGGTGCATTCTGCCACCTGGTTTCAGCAAATATTGAACACACAATATCGATCAAACATCACAAACTTACAACTCGCTTCTTTAAAGCACTGCGATGAACTTCAGCGGTTCCCGTAAAGTGCAAAATCGACAGAGGCCCTCACCGAGCCCGCTTATAGCAGAGCGTACTCTCTTGAACATTACGCACTAAAAGGTAACTTCTATCAGCATTAGTGTTTCAAATTCGTTCTTGGCCTCATTTACAAAGCCAGTAGTAATTAGTAAGTTCACACCAATCGGTAAGGCTTGCCATCATCACCATCGTAGCAACGGAAGCTTTCTCATTTATATCCCCAGTGCCACAATTAACTATGTGCTGTCATATCTTTTTTTCAATGAATCGAAAAAGCAGCCTTCTTACCCTGGGATTTTAGTGTGGAAGGCGTGGGGTTTCACGGATAAGGATATTTCACACAAAGGGTGACGGGGATCTGTTTAGCAGCTAAAGCCTTGCACTAAAGTACATAGTTTTTACCAGCGACTATTATTGCAAGCGAGGACGTTGAGTCATTGCTCTCCCTTGCGAATGCTAATGGGTTTGCCCTGTCGGCGACAAAAGTCAAGACATCAATAATCCTAAAATCGATTTTTTTTTGCAAGATGTTTCATAATCGGCGCGCTACTACCGCGGGTCACTTTGATACTTTCAAATAACATTCTGGGCAAAAAAATCTTCATAGCAAAAACCTCGACAGCACAAACCGTTTCCGGTGATACGCTTTCTACGCGAGCAAATGACTTCAATCTTTAAGCGATAGATTTATTTGGGTCTGCCTCCCACTTTGAGTACAATACAGGGCTAAATCACCTGTGCGCGCGGATTAAAAAATTCCTCTATGAATCAAGACCTTACCAGTCCCAAAAACCACACACCCATGATGCAGCAGTATTTTAAGATAAAAGCTGAGCATCCAAACGAGCTGGTGTTTTACCGCATGGGCGATTTTTATGAGCTTTTTTTCGACGACGCAAAAAAAGCGTCTGAATTAATGGGCATCACCCTCACCGCCCGCGGCAAATCGGGCGGCGAATCGATCCCGATGGCGGGTATTCCGTTCCATTCCGCCGATGGATATTTGGCAAAATTAGTACGCTGCGGTGAGTCAATTGCCATTTGCGAGCAAATTGGCGATCCAGCGACCAGCAAAGGCCCGGTGGAACGTAAAGTCGTGCGTGTGGTTACGCCCGGAACCATCAGCGACGAAGCCTTATTAGAAGAAAAACGCGATAATTTACTCCTCGCCATTAACGTAAACGAAGACCACTATGGCCTGGCAAGTCTCGATATAGGCAGCGGCCGCTTCCAGGTGTTTGAAGTCAACAGTATCGACGCGGTCTTGAGCGAGTTACAACGATTAGATCCTGCCGAAGTACTCGTTCACGATAGTATTGAAAACGACTCAATCCTTTCCAGAAAAGGCGTGCGACGCAGGCCACCCTGGGAGTTCGAACAGGAAACGGCAGAGCGCCTGTTAACACAACAGTTTAATACCAAAGATCTGAGTGGGTTCGGTTGTTCCGCGCTAAACCTGGCCGTTCCAGCGGCCGGCTGCCTGTTGCAATATGCGCGTGAAACACAACGTACCGCCCTTCCCCACATTCGCAGCCTCATCCACGAGCGTCGTGAGGACAGCGTCATTCTCGACGCCGCGACCCGCCGTAACCTGGAAATCGACACGAATATGACAGGTGGCACCGACCATACGCTGATGTGGGTTATGGATAAAACCAAAACCCCAATGGGCGGGCGTTTACTGTGCCGCTGGCTTAACCGTCCGCTGAGTGATCAATCAATACTAGAGCGGCGACAAGCGGCAATTAAAGCTCTTTTAAGTAATTATCAATTTGAAGGCTTGCGAGAAAGCCTCAAACCGGTCGGCGACCTGGAACGAATTCTGGCACGTGTGGCGCTGCGCTCGGCAAGACCAAGAGACTTGTCAAGACTCAACATCTCTCTGGCGGTCCTCCCGGAAATTCAACAGCAATGCGCTGGGATAGAGGCCGAACGCATTCGAGATTTAGCCGTCAATGCTGGCGTTTATCCAGAACTAACCGCATTGCTCGAAAAAGCGATAAAGGAAAACCCACCAGTAGTCATCCGCGAAGGGGGTGTCATTGCTGAAGGCTACGACGAAGAACTCGATGAACTGCGCAACATCAGCAGCAACGCCGGTCAATTTTTGGTCGATTTGGAGACGCGTGAAAAAGAGCGTACAGGAATTAACACGCTAAAAGTTGGTTACAATCGAGTACACGGCTACTACATTGAGATTAGCCGTGCGTTGTCGGACAAAGCTCCGACCGAGTACATTCGCAGACAAACCCTCAAGAATGCTGAACGTTTTATTACCCCTGAACTTAAAGTCTTTGAAGACAAAGCACTGAGCGCAAAAAGCCGTGCCCTAAGCCGGGAAAAAGCACTTTATGAAGAATTAGTCGAACGGTTAAATAGCCAACTC
>CAJVZD010000137.1 GCA_913019905.1 uncultured Cellvibrionales bacterium
AGTGCTTGAAAGCAGAGATCGATGGGCCGGTCGTTGGTGCGACAATTCAAATCGCGGCGTTGCGAACGCCGGAGTCTGTTTTGATGAGTGGTCGTACCTTGAGTACCGCAGAAGTCATCGATCAAGTGGGGGCTGAGCAGTGGGGTAATGCGAGTGACTTGGCCCGATTGTCGGTTATGGGAACATCAACCGTCGACACTTCACAGTTAAATGATAATGGTCTCTATCTTGTGACCGTATTGGGTGGTCAGGACACAGATGATGATCGAAATTTGCAGGTGGATACGGATACGAATGTCAATCCGCGCAGTATTCACGTCATCGCAAAAGGCTCACAGTTAAAAAATGGTGAGACGGCCAGAGCTAACATTATTACCGAACTCATTTTTCGTTCGATCGAAGGTCAAATACCGAATAGAAGCGACGCTGAAATTATTGCCCATCTGGAGGATTCCGCGGAAAAAACAGTTGTAGAATACTGTTCGGGATCGCCGGTCAGTTACGAAACCGTTCTAAAGTGGTCGCGCTTAAGTAACGCGGAAGACAACTACAAAAAAGATCTCAATATACTGAATATCCTGGCTACTGTGGTAAAAGATAAAAGCGAGTTGCTGACGCCCTTTGAGATTTCGTTAGGCTTGCAACTATTGACGCAAAAGATACTGCAAACACCCGACACCGATAGTGATGGCGATGGTGTTAATGATCACGCGGATAGTTACCCCTTTGATGCACAGGAATTTGTCGATTGCGATGGAGACGGCGTCGGCAATAATGCCGATGCCTTTCCTAGCGATGCTTCGAGGGTGGTAGCCGGTAGTGACGGATCAACCGAAAATGATAGTGATGGCGATGGTGTTATCGATATTGCCGATGCGTTTCCGTTCGATGCGACTGAATCCGCTGACAATGACGGCGATGGTCAAGGCGATAATAGTGATGTCGATGATGACAACGATGGTTTTAAAGATTCAGTCGATACCAACCCATTGGTGGCTGGCTCTTTTACTCTGCTGGAAGACGCGAACTTTAATGATGAAAATCTGAGGCAGTGCGCGTTAGATACCGCCGTTGAAGTGGATTTAGATCCAGCGACTACCTATGTTGAATCGTTATGGGCACTCAACTGCTTCGAATTTGGTGTCACCGATTTGTCTGATATCGGGCAGTTTGTCAACCTTACCTGGTTACAACTTTACGATAATGATGTGACGGACATTAGTGCGCTGGGGGCTTTGAGTAATTTGGTGTATTTGTATCTCGACTATAACAACATTAGCGACATCAGTGTTTTTAGTCAGCTACCTTACCTGTCGGTACTGAGTCTGCATGACAATGACATTACTGATATTAGTGCATTGAGCGGACTGACTGATTTGACCGTTTTGTGGCTAGCACAAAATGACATCAACGACGTGAGCGCTTTAAGTGCGTTGACAAATTTAACTGAGTTGACCCTTAACGAAAACAATGTCAGCGATATAAGTGCCTTGAAAAATCTGACTGGGATTTTGAAGTTGGAACTGTACGATAACCTAATCGATGACCTTTCGATACTCAGTCAGTTTACTCAATTGTCGCAACTTGATCTTGAATATAACGTGATTAGTGATATCAGTCCCCTGAGTGGGCTTGAGAATCTTACCGAACTTAACCTCAGGCGAAATTTTATAAGTGAACTCGATTCATTACGAGATCTAGACAATTTAACCAAGTTATGGCTTTATCAGAATGACTTCAGTGATATCAGTGCGCTGAGCAATCTGACGCAGCTCACCTATCTGGATCTGGATAGCAATAATATTAGTGATGTTAGCGCCCTGAGCAACATGGTGCAGTTGACGGACCTCTATTTGTATCAAAATAACGTTAGCGACGTGAGCGTTTTGAGTAAGCTTGTCAATCTTACTTCCCTGGATCTCAGCTATAATAGTCTTACCGATATTAGTACCTTGAGCGGGTTCACCGATCTAGCCAGATTGTACGTTAACGATAATGCGATTAGTGATTTGAGTCCTTTGTTTGGCTTGACTGAACTGATTCTTCTCGACGTGAGTTATAACAATAATTCCTGTACCCATTTGGAAGTGCTTCTGGAGATGCAAATAGAGGAATTTTATTATGATGCGGATTGTAATTGATCAAATTGGCGTCGATAATTTTTAAAGCATGGGAATTAGGGGCTATTTAGGACCGGTTATTTTGAAGTTATAAATTACGCGAAGAATGCGCGGCATAGATTTCGTTTGACTTTGTTTTGAAAAATAAAAAAGAAAACGAGAGAAGGAAAAGAGCAGGTTTACGGGGGTGAAAGAGAGGAGGTGTCATCGATCAATGTTGTTAAGTATAGTCTAGGTAGTAAGGCCGAACGTCCCTGTTCGATTGTCAATGAAGACAAGATGGAAGTCCTTTATCCGTTTAACTAGAAGGTAAACATCAGCGTCATTGCTAGTGTCTTAACAATAGCAACAGGTTTGGAGATCGTCGCTACCCGGATGGTAGTAAATAGAAATAAACCCTGAAATTCTGATGTTTTTCGAAACACAAGAGTCTCTTCAAAAATTAGCGAACAGACCTTGAATTTGAACAGACCCTGAATTTGAACAGACCTTCAAATCTGAACAGGCCTCCGAATATAATCGCTAGCTGCTAGCATTGGCAGATAAATCTTTTACGCGGGCGGCTAGATTTATTAGAGCGGTTTGGCTGTGAGTATCGGTTTTCCTGAAAATATTCTTCATATGAAATTTTATTGCGTTCTTAGATAAATTTTCAGCATGGACAACGTCAGTAGTACTTTGGCCTTCGATAAAACTATTCAGGATAGAATGTTCAGTCGGTGTCAAATTCCATAGTCGGTCGATGGACTTGGGGGCATTTAACGCGGTGGTTACTTCCTGAATAAATACGACCGATTTTATTTCCTCGCCCACGAAATTTAGCTGGTTTTCATTGGGTCTATAGGGCAGGCAGTGCAGTACGAATCTATGATTTTCTTTTGTTTCGAAAGGCATTAAATCCTGGCTACTGTCTATTGAATACGCGGCTCCGTAGGCGCTTATCATCTTTTGCAATTGGAGGTTTGCGGACGCATCCGGCAGTACGATTTTTTCATCTTTTACTCTGATAGAATTATCTGAGAGTAATTGGTCGAATTGTTGGTTTTTTAAAATGATTTTTCCGGACGATGAAAGAAACGCACAGGCTCTTTGCAGGCGGTCTAGGGAGTCGATGCAGAGTTGGGAGCTCTGTTGCGCGTTTAGCAATCGTTCGTTTAAAGACATAGCCGTATTCATGTGAGGTAAAAGACTGCCCATGAGTTGTTTTTCATCCGCGGAAAAAACCGATTCGGTTGATTTTCGAACGACAGATATCCAGCCGGCTTGTGAGCCCTGTTTAAAGAAAAACCCAGCATTAAAATTATGGTATTGGAATTTATTATAAAACTCTTGCATGGCAAAGAGAGATTCACGCTGTGACGCATCCAATATATCTTGTGTTAAATACGCGGTGCCCACTTCGAAATTTTTATACAGTGCGAGTAATTCATCACGCTGCGAAATTTCCTGGTTGTAATGCAGGGTGTCGGTTTCTGGTATGGAAGGCGTGTACGCGTAGTTAAGTCGTAAATCGACCAGGTCGTGTAATACCAAATTTACACTGTGGCCGCCGATCGCAGATTGAATGCTGTCGGCGACGCTGGGCCACTGAGAGGGATCAGCAGCTGCTGAATAGATTTTGTCAATCAGCGCAAATATTTTTTCGTCGGTAGACGACATTGTTACGCCATTTCCTTTTTCTCTACCTCGGTATTGGACCGGTCAAAGGAATTTTTACTCCAGTCGAATCTCCCCAGTGCACTCATCGTGAGCCCCATTAGTTCCGACTGCTTTTTGGTATTCGTCTTGCGAAACATAGATTTAAAATGAAAACGTACGGCATTGGTCGTACAGTTGAGTGCTTGAGCACTATCCACTGTTGAGTAGCCTTGCAGCATGTGGTGTAGAACTTTTACTTCTCCGGTGGTGAAATTCCATAGATTCTTGAGCACTATTTCTTTCGGTAGTTGCAAGTCATTGAGGTTTTGTAAAAACAGCAGCCCGGCGAATTTTTCCGAGAAAAAGTTCTGCGATAGTTGCAAGGTTTCTTCGCGTGGGATGAAGTGAACGATTAGATTGTGGCCCCCACCGGTTTTGTATCTAAAACAGGTCAGATCATCGCTTTTGGTGCAATAGGTTCTTTTTGCAAAGCGCGTTTCTGTACTCGTCTCGCCCGTACTATTGCTGTTAATAGTCGCTGCCGGGAGGTAAATGTCATTGGCTGCCTGGTGACTGCCAGCGGTTTTATTTTTATTGTTGTTAATAGCCTCTTGGATTTTCAGTTCAGCTTCTGCCGTTGATAGTTTTAATTTTTGGTCCGGTTTTAAGATGACAACGCCGTTTTTCAGTAAGCCGCCAAACAGCTCATTGTGCTGCAGTAGCCTTCCATCTGTTGATATTAGTCCGCAGGCCAAAGTTAGCTGATTCATTAAGTCCATCGTAATCCCGGTCAATTGCTGAGCCGAAGATAATTTCGCGGTAATGTCTCTGGCACGATATAGATGGGAAGTGACTCTATCAAGGAATCCTGTTTCTTCTTCGTCAGTAACTCGAGAACTTGTTTCGATCGCGCGCTTGGCTAAGGCGTCGATCAATTGGCTTGCACTAGTTAAGGGCGGGACAACCGTAATGTGTAGTGAGTCTTTGTGGTTGTTCAGACGGGAAAAGATCCTATTGCCAATTTCGGGCCACAGTCTTGAATCGGCAGTAGCCTTGTAGATAGATGATATCAGCTGTTCGTCTGTCATGGTGTTTTACAGCGCTGTATTTTGAATCGTCGATATTCCAGTCGCTACCATCAAACACGGTAGGTATTTATACCTATGCCGATGGTCGTTAGGATATTAACGGTCATTTTCGCTTATATCGCAAGAAGAAAATGGTATGAATCTGGACCTAGTTGAAGGAAATGTCTGACAAACAAACACGTTTTTTGGGTTCATTCGATGAGTTGATACCGGTTAAAAATGAGTGCTCTTAATCCGCTTGGTTTGTCGCTTGAATGCAGTGACTTCGATAGATTGAATTTTGCGAGGCGCAGCAACAATCAGCGGGCAACAGACGGGATGAAGCGGGGAATCAGTACAAATAATGACGTACTTGTTGGTGATTGCTTAAATTTTTGCACCGCTTTAAACACGGCTAGTTGATATCGACAATACGATCCCCATTATTTCTTCACAGCATGATTTCTTTACAGGCTTAATGCGTATGGAAAGATGCTGAAAGATCCCTGAATTACGAAATTTTACTATTGTATTGGCGAACCAAGCCAGACCATCCACATGTGAGTATTTTTTATGTCATTAACTGTTGAACGTACGGCCATCCCCACTTTTGTTCGAAGCCTCAAGGCGCTGCAAGGCATATTGTCGAAAGGCGCTGCTTACGCAGAAGCCAAAGATATCGACGCTAGCGTATTGGTTAACTCACGGCTAAGTGCAGATATGCACCCCCTGAAGCGTCAGGTGCAAATGGTGAGCGATACTGTACGCCGTGTTTTGTGTCAGCTGGGTGGGCAAGATGTGCCTTCTGTAGAGGATAGCGAAGAGACTTTTGCTGAATTGCAGACACGCGTTCAAGCGACTCTCGATTTTATTGCAGCGTTTGATAAGTCATCTCTTGCAGGGTCCGAAGATAGAACGATTACTTTACCCATTGGTGACGCGGGACTGGACCTTGATGGAACAACATTCCTGATGAGCTTTGGTATACCCAACTTCTATTTCCATATGGCGGCGGCATACAATATCCTGCGGCACAACGGTGTCGATGTAGGAAAAATGGACTTTTTAGGCGCACCGTAAAACCGCGGAATATTATCTTCGATAGGTGACTTTGGATCGGCAATCTGGGGGTAATGCTTCCTAGGTTGTGGTTCCGGGCAATCCGTTTTGGACGGTCAGTTCACGACAGTCAGGTCTAGACAGCAAGATCTGAAAAATCCAGCTGAAAGGTCGGAGATAGTCTTTTTAAGGTCGCTAACATCGCGATGAGGCAAGAGGATGAAGTTAGGTCATCCGCTTGCTCTTGTGTTTTCGGCGTGTCGTATCATTCCCTTTAGCGCTTCTAATCGAACAGCCAGTTTTTGATGTCATTATAGTTGCTTATGATGATTTGCTGAGCGCTGGGTTTACCCTGTAGAACCTTGTCGTCGATCTGCAGTTGTTTAAGGGCATAGTGAACGAGCGATCCGCGAGTTTCTATTTTTAACAGGCCGTTGGTCATACCGTAATCTCTGGCGATGACCGCTTTTTGTTCCTTTGTGAGCCGAGTATCGGGCTTAATCTTAATCGTGACTTTGCTATTCCAGGCACTGTCATCGTCTACACCGTTGCTGGACTGATCCATTATTTCCGGTATTCCTCGGAAACGACTTAAAACGAAATCCCGGTATTGCTGATTTTTTTCGCACCAGGCGCGAACATGCCAGCGCAATCCGGTATAAGCGAGTGTATGCGGAACAATCACGCGACCTTCGTGGTTGGGATTGTGGACGGAAACATAATCGACATCCAGGCGTTTTTGCTGTCTGGCCGCGGTCACGATTGGACGGATGATCTCGGGCCTGATGTTGCGCACCGGTGCCGACAAAACCTCGGTATTAGCCACCTCCAGACCGAGTGTATCAAAGGTTTCACTGAGGTCATTGTTGCGGTTAAGAAGATGCAGATATTCGTCGGCAGTCCCCAAGGTCACTATGGGTTTGAACGCAGCGGTTGGTTTATAGCCTTTCAGAAATCGATCGTATTCAAGATTTTCAGCCCCGATTTCCGCGTTATAGGTATTGATGTCTTTAGACGCCTGTTGTCTACCAATGCCAAAGGTATTACATAGATGATTGGTTGTTAGCCGTCCTTCCCATAGAGCGATGATTTCTATTAGCCGGTACCGAAGCAATAGGTCCCAGCGGATGGGCCATTGTTTGTTTTTATCCACCAAAACGCATTCCTGTCAGTTTCACTCGCGGAGAGCGTAATAACCAAAATTTACCGAACCAATGGCCATAGACCATGTACCCGATGCGCTCATAGCCCGCCGATTTCTTCATCGCCCGCAGCGAAGACGTATTATAGACGGAAGCAAAGGTAAGAAAGTGCGTAAACCCCTCTGCCAGGTACGAAACGTTGGCAGCGTGATTTACGTGAGAGTTGAGCCTAAGGCCTCTAAAATCGGGCAGTGTAAGTCCTTTGTACCCGTAACAGTATGGCGGTTTTACCGAAACACCGACATCTTCATGTGGTGCGGATTGTCGAGTGCGCCATGTATATGCCACCATGTCTTCGTTAACAAATGCTGCGAAACAGCGATCTTCAGTGGCAAGGGCAGATTTGACAAACTCACCAGAAATCTCCAACTCTGGTTTTTGTACGACTTTTTCCAGGTCTTCAACGGTCGCTTGGCGAATGGTGATATGTTCGGGTTTGCTGACGTCACAACTATTTGATTTTAACGATTGTCTGAGAATGGCGTAACAGCGACAATGCAGCCACGTTTCCAGTTTCCAGATTACGTTTTCCATAAAAGGTGACATTCTGTGTACTCGCGGATTGTTTTTTCGATTCGGGTTTCAGGTGTTCGGGGTTTGGGAATACACTTTTTCAGCGATCTATTATGCACAGCACCCTATCTTTTTTTGT
>CAJVZD010000138.1 GCA_913019905.1 uncultured Cellvibrionales bacterium
TGCTGACAACGAACATTGTCGTGAACGGTAATGGTCGGAAACCTCGGACCATCAAAAGGTGGAGCAGTGTTGCTAGGGGATGAAGACAATGAGTTTGATAGCATGTTAACAACAACAATACAGTAACTTGAAAGATCAAGTGACTCAGTTGCTGCGAAAAGATCTTCCGCATCCACGTGTGTCGCTGAGTATGATGTTGTAACCAATATACAATTGTCTTTGTTTTCATTGAGTTCTCCATAAACTACATAGTTGAGCTCAAGGTCAAGTTGCGTGCCCTGTTGGGTATGAAATTGCGGGATCTTAAAACTGTACTGATTCATATGTAATACCTCGCGTATTATTTTTTTGGATGTCGACTCCTTGCTCAACTACAGACCATTTTCAAAGCATATCATACCGACAATAATGGTCTCAAAAGTGCCATTACAAGATCATCTTTGACGTAACGTTTTGATGATAACAAGTTTCGTTATCATCCTTGTTATCGAGGTTGCCGTATCATAGGTGTAAGCACCGGACATCCTCCAACTTTAACCTCACCCACCACTTCAAAGCCGTGCCTCTCATAGATGCTGATGTTCTGAGGGTTAGTTGATTCTAAGTAAGCAACCTTACCGTCTTCATCGCATCGTTTCACTGCATGCTTCATAAGTAGTGATCCATACCCTTGTCCTTGGTGATAAGAATCGACACCGACGATTGCTAGGTACCAATGTGGCTCCGGTGGATGGAATTCTTCTAAACGTTCTAAAGATTCCATGAGCTCTGCCCGTTTCTTTTCTTCGATTGATTCAAAAACCGGATTGAACTCTTCTTCGTCCGGCTGAATGCCCGGTGGAAGCCATAATGCAGCGCCACAGTAATCTCCTACGGTATAGGCGCTGGCGTGATCCAGAGATTTCCCTCCATATGCCATGGCAAATTGAGGCATCATGGTTAAGTAAGTCTTGGGGTCTGGCCACATATATCGCGCTACAGGGTCATTAACAAAGCCGATGGCCAAAGCAGACATTACATTGGGACCTTCTGACGGGTCGGTTGCTCGAGCTTTGGGAATTTCCATATTATTCTCCAAGTGTAGTGAAATATACAACGCATTTGCGTCTGAATTCGTAAACTTTAGCAATATAAGATCGCTCAAAACCGACAGAGGACTTTGGCACGTACAGCCTAGGATAGAGCTATGAGATAGTAAGAATTTCGTACACGATTATTATTCAACCCCTTTCTCCCTGATCATAGTAGCCTGTTCAGAAAAATCAATAACTTACCGATTTTCTCTCGGTTTACGATCAGGGTTACTGATCTGGGATATAAAACCATAGAACTTCAGCAGAACGACTAGTCCAGATAATGAATTTTTTTACTTCCGCTTTGGGTCAATGGACTAAACCGCTCGCGCGGTAAACGGCATCAAGATCATCATTTTTATCCAGCATCGGTATAACGCCAAGCGTGGCATGAGTTCATCCTGTGATGTGAAGTAGGTCTGCACAACTTACATCACACACAGGAGTAAAACCCATGACACACTCTCATCATACCTCACCCACACCCTCCGTCAGCCCTTTACGTCAACGTATGATCGACGATATGAGAATGCGTAAACTTAAGCTAAGCACACAGCGAGGTTATCTGCGTTCTGTAAAACGACTGGCCCAGTTTTTAGGCCATTCGCCCCACACCGCCACAGCGGAAGAGCTGAGACGTTTTCAGTTGGAGCTGGTCAATCAGGGGGCCACGGCAACCACCATCAATGGACTGCTTAGCGGTTTGCATTTCTTGTTTGATATTACGCTTAATAACCCGGATGTACTCAGACAAATGAGCACTATTTATCAGCCCCGTAAAATACCCGCTGTGCTTAGTCAACAGGAAGTAAAACAACTACTGGATGCCGCCGTTAGCCTCAAATATAAAGCTGCACTGTCAACCGCTTATGGTGCAGGCTTGCGTGCCAGCGAAGTCACACATCTGAAGGTGAACGATATTAATAGCCATCGCATGTTCATTCATGTCGAGCAAGGCAAAGGCGATCGCGATCGGCAAGCGATGTTATCACCGGTACTGCTTCGGTTGCTGCGCCAGTGGTGGTGCTTTGGCCAAAGAGAAAACCGGATGCTAAAAGGCGGTTGGCTATTTCCGGGGCAAGATCCGGTCAACCCGATTTCAACGCGCCAGCTTCGTCGGGCCTGCCGAGCAGCGGCCACGCTCGCTGACATCACCAAACCTGTGTCTTTGCATACCTTGCGCCATAGCTTTGCTACACACTTGCTGGAACAGAATGTCGATATTCGTGTGATTCAAGTATTGCTCGGGCACAAGAAACTGGAAACAACCGCACTTTACAGCCAGGTAGCGACGAACACTTTACGCGACACGCAGAGCCCGTTGGATTTACTCGAGCTAACGACGCTCACATAATTCATCATGCCAGCGCGACTGGAAGTGGCGACTATTTTCCGTCGCTTTGGGTCGACATGGCGGGACGCTCATCAGGGCCACATTAGCCTTGGGCAACTCAAAGTCATGTCAGCCATTGAATGCTGCCGCAGTGCTGCGCTTGGCGGTCACGTGCTGCGCTGTAAAAAATGTTCGCACCTTCAGATCGCCTATAACTCTTGCCGCAATCGCCATTGTCCCAAGTGCCAAGCCAGTGCCGCCAAGCGCTGGTTGGAAGCCCGTCAGCTTGAACTTCTACCGGTAGATTATTATCACGTGGTCTTTACCTTACCTGCAGTTATTGGTGATATGGCCTATCAAAACAAGCGCGAGGTTTATGGGATTTTATTTAAGGCCGCTGCTGAAACACTGCGTACTATTGCCGCCGATCCGAAACACCTCGGCGCAAAGATCGGCGTGACGATGGTGCTGCATACCTGGGGCTCGGCGTTAACGCATCACCCTCACGTGCACTGCATTATCCCTGGCGGTGGATTCTCTGCCGACAGTCAGCAGTGGGTGGCCTGTAGGAAGGGGTTCTTTTTACCCGTGCGCGTACTCTCACGTCTATTCCGGCGCCTGTTTCTGGAAAAGCTCAATAGCGCTTATCGTAACGGCGACTTACACTTCTTTGGTCATCAATCGGCCCTGAATAACAGCCACCATTTTACAGAAGCCCTGGAGCCATTGCGCAGGCAGGAGTGGGTTGTTTACGCCAAGCGTCCCTTTGCCGGCCCTGAATCAGTACTGGCTTATCTCTCTCGCTATACCCACCGCGTGGCCATTGCCAACAGCCGTCTCGTCAAGGTGGATGACCACGGTGTCACCTTTACATGGAAAGACTATCGGGAAAAAGAACACCACCGACCTAAAGCGATGACACTCAGCGTCGATGAGTTTATTCGCCGCTTCCTGCTGCATGTCTTACCGCGAGGTCTTCATCGCATTCGTTATTATGGTTTCTTTGCTAACGCACTGCGCACGGATCATTTAAACAAAGCAAGAGCCCTATTAAACCCCGAAACGCAAACCACTGAAGTAGAACAGAATGTAGCTGCAACCAACGATGACTCACCGACGACGACATTTATCTGCCCCTTGTGTTCAGCACCCATGATCATTATTGATACCTTTGAGCGAGGACAACAACCTCGGGCACCACCACTGAAACGAGAAGCGGCATGAATCATAGTGACAAGCTTTTTAATCCACTTAGGCGGTTAACGGTATCGCTATGGTTTGAATCACGGCCAGATGAAAAAGACTGCCGTTATCCTGTCATGCTGACTTCGAAAGGTCATAGGCCAACGATGTTTATGTTATTAAACTGCCTTACGCTTATTCCTATCACCCGTACCGACCACCTTCCTGCAAGGCCAGCGTTTGTTCAAAACCCCATAGATCAGCTCGACGACCCACACCGGCTTCCTTCCCCCGCGGTTTCCTCCCTTGGGGCCAGTCCGACACCTGCCCAGTAAAGTCCCGAACAAGATTGAGGGTCTGCGCTTGTGGGCTGGTGTCCGACAACCCTTAACAAGAACAGACGTCATCGGCCGGTTAGGCACTGCTTTCCAACCCAGCTCTATCGCATATCGCCCCAATTCCGTTAGCTGGCATCGGGAGTATTTGAGACCAACTTGTTAGATCTAACCTGATCGATAAACTCGCTTAACTTTTCAATGATCAGTTCAGGTTGTTCTCTTTGAATGACATGGCCGCTGTTTTTCGCAACAAAACGTTGACCCTGAGTTGAAAGGTTCGTGAGTTCTATTTGAAGTTCGTTCCAAACCTCTCCCATACGCAGTGCTTGCTCGAATGTCATCCCATTGGCCTCATTTGCTTCAGGTTGTTTACCTTGAGAAAGAACGAGTAATGGTAAATCACCGAGGGATTTTGGTTCTTCAACATCCCGAACTTCCTCGGAAAACGACAAACTTTCAAATCGGATTGAGGCACAACTGTGGGATTGATTTAGTTTGGCCTGCCTGAGAGGTTTATCTGATTCGCTAATACCAGGGATATTGATGAAAGGATCAAGGAAACCCATTGCACGAATCAATCCCGTCCATTGAAAGGCTTTACAAAAACTAAATGCCATCTCAAGACTATTATCTGACTCAATTACCGGAAGACGATTACCCTGTTGTTCGTGAGAAGAATCGATAAAAGCCATGCCGACAATGTTCTCAGGAAAGTGCTGATAGTATTCCCGAACATAGACACCACCCGCGGACATTCCCACTAGAATTTTAGGACCATCAATCTTTGCTACCTGCAACAATTGGTGGAGCCTCTGACTTATCTCTTCTGCACTTGCGGTCTTTCCTAGTGGTTCACTCCAATCCAAACCCGGACGATCATAGGCACAAAATTGAGTCTTATGAGATAGAGCATCTCTAATTTTGGACCAGGTTTTGGAACCTTGAGTCAAGCCTGCCTCCATCACTAAGGTAGGAGATCCATCACCTCGACAATCAAGGTGCACCATGAGCCCCGCAACATCATACAATTTTCCAGGTGCAGGAAATGCTAAGTTATCGCTTCTGGATTGAACTATCTGGTAAATTGAACCAACTATCAAAAGTAGAACACATGCAGCCAAGCCAAACTTTACTATCCTTATCATGTTTGTATCTCCTATGCTTAGTTCGTTTCAAGGCACGATATTATTGTAGACTCAGAGTTTCCTCGGTTAGAGCATTTACGGGAGGAAGATGACTGTTACTGTTCTGCTTTTATTGTTTTAATATCCCGGAAGCCGCTTAAAAGGTTATGTAAAGTGCCAAAACAGAAATTGAACTTCCACACATTGTTCTTTTACAGCTCTGTTCTCAGTCCATGGCATTATATCGATATGGCCTATTAAACTAGATCGGAAATTCAATCACTATCCTTAGATTTGACTGTTTTTAACGTGTATCAAACATAGCTCAGTTAACGATCTCTGACAAATGAACCCCTCGTCCCAATGTCGGTTGTGGGTCAAAAGTTAGCTAAAGAGGAAATTTCGCGCTAATGCTCACTCTACCTTCGAAAGCGGACCTGAAAATGGCAATAAAAGCCTAAAAGAATACAAGCGGCTTTATGATGAAACGTGCGCGTAAAACTCTGTCCACTTTTTGTGAGTAACATAACTCCAGCGCTTAATGACCTTGAACCCAAATGGCACGCATGTCGCTCATCCATATCTCACGCCCTATAGAAAGCTGATATCCGTCGAGGTCCGTCCCTTCTGGTGGGGGCACGATATTTGCGTCGATTGCTTTTCCACTACTCCATTCGAAATAAACCAAGTCATCAACTGAAAGGTCGTTAAAATGATCATAGATGTTTTGCTGGTAATCAGAAAGACTGCTTTCTTGACCGTAAAAATTCGACCAGAATGACTTCCACGCTTCCGTATCAAATCGGTACGTAAGGGTGAGTGCGGAAGAATCTTCTTGTATAACCGGAAATATCGATTTCCAATCGTTTTCACTGGGGTAGCTATCATAGCCCAAGCTGACTGTAGACCCTCCATCCGTGTAGTCAGTCTTAATGAAATGGTAAACCTTTTCAAAATCAAAAATAAGATCATCGAATAGTCCTGACGACCTTATTTCCTGCTCCAGTTGTGCACCACCGGCAGCGTAAGGTAATTTAATAGACATGGATGCACGCCAATCTCCAGTGCTTGGTACAAACACTCCATTGCTTTGCGGGAACATAACCACCTCCAAATCAATCAGTCCATTTTTATTCGTGTCGAAATAAAGGAATGCACTGTGACCCTCCCCTACCAAGCCATTGTCACTAGCTGTTTCAAATGAGTCCATGCCGATGGTGATGGCGGAAACTCCCGCCTCTTGATCGATACTGATTGTACGAATAATGTCCCTGCTTTCCCTACTGCCCCAAGCGTCATCGCTTATCGCAGGATTGGCATCGTTTATATAGATTGTATTTCCTGAAACTGTAATTCCTGGTTCTTTGAATAGAGCGACTTCTAGTATTTCGTCAACGCAATTCAAGTTGCCTTCGCATTGGACCTGGCCTATATCAATCACTTCGAAAGCCTGTCCAAGCGACTCTGTTGAAATGGATTCAGCTTGGCTGAAAAAACTCGAAAGGCAGGCACCTTCGCCCCAGTCACGCAGCCCCTGCATTCGGTCAAGCAACTCCACATCAAGTCCTTCCGTTGCGTTCATGAGCGTGCAGCCCGTCCAGTTTGTCGTCGATGCGGCGAAGTTGGACAAAAGGACTTCTCGGGAGTCTACGTTTGCTGTGAAGAATTTGGGTTTTATTGCAGGACGCGTACTGGTTGAGCTGCTCTCTTGTACCGAGTTGAAAACAGCCAATGCTTGCTCCAGACCATCTTCATCAACCGGTTTAGACAAAGTTACAAGAAGTTCTCCGTTGAGCACATTGTAGAAACGCATTGTTAGGATATTGTTGTTGTCGTATTCTATGTCTACGCGTACATCATTCTCATCACTGAAAATCGTGGTAGGAACTCCCAAGTCTGATATTGAAATAGCCGCATTGGAAAAATCACTATTTAATTTTGCCCGTGATACAACCTCATCTATTTTTTGCGGTTGACTGTTGATATCCAGTTGCTCCACTACCGTCGCAGACTCCTCACCATCGGCGTCCGACAAAACCGTATATCGCTCGGTGTTCGACTCTGCAATTGCAATTGTCACGTCCTCTCCGGTAAGAGGTTCTATGGACATGCTAATACAAACGCTATTGAGGCTAGTTTCGCTATCCGATATCAGGTCATTAAAGGCCGACAACTGCTCAGCACTAAAATTTATAAACCCTCCCGACTCCACCCCGTCAACGTAGAATTGCGACAGAAATAGTCGATTCTCGACGGTGGTTTTATCAGCGTTTTGTGCGCCGAACATAACGTCCAGTGCGATGGATTCTAAACTGCGCTCGCCAGAATCTAACAGGCCGACGTAGTAGGATAAACCAGAAATATCAGCATCACGTCCAAAGAGTTGCTGAAAAATATTGTTAACTAACAATATGTTGTCGAGACCACCGAAGCGGCTTCCGTACTCGGTTGATTGGCCGAAAGAAGTGATGATTGAATCTAGATTTCCGTTTTCATCCTCCAGTCGCTGGGACCAATAAGCGAGCCCTTCAGCGTCCGCAGGCCTGCCATAGTAGGCGATGTATGCTTGCAGAATGATATCTTCATAACTGCTAAAGTCTCTGCTGTCACAACTTTGTCCATAGGCTGTAACAGAACTGAAAACCAGAAATGCACCTAGAACAGAGGCCCGACAAGATGAGAA
>CAJVZD010000139.1 GCA_913019905.1 uncultured Cellvibrionales bacterium
TATAAATTACTGATTGTGGATTTTAAATCTTTCTTTATATTTCTTACCGCTGCTTCCGGCGAAGCAGAGATAAGGTTTTCAACATTTGTGAGAACCTTTGCACCTAATTCTAAAAATAAGTTTTCAAACGGTTCAAAGGAGGGTTGATGGGCGAAAACATTGAGTCCATGATCATTCTGCGCGACTGCCATCGAGCCTCTATCGCAGCTACGGCGAGCTCCGATTTGTTGCTAAAGAAATGATAGAAACTACCTTTGTTAACGTTTGCGCGTTCGCAAATCGAATCAATAGTCAAACATCCATAACTTTTTTCCCACATCATATCCGACATCGTCAGGATTAATGTTTCTCGGGTGGGGCTTGTCTTTGTATTAGTATTTCTATTTGTCACCACAGCTCACATTACGCATTAGTTTGTAAAAATTGATTAGCATACGCTGATCATATAATTGACCATTTAGTCAAGTCAATAAAAACCCGACCTTAGGCTTTCAAAAAAGTGCTTATAGTCCAGTCAAGCCTACGGAAATTTAAACAGCAATCGATAGGCCTAAACGATACTTCCCATGACGCAGCCATATACATGCAAAATTTCAAACCAAACGTTATCAGTTATAACGGACTCGTAGCGAATTATCACAAGGTCAATGCGCTCTCAATATAAACCCTGACTCGGTCAACCAGTTGTTAGCTGGAGTTACGGCAACTTCAAATACGCTAAATTATAAAAACGTTCGAAATATCACAGAAACGTTTTGTCGGTCAAATCGATCCAGACTTCTTTTTCAGCTGTTTCTCAAACAGAGCAATCACTTTTTCGTAGGCCTTATAGGTAGGATGATCCTCATCGTCTACAAAATCACTAGCTAACACCGAATGCGCGGTCGATTTAATAGCATGGCTGTTACCAGGGCTGGAATCGATCTCTACTCCGACAAACCGATCACCCAGTATGCTTTTCAGGTAATCGAAACGCTCTGTCGGCACCAAACTATCATGAGAGAACTTTAGCGCTAATAGGCATATGTCGTGGTTTTCCATGTGCTCTCTAATTTTCGGCAGATCAGCCAGATTCATATCAACATCGGCTTTCAGCTTTTTTGTCAAACCAAAAGGCATAGAAGGCTGGGACAGGACTGGGGCAATAACGCTTTCGTCAGCCATCATGGCTAACGCAAACCCGCCACTAAAGCACATACCGATTGCACCGACCCCAGGTCCACCACAACGAGCATGACAGTCTCTAGCTAAAGCGCGTAACCAATTGGCCAAAGGCGCTTCTTTTCGATGGGCAACGCGATTGAATTCCCTTGAGACGCATAATTTCGCCATAGAGCTTAAACCGTACGAAGCGGTAAGCGGTTTTCCCGGCGTCCCAATCAATGATGGCAAGTAAGTGGTATAACCTGCATTATTGAGCTTTCTTGCAAAATCCAACACCTTGTCGTACAGGCCGGGAATTTCGTGAATCACGATAATGCCTGGTCCTTCTCCAGATTTATAAACTCCGCGACGAACGCCTTCAAACTCGAAGCTACCGGGCTCAAAATCTTCGTAATTGGCAATGGTGGAGACGTTGGTAGAACTCCCTGAAACCCATTTTGACATACTGCAGTCTCTCATAATGAAAACCCATAGCTTACCAACAAATGACAGGAGACTCACGGAAAACAAAGTTCGAGGGATCTTAGACTCAGCAAAAAAATCTGATAGAAATTTCGTCGCCACAACGTAGACGGTTGGATTGCCGCTCAAGTATCCGACGACAATTGTTATAGTTTATGTCGAGACTCTCATGTGATTTTTCAGGTGACAAATTCTGCATCTTAAATTTATTTTCCGGCATTCCAATAGTCATCGCTAATGAGCTACCGTCTCTAAATGCCGAACTTCATATCGGCAGAGTGTCAATGGCTTAGCTGTCCTGCCAAAATTCTTTAAGCTTTGAATCCAACATCGATTGCCGAATGATCTGTAAAGTCGACCAATGGGGAGGAAATAGCCGTCTGTAACGTTGCTGAGCAAATCGGTCATCGACGAGGCAAATCGCACCTCGATCATTTTCTCCTCTGATCACTCGGCCAGCCGTTTGTAAAACCCGGTTCATACCCGGATATTGATAGGCGTATTCGAATCCTCGTTGATCGCCATCTCCAGAAAAGTGTTTTTTGACAATGTCGCGTTCAATGCCGAGTTGAGGTAATCCAACACCCACGATCACAACTCCCTCAAGGCGCCTTCCTTTTAGATCAATCCCCTCGCCAAATATGCCCCCCATTACGGCAAATCCCACCAATACGTCACGATTCGAAAGATCAAACCGCCCTATAAACTCCTGACGTTCGATTTCATTCATGCCTTTGGTTTGGCAAATTACGTCGATAGTGGGGTTGGTCGCTGCGAAATTCTGCTGAACCTGTTCCATATATTGGTAAGACGGAAAATAGACTAAATAATTTCCCGAGTGGCTTGTTATCATCGAGTTAATAACGTCGACAATTCTATGATAACTGCTGCTACGCTGATGATAGTTTGTCGCAATATCACGGATTACAAATAGCCCTAAATTTTCCGTCGGAAAGGGCGAAGGTAAATCGACAAATCGGCTCTCGTTATTTACACCCAATAAACTCTGGTAATACTCGCTGGGACTCAAAGTGGCGGAGAAAAACAAAGACGACCGCCCCCGCTCAAGCCCTTTCTCTAACAGACGAGAAGGATCAACGCAGTAAAGCTTAACGGACAAATTACCTTTTTGAGGGCGTTTGATAAGACAGACAAAATTGTCGTCAAAAGCCTCTGCAGTTCGACCTACACGCAATGCCTCAAAATAGAGATCTAACAGTCCTGCGTAGTTGCCGCTACTCCGGTTATTTTCAGCAAGCCATGTCTGTGTGGCTTCGCAAAAAGAACGAAGAGATACCAGTAAACTCGAGGGTAATTCATCGGTCACTGCATGCTGATTTCTATCCAGTGACAGTATATGTTCCTTTCGCAATTTCAAAAAAGCGCGATTAACCGACTCGAGCGCTCTAAAGACTCCAGCTGTGCCGGGCTCTTTCTTTTTTTTCATCTTGCTTTTCAGGGTCAGAAAACTCTGTTTCTCTGTTTCTGCGGAAAACATATCCCGGCCGCGATCCACGAGGTTATGGGCTTCGTCAATGAGAAAACAAAAATCTTCCACCGGATCATCAAAAAAACGCCTGAGATAAACAGCGGGATCAAATACATAATTGTAATCGCAAATGATACAATCAGCCCATGATGCTAGATCCAGAGATAACTCGAAAGGACACATCTGTTGATCTCGGGCAATAATTTCGATTTCCGTTCGGGTAAACGCATCATGCGCAACTAAGGCATGCTCTAACACCTTATCCAACTTGTCGAAATATCCGACCGCAAACTCACAATGCTCGGGATCGCAGGGTGACCCAGGGTTAAAGCAGATTTTGTCTTTTGCTGTTAGAGTCACCGACTTGAGCTTCATTCCCGCTGCCGACATATCCGACAGCGAGACTTCCGCTACATTACGACCCAGCGTTTTTGCTGTGAGGAAAAACATTTTTTGATGGTATCCGAGTCCCATGGCTTTCACTCCCGGAAACAAACTTCCGATTGTTTTGCCAATACCCGTAGGTGCTTGCACAAACAACGATTGCGCCGCAGCCATCGCCCGGTAGGCATTAACGGAAAAAGCTCGCTGTCCTTCCCTAAAATCACCGTAGGGAAATACCAATTCGTTGATACTGGTATTTCGCTCCTCCCTCCAAAGCTGGATTTTTTCCATCCAACGCAAATAGTTGGAAGCGATGCCCTCGAAAAACAACTTCAGTTCTTCTCTATCAAACCGTTGTCTATGTTCACTGACGATGTCCGTATCGAGATGGTAGTAACTCAATTGCAAATCAATCTCTTCTAAATTTTTCTCAACCGTATATAGCCATCCGTAAACTTTAACCTGGCACCAGTGCATATGTTGGACACTGGCGGGAAGGTCCGTCACATCGACTCGTAAAGTCTTAATTTCGTCGACGATAACAGCATCAGCCTCGACAAAGACTCCATCCATTCGCCCGCTGATATCCAGGACTAGTTCTTTCCAATGATATTGGCCTCGAACAGAAACCTCAGACTGGTAATTGTCAGATCTCGAATTTTGTAATTTCTGATGTCCGCGAATACCCTCAATCGCGCTGCTTCGACTGCTAAATCTAAAATTGATATCACCGGTGCGTGCAGTCGTGGCTAACAGTTTATTGACCGAGATTTTAAAGATTTCTTTCGGAGGTATAACAGGTTCAGTAGAGTCAATCTTTGTCGAATCCGGCGTATTATTTTTTTCTGGAATGTCATTTGAATTGATACCCTTTTCCATTATGGTCGCCATTCAACCGAAACAAGTTTAAAGGGTATATGATTGCTCGAAAACGCCTTAATCCATCGCTTTTGATTGAGCTGCAGTTTGTCACCCGGGCCTTTTACTTCAACCATTTCATAATTTCTATCATTAGGAGATTCGCAGCCACACTTATTTGGAAAATTAATTAAATCTGGGAAGCCGGAACAATTACTTCGTAAATCAAATAACATGCGCGAAAACATCGCTAGTAGATCTCTGCCGGGTATTCGAGTAAGCGCAAGATCTAACAACTCAGGTGTCACTATATCCCATCTGACAAAGTAATTAGCTATCCCGTGCTTCGAAGAAAAAAACACATGTGCTCTCCTCTGAATTTCTCCGGGCATTTCAAGCTCGTTCAAGCGTTCAGAAATTGCCTGTTCTCTAGATGAATGAAAGGACGAAGAAAATAGATCTAAAGGCCCACGCTGAAAAGGATTAACGAAGGCCCCTTGCAGCGGTTCGAAAATAATATCCCAAAAACACAATCCAAATAAGCTAGGTACAAGGCCATTTTCTACATAAAAACATCGATCACCTTTTTCTTCATACCACAGTCTTACAGCGTCTTCGACTCCGTGAGTGCCACTTAAAGGTTTTGTGAGTCCAACAGTCAGTGCCTCAAATTCCAATATTGATGGATCAATCGAGCTGGATCCCCTTAGTTTTTTTGATAATTGATATGCAAAGCGTGTTGCAAACTCTAACTCTTCCTCGTTGATCGGCGACACAATAATTTCTTCACAAAGTCGTAGAGACTCTGTTTCTTTCCCGTGTTTTCTCAGTACGCGAGCCCTCCTTTCTCTGGCAGGAGGTGAGTGAGCTAAGCCATAGACGAAGAGCGAGTCATCGATAAAATTCTGTCTTTCTAGATGACGTCCAACATGATTGAGTAATCTATCCTGACGGCGCGACAGAACACCACTCGATATCTCCTCACTTTGAGACAGCACTGGAATTTCGCTAATCAATGTACGTAACTGGTCAAACTCCTGCTGCTGAATCAATTGTTCACATACTTCACCCATCTCAAAGAGCGCCCAGGAGTGATCGATACTTTCTCTGGAATTAAAGAGCCGAGCAGAAGGAGACATTGTGTAGTTTTCGTATTTAAGCATACCCATATCGGTCAATACGAATTCGCTAAAATCCTGATTAAGATTTCCGAAGAACAACAACCGATACAACAACAACCTTTCGCCACCCAACGGACGGTAGATGGAAAATGGTACAGTACAGGAAGACATATCCACTTCGGACTGGATCAATACAACCAGTTCGTCGCGCTTCATTCTTTTTGCGCCAACGATTTCCGGCACCCATTCCATTAATTCTGCTTTGGTAAGCAGTTCCAACAATTCCATTTCATCGACGTGGTAATCCATATAACCTGCCGACTCTAGCTCGGTAGCACAGAGATCGATGTTCTCAATATCCCCGTAACTAAGTTTATCGCTACGAAATACGGGACCTTTTCGCAAGGCCAAGCGCACGTATAGGCTTTGCGCTTGCTCTGACAGTGACTCGAAGTTTTCAGCGTAGTCCAATTCTTCTTTCTCGAGTAAATCACTGTACTGGCTCCGAACGAATCGGATTAGAAATAGGAAGTTTGTTAGGTGGTATCCCGTTGGGAGCTCTATTGGCATTGCTTTTAATTTTCAGTGATGGCGCAAACTTACCCTACGAATCCATTAATCAATAGTGTGAACCGTAGACGAAAATAGATTTTGGCCCGCAGTCTATCAGTGCCGATACAAACTTTGAGATTTATAGAGAAATATAACGTCCTGTCTGCGCGAGTATTCAGTCACATTCCATTTCGGAAATATGATAGCGCTTACTGACTTCAGACAGTTTCCCCGCGAGCTCAGAGGAACGAATAGCGGAAGACAATGCAGGCTGTAACTCTTTCCAACGTGACTTCTTAGACATCACCAGGTGAAACTCAAATTTCTCTAGAATTATAGGAGCGCCAAACTTATCCTCAATACTTTCGATGTCTAATTCGTCGCTTACCATTGGGTCGTTAAGCACAATATCATAAGCAGAAGAAACGATCGCAAAGGAATCTATCCTGCCACTCGCGGCCATTTTAATCAAACCACGAACGTCACTCGTCGGAACCAATGTAAACCTTTCATCATTTTCATATTTTCGAGAAAAGTACCCGCCCCGCGTAACGCCGATGGTTTTCCCAATCAATCCTTCAAGACTTGTCGCCTGTAGGCCGCTTCTTGGGACAATGTATTCAGCAATACAATCGAGGCTACCTAAAAATTCGACATAGGGTTCCATCACTGCGGATTTATACAAAAAGGTGATATCTAACTCACCTTCAATGAACATATCAACAAGCCGACTAATGGGATAAACAATAATAGGAGCTTCGATGTTTGCCTCCTTAAGAACTACGTTCATGTAGTCTGGGGCCGCGCCGCTGATTTTCCCGCCAGCGCTAACATTCACGAGAGGGTAATGATTCATAAATCCGATAATCGGCGTAACCGAATCGTCTCTACCAAATACATTGGAAGACACAAAAAGGGAAATAAAAACCACGAGAATTTGATTTACAATACTCAAAATAAGACCAATCAAAAGAAACCGAATAATGACAACCAGCGCCAATGGCGATGACCGATTAAAGTAGTCGCCCATACAATGATAGCTGCCAGCATAACACAGGAATCTCTACGAGGAACCGCGGTAACTGTGACAAGCCAAGAAAATTCGCTCTGAGTTGAGCCCAGAAGCAACCCTGAATACTTATGAAATCAATGGCGTGGACACGGTATAAACAGACACTCGAAACTGTGCAGAAAAGTCAGAAACTATGCATATAACAAGAGAATTAGCACACTGATTGTGATTGCTAACATGCCGAAAAACTCTCGTATTGAAACTTTTTCTTTGAAAAAAAAGTAAGTAATAAGTAGAGTGAATATCAATTCGATTTGCCCCAACGATCTAACTAATGCTGCATTTTCGTAAGTCATTGCTGTATACCATCCCACCGAACCGAATGCACTCGTTGCCCCGACGAAAAATGCCAAACGCAAATGTCTTGTTAACACCAAAAATTGCCGATGTTCCCTAACCGCGACATAGACTGTGCAGATACCGGTTTGAACAGTCATCATATAGACAAGGGTGATGGCTGCATTTTCGATAAACGTTGAACCTAAACTCAAGCTTGCTTCTCTAAGCCACAAGGCTGTTAGGGCAAAGAATAATCCTGATAAGATTTAGTCCAATTGAATGTGAAGTCTCCATTGTAATTTTAGTATGAACGATGAG
>CAJVZD010000140.1 GCA_913019905.1 uncultured Cellvibrionales bacterium
ATCCCGGAAAAGTCGAAAATCTCGTCAGATGTAGCGATGCCGTCACCATTTTTATCGTCAACGCTAAAGGTGAAAAATTCACCGATATCTGGGGCGTCAGGAATTCCGAACCAAAGGTAATCCATTCGGAAGTGACTAACCTGACCCGCTTGTATATCGCTGGTCGCAACGAATGTCATTAGAAATAAAACGTAAACTGCGGATTTTGTGGTTCGCGCTAACATCCAGTTGTTGAGTATTTTCATTATTTTTTTCACCACTTTCGGTTATTTAGAAAACTAGCCATTGATAGTTAAGTTAAGAGGCTTATCCTCACAATGTCCGTTAAACACGTACGTTGCCGGTATTCTCATAGAGTCGAGTCAGGGCGAAACCTTCACCGCTCGCAGTATTTCTGTGTACGACCAGTCCATCTCTCAAGCGCACAGACGAGTTGAAATGGGCGGATCATCTGTTAAAAATTGTTGCACCTCCGACATTGGCCACAGCTAAAGTCACTCTGGATAGTCGATATGCATTTACCACTATCGTCCTTACTTTCCCGGTTCGTTTTGAATTCGAGCGGAGTATATGAGGAACTTCTTTTAAAAGTCCTTGCGTATTACTACTGTTGCACTTCTCAATTCCTACCGCTCGCAGGCACCGAAAATAGAGGCTTAAGAGGATTTCTTGCGCTTGTCTGCGGCTACTGGATCGTCTATTCTTGGTCTCATATAAAAAAAGGATTCGAAAAGAGTGCAAATTAGGGACTGGCAGTTTGATCTTGAGAGCGGCGTACTAACTCAAGGCAAAGCTAAACGCAGGCTCACGCCGAAAAGCGCGGCTGTTTTGTGCCATTTGATTCAACACCCGAATGAGCTTGTGACATCAGACGTTCTTCTGGAACTGTTTTGGCGCGGTTCTATTTCTGCTGACAATGCCGTTCAAAAGTCAATCTCGGAAATTCGACGGATGCTGGGAGACGATCCAAAGCATCCCACCTATATAGAAACAGTGCATCGACGGGGATACATATTCATTGCACCCACCACAGACGCTGATGCAAAGAAACCGGAAGTTTTAGATCGAGATAACACGACTACGTCCCTAACACCAGCCCCAGCGCTCGAGCTCAAACCCACCACCGCTACGTCATCGACACAAACGGAGCCGCCGAAAAGGCCTCGTACAGTCGTTGTTGCCAGTTATCTCACTTTAGCGCTGACCTTGTCCGGTTTGCTCTGGAATATGTTCCAGCCAAACTCCGACCTTCAAACTGCGCAAACCAGCGACATGAATCACTTGACGCTTGCTGTTCTTCCTTTTGAGCAGGGTCCGGAAATAGACCGTTATTTAAGTGAAGGAATGGCACAAGAGCTAATCGTCGCGTTACACCGGAACGCCGAATTGCGAATCATCAACAGCACTGATGCTTTTCGGTTTAAGGGCTCAGATAAGTCGCTGAAAGAAATTGGGAGTTTATTAGGTGTGAGCCGGGTTTTATCGGGGTCGATACGGCGTGTTAACGGAATACTTACCGTGACGGCAAACCTTGTGAGCTCCAGCGACGGATTCAACGAATGGACTCAGACGTTTGATGTAGACGTCAATAACTTGCCCGCGGTCCAAAGTGACATTGCCACGGCACTAATACGGGCGCTGGGTATTGAACCTACGACATCCCGACAAGTGTTAAATTTCGGGACGGAAGACCCGGTCGCCTACCGCCTTGCATTACAGGGATTCCAGAATTTTCAGGCAGGAAATCCGGAAGCTATGGCTAAAGCCGTTGAGTACTTTGAACAGGTCCTCGCTATTGACCCTTCCTACTTCAAGGTTTACAACCCGCTACTGACTGCTTACCTGACTATGGATCTGCATTTAGGAGGCAAAGATTATCAAGCTAAGATCCTCCCGTTAGTCGAACAGGCGAAATCACTCAATGCGGATAAAAATACCTTAAGAAAGCTTCGACATACCGTTGCACTGGTAAATCAGGACCTATTCGAAATCGTCCGTATTTCCTCAGAAGAAGTATCTCAAGACATACTGGGGGAATGGGATCCGTTGCTTGGCTTTGTAGGGCCCAGGACTCATCTTGCTATGCTGTTGTCGATAGCGGGCTATCATCAGGATGCGATTAGCTACTATCGAGCATTGCAGAAAAATTCGGGGCCGAAAGATCATTCACTATTCGAGAAACGAATCATGGAAAACATGATTGCCCAAAAACGTTATCAAGAAGTTGCAGACAGACTGAGCCAATGTAGTACCGACTCCACCGAAACACTTGGTCATTGGGGCTGCGGCCGAATTCTCTTTCGAATGTCAATGATCCTTAAGAACAGCGCTGCCACCGAAAATGCCATTGGGCTTGTGGTTAACCAGAACGTTAGACGTTACTTCACGGCCATTTACAAAAATGACCTGGAATATTTACGGCAAGACGCAAACAAATGGGACCCTAAATCATGGCTGAACTATTTCATAACTCGGATTTCTGCCCACAGGTACGACGAGGCATTTACCTTCTGGCGAACACGATTTCCGTCCTTCAGTATGAACTTTCAGTGGGATAGCGTGATGCGTATTGCACGAGAAAATCCTCGACTTTTAGAATTACCTGCTTACAAAGAACTGATGCTGCAATATGGAGTGACCGACCCCTGGCGCGCTCACCTTTGCGAGAGCGTACGAGAGTTACAAAGCGTAACGGGTATAGAGCCGGTTTGCGAACTGCCGAAGATTGAGATTAAATCCTAAACCGACATGATCATTTTGTTTTTCGAGTAAGATGAATTTCATGTGCACAGCCTGATCCAGTTTGCGCTCGATCTAATGACTCCGGAGTATCTAGCCTCAACGAATTTAAGTCTGTGTAAGAAGGTATAGCGAGCTATGGTTGTGATTTTTCTTTTAGATTAAAACTGATCAACGGGTAACTGTCATCAGGTACAAATCCTGGACAAAGTCTAGTAGCTGTACTTTCGTCATCTTGTTGCCGACCCAGAACACACCGGCATGGCTAAAACACACCACCCGCGCTCGACTTAGTGCACTGCGTTGATCAAAGCCCATTTGTAATAACAATGATTTAACATAATCAATGCGCTCTGCGTCTATCTTCCCCACTTTTTTATTCACCGCCGTATCGTTACGTGCCCAACTCCGAATAGCCGCTTCTAAAATATTACCCGCTCTAGCCATAATGGACGACTGCATTAACGCTAATAGTCGTGCTGCCGGCTCAGTATCCGTGGCATCTACCAGGGTAATAACATCGAGGGTTTTTTGTTGGTACCAGGCATCTAACATAGCATCTAATAGTGCACGTCGGTCCTTAAAATGCCAATAGAAACTGCCCTTGGTGACCTTAAGCGCGGTCGCCAAAGGTGATATCTTTACTTGGTCAATGCCCTTGCCGACGAGCACCTCAAAAGCGCCCTGTACCCAATCTTCTTTTGATAAACGTGCCGTAGTTTCGCTCATATTCAATATTCTCCCATTGCCCCAACCATACCGAAGGGTATTGACTTGGTCAATAGGTTATCGTACATTGACCATACTGATCGGTATGGAAAAGAGAAGAGATGCCATGAAACTAGTCAACCACCATCATCGAGATTTTGCCTACCCCCTTGAACTCATCACAGAAAAGCTGAGCAGTCTGGGGAGCGATAATGATTTGTTATGGCCGCATCAATACTGGCCGCGAATGAAATTTGATAAAACGCCGCAGGTCAGCGCGGTGGGTGGGCACGGCCTTATCCCCTATCGCATTAGTATTTATCAGCCGCAACAGCAGATTCGCTTTCAATTTGAAGGACTACCCGGTATTAAGGGATATCACGAGTTTGTGGTGACTAATGTATCTCAACATTGTTGTCGGCTCAGTCATGATGTGCAGGCTGAACTTAGCCTTATCGGCATGCGCAATTGGTATTTACTGATTGCGCCACTTCATAACGCACTCATCGAAGACTTACTCGACCAGCTGGAGTCGGAGCTTAGCGGTGCCTGTGTGCAACAAAAGTGGAGCCTGCGGGTAAGGTTAATGCGCCGACTGTTTTTAGTTAACAAGCCATCTGCAAGCACTAGCCAAGCCCGGGCTAACCATGCGTGAATTTTCAATCAGCATTGAGATAAACGCACCGGCATACATCATTTGGCAAACCTTGATGGAGTTCGATCACTATCACGACTGGAACCCACTATTTACCGTACAACAGTGGGAGCTTAGGGTTGGTGGTTTTTTGGACCTTGCCCCTATTAAGAAAAATCCGAAATCCAGGAAAAGGTCCAACGCTATTATTCGGACTAAAATAGAGGCAATTGACGAACAGCAACAATTAGTTCTGTCTCGGTGTTTAATGCATTCAAGCTTAGTCCATATGGTGCACTATTTTGAAATAAATCCCAGCGACAGGGGGACGATAATATTCAGCCAGCGCTGGTTGGCTACTGGCGTTCTGATCCCCTTAATGTGGCGCACGCTGTGTAAGGCTATGGCTCGATTCGACCAGCTTAATCAAGCATTGAAAAGCCATGCTGAACACTTAGGAAACAGCGACATTAATTCAGACTTAGGAGACAAATAATGGCAAGTGTATGTTTATTTATTGGTTGTGGCCTCTTTATTTTATTATCTTTGATTCATGGTGCAGCCACATTATTCACTGACAAATTTGAACCTACGAACCCCGAGTTATTGCAGGCCTTAAAAACGAGCGGGGCCAAAATAACTAAACATACCGATAGCAATATGTGGACCGGTATTATTGGCTTTCATCTGAGCCATAGTTTCGGTATGGCAATATTTGGCACATTCTATATTGCCTTACAGATAGAAAATCCCGAATTTCTTGCACAATCCATGAGCTTGAATACGTTATTATTCCTGGTCACCATGGTTTATATTTCATTAGCCCATAAGTATTGGTTTTCCGTTCCCCGAAATGGTTTTATTAGCGCTTTGATCTGTTTTATCGGTTATGCCTTTTTTCGTTAGATCAGTAAAAACGGCAATACGGAACGGCGCTGGGACAAAAATTTTACCGCATTAATCTGATCTAGGTTTGTCGGGCCAAAGTTGATGCTTAGAGAATAGTTCGACTGATGAGCAGAAGCCTTACAGATAGTTTCTTGCCCGATTGGAAACTTCACTAAATCGCCTTGCAGTACATTCTGAGTCAAGAGGGCGTGGCAATATCACACAAATTTGTTACATCGTTAGGTGGGCCGTCGCGGTTTCTTCGGCGACTTGCGGTGCCGCGGCTGATTTTTCTAGCTTTTTAGAGGGTCTTCTTAATGGGTAAATAATGGCTGAATTTCATCAGCCACCTTTGCGTAAAACATAGGTGATTGGCAAAGTTGCAGCTCTAACGGATGGTAGTAATCCACCAATCAATCCAAGGCCGCAGGCCAGAGTTAGCCCCTTGCTCATTGCTGAAAACGTAACAATAAAGTCAAAGGATACTTGAGTGTATCGCCAAATTAACTTTTCCAAGCCAGACAAATCAGGCCCCTTCGTTCAGGCTACAGCTCGATTCCATTCAGCAAACTGCACCACACACGGATTGATTCACGACTGACGGTGATGCCTCGCTCGGCTAGGAGATCTTCAATGAGTGTTCCGCATACGGCGGTGGCTCAAGTTGAACCTGATGTAGAGCCAGACTGCATAAGATATGATATCTGGTGGGAAGCGGTGTCTTTTATAAGTATTCATTGGCCGAGTCTAGATTTTCCAGTGAGTTTACTTGGCAAAACCGTTGATAATCATGGTTATACCAGCGAATGGCAAGATACCATGAGAGATAGAGTCAAAGGGCTTTCTTTAGGTGTTGTCTAGCGCGCAAACCGATGTTCATGGAGAAGGCTAAGGGGATTCTAATTCTCGTTGTTACTTTTCTCGCAGAGCAAGACGCAAAACAAGCGTATTCTTGTGGACTGATCTGGCTTAACTCAAGGAAAAGTCCTTGCAGTAAGTCGGACTGTTTGTTTGCGTTAGAGTAAACTAAATACACCTAACGTTCTTGTTTAGTAGGTTTAGTTTAATTCCTGGCGAATACCTTGTCCCGGCAAGACAGTTGCACCAAGCGACTAAAAACGAGGGCGCCGGATGCGGCAATTAAATTCTATTAGGCAGGAAAATTTTTCCTGAGTGTTGTTCGTCTGGCAGTAATCCTTCCCTTGGCCTAACCCCTTGGGTCCATGGTGCGTTGAAAATATTTTGCCCCTTTGGGATTGAAAAAGGCATAATCCTTAGTCGGGTATGGATTGTTGCGGCCAATTAAATGTGCAAAGCGCGGTGGATTGCGAGCAACGACTTCATCGCTAATTACAGCGTTCAAGTCTTCTTGGGGGCGGACGTACATACGGTTGAAATAGACGGTCATGCCAACCCGTTCGCCAGGAATGGTTCTGGCGCCAGCGGAATGCCACATGTTGCCATTAAAAACGATTACGGAGCCTTTTTTTGCCACCACCGGCACCGCCATTTTTGAGGCGTTAGGCATGGGATGTGTGAGGCGTTTATGAGACCCAGGTACAACTAAGGTGGAACCTGACTCTAATGAAAAATCATCGGTAACCCACATCATATTGGAAGCAACTGAAGCCTCCGGTAGGGGATCGGCAACCATAGGTGCGTCGGCGTGCATACCTTGTGGTGGATCTCCCTGGACACGAACATGGCCATGATTCGAACTGATCTGACAACTCTCACCCATCAAGTAGGTGATCAGCGCCAATGGCTTTTCCGCCATGACAGCTTCTTCAAAGATCCGGCCCCTGGCCAATAACCAGGTAACGAGATAACTTTTACCATCGGGACCAGAGAGAGGGACTCTGCGTCCCGCTTTTCTGTCTTCTTCGCCGAGTCGCAAAATTGTCTCACGTAATTCTTCGAAGAAAGACAAAGGCTTGGCATTTTCTATAACGGTGTAACCATACAGTTCCAGGTCGAGAATATTGCGCTCAAGTCCCAGACGTACAATTTCATCTCGTATGCGGTCAAGTCGCTGATGGGATTCAATCACCGCTGGATGTCGTGTATCGGTCATTGATGCTTCGGTGTTCAATTGGTTATGATGCATGACAATTCTTCTTTAGGAATAATTTTTCACTAGTTATATCACAAGGGCCATTTTTGTACTATCTCCGCGAGAGCAATATTATCCGTATTATTTCTTAGCTATCGCTATCCACAACCTCGGCCTTGGATATTTGTAAGGCACCGTCAATTTCTCCCAAATGGGAAAGAGCGGTAGCTTGAACATAGGAGCCGGATTTGCTTCACTTTAGAAAATTAATCTGTCAAAACCCAGGAGTTTACCTGTGTACGAACACGACGAGGGTACGGCCAAGTTAACTAGTCGCAACTTATAAAATCGGTAGATATACATACAAGCACCACCGATTTGCCGCTAGTTGCCGAGCCCGATATCATTTGTCATGCAATCTGGCTGTACTATCGAAATCTCAGGGTAAGTGTGTTCACACGGTATCGCCAAATTAACTTTTCCAAGCCAGACAAATCAGGCCCCTTCGTTCAGACTACAGCTCGATTCCATTCAGCAAACGCACC
>CAJVZD010000141.1 GCA_913019905.1 uncultured Cellvibrionales bacterium
CGATTGCTCAAAGGGCGACCAATCACCTCAAAAGCTGCCTACATTCTAGGCAGGATGTTGTCGTTTCTTCCGAGACAACCAAAACACCAATCGCTCAAACATTAGCGCTGCCGCTACCAGCGAATACAAGAAAGCCTCCAAAAAATCAGAGCGCACCAACCAGATGAGATGAATACAAGCCAAAAGAAGTATGAAATAGACTAATCGATGGAGACGTTTCCAATTTTTTCCAAGCCGACGCTGCATAAACCGATTTGACGTAACCCCCAAAGGCACCATGAACAACCATGCCAGGATACCTACTGCCATATAGGGACGCTCTGAAAACTCCTCCAGAAAAATCTGCCAACTCCACCCCAACAGAACAGTTAAAACGGAAAACAAATGAAGCGACGCGTAGAACCATGTAAAGAGACCGACCATACGCCGATAACGCAGCAATCCGCGTAAGTGCGTCCGCCGACTTAGGGGTGATACTGCCAACGTTACCAGTAGAAACTGCATTGACCACGTGCCGAAGTAGAGCACAACTTCCTTTCCGCCATCGGGCCCGAGCTGGTTACTGGCTGCCTGGACCACAATATACAACAAGGGAAAAAGGCATAACCCAAAGACTAAAACCTTCTTCAAGCAAGGCCCCGTTTGCTCATTTTGCCATAACCATGATTAATAATATTTTTTCAAGTCCATACCCGCATAAAGGTGGGAGACTTGTTCAGCGTAACCATTAAAAGGCTTTGTCGGAATACGATTGGGTGAAAAGAAATTGGAAGGTAGTCGACGCTCTGACCCCTGACTCCACCTTGGGTGATTGACTTGCGGATTTACGTTTGCGTAAAACCCATACTCGGAGGCGGCTAGCGACACCCATGTCGTCATCGGCATTTTCTCCAAAAAACGAATCTTCACTATGGATTTTATACTCTTGAACCCATATTTCCAGGGGATAACCAATCGCAGGGGAGCGCCGTTTTGTTTAGGCAACTCCTTTCCGTAAAGCCCCACCGCAATTAGCGACAAGGGATTCATTGCTTCATCCATTCGGAGCCCTTCGACATAAGGCCAATCGATCGTACTCGTGCGAGCTCGCTGACCGGGCATCTCCTCAGGTCGGTGCAAGGTTTCAAATTGAATGTATTTCGCTTTTGATGAAGGCTGAAAGCGCTCAATGAGATCAGCTAGAGGAAACCCTTGCCAAGGAATCACCATTGACCATGCCTCAACACAGCGAAGCCGATATATTCGCTCTTCGATGTTTACCGGTTTTAATATGTCCTCTAAATGATATACGCCAGGCTTTTCGACCTCGCCTTCAACCGTTAATGACCAGGGATCAACGGTAAGATTCTGCGCATGTTTTTCTGGATCGCCTTTGTCGCTGCCAAACTCATAAAAATTATTGAAGCGCTTTATGTCTTTATAGGGAGCTAGCGCTTCATTCGTGTAAAACCCCTCCTTATTTTTAAAGTCAGCCTTCCTGTAATCCAGCGATTTTAATTGCTCGCTAGCCACCGTGACGGCTGATAAGGACACGCCAGCACTTGCGATAAGTGATTTACCGATAAACTCTCTTCGCCTTAAATACACACTTCGCGGGGTAATCTCTGAGGACCGAATGTCGGAAGGCTTACCAATAATCATTGCTAGATCCTCGAAATTTACTTTGCTCTTAACCAAGCATTAATACAGACAAAGAAAAACACAACTTATGTAGTAGCGCTACAGTAATAATTCTTATGCAATAACTCTTATGTAATAGCTCTATAGCAATAACTATAGACAATAACTCGATTTAGATACCACTGGCATCTTCTTTGATCACGTCTATAACGCTACTTGAGCTTTTTATAAAGCGCCATAAATGGACCAGACAGAGCATAAGTCAAAGCAACCCCCAGCAACACTCTGGCGGGGTCAAGCTGCACCAAGCCAAAAACAACGACGACGGCAATCATCACCACAAAAGGCACTCGACCTTTCAAGTCCAGACCTTTAAAACTACTATATGGGACATTAAGAATCATCAGAAAACCCACCAAAGCAGTAAGACAGGCACCAATTATTGCTAGCTCAAGATTTACTTGCGACCCTATCCAACCCTCATCATGACACACCCAAATTCCCCCAGCGATCACTGCGGCAGCGGCAGGACTGGCCAAGCCTGAAAAATAATTCTTATCGGCCAGTCCAATTTGAGTATTAAATTTAGCCAGCCGCAGCGCCGCACAAGCTACGTAAATGAAGGCGCAGGTCCAACCAAACTTTCCCAGGGCGGACAACCCCCAGCTAAACATGACTAAAGCGGGCGTAACGCCGAAGGACACCATATCCGCCAAACTATCGTACTCAGCACCGAATTTACTCTGAGTATTCGTCAACCGCGCCACTCGACCGTCAAGACCATCAAATATCATCGCGATAAAAATGGCGACTGCGGCAGCTTCAAACTTACCATTCATACCTGATATGACCGCGTAAAATCCGGAGAATAAAGCGGCTGTCGTAAACAAATTAGGCAATAAATAAATGCCCCGGCGACGCACCGTCTTACCGTCAACGGAAATCTCTTCTTCATGTTCGTCTATCAATATCAGCGATTCAATTCCAATATCGAGAGGACTCTCAGTATTCGACTTTCCGGCAGACTGGTTTTCGCCCGGCACATTCGTTTCTTTTTGTTGATCACTCATAAACTGACTTCTTCAATAACGCGATGATAATTACCAATGATAAATTAAAAAGCCTTCCTATACGATGCTTTCGCGCACTCCCAAAATGCTTTCACCAATGGATTCTCTAAACGCTGAGCCGAAGCGCTCAAACCGATAGCAAATGGCGTCAATGGCGGATGCACATCCAACACTTGGACTTTTTCTCTTAAAGGGCTATTTGTCAGCACTAATTCAGGAACCACGCCCACACCAAACCCCAATCCAACCATGCTTACAATTGCTTCATGACCACTGACTTGAGCATAAATATCGGGTTTCAGGCCCTGGTTGCGAAACCACTGGTCTATGCGGGTTCTTGCAAGGCCGCGCTCTGAAACAATAAAAGGAATATCATTCCAGAGCAACGCTTTCCCCGTATCAAGAATTCCCTGTATATGGCTCTCTAAAGCACAATGTACAGATGGGTATATAAATAGTAGCGGCGAATGGGTGAGTGCATGAAACTGCAGACGAGTAGACAGCTTGTCGGGCCGAGCAATAATGGCTACATCATCATCACCATCGAGTAAATGATCGATACCGTCTGCCTGGTCGCCCGTTCTAAGCTTAATTTCGATGTCGGGATACCGACGTCGAAAAAGGTCCAGCACATCCGACAGCACACCGTATACCGCAGTAATCGAACAAAAGAGGCTAACCTCGCCCCGTAAATGTTTACTATCTTGCTTTACTGCTTCACCAAAGGAACGCCATTGGTCTAGCGCTTGCCGCGCGTAGCTTTGAAATTGACGTCCTACTTCGGTTAAACGAACACTGCGGTTATCGCGTTCGAGTAAACGATGCCCAATTTCGCTCTCCATTCGTTTAATCGTTCGACTCACCGCCGAAGGACTCATATGAATCGCTTCGCCAGTTTGAGCAAAATGTAAAGACTCCGACAAATGGAGAAACAGCTGCAGCTCTTTTGTATCCATGTTTTATTATTGCATAAAACGCATCGCAGTGTGGACTTTATATCATTTTACGCAACATCGATTTTTCTATATAGTCGCGCCACTGCAATTAAGGAGAACGGGTGACTCAAGCATCGCCTGCGTTTTTGATAAAAGGGTGTGGCCAAAACCTACCCAACCACTTTCTATAAGGAATCCTCGCTATGGGACAAAATTACTTTAACACTCTGCCTCTTCGCTTACAGCTGGAAGAACTCGGTAAATGTCGCTTCATGACTAAAGAAGAATTCACCGACGGCTGCAATTACCTCAAAGGAAAAAAAATTGTCATCATCGGGTGTGGCGCACAAGGGTTAAACCAAGGTCTTAATCTGCGCGATTCCGGTCTTGATGTCTCCTATACATTGCGAGCCGCCGCCATTGAAGAAAAACGCCAGTCCTGGAAAAATGCCAGTGAGAATGGCTTTACCGTCGGCACTTATGAAGAATTAGTGCCGACTGCAGACGTAGTAATGAACCTAACTCCCGACAAACAACATACGGATGTCGTCAATACTGTCATGCCCCTAATGAAAGAAGGAGCCTGCCTGGATTATGCCCACGGGTTTAACCTTGTCGAAGAAGGCATGCAAATCAGAAAAGACATTACCGTTGTTATGATGTGCCCCAAATGCCCGGGATCTGAAGTTCGCGCAGAATATGTCAGAGGGTTTGGCGTACCAACGCTAATCGCTGTTCATCGTGAAAACGATCCTCAGGGCGATGGCTTTGAAATTGCCAAAGCCCTTGCTTCCGGAACCGGTGGCGATCGCGCGGGTGTGCTCGAATCATCTCCTATCGCAGAAGTTAAATCGGACCTAATGGGTGAACAAACCATTCTTTGTGGCATGCTACAGACCGGCTCTATTCTTTGCTTTGACAAGATGGTTGAACAAGGAATCGATGGTGCCTACGCTTCAAAGTTGATCCAATACGGCTGGGAAACCATTACTGAAGGACTGAAAATGGGCGGCATCACTAACATGATGGACCGACTCAGCAACCCGGCCAAAATTAAAGCTTTCGAACTATCCGAGGATCTCAAAGACATCATGCGTCCGCTCTATGAGAAGCATCAGGACGACATAATGAGCGGAGAGTTTTCTCGGACGATGATGGCAGACTGGGCAAACGATGATGTGAACCTACTCGGCTGGCGGGCGGCTACTGCAGAAACCGCCTTTGAAAAAACCGCTAACACGGACCGGGAAATATCCGAGCAGGAATACTATGATCACGGCATACTAATGACCGCGATGGTCAAGGCTGGCGTCGAACTGGCTTTTGAGACAATGGTTGCCGCCGGAATTCTTGACGAATCGGCCTACTACGAATCACTGCATGAAACGCCACTAATCGCCAACACGATTGCTCGAAGAAAACTGTATGAAATGAACGTTGTTATTTCAGACACCGCCGAGTACGGATGTTATTTATTCGATCACGCCTGTAAACCACTGCTCGGTGACTTCATGCAGAACATCAGTACCGATGTCATAGGAAAGGGCCTAGACGTCAAAGATCTCGGTGTCGATAATTTGGAATTGGTTGCTGTGAACGATGCAATTCGAAATCACCCGGTGGAAAAAGTCGGCGCCAAGTTGCGTGGATACATGACGGCAATGAAAAAAATCATCTGATTTCGCAGGATATTTTAGGCAAAAAAATGGCCATCTCAGTGATGGCCATTTCAAAAAGAACGACTTTTCTTATAGCTATGGCCAAACATTACAGCTCAAGTGACCGTTTATTCTGTGCCACACACCAGTTTGTTATCTCTTCAGGACTCATCGCAGGCGAATACGCTAGCCCTTGAATTCTATCGCAACCCAATTCGGACAGAAGCTTAACTCCCGCCTCATCCTCTATCGCCTCTGCGACTACCTTAAGCCCAAGATCGTGCCCCAGACGTATTATCGATGCGACTATCTTTTGATGACCCATATCTTCGGATAAATCTTCAGTTAAACAACGATCGATCTTTAATTCAGTAAAGGCAACTCGCCGAAAATTACTCAAAGACGTATAACCCACACCAAAATCGTCGATTGACAAGCCAAAACCTTTTAGCCTTAAG
The DNA here is from genome assembly GCA_913019905.1 of uncultured Cellvibrionales bacterium. Taxonomy (GTDB): domain Bacteria; phylum Pseudomonadota; class Gammaproteobacteria; order Pseudomonadales; family Dasaniaceae; genus Oceanicoccus. The sequence continues at coordinate 5,742 of CAJVZD010000141.1, forward strand.
CGCGCCAAGGTTTCAGCAATATCCCCATCCTTAGATAAGGCCATAGCCTCAGTGATTTCCAATGTTACCTTTTCTGCGGGAACGCGGTACTCATTAACTAGATTCGTCAACTTTTCTGTCCAGTCAAAATCAGCTAACTCCAAAACAGTAATATTTATCGAGACGCTAATATCCAAGCCGTTATCTCTAAACCGTCGCAACTGCTCTATAGATTGCCTTGTGATCAGCCGCGAAAACTCGCTTAAGAGACCACTATGCTCAAGCATCGGCAAAAAACCGCGCGGGAAAACTTCCCCATAGACTGGATGGTGCCATCGAGCCAACGCCTCAACCGCAACAACTTCTTTAAGGTTACTGGTGGAAACAATCGGTTGGAAATAGGCACGCAAATCACCGTTTGTTAAAGCTGCGGATACCTCTCCAGCCGGTAACTGCTCCGAAAATTCCATAACTGAAACGTTGATCGCTTCATTTTGTTGCTTGAAATAACCCTTCAATGCATGATTTAAGTCAGCAACGGAAACCGGCTTGGAATAGGCTCCTAACAAATTGTAACCGCGCTCTTTAGCCGTTAACCTAATGGTCGCCAACAACAAATCATCAACGGCACTGATAACGATAATCGCCGGCATTTCTTCGCATTGTTGTTCGGCTAAATGCAAAAACTGAAGGCCGTCCATATCATCTAAAATGAGGTCAACGACTATAATATCGAATAGAGTAACCTCTTGCCGCAAATGACTAAGGGCCGATCGGCCATCCGCGTGAGCGACAACGTTTCCAATTCCCAACTTTCGGAATTTTGCCGCTAGAATTTCCCGCTGAGTCGTTTGATCTTCCAGCAGCAACAAAGATACTTTCGAGTACCATGATTCGTTATTCATTGTTTCAATAATACTGACGTCTGCCGACATTAAAGCTTCTCTTGCCACAAGTTTGGCATTTACACACTAAAAAAGAAAAGACCGGAATGAGGATCACCACCAATAAAACCAAAATGTCGCCTTATTGATGTGACTTAGCTACCGACCCTTTAGAAATACTTAAATCCCACCATTAGGTAGAATCATTATTTTCATCTCGCCCTGACACATTGAACTTATTATACCCACACCTACTATTTTTTGCGGCTTCAGAGAATCTTAATAACTATAGCAAATATCGTTATTAATCAAACCTGAAGCGCAATTCGTTTCCATAAGTGTGAGTCAGCTCCGGATAAAATAATAAACGCCAACATTTCAGTTGCAGTTAACAGGATCGTTTAGAGCCCTAAAACCTTTTCTCCACGAGCGATACCCGAAGCGCCACTGCGAACGACTTCTAATATCGCAGGGTCGCCAATCGACTCTAAAAAGGCGTCTAATTTGTCAGAAGTCCCGGTAATCTGAATAGTATAAATGGCCGGACCAACGTCGATAATCTGACCTCTAAAAATGTCCGTGCAACGTTTTATTTCAGCGCGTTGCGCACCGGTAGCCCGTACCTTAACAAGCATTAGCTCACGTTCGATATGCGCGCCCTCGGTCAAATCAACCAATTTAACGACATCAATTAACTTATTCAGATGCTTGGTGATTTGTTCTATTTTTTGATCATCTCCGACCGTTGTCAACGTCAGCCGCGACAATGTTGCATCCTCCGTAGGAGCAACATTGAGACTTTCGATGTTGTACGCCCGCTGCGAAAACAATCCGACTACCCGACTCAACGCCCCGGGTTCATTTTCCATCAGTACTGAAATTATATGTCGCATTATGTCCGCTCCGATTT
>CAJVZD010000142.1 GCA_913019905.1 uncultured Cellvibrionales bacterium
GCCTGGAACACTGCATGTTTCGAATAGGCAATTTAAGTGTTATTAAACCCCAACAAGCTACACTTCCACGGAGCTATTACGTTTTAGCTGTTTCACGATATCTCGAAATAGCTTATCTTTGATTCTGCTCGGGGAGTGCCTGTCCTGTTTTTTGTTGCGGGGAGTGCCTGTCCTGTTTTTTGTTTTGTTTTAGTCGTGCTGTTTTTTTGTGGATTAGCAGCCGCTACGATTTGGGGAGATTCTTTCGCTGGCAACTCCTCTACTTCGGATAAAATAGTGTTAGTCGCCTTTTTTCTGTTTATAGCTCTTATTTGTTTTGTTCTGGCTTCCAGTGTGTTTGATGAATACCGAAAGGGGTATGCTGTCATGAAGGTACAAGGCGAAATAACCTTAAACTACTATCAAGAAAGTGATGGTTATTGGCTAAGGATATACGCGACAGGCATTCCCGTATCTTCAAATACCTACCGCTTATTTGAGGCTGGACACTATTATAATCTCTATTTTATCGCCCCATTTTTTAGCGAAAGAATTCTTATCGCAGCAGAAAAACTGAAACAGATTGATAGGTGAAGAAGTCCCGTTTTCTGCCTCCCCATGATCTATCCAGAATCAGCGTTTTTGTATCTCCAGACTTCAAGAAAACTACAGAACTACAGCTACCAAGCGTGCTAATCTCAATCTACGCTTCGAGACTCGACCCTGCTATAGTAGAGTATTCGTTCGTCGTGATATTGACAGTCAGTCGCATCCTTATGATTTGTTACCTATCCTGTGCGAATTACTAATACCGTAGAAAAACAGCACTCTAACAAAAACGTAGGCCAACTTACTGTTAATCAATTGGTCGTTGGTTCGATCCCAACATTCGGAGCCATATTTATCGAAAAAGCCCTGTAGATCATAGATTTGCGGGGCTTTTTTGTGCCTGCGGAAAAGTAGTCCGACGGGAAGATATTGACGAGTTAACTTTTCAACGCCTGACATTTAGCCGCCTATACTCAAGCGACTGCCGGACTCCATTCACGAACTCACATGTCCTGAGATCCCGATAGTATTCCGATGAAACTAAATGCCGCCCAAGGATGTTGAGATTACTGATCGAAGCATGAACCCTCAGAAAATTCTGAGTCTGTCCAACAGACTTAATGCGTGGCGACATGCCTGCGTTGACTGAGGCTAAATCGACAGTACATCCTAACCGCGTAGGAAATGATATCAGGTGGGAGGCGCCCCGCCGGAATCTATGGCGTTTATACATATTCATCAATCGATCCTACCACTTCTGGCAGGTTTACATGCCAGCACTCAACAGAGGATTGTTTACCCTTTGGCAGAGTCGCGCGACGATCAATAGTTGGTAAATTTCGCTCGAGCCTATGAGCCGAAACAAAACAGCCAGGGCAATAAACTTTCCACTTTACATACCAAAAAGAATGTCATAGCATACCCGCAAGTATGTAAAATGGAGCGCACTATGGGAACGCTAGAAAAAATCCAGCTGAGTCTCGCAAGACTTGCGGCAGAATCTGGACGATCAAAGATCACCCTGACTGAATTGGCACGGGACTCAGGCATCAGCCGACCTACCTTGAGGAAATACATTGGAGGTCAAGCTGCAGTTTCAGAATTCATGGCAGAGCACGGTATTCACTTCATGGCACCGGATGCCCCCAATGAAACCATTAAACAGATTCAAGCGGCAGCGCTGATGGTATTTGCCGAAAATGGCTATGCCAACACAACAATGGATGCGGTAGCTAAAGAGGCAAACCTCACCAAAGGAGCACTCTATTGGCACTTTGAGAATAAAAAGGATCTTTTTCGTCACTTAATGCAGTTAAGAGCCCGGGACGGCGTTGAAATTGCAGGTGAACGAATTGAAGTCGCCGCTAATACGGCAAAAGGAGACCCTCTCAAACTATTGTCCGCACTTATTAGTCGCCAAATCGAAATTAGCAAAGATGAACAAGCATGGTGGAGGCTCGATTTCGAATTTCTCGCCGAAACCCGCGATCCAGATCTCAAGCAAGTTCTCGCACCCGGTATGAATGACCTTATTAAGTCGAATCAGGACAAAATTCAAGCCTTGCAAACGGCGGGCATGCTGTCGGACCAAATTGACGTGCCTGCCATCTCCGTATTATGGCAAAGCATGTTGATCGGTCTGGGTTACCTTTCGATTCTCGAACCGGACTGTCTTAACAACGAAAACCTTGGCAACAACATCGCCAGCTCACTCTGGGCCGGGCTACAACCAGACAACGAATCTTAAGAGAGGTTTACAATGACATACCTAAAATACTCGAGCCTGTTGATTGGTCTCGTCCTAACGGTACTTTTTTTTGTGGGTCGGTATCAAACTACAAAGGTGGAACCAATCAAGTCTGCTTTAGTTCCCTTTAGTGCCCACTCCGCCTTCCTCGAAACTCGATCAGGTCGCGTACACTATCTGGATCAGGGTGAAGGCGACGTTCTTATTCTTCTCCACGGCACCGGCTATAACCTGGCGACTTGGCAGGATGGAATTGCCAGGTTACTTGCAGAAAACTACAGAGTTATCGCCATCGACTATTACGGCCACGGTTTGAGTGACAGAAATCACGGGTTTCAGTACGGACAAGAATTATGGGCGCAGCAGGCAATCGATGTCATGGACGCACTGGAAATAGAAAAAGCAAGCTTTATTGGGCACTCAATCGGAGGGATGGTGGTGTCCCGAATCGCAGTGCGCTTCCCCGATCGAACCAACAAAATTGTACTGCTGGGTACGGGCATCGCAATGGATCCTATGCAGTATGGACCCGTCATTCCCGGCTTAGGTGAATACATAATGGCTAATACAAAAATGTTCAGCCCCGCTTTTTCAGCACATCAACAATATGCGTTAGAGAGATCCTATGAACTTGCCGGAACTAGAAACTCTATCCTCATCTACCTTCGCCGCCAGTACTCAATTGATGGGCTGACGTTATTACACGGTACGTTTGAGAACTTTAGTGTACCGGCCCTGCACATTCATGGCACAGAGGATGAATCAATTCCTTGGTCAGCTGGCCGCAAACTTTCAAAGCGAACGGGTGGGGTTTTCCAGCTAGTGGAGAACGCTGGGCACTATGCTCACATAGAAAAACCAGCCGAGGTCGCAGAAATTATTCAATCGTTCATAATAGATGAACAACAACTCGCACATAGCGATTAAATTGAGGCGGCAAAAAGCAACTTTTCTGCTAATAAAATGACCGAAAAAGAGTATTTGCTATTCTTTACTCGTCCTTTTCAACGCCCTCACTTTTTATAGTCAGCTTTTGGCACTTTGGGAACTAAAACTTAATCTCGCGACTAATATTTAAGGGGCTGTCGCTGAACGGTTAGATGCCACTGCCTGATCGATTAAAAGGAAAGTTGCTGTAGCGGAAAGTGCTACAGTTAAAGACGGCCAACAATTTCTAAATGTCCACACTGGTGCCTACAATTTGTTCAAACTAGGCTGCCAATCGGCGGCGCGCAGCATTCACCTCATCTCACGGCAATCGCGTTCATAGCATGAAACGGGGCAATGTCTTTAAATACTCCTCTTGGTTTTCTCCACCGCTAGGATTTAACTTCTCAGACCTAAACAAATATCCCAAGGCGAATGTCGGCGACTCCTGCAATTGATTTGAACTCCCGTCCAAGTACACACAATAGCAATCGATCTATCTTTTGGGTAAGGTGTGAAACAGGCATTAATACATTTTATGGTTCCGCCAATGCTTGGTTTGTCTCTTATAGCACTGAATACATTGTAAACAGAAAAAGGAAAAGTAATGTTAGCCCCGTTACCCTCTCAAGCTGTTGATATCGAATGGCCTACGCTTAACTGGCCCCGATCAAATGTCGATAATCCGATAGTATTGAACTTAGCTGATGAAATGTTTGATTTGAACAAAGCTCAGGGCGTCACTTACGCTTTGTTGCTAGTCAAGAACGGAAAATTGATTTATGAACGCTATGACGCTGGAGCGAATGCATTTTACTTGCAATATTCCTGGTCAATGGCGAAAAGTATTACTCACGCGTTAGCGGGGATTCTTGTAAGGCAAGGAAAGCTGGATATTTTTGCACCCGCTAACGTCCCAGAGTGGAAGAATGATGCTCGTCGTGATATTACGGTCGATCAATTGTTGCGAATGTCTAGCGGGCTTCAGTTTAATGAGGATTATGTCGATGGCCAAGCTTCAGATGTTATTCCTATGCTTTCATTTGATGGTCGACATGATACTGGAGCATTTTCTGCAAATATGCCATTGATTCATGAGCCGGGTAAGGTTTGGTCCTATTCCAGTGGCACCACAAACATTGTTTGTCGTATTTTAAAGGATATTGTCGGTAATGGCGCAGATGGCATGTTGCGTTTTATGAATGACGAGTTGTTCGAACCGATGGGGTTTCGAACAGCAACACCCAAATTCGATACTGCAGGGACCTTTATCGGTTCTTCGTATTTGATGGCAAGTCCGCAGGACTTTGCACGTTTTGGTTTGCTGTATTTAAGAGGTGGCACATGGGACGGAAAGGAAATATTGACATCAGACTGGGTTGATTATGCTCGTACGCCGACAGTCAATAATGGCTCTGAATGTTATGGCGCGCACTGGTGGATGCTTCCCGAGAAACCTGACTGGTTTTACTGCGGAGGATATGATGGGCAACGTATTATGTGTGTGCCAGAAAAGGACGTGGTAATCGTGCGCCTGGGCCGAACTCCGATTGACGAAATCCCCTATATTTGGGATCGAACAAATAAGATTGTCGAATTGTTGTAACGCTTGTGAAGATACAAGAAAGCAGCCGGCCTTCTTGTTCGCACCGCGCTCTACCGCGACAATCGATTGTCATTAGTCCGCTATTCAAAGTATGTCGAAAGTGAGGGGGACTTTTATCCGAAACCTACTCCGACAATATCTCAACGTGGTACAAAGTGTGCTTTCAGCCGCGATTGAGGCTGAAGTTGAAGCGAAAGTACAATCAAACGGCGTAGGAAATGATATCGGGTTAAGGGCGCTCGGCCAGAATCGGTGGCGTTTATAGTTATAAAATCACCGATTCTACCATTTCTCAAAGATTCCTTGGCAAAATCGATAAAAGGCATATTTTCTATGCTATCTTTCAGTGCCAATTTAATCGTTCGGCACATTTACTAACGTTTTTCTAAAAAGAAGAAATTATTTTGACCGATAAAATAGAAAAAGCCAGCACCGAAATCGACTGGTTCATATTCCTAGGCGGCTGTAGCGTGTTGCTGACTATCATCTTACCTATCGTTTTGGCACCGGAATGGAGCCTAACGACCATCAATATTATCTTTACCTTTCTAACCGAAAAGTTAGGTGTTGCTTATGTCATGGCGGCCATTTCCACCCTTGGACTTTTACTGTGGATTGCTATTAGCCGTCATGGAGATGTGGTTTTGGGCGGAGATGGGCAACCTGTACACTCAAGTTTAAGCTGGGCTTCGATGTTATTTTGCGCGGGCATTGGGGCCTCGCTCATTTATTGGGGGGCCGCCGAGTGGGTGTTTTATTATACTTCGCCACCCTTTGGCGTTGAGGCAAGATCAGAGGAAGCCATAGTTTGGGCTGCGAGTTATGGCATGTTTCATTGGGGGCCAATCGGTTGGGCTTTTTATTGCTTGCCCGCGGTGGCGCTCGGCTGCTCATATCATGTTTATAACATACCGTCGTTACGCTTAAGTGCCGCTTGCCATTCTGTGCTTCATTCCCAGGTTGATCGCTGGCCCGGTAAAACAATTGACCTGCTCTTTATCATCGGGTTGTTGGGGACGGCGGCCACCGGCCTTGGTCTGGGTACTTCTGTTGTTGCTTCCGCTGTAACCCGCCTGACTGGCTTGGAAGATGGATTAGGCATGCAACTAGTCATCATTACGCTTGCGACATCGATGATTGCTTACAGTGTTTATCAGGGGCTTGATAAAGGCATAAAAGTACTGAGTACTGTGAATGCTCTGCTGGCATTGTTATTTATCATTTTCGTCTTAATCGTTGGCCCAACCACTTTTATTGTTGAGATGGGTGTCACGGCCTTGGGCAACGTCGTTCAAAACTTTGTCCAGATGTTGACTTGGACCGATCCACTTGGCAAGGCTAGTTTTGTAGAAAGCTGGACTGTATTCTATTGGGCTTGGTGGCTCGCACTTGGACCATTCGTGGGCATGTTCGTCTGCAAAATTTCAGAAGGACGCACTATTCGGCAAGTCATTTTTGGCATGTTGGGATGGGGCAGTTTAGGCTGTGCCTTGTTCTTTATTGTTTTGGGGAATTATGCCATGCATTTGGAACTAAACGACCTATATCCCGTAGTAGAGGAAGTTACCGAGGTCAGTCCTTCAGCAGCAATCGCAGGCATTGTTGAGCTACTACCTTTCGGCTCATTCTGGCTAATTTTTATTGCTATTATTGGTCTGATTTTTATGGCGACAACCTACGACTCGGCCAGTTATACCCTAGCTGCAGGTGCCACCAAAAACCTGTTGGAGCATGAACATCCACAACGATGGCACAGAGTTTTTTGGGCGGTAGCGTTAGGGGTTTTACCAGTCTGTCTGTTATTTGTGGGAGGCTTGAAAGCATTGCAGACAGCCTCTATCGTGGCATCGATTCCATTACTTTTCGTTTACGCCTTGCTCGGTACTTCTACCGTTCGCATGCTGCAGGCGCTGGAATCACAGAATGGATTGAAAACGAGTAAAAAATGACCGGCTCAGTATCCAATTCGGGTATCCACCGACTGACTTTCTCGGGCCAGACAAATGAGCCTCTACGCTCAAGCCGCAGCCTTTCTCCATTCTGTAAACGCACTTAACGTGAGATTTCGATAATGCTTCGCGTGAATCGCCCCGGACTTACCAATCATTCCTCGGCGCGGGCCTCTTATTAGTAACGGTGTTTCTCCTGCTCTTTACATTGCCGCTTTTTCCGTAATACGATTGCGCCACCCATCGACTTTGTTAGCCAAAATAAAGATGAGAAGTAGGCACGTTTCTGGTGACGGAGAAGCAGTTGCCAGCAACCTACTTCCCAAGGTATGTTGGGGCGGAGGGAATGGGGCGTTTGTTAGGTCTACACTCAGATCAGCATGATAATACCAAAGAACTTATGGCTTGCGTCGCAGATGGTGCTAACTAGTGCCCATCCAGAAATGGGTGTTTTCAACGATGTCATTGCGAGCGAAGCGCGGCAATCTCCCGCAGCCC
>CAJVZD010000143.1 GCA_913019905.1 uncultured Cellvibrionales bacterium
GTGTCGGCGTGCTGGCTGAACAGAAATTGGTCGCGTATTTGTGGAGAGGATTCTCAGTGACCCCTCATACCGAAAAGATTTCCGTTAAAATGGGGGCCAAAGCGTTCTATTCCTACAAAAGTTTCACTTTGCCTCAGTTCAGAGGTCAGCATTTGGCGACTTCCCTTGATTATTGTGGCGTTGATGAGTTGGAAGAACGGGGGCGCACGCACAGTTTGTGTTTTATCGATTCAACTAACTATTCTTCCATTCGGGGTACGATGCGCAGTGGGAACGAGCTGTTAGGTTACGCTGGATATCTTCACTTTTTTGGCAAAATCATTTTTTATCACTCGCCGAAAGTTAAAAAAGAAGGTTTTGAGTTCTTTCTTGCGGATACATAAAGGTTCTCGGCAAATCCGATGCAATGAAATGATGCTGGTGAACGCCCTGGTATTCTAATTTTAATCAGCGAAATTAACTGACATGCTGATTCTCATAATAGGAAACTTTTTCTGCAGGAGGTGCCAGTCTGGTATAATCCGCCCATCCACCCCTACCTACGTGGACATATCCATGACTACAGGCTCTTAACCGCGACAAAAGGCTCTTAACAATGACAGAAGGCTCTTAATCATGACAAAAGGCACAGTCCTAATCACCGGCGCTTCATCAGGTATCGGCGAAGCACTCGCGCGGCATTTTGCTGGCAAAGGTTTTGATTTAATTATCACTGCCAGAAGAACGGCGAATTTGGAACAACTGGCGTCGGAGCTGAAAACAAAGGTTAACGTTCAAGTCGTTAGTTGTGATCTGGCTGATCCTAATGGTGTCTCGAATCTGTTACAGGATATCGATGCGGAGTCTGTCGACGTGCTGGTCAACAACGCCGGTATCGCCTATCCCGGTAAGTTTCACGATCAGGATTATGACGACATCTACAATCTATTGTCCCTGAATATTATGGCTCTGACAAAACTGACTAATGCGGTTTTACCGCTGATGGTTAAGAGAGGAAGTGGCAAGGTATTAAATGTGGCTTCAGTTGCCTCGTTTCAACCGGTGCCGTCTCTCTCGGTTTATGCGGCTAGTAAAGCCTTTGTTTTGTCGTTGACTGAATCCTTATCTGAAGAGCTGAAAGGCACGGGCGTCAGCGTGACAGCGCTGTGTCCGGGACTAACGGATACCGATCTGGTGGATGATATGCAGGCGCGTAATGTGCCACCTTTTCTTATGTCCAGTGTTAAAGGTGTTGCCAAAGAAGGGTTTGATGCGTTGATGAATCGAGAAGTGATCAGAATTCCTGGTTTGACAAATCAAGCGGCGGTGACCTGGGCCAAACATCAGCCGCGGTGGTTGGTACGGGGCTTAGGTGGTCTTTTTGCGCAGTTCAATTCTAAAAACCCGTCTTGAGTGTAAATTATTAGTGGTTCGATAGACCTGTTTGGTCGTAACTGTCCGGTTTTAAGTAGCGAGCCTAAGTATCGAGTCGCGAGTGCTCTGACAAAGACCCTAAATGTGGTCAGCTGAAGACGTTCGCGGGCTGCCCGCGATTCCAAAATTTTATCGAGTTTACTGATTTTATAGGAATAAAAATGCCACATTGTGTGATTGAGTGTCCGGCTGACTTAAAAAACCAAGTCGATTTTGATTATTTGGTGAGGGCCATTCACGATACAACAGACGCTTCGGGTCTATTTGCTATGGGTGACGTAAAGTCGAGGCTAATTTTATCGGACCACTACCATGTTAGTGGCAAGCGAGACCCCTACGTTCATGTGGTTTGCCATATTTTGTCCGGGCGTACCGAGAAGCAGCGGAAGCAACTTGGAGATGACTTGGCATTAACCCTGTGCGAATTGCTCCCAGCTGTGGAAATGATATCGGTTGAGGTTAGGGAAATTGAAAAACAAATTTATAGTAATAGAAAATCGCTGATGAAAACCTCGCGGTGATTATGCTATACGAAAAGTCTAAAGCGTGGTTAGCCAGCCTTTCGGTCTAAACATGGGCTTCGGTCTAAATATAAGCTTCGGTCTAAATACAAGTTTTCTATGTCATCGTTAAGTTATATTGCTAATTATCCTGTTGCTGTGCAACAGCAGGTCCAGCGAATGATCGATCAGGGTCGGTTAGCGTCGTTTTTACTGGGAAAGTACCCCGTTTGTCATGACATCGCAAATGATAAAGATTTACGAGTTTTTGTCATGGATTTTAAAAACCGTTTTATGAAGAAGTCTTCTCCACTGAGTAAAATTGTTTTTGATAACAAAATTCACGTGATAAACAATGCGCTAGGATTACATAGTTACGTATCGCGGGTACAGGGCGGAAAACTAAAAAGCAAGAATGAGATTCGTATCAGCGCGGTTTTTAAGAAAGCGCCATTGGAATTTTTGTCGATGATAGTGGTACATGAACTGGCACATCTAAAAGAAAAAGAACATGGCAAAGCGTTTTATCAACTGTGCCAACATATGTTGCCTGATTACTACCAGTTGGAATTTGAACTACGCTTGTATCTCATTCAGTTAGATATCGATGGCGACATATATTCGTCGCAGGGCAATTAAAATTGATAGAACAGCTGACGATTGTCGGGGGAGTTAGTGGATCAAGTATCTTTATCACTTTGTCGGTCTGTTTATCGTTATGCAGTTTAAAAAAGAACTGCCGATCCGGTCGGATTAGCCTCGGTCGGATTAGCGTCGGTCGGATTAAACCTGGTTGGATTACACCTGGTTGGATCAAACCATGGATGATGACTCTATAGGGTTGCTAGAAAATCTAGAATAGCTCGACTGGCTCGAATAACTGGGATTGCTAATGGCTTTTTTTGTGGTGGCATTGGTCTTTGTAATGGTATTGGGCTTTTTGGCCCAAACCACCGGCCTTTGCCTTGTTCGAGGTGTTAATGAGGCCGTCACAGGTAAACCCCTTTTCCTGCTTGCCATTATCTTCAGCGGTTCTTTTGCCTGGATTGCGGTACTCGCTGCAACCTCACTCGACCTGGCTATTCCGTTTATTTCCTACCAGGTCTCCAGTGTGGCCATTGTCGGTGGCTTATTGTTTGGATTGGGTGCGACGTTTAACAATGGCTGTGGCGTCTCGACGATTAGCAAGCTAGCCAGGGGTCAAGTGGTCATGTTCGCAACGATTTCCGGTTGGCTAATTGGCTGGCTGGTACTCCTATTTTATGCCCCTACGCAGGAGTTGGTTCCATTTACCATTTCGGATGATTGGCACTACGGCGGCTTGTTTGCGGTTTCTATCTTCGTCGCCCTGTTCGTAACGCGTTTAAAAAGTCCCGATAGAAAAATATGGATCTCCATGTTGCTTATTGGGCTGATGGCAAGTATTGCTTTTTTGTATGAAGCCAAATGGACCCCGAGTGGTCTATTGCGAGATGTGAGTCTGTCTGTGTGGCATAAAGACCCATTATTCTGGCCTTCAGTTGAACGTTTTTCACTCGCCGCAGCCCTGATCGGAGGGATGCTTATTGCCGCCCTTTGGAGCCACTCTTTCAAAATTGAGGGTGCCAATTGGCCAGTTGTTTTTCGTCATTTATTCGCGGGTATTTTGATGGGAGTGGGTGCCGCTGTCGCTAGCGGTGGCAACGACTCGCAACTACTGTTAGCCTTGCCAGCGCTGTCACCGGCAGGGGGTGTTACGGTTTTATCGATGCTTAGCGGAATCTATTTGGGTAGAGTGCTTATTGGTTATTTCGGTAGTCGAGTTCGCTAGCGTTTGAGTTTTCATCTTTGAAACGTTTTCTTCGTGTTGGCGCAACAGTGTCAGTATCAGTATCAGTATCAGTATCAGTGTCAATGCGATTATTGGTGCCGATGTTCAAGGGGATTTTCTGACCTGCTTGAAAACGCGACATGTCGATTTTTCACTCGTTGAATTGATGGTCTTGAATCTTTATCTTGTCTCTCCAGTGCTTTTGAAATCAGTTGAGGGGTAGAAGATGAATTTATGGGATATCACGATAACAGCAATAAAATTCAGTATTATAGCGGCGTTATGGTATGCGACTGATAGCGTTTTCGCTGCTATATTTATGTACTTTTTGTTGGTGCCGTTACCGCTACTGGTGATGCGGGTTTTTTCCGGATTGGGAGGCGCTTCCTTACCCGCCATAATGCTAGCTGTGGTGGGACTGGATTTATTGTTTAACGAAAAAATAGCTTAACGAAAAAATAGCTTAACGAAAAAATAGCTTAACGAAAAAATAGCTTAACGAAAAAATTGCTTAAACAGAAATGCAAAACTTGATTTTCTCGTTAAAGGGGGCCTACTTATTTAAAACCAGTTGTAACCAGGTAGAGATATCCTTAATTTCCTGAGGGTGAACCTCATGTCCCATGGGATAGGTTTTAAAAGCAGGGTTACGGCCCAGTGCCTTGAGTGCTTCCAGTGCATGGGTAGCCATGGCAGCAGGGACCATAGGGTCCTGTGTTCCGTGAAATATGTGAATCGGAATTTCATCATTGGCCGTGGTCGGTACCAGGGTTTTATGGGTGGCGAAATAGGTCGACATTGCCATTAAACCAGCGAGTTTTTTTGTGTAACTTAAGGCTGCCTGATAGACCACTGCACCACCTTGGGAAAAGCCAGCTAATACGATTCGTTCACTGCTGATTCCCTGAGATATTTCCTTTTCAACTAGATCGACAACCGCCTGCGCAGAGGCTTCTATTTGATCAGGGTTGGTTTCTCTATCGGAGTCTAGCGACACAATGTCGTACCAGGCGGGCATCACCATACCGCCGTTAATGGTGACAGGTATGGAAGGTGCGTGCGGGAATACAAAGCGGACAGCCATGGTCGACGGTAATTGTAACTGCGGAACAATAGGGACAAAATCATGGCCGTTAGCCCCCAATCCATGTAGCCAGATAACGACGGCATCGGGGTTAGCTTGCGTTTCAATGATTTCGCAGGGTAAATAATTCATAGTTGTTGCCCTAGTTAGTGCTGTTCAAAAAATAGTTAGTGCTGTTTAGAAAATAGTTACTACGGTTTAAAAAACATAGTTATTACGGTCTAAAAAACATAGTTATTACGGTCTAAAAATTTAGTCATTGCGGTGTAAAAACAGCTATTGCCGGAAAAAATGAATATTATAGTTAAAATGGGGAATTGATGTAATGTCTGGCAAGTATCTGTCCAAAATCTCGATGTATGACGGTGTTGAGAGATTGCCGCGTCGCTGTGCTCCTCGCAATGACGGTTTTTTTTTGCTTGTCCTAATGAAGTGGTTAATGAGTGCTGGTCCAGAATTATCGTCCCGGCCTAGAAATATCGGTTTGGCACATTGCTATGCCGATTAAGTAGGGAAGAGACCATCTCTTCGATCTACAGAAAATGAGCGAATACTGTCTCAAGGATTGTTTAGTTGCCATGTCTTACAGTAGCGCCCTATCTATTAACCATGGTCCGACTCTACCTCGTTCGATTTAGCGCGGTCTGCCTTTGATACGTAACGTTCTGTGCTCTTCGGCTGCCTCTTGAGGTTCGCCGCTTTCGCCTTTCTTTTCAGGATTTGGTTAACTTTCTTTTTCCTATTCATTATAAACTCGGGGTTGTTGAGATAGGTTTTTTCAGCTTAATCTATCGTTCAATTAATGCTTCCGATGATTTTTGATTGTGTAGCAGTAAATGATTGTTATTGATTACTGCTGTTAATGACTGCTGTTTAAGACTGCTGTTCAAGACTGTTGTTCATGACTGCCGTTCATGAATGTTTTTCATAGTAGCCACTCAGATAGGAGTATGCGGCATTTAGGGCCGGTCTTTGAAATTTCTTTAAACCTAGATTATCGAAATCTGCCTGCATTTTATTGCGTTTCATCTGTTCTTTCATTGTTGTGTGATTAATCATAATGACAGGTAGTGATATTAGTTGAATGGCGGCTTCCAACTTAAAGCTGATCGCAGTTCCGGCCAGTTTTCCTTTCTGGGGGCGTTCGATAACCACGACAACCTCCACGCGGTAGTCTTCCATGAGTTTCTTGAAGGCAAAATGAAAGTCTCTTATTGCGTCTGTACCGGCTGATTTCGGCAGAGTAAACAGTCTCTGGCGGCATTCCGGCACGTTAAAAGTATTTGTATCGTAATCTAGTAAGCAAATTACCGCGTCAGTGCTTGTTAATTCAATACCGCAAACCAGCATAGTTTTCTCAATGTTTATTCGTTTAAGGTTTAGGAAGTAGTCTATAGGCGGTATTGTAGCTGGAAACCTCCCGCAGGTGGATAGCTTGTGAAAATACTTCTCGTATAGACCATAGTTCAACTCGTATTTAAACGTGATAAATGCTTAAATTAATCCTTACTGCAATTGAGCTCGTGCTCAGCCTGAAATATCGATTTTGAGTATGAAATTGTGCTTGTGTTGTAGGTCTGTTTTCAACCCGATACTACAGAGCTTAACCCGACAATCCAGACATTAAATAGTGCCCATCCAGAAATGGGTGTTTTTCCAAGCTGTCATTGCGAGCGAAGCGCGGCAATCTCTTACAGGCCGAGTCAATACTGTAAGAGATTGCCGCGTCGAGGCGTTGAATCGGTCGCTCGCAATGAACGGTGTCTATTAGTTTCTGGACGGGCACTAATTAGTGCCCATCCAGAAATGGGTGTTTTCAACGATGTCATTGCGAGCGAAGCGCGGCAATCTCCCGCAG
>CAJVZD010000144.1 GCA_913019905.1 uncultured Cellvibrionales bacterium
ATGAGAAACTGGTGGCAGCCATGCATGAAGCGCTCGACAGTGTGGAAGCTGTTGTAGGAGATGGGCCTGGTGCGCTGGTTATTACGGGTTCGGGTAAGGCATTTTCGGTAGGCCTTAACGTGCCAGTAGTGATGCAATATGCTCCTGAAAAAATTGAAGTTTTTAATAAAGCACTCAAGAAGTTATTTGGCCGGCTGATGAATTTTAAAATGCCTACCGTTGCCGCTATTAACGGTCATGCATTTGCCGCAGGAGCCTTTCTGACGTTGGCCTGCGATTACCGGGTCATGCGTAACGACAGAGGTTGGTTCTGCTTTAGCGAAGTGGATGTTGGTGTACCTATTGGCGCCGCTGAGATGGCGATGGCTAAAGATAAACTGAGCGCCTCTGTCTGCCGTGATGCCGTGCTAACTGGTAAACGTTATACCAGCGCTGAAGGTTTGGCAGTCAATATTATCGATGAGGTTTGCAGTGAAGAGGATTTGATTCCTACCGCCCTAGAGATGATGAGTGATCTGGCTGAAAAGAAGCGCGGTATTTTCAAGGCCCTTAAAACAACCCTATATGGCAAGACGGCTGCAGGTCTTGGTGTTAACGATGAGTAGTGTGATTGACTATCAAGTTGAACAGGGGATAGCCAGGGTTACCTTGAATCGTCCGGACAAGATGAATGCATTAAACCTGGATTTATTGACCCGCAATAACGGCCAGGATTGAGCTTTGTAAACAGGCCCAATCCTTTGCTGTGATCTAACGCAACTCGCGGCGTAAAATTTTACCGACGGTGGACTTGGGCAGGTCTTCACGAAATTCAATAAGCTTTGGTACCTTGTATGGGGTAAGACCTTCACGGCAAAACGCTGTAAGCTCGGCTTCCGTTAAATCGCTATTACTGCGCACGACTACCGCTTTTACCGCTTCCCCTGTTTTGTCATTCTTAACGCCCACCACAGCGCATTCCAGTACATCAGGATGACTGGTAATAACGTTTTCGATTTCGTTGGGGTACACATTAAAGCCAGACACCAGAATCATATCTTTGATCCGGTCAACGATTTTATAGAAACCGTCATCCAGCTTTACTGCAACATCACCGGTTTTAAAAAAACCTTCGGGGTCGACCGCTTCGTTTGTGGCTTCAGGGCGCTCCCAATAACCCATCATCACTTGAAGCCCACGAACCCATACTTCACCTTCTTCGCCTTCTGCCACTTGCTGGCCTGCATCGTTTACCAGTTTTATTTCCTGAAAGCCCATTGGTTTACCCACGGTGCCAATACGACGTGTTGAGGGCATATTCAGAGTTAAATTGCCGGTAGTTTCGGAAAGGCCGTAACCCTCAATCAATTTGGTGTTAGTCCGGCGTTCCCATTGTTCGGCAACGTCCGGTACCAGAGCAGCGCCGCCGACACCAGTCCATTGCAGATGTGACCAGTCTACTTGATCAAACTTTTTGTTGTTCATTAACCCGACAAGCATAGAGTTAACGCTCGCAAAGCCGGTGAACGGAAAGGCTATCATAACATCGAGTAATCCATCGAGATTACGCGGGTCGGGAATCAGTACAGACCTACCTCCGGAGGCAAAGTTGGAACAGAGATAGACACAAAATCCGAAGATATGGTAAATCGGCAGTGGCGCAATGAGCAGGCCGCTATTGGTTGTGTTGGCTTCTGCAAAGTGTTTTTTACTCTGTGCTACGCTGCCAATGATATTGCCATGACTAAGCATTGCGCCCTTGGCAACGCCTGTAGTGCCGCCGGTGTATTGCAGTACGGCCAGATCGTTCAGGGTGGGGCGAATTTGTGGCAGTTTTTTACCTTCACCAAGGGAGATAGCGCTGGGTAAGGTCACTACCCGTACGGATTTTTCCAGTTTGTATTCAGCAGCCGGCTGCGCCTCTATCATATCCAAGACATTGGTGGAGACGACTAGTTTAATATCTGTATCGGGGATCACTTTTTCCGCCGCAGCAACAAAGTCACTCAGTATGATTAACGCCCTAGCACCGCTGTCCTGAAATTGGTGACGCAACTCTCTTTCGGTATACATGGGGTTGGTGTTTACCAGCACCAGACCCGCGCGCAGAATGCCCCATGCCGCTACGGGATATTGAATAAGGTTAGTTAGTTGAATAGCCACCCGATCACCATGCTCCAAGCCACCATCGTTTCGCAGGTAGGCGGCGAATTTTGCAGACATATTGTCAATTTCACGAAACTTGATGTCCTGCCCCATGCAGGTAAATGCAATATCGTCAGCGAATTCAGTACAGGCTCTTTGAAATACATCGAGCACTGAAGTATAGCATTCTTCATTAACTGCGTTTATTTGCTGGCGAGCGAAATTAAATCGGGGGTCGGTTATAAAGTTCATAGCTTTTGTCTCTTTCAGAACACCTTAATGGGTGAAAGGATGATAGGGTGGGTGGGAATATCTCATGTCAATAAATTACTATATCAGCTCACCTTCGTATGTATCATATTCAGCCAAGGCTTGGCTGACTGAGTGAGGTGTCTTTTATTAACTGCACATCTTTACTTACTGATAGTCTTTCGAG
This sequence comes from uncultured Cellvibrionales bacterium, assembly GCA_913019905.1. Lineage (GTDB taxonomy): Bacteria > Pseudomonadota > Gammaproteobacteria > Pseudomonadales > Dasaniaceae > Oceanicoccus. The sequence goes on from CAJVZD010000144.1 coordinate 2,561, forward strand.
CGATCGGGACAATGACGATTACAGCTATAATTAAAACGATAAATATTCCAATCGGAGTATTCATACTATTTACCAATTTGGCTTTAAGACCATTTTTTAGAATTTGAATCGGTTGATGATAGTTGGGTGGTGTTGGTATGACACCATTTTCTCTGGCGTAGGTTTCATATTCGGAGAGCAGCTCTGAAAATACAGCTGGTTCGATAGTTTCTAGCCTTTCAGTCTCCCCTGGATCTTGTGTGATGTTATAAAGGTGCCAGCGATCATCGTTTGTGCCGCCTCGATTTAGGGTGATTTTATAGTCACCTTTGATGAGTGCTGCGTTACCGCCAATTTCATAAGCGATAATGTCTTCATCTGTGTAGACAGAGTCGGTGCTTGCTTTGAAAATTGGTAGTAGGTTTTTACCCGTACTGGCCTCGATTGGCCTGCCCTGGTATTGCGTGCCGGGATGCTGGGTGCCTGCCAGAGCAAGAATCGTCGGCGCCAGATCCTTTACAAAGGCTTTGCTGTGGCTGATGTTTCCCCGGTGAGAGTCGGCAAGCTGTGCGCCACTGACAATTAAGGGGACGCGCATGCCGCCTTCGCCAGAATGGAATTTATAGTGACCTAAAGGTGAAGCTGCCGCGCTGCCGAAACTGATTCCAAGTGTGTTGTAACTATAACGCTCGCCCAGTGTGTTGTAGTCATTATTGTAGCCTAGCATTTTAAACCAAAGCGGGGGCACTTCAGCTGCTGCCGGGCCGTTATCGGAGGTGAACATAATGATGGTGTTGTCGTATTGGCCTGAGTCTTTTAGGTATTGTATGAGACGGCCAATATGATGATCCATGGCATCGACCATGCCAGCATATACGGCCATTCGCTTATCATTGAAACGTTTTTCTTCTTCTGATAGTTCATCCCAGTCGGTCGTTGATGGCATGCGCTTCATGGGGGCGCTAGCGGATAAAAGCCCCAGATTTTTAACGGCTTTTTGGCGATTTTTACGCAGAACATGCCAGCCATCTTTATAGCTTCCAATATATTTTTCAGTGAATGCTTTAGGGGCTTGTATCGGTATGTGTACTGCTTGAAAGGATACGTAAGAAAAAAAGGGTTTTCTGTCCTTTTCATTCGTGTGCAGATTATTTTCTAGCTGCTCCATGGTTTTATCGACGATGAATTTAGAAGAATAAAAGTCTTCAGGCACGTTAATTTCTTTACCGTTTTCAAACCATAGCGTTTTTTCATAGTGTGGAACGTAAGATTGCTGAGTCCAGTTGTCGCCTCCAGAAAAAGGCATGGTGATCGTTTTCTCAAAGCCACGGTTTATCGGTAGCAATGATTCATTTTCATACCCCAGGTGCCACTTTCCGGCCATAGAGGTATTGTATCCGGCATCTCTCAACAGGGTGGCAACCGTGACGACATTGTGATTGAGTGAACCACGATAAAACGGCGAGTGAGCCTGTTCTGGTGTTAGCGCTTCTTTGATATTTGCCACACCTGTACGGTGGCTATCGACGCCGGTTAACAACATGGCGCGAGTCGGGGCGCAGCTAGCCGTCGTATGAAAATTACTGAAGCGCAGCCCGTCCCGTGCCAGTTGATCTAAGTTGGGCGTGCTAATTTCACTGCCATAGGAACCTATGTCCGAGTAGCCTAAATCATCGGCAAGGATAACCACTATATTGGGTCTTTCATCAATACCGGCTTCTGCAGCGGCGTGGTTGGAAAAATTTATGAGGGAGCCCAGAAGCAGACCGCTTAACGTGATGGTTCGTCTAACAGCGGTTACTGAAAAGTGATTGGTACTCATTGATGAATCCTGTTTCTTATAGTTCAGCAGGTTGTTGTGCCTGCTCTGATTTATTGTCATCTCCGATATTTCGAGGCATTCTGGATGCTCTAAAGAGCAATGTGGTAGTGAAAATAATTTCTGTAACTGTTAGTTGTGTCGCGAGTTCAACGTCGTAAAACAGCCATGCGATTACACGAAACACTACAGTCAGTGCGATGATCATTGCGGCGGCCTGCAGTAACATAGGTTGTTTGGTAATGACGCCGACAAAAACCATGATACACCCTCCCATAAAGTATGCCGTCATATAGCCAATCTGACTGCTGCGGCCTATACCATCCAACAGCGTCGTGCCTGATAATTGTGCTGCGGCTCCAGGATCGGTCAACCAGTAAAAACCTAAAAACAAAAAAATAATTCCTGGCAGCGGGGGTGTATATTTTAAAAAGTGTCGCATACTGGTGTTCTAATTATTTAACTTGTTATTTGAGAATAATAAGCTCGCATCACTTCAGGTCGTTCAAGACTAATGAAATGGTTTGTGCGCTCGGTTTTTACGATGGACACGCCTTTATTCACTGCTTGTCCCTTTTCTGTGCTCGCCAGCATGCTGTGATTGCATAGCACATGGTCGTGCTCGCCCATGATTACGGTCAACGCTGAGAAGTTGTTATAGGCTTCAATCGGTGTTGTGCGCTGCCAAGCAATAATAGAGCGCAGGTTAGTGACGCACGTGGCGTAAGTACGTGGATTGTTGGCAACACTGAGTAAAAGCTGGTGTTTTAACGGTGTGACCGGGCCCACCATTATTCGTTTGATACGGCGTTCTTCACTGCTGTTGCGTAGCCACCCTAGTAGAAGGGGTAAAAAATAGCAGGCCAATCCGTGCGGAAGAGCATCTGAGCCTTTGCCTGCCATGCGCGCTTGGGGCAACACGGGTGCTTCCAATATCGCGCTCACAGAGCGTGTTGTCGAGTTTGTTAATTTCGGGTATTGCCGGCCGGTTTCCAAAACAACGGCACCACCGCGGGAGTGACCGTGCAGAGTAATGTTGCTGCCCGTAGCAAGGTGCTCCAGTACCAAACCCACATAGAAGGCATCGTATTCGATTGTCCCTAATTGATAGGGGTTTTCGGGCCACGCCAATTCAGTGACATCAACGGTATCTTTTACTCCCAGAAAAGGGCAGTGATAGTTGGCATTATTCACTAAAATAAGTTCTACATTGTCGTCTTGATACAGTTCCTGAAAATAGCGTATGTCTTCCATGAAGCCTGGAAAACAGATTATGGTGCGATGGCAACTAGCGTGGGCAGACCGATAGCCAATGTAGGTCTTTTTAACCTTCATCAGCTGCCCCGAAAATTTACAGGTATCGGTTTGTGGCAGGTCCCGTTTGGCCCAGTGTCGGCGGTAACAATGCAGTGTTAATAACAGAAATAGCATCAAAAGCAGAAGGGGCCACAAGGAAATGTCCATGGTTTTAAGGGAACTCCAGTTCGTGGGGTTTTTGTAGGTTAAGTCGTAAGTGAAGTCTATGGTGGGCGCTATGGATCTTCCTCGGTCACTGACCTTTATGCCTCGACAGATATGTCGTTCGTTGAGGTCAAGGATTTTTACTGCGCTTACTATAAGGCTTACTTCAAGATAGCGAGTATCATTTTAGGACTTTCGGAGAGTGGTCAGTCTGTGCTTGGTCAATGTGAAGATATATGCACGAGCTTGGTTTACTGGTAAACGATCTAGAATTTCGTCCGAATATGATATTTGTGTTGTCAGGCGGCTCGCTATACTCGAGCGCGGGGAGAGATAAATATTTCTTTGATGGCTTTGTATCAACAGCAAAGAACAGTATTGATAGTTTTACGTAATTGACAAGCTTTACTGAAAACAGCCGAATTTGAATTATGAGTCACTCAAGAACACACAATAATAAATTTGGAGACCTAATCATGAAGCAAAAATCGAGCTGTAATCTAATGGTCGCACCACTCGTGTCCGCCCTGGCTTTAGCGATTTATGGTGCCGGTGCTATCGCTCAGGATGTTGCCTTAGAAGAAATCGTCGTTACCGCCCAGAAGAAGTCCGAGAACCTGCAGGATGTTCCGATAGCGGTCCAGGCATTTTCCGCGGATGATATTCAGGAGGCAGGCATGAATAACGCCAATGATCTGGCCGTGATGACGCCTAGCCTGCACGTGACGAGTAATAATACCCCTTTTAATAGCCGATTCGCTATTCGCGGCATTGGTACTGC
>CAJVZD010000145.1 GCA_913019905.1 uncultured Cellvibrionales bacterium
GAAAAGCAGAGTGCGCTTAGGTGCTTCATTAGTCTAGCCAAAAAGAGTCGTTTATTTAGGCACTGTACGTGTAGTATTTTCCGTGCCAGGAGCGAAAATAGTGAAAACTGCAAAAGAATTGGCGCTTTCAGGGTCATATTATATTGATATTTCCATTTCATAGGTGTATAAATGTTAAATTGGCGCGATGAGTGCCAATTTGATTTGATGCTTGTTGTTTAGAAAGCCCGTGAGAATAAAATGTCGGTAACGCAATACCTGTTATCTAGCTAGTAATAAACGGTTCGGAGTACCTAATTATGAGAAAAAACCTATTTGCGATTTCTACCTTAGCCCTAGCCATCAGCGGTTCCCAGGCGATAGCGGAATCCTTAATGCTTGAAGAAGTTGTCGTTACGGCGCAAAAGCGTAGTCAAGGGCTGCAGGAAGTACCCATTGCCGTCACATTGATCAGCGGGGAAAAAATTGCTGAATCAGGTATTTTGGGATTGGAAGACCTGACTAACTACGTGCCTAACGTAAACATGGTCCAGAACCCGGGAGGCGGCAGTCCCAGTGCCATTACTGTACGCGGTATCGGCTCAGGCAACAATGCCGGTTTCGAACAGTCTGTGGGGATGTTTATCGACGGTGTTTATGCCGGACGCTCCCGCCAGTTTCTGGTGCCGTTCCTCGACATCGGCACGGTGGAAGTGTTGAAAGGGCCACAGGGTGCGCTATTTGGCAAGAATACGGTTGCCGGTGCGATGATCATCAACTCGGCGCGGCCTACTGATACTTTCGAAGTTGAATTTCGCGGCCGTTATGAGGCTGAATACAATTCCACGGAGTACACGGGCATTGTCTCTGGCCCACTGACCGATACGCTTCGCGGCCGTCTCGCGGCCACTTATCAGGACTTCGGTGGTTACATGGACAATCTAGTCAGGAATTCCGACGACCCGGAGATCGAAAACCAGGCAATCCGTGCGAGCCTGGAGTGGGACGTTGCAGACAATGTGAGTGCCTATGCCAAAGTGGACTATGCTGAACAGGAAACGTCTGGGGCTAACACCCAGTTCACTGACACAGGCGGCCTATTCCGCGGGTTGGTTCCACATCAATTGGTTATCACGCCATTGGAAGATAGCGGCTTCGACGATAAGACCACCCTGGATGGAATGAACGAAGAATTTTCTGATACCGAATCGCTGAACGTGATGGTTCAAGTGGATTGGGATCTTGACGGTGGCGCGACCGTCACTTCAGTAACCGGCTACAGCGATTACGACGTAAGTAGTCTGATGGATGGGGATACGTCTGACCTGCACCTGTTTGAGGCTCGCTCCCTGGAGGACTTCGAGCAAGTCAGTCAGGAATTCCGTCTGACATCAGCGGGTGGTGAGACACTGGATTACATTGTTGGTGTTTATTTGGAAACTCAGGACCTGAACAGTGTCTCATCGACTGATATTAATCTGCTACCACTGGCTGCTTTTGGCGTCCCACCGGCACAAATCACTGTGAACGCTCCTTTCGAGCAAGAGTCGGACACGACTGCCGTCTTCGCCGAGTTGACTTGGAACTTTATGGATGACTGGGCCCTGACCGGTGGCCTGCGATATGCTGAGACGGAAAAAGAGAGCTCTATGGCCAACGTAATCTCAGAATTTGGCGGTAGTGAACAGACGATGAATCCGATGCTTTTAGGCGTCGCCGGGGGCTTGCTACAATTTTTCCCGGGTCAACTTAAAGATGATCGAAGCACCGAGAATGTGTCGTACTCGGCTAACCTTTCCTGGAATTATTCCGATGACGGTATGGCCTACCTGCGCTATGCGCGGGGTTACAAAAGTGGCGGTTTTAATCCCAGTAATAAATCTCTCGATGCCGATATTTTTGAATTCGACGATGAAGAGGTCAATAGCATAGAACTCGGTGCCAAGATGAGCTTACTGGACGGTGCAGCCAGTTTGAATCTGGCTGTATTCCATACCGAGATGAGCGATTTACAGGTCAGTTCTTTCGTCGATAGTGGCTTTATTGTCGGTAACGCTGCGGAATCAACCAGTACGGGTTTCGAGGCAGAAGGCCGTTGGATAGCTACTTCCTACCTGGACTTTGGCCTTTCGCTTGGCTATCTCGATTCAACCTATGACGATTTTCCGGGTGCTCCTTGTACCATTACCCAGTTGTCATCGGCTGACCCGGTTGCCGCTGGTTGCATAGGTTATACAGCAGCAAACCCTGGCCTTGGTTTAACGAACCAGAAGGGCGAGACAGCAGGCCGCTCACCAGAGTGGACCGGCTCCTTTGCCGCCAATGTTCATTTCCCCATCGGCAATACGATGGTATTCAAGGGAAGCGTCGATGTGTTGTACGAAGATGAGTTGAACGAAAAGGCCAGTCCCAATTATCAGGATTCCTATCACAAGATCAACGCTCGTCTAGCCTTAGCCAGCGCAGAGGATACCTGGGAAATTGCTCTGGTCGGAAAAAATCTCAACGATGAGGCGACTTATGCGGGCGGCTTTGGTGCCGGTTTTTTCACTGGCTCTTGGGTTAAGAGTCGGTTGCCACCACGTACCGTCGCACTTGATTTTACCTACCGATTCGAATGAGCGGAAGACCGAAATGGGGTGGCTATGTTATTGTCGCTCCATTGGTCACAATATGCCAACTTCAGCGTTTCGGATTTTGGCAATCTTGATATAGGTAACCTTGATATTGGCAACCCTGATATCGGCAACTACAGCAACCGATCGATACCGAGAAAGTTAAACCTATCATGAAAACTACACGATTAAAAACATCCACTGGCCGCGAATACGTTCGTACGCCGGATGAGTGTTTTGTTAACCTACCCGATTTTGATTATTTGCCTAACTACGTTCATGTAGACGGTTTACGTGTGCACTATATCGACGAAGGTCGAACCGATGGAGAGACAGTTCTATTGCTTCATGGTCAACCCGACTGGTCTTATCTCTACCGAAAAATGATTCCTATCCTGGTTGAGGCTGGATTTAGGGTTATTGCTCCTGACATGATCGGCATGGGGCGATCGGATAAACCCATTGATATTCACACACATACAATCGAGCAACATGCCGCTTGGCTGTATGAGCTGATCAATGAGCTGGAACTGGATGACATCACACTTTTCTGCCAGGACTGGGGTGGTTTCACCAGCCTGCAAGTTGTTGCCGAGCATCCGGGACTGTTTAAGCGCGTATTGTGTTCCAATAGCAGTCTGATTTTGATGCCCGAACCCATATTGGATATACCACAGGGAATAAAACGGGAAGACTTTCCGATTGATCCCGATGCCAAGCTAAGAACCTTTGAGGACTTGCTTGTCTATGTAAGAGAGCAGGGATTTATAAAGGAGGATATGTCTGACTTCTTCGACGCCTGGGTTCACTTTGCGTTAACCGCGCCCGATTTCAAGCCCAGCCAAAATATTGTTACCGATTTTGGTGGGATTGATCTAACCGAAGACGAAAGGCGTGCCTATGACGCTCCGTTTCCAGAAGAGATTTTCCGAACGGGTGTTAGAACCCTGCCGAGCATGGGTGCGTTGATCGATAAGGAGAAAAATCTATCCTGCTGGGAGGCTTTAAAGAAGTTTGATAAACCCTTTCTCACGGTGTTTGGTGAGTACGATATGCTGGTAGGTACTCTAAAAACCCAGAATACGCTGATTGAGAACATTGCAGGTGCTGCAGGTCAAGCGCATGATCGAATTCCAGCCGGTCACTTTATTCAGGAAAGTCAGGGGCCAGAAATGGCAAAACGACTGATTGAATTTATCAGCGCGAATCCATGACATATATTTACCTAGTATCAAGGTAAGAGTTTTTCATCACTGTCATATTTGTCTATCACCTTCACTTGGCAGGACTCTTTGAAAATCCGACTTATCCTGTTAAAGTCGATGTGTCGAGACGCCAAATGTAGTCACGAATTCCGGGGCGTAACATCCGGCCTCAGCAAAATTTTCCTGCCAATAACTGTACTATTGTTAACGGTATTTGCGTTAACTGTTTATGCCAGCAGCCATAAATCTCTGGCCCTCGCCAATGAAATCCTCATACAGCTGTTCTATCAATCCTACCGGTAGCTATCATCATGGGCAATAAATACACCGTCTACAAATCAGATATTTCCTATTTTTCCGGAAAGCTGGAAGCTTACCTGCGCTACAAGGAAATTCCTCATACGCTGGTCGACTGCGACAGTAAAGTTATGCAAATGATTGCCGGTAAAACTGGCACCGCAAAAATGCCGGCAATAGAAATGGATAGTGGCCAATGGTTGTGCGACACCACACCTATGATGCAGTGGTTGGAAGAAAAGCATCCAAACCCACCCATTTATCCTCAAGACCCTGCACTGCGGTTTGTCGCGCTATTGATAGAGGACTACGGCGACGAATGGCTGTGGCGGCCCGCGATGTGGTGGCGTTGGGTACCGAAAACGTCGCGAACGACCTTAGGCCGAAGAATTGCCGCCAGCATGGTCTCAAAGTCATTGGCCATTCCACTGGGGGCTTATGTTGCTCGCCGCCAACTCAATGAGTGGTTGTGGAAGGACGGAGTCGACAGTAATAATTCTTTAGACGTTCGCGATATGTTTTTTCGGGAGCTGGAATTTCTTGAGCCGTTATTACAGGATCAACAATTTATGTTAGGCAGTCACCCTAGCGCGGCGGACTTCGGTTATTTTGGCTCTATGTTTCGACACTTCGGCAACGATCCTATTTCAGCAGAGGTGATGCGCAGGGAAGGCCCTAACACCTATGAATGGCTGGCAAGGATGTGGAATGCCAGGCACTCAAAATTAAATCAAAGTATAGATTGGGTTTGGCCGGAGGCCGATTATTGGAAACCGTTATTGCAGCGTATCGCCAAAGATTACCTACCCTACCTGCATCAAAACGCGCTGGCGTTTTCTCAAGGAAAGAAACGCTTCGATTATCGAGGTGACAGTCTGGCTTTTATCGGCACAGTCACCACCGATTACCGGGTGTGGTGTCGCCAGGAATTGCAGCGCGAATTTTCACAATTAAATACGGAAGACCAGCAACGCCTTGAACAACTTTTCACTCCGGCGGGAGGGATTTCCAGTTTGCATCAAGACGGTGTGATTGATTCAGGGCTAGATCAACACTTTCAACTTCCCGTGGACCCCCAGTCGATCAATCACACGCCTACTCTAGCTCAGAAATTATTTGGTCAACCTCGAAACTAAAGTTTATTGGTACGCTACACTGGCGTACAGCGGGACAGTCTAAACTGTACTTCATGACGACTGCTATGGCTAAGCATTGGATCAGAGTCCGCAATAACTTGTTCTCGTTAAGTGTTCTCTCTCAATTGCGCCAATTGTTCCAGAGTATTTTCATGCTTAGCACGGTCAATCATGTAGCGCCGCATCACCATGGTCACACCGACAGCAACGACGATAGGGAATGGCCCCCATATCAATCCAAAACGAAATAGTATTTCGTCGGTTGGAGTGGCGTCGGTCGTAAAACTGGAAAGGCCAGAAAGGTCAATGATAATTCCAGCAAAAAAACTTCCCAGTCCGCTTGCCACTTTGCCCATAAAGGAAATTGCACCGTAGTAAATGCCTTCTTGACGAACTCGGTAAACCAGTTCATGTTCATCTGTAACGTCGGCGATCATGGCAGCCATAATAGTGATGCCAGCGCCTACCGCTGTATTCGCTAGTATCATGGTGACAGTAATGATCGGAAACAAGCTGCTACTCGCATTTTCAGGCATAAGACCCAGAAGTCTCAGAAACACAGGAACAGAGATGAAAGCGCTGAACCAAATGACAGCGAAGATGTAGCTTGTTTTCTTTTCACCAAATAACAATACCAATCTTCGAGATGACAGGGCTCCAATCATTGAGCCCAAAATGGTTAGGGGCATGAGTGTACCCACTTTATCGGTATCGAAACCCCAAAAGTAAGTCAGTACGAAAATAGTTAAGGCCAGCATAGTTCCTGACAGTGCGGAAAAAAACACCCCGGCCCACACAAGGCGACGTGAAGCATCAAGGGCTAAGGCCTCTCGAACCTCATTGAGAATTCTCTTAGGACTGAAAGGTGCAATCCCACTTTTTGCTTTTGCTAACCTTGGAATTTCCGAATGAGTGCCCGCTGCCGATAACAATATGACGACTGCCATTAACAGTGAGAAGGTCAGTGCAAAGGACCCATAGGCCGCTGGATTTAGTTGACCGTTTGCATATTCTGCCGTCGCTCTAAAAAAATAGAAGAATCCGCCCGCAACGACGCAGAGATAGCCCAGCATAGAAAATAGATTTCGCAATGAGGATAACGTAGTTCTTTCAAGGTAGTCATCCGATAGCTCAGCGTTCAATGCCAAGTGAGGTACGGAATAAATCGTCATCAAGCCACGGGTTAAAATTGAAAAGAAAGTCAGCCAGGCAAAAAGTTCGAGGGGCGAGAGATTGTCTGGTGGGGAGAAAAGGAAATAGAAACTAACAGCAAAGGGCAGGGCCGCCCAATACATAAAGGGATGTCGGCGCCCCCAACGCGATTTGAAGGAGTCTGACAGTGA
>CAJVZD010000146.1 GCA_913019905.1 uncultured Cellvibrionales bacterium
CTCAGGTAAATAATAAGGCTAGTTTGGATGATGGCTCAAAGCCGGGACACGGGTTCAACGTTGAAATAGGGAAGGGTGGGACCAACACGCACAAAACGGCGGCAGTAAGTAAAAAGCTGAGACAGTCGCGGGCAGGGGTGCAACAGGCACTGACCTGAAAACTAAGAACCTAAAGAGCCTAAAGAACCGACAGTCACAATCAAAAATAACCATACAGGAAGCGCTAAGTTAGGGGGAATCAAAACACGGGAGCGCCAAATGGAAAAGCTGTGAGCGGCTCTTGGTCTACTTCTCTCGATAGCTTGATGGCAAGGCAATTTTCGGTCTTGCTAAACGTCGTTTTACAATAATGTGCCAAATATGGGTAATCGGTGACCAATTTGTCGCAATTTAGTATATGAATGGCGGTCATCAGCCAAACAATTTCCGATCGGCAATCGTTTAAGGTAAAATACCCGAAAATTGGTGTTAATCCATTTTGTTTCCCTTCAGACGCGTTTATACGTGACCGGCCGAAAGTTGGGCTAGCGTCACTGGTGGATTCTCGCGTTCTGACGTGACCAAGGTTCTTTCAGCGTTCTACTACCTACCGGACATACACTACTACCGAACACACACAAACACTACTATCAATTTTTTACTTCCCTTTCCGGAAATACCGAGTGTTTCTGGCGATGGCCATTTACTTTTATGGAGAACGACTATGTACGAGAACACTGAATATAACCGCTGGCGCCGTCACCCGTGGCATGGCCTTAAAGCCATCCCGGACCAAGAGACTCCGGACATCGTAACAGCCTACATCGAAATTACACCGAGCGATGTGGTTAAGTATGAAATAGACAAAGTCTCTGGCTTTCTAATGGTAGATCGTCCGCAGCGAACCACATCCAGTCCTCCTGCTTTATACGGTTTTATTCCGCAAACATACTGCGGAGATCGCGTGGCTGCCCTGTGTGCAGATGCCGACGTTGCCGATGGCGACCCACTCGATATTTGCGTATTTTCTGAACGATTGATTACGCGATCCGACATTCTATTAAGTGCCCGCGTGGTTGGCGGCATTCAGATGGTGGATGACGGTGAAGCTGACGACAAAATTATTGCCGTATTGGAAGGCGATAATATTTGGGGTGACGTGAAAGATATCGCAGACTTACCTGCAATCAAAACTGAGCGTCTTCAACATTACTTCTCAACCTACAAAATGATTCCCGGTAAAAACATCGACATCAAAGTTGATCATGTTTATGGTCGCGATGAGGCTCTCAGAGTCATAGAGGCATCGATGCAGGATTACGAAGCTGACTACGGACATTTGCACAGCAAGGATTGATCAGACCAAGGTCGAATTAGACCTACCCCGAAACGCTGGGGTCAGGTCTTTGATTTATGATAGCTGTTAGATGTTCTGGGTTTGCTCGGGCAAGACGTTGGGGTCAGGTCTTTGATTTATGATGGTTATCGTACTTTCAGTCTATGGTATTCCATTGGTTGCGGTGTGATTCTTTAACTTCCAGGGTTAATCGCCTACTGGAGGCGAGAAAATTGGATGACGATCGGAAACGATAATGTTCCAATCGGTTCCGAATCCGTTCGTTTTTATTTTCCGTAATACGCGGGTTTCCAAAAATCACAAATCAAAGACCTGACCCCTGCTTTAGGCTGAACTTTACACTCTTCACCGTTCTTCTTTTTGAAAAAATTTGTTAGTATCTAAGCAAACTATTGATAAATAAGCATAAGGATATGCTCATGTCACGACCACTTCGTATCGAATTTTCTGGTGCTCTATATCACATAATTTCTCGCGGAAATCGTCAGGAAGATATCTATGATGATGACTGGGACAGACTCTCATTTTTATCGTTGTTAGAAGAGTTACACGCAGACTATAACTGGGTGTGTCACTCTTATTGCCTGATGAACAACCATTATCATTTTTTGATAGAAACCCCTGATGCGAATTTGTCTAAAGGCATGCGCCATATTAATGGAGTCTATACACAACGATATAATCGTCGCCACGAACGAGTCGGGCATCTATTTCAAGGACGTTACAAAGCTATTTTGGTCGAAAAAGAGAACTACCTTTTGGAGTTGTCACGTTATATCGTCTTAAATCCGGTGCGAGCGGGTCTGGTTCGTGCGCCAGAAGATTGGCCCTGGAGTAGCTACAGGGCAACGGTGGGTCAGAGCCCGTCTCCGAGCTATTTTAATGCGGCGTGGCTGCTAGCAACTTTTGGAACGACGCTGTCTTTGGCGATTGAGCGTTACAAGGCGTTTGTTGCTGAAGGAAAAATTCAAGCTGCAGCGCGGCCGGACGTACGCCATCAAGTGTATTTTGGAAGCGAACAATTTGTCGAAGAAATGCAATTGAAAATTGACGGTAGTAAATCCTTAAGCGAAGTCCCCTCAACGCAACGACGACCACAACCAAAGGCGCTAAGTTATTACGAAGCATCCGCCTCGTGCAGAAATATGGCGATAGTAGAGGCCTATGCGGGCGGCGGGTATACCTTAAAGGAGCTGGGATGTTATTTTGGATTACATTATTCAACAATAAGCGGGATTATCAGAAATCACAAATCAAATGGGTGACCCCACCGCCTGTTTTTTGAATCAAAAATGAACCGTGGCTCAATCATGCGGTCAATAAATCCTGTATTGTCTGGTACTCGCAAAAACCATATTCGTCGCTGTTTTCTGGTGGCGCTTACGCACAGAATAATCATCCGTTCAAATTAGAGCTATCGTTGCGTCAATAATTTGGTCAATAGAGCAGCGTGCATGCAACTCAAATGAGAAGGTCAACTTTTTTATGCAAAACCGTCGTCGATCAATCGTTCTTTTTCTAGTCATTTTTTTCACGTCCTGCCAAAGTGTCGTATTCGCCGCAGGCAACTCAACAACGCATAACCGTCTTCAACAACTGATTAACAGCGACGACCGCTCTGAACGTATGCGTATGCGAAACCGCTATCGCCATCCATTGGAAACACTGTCGTTTATGGATATTCAGCCTGACCAGACTGTTGTGGAAATCTGGCCGGGTGGTAGTGCCAGCAGCGGCTGGTATCGAAGTATTCTGGAACCATTTTTTGCAGGGCAAGCGGGTAAATATGTTCCAGTGCAAAACAGTTCATCGTTTCCAGATAGGGTTGAAAGTGTACCGGATAGTTCCGCTGATAGGGTGCTGGTATTTCGCGCCCACGGCTTCCTTATCTACAAAAAACCCATAGATACCTATTACCAGGAACTGTACCGAATGCTGAAGCCTGGCGGAATATTTGGCATTGTTGATCATCGGGAGCTGGAGAATAAAGTTCAGGACCCAAAAGGCGAAAACGGTTATGTACAGCAAAGCTATTTGATTAAACTGGCAGAAAAAGCCGGATTTCAACTTTTGGAACAATCGGAAATTAACGGCAATCCACTAGACACCAAAGATCACCCTGATGGTCTTTATTCGCTGCCACCCACTCTCAGTGGGACGACCTTTAACAGCAGTCTGAAAAAGAAAATGCAGTCGATCGGGGAAAGCGACCGCATGACATTGAAATTTATCAAACCTTTGACCTGATCTTTTCAATAAGAGGGCTTTGCACCTATTCTAAAATAATGGGGCAGGCAAGCTAAAGGCAAGTACTGGCATGTGCAGGCCTATGACGGCGATAGGAGTACAGCCAGCGTATTCGCGAACAGAAATTTAAGGTAGTGTGTTATTCAGAGAGTTTTCAGATTAACGCATGGCAAAAATTTTATGAGTTCCCTGTCCCGCCCGAAACTTTAGAAAAGGTATTCGACAATGTTAAGTGTAGATTCACACGGTTATGCAGGTAATCTCGGAGATGATGAAGGAGATGACCTGTCTAATATGAGTCCTGCCGTACTCGAGTTTAGAATACTGTCAATTGAGGCTATTCTCAGAGCGGTTAACAAGCCATTTGAACGGGTTGTTAAGGTATTACCTAGAAACTTTGAATTGGGCGAGAAAGACCATCACGAAATTTCTGGCTATGTCACGATGGCGAGATTTCTGCAGGGCGCGACGCCACAACAGTTCGAAAAAATGCTGGGGTTTAAAGAGCGCTTTTTGCAAAACGGAGTTTATATATTATATGTTCTTCCCAGCGACCTCAGTAAAACGAATATTTCTCCGAGGTACTACACTAGTTGGTCAGCGGGTATTTCTCCCCGAGACTTAGAGAACTTGTCGACGGAAAATAAAAAAGCGGGTTACCATCCGGATTATCCCGCAGCAACAGACCCCGTCCCACAATTCGTTATCCATCGGAATCAAAAAGCCAAAGCACGGTTAGTGAAAGTTCTTAATTATAAAGAACAGTTCGAGCAAATCTAAACGGGAAAAGAAAATGGGGTCAGGTCTTTGATTTATGGTGATTTGGAATTCTTTGGCTCGGCCATTAGATTCTCGATGACTTATTTCTTCGTGCCTCTAGCCTAATCGCCAAAAACCGAAGGAAAACAGTGAAGAGACAGATACCTAGAAGGTTTTAATCAAGATGACTCCCATACTATTGGTGACACAACGATCGGCAGAATTGAGTTTCCACGAATCATAAATCAAAGACCTGACCCCAAAAAGCCCACGAAGGAAACTTAAATGACCAACCTAAAAACTCGCCGAATTAAGACGGTACGCGATCATATGGCACTTGAATGTGAGTGCGACTGGGACGCTGTCATGGCGACATTCGAACACCCTCGTTATGAATTGTACGGAAGCGGACGAGTATTTGACGGTGAAGAACAAGTTCGCAGTTACTTCGCCGCCTCCAGAATCCCCTTCCCGGATCAGGCCAACGAGATTATTTCTTTGGCGGCAGACGATAACGCCACCGTCCACGTCGAGTTTTGGCTTACGGGAACCCACCTGGGTCCTTTGAATATGGGGTCGCGGGTGATTGAACCCACAGGAAAACGGTTTCGTGTACGAATGGCGGCGACATTCGAGTTCGCGCCAGATTCCGACAAAATCATCTGCGAGCGTCCGTACTTTGACCAGAATGCTGTCTTGAAGGACCTTGGGCTTATCTAGGTTTAGTGGGAAAAACACCGGGGTCAGGTCTTTGATTTATGATGGTTTTGGTATTTTCTAGCTAAAGCGTTTCATTGGTCATCGTGTGATTCTTGCTATCCAAGGTTAACGTCCCACTGAGCGCAAGAGAGCGGGATAGCGACAGATGATGAGAGGGTTTCAATCGATTCCGACTCCACTGGCTTTGGTTACTTTGCAGCATGTAGACTCGCAGATATCATAAATCAAAGACCTGACCCCATCTCCTCGTCGCAATATGATTCTCAAAATGAGAAAAGCTAAGTGTGAAAAGGTGATAGACAGCGAAAAAGCAAGCTAAAAGAGAGTTTTCCCAGCTGGCATAGTCATTGCAAACTAGAAAAGTGATGTTCGAAATATCGCAAATAGTAAGGAGAAATTTGTAATGAAAAGCAAACACGCAAGAGTAACGCATGGGCATTGCGGGTCAATCAATACAGCGGTTGCGTCTATCTCAGACCACATATCGCTTACCCATGATTATCAAGCCTTGCAGACGCTGACGGAAAAGATTACGCAAATATCACTCGAGTCTAAATGGAAGCTGATCGCACTCGACGCAGATTTATCCGATCGATTCACGACCGGCTCGCGTGAACACAACACTCAAAGAGAACCTAGGGAGAAGGCTATGACCTTTGAATACGCGCTGGCATGCATGAAGGCAGGACGGACGATTGAATCTGGCGAAGGTGGGGATCGAATCAAGTTGCAAATGCCGTGGAATGAAACAGCACAACGGTACGGCTTACAGGCACGGTTGGTAGGAATTAAGAATCGCCTTTGGGCGCCGTTGCCAGGTGTCGGAGCCGATCTACTGTCACGCACGGATTGGAAAATAGTCGAATAAGCGAAGCATTCAGGCGCTCGAAGAAGGTCTCGGAGAGATACCCATGGATGACGGTGACGGTAGGGTTCGTTGCCGCATTTGTGTGCAGCCGAAGCCAGCAGTT
>CAJVZD010000147.1 GCA_913019905.1 uncultured Cellvibrionales bacterium
CCGTATTTGGTGATAAGCGATAGCATTTTTGGATTTCCTCCGTTCGAGTTTTTGGTTGATCGGGTTAATGGAAGATTTCAGGAGAACCCTGAATTCAGTTGGAGATCGGGCGCAGTTGGTGATAGTTCTATTTATGCAAACCATAGAAAGTCCTGACGGTGTTTCGTAACGGGTTAATTTGACGAGTAGTCTTGTGATTAAAAGCTGGCAGCCATGCGACTTATAAGAAAATAAAAATGAAGATAAAGAACGCCGCTAGTCCTAGTAGGTTTTGTTCTTCAGAAAAGCTCATAAGAAGTAGAGCGGTGATGACAAAATATGCCCAGAGAGGAGTGTCCATCCCTAACGCCCTCGTCGCAACCTGGACACGGTCGCAATAGAGAATCCCTTGCCGAAATACGTCGTCAGTGATCGTCTATTGAGCTCTGTTGCGATATCCTGGCAGGTAGACTTACCGGCGGATTCAATTTGCTCGATGACAAGCAATATTCGCTGGCGGAAAACCTTTTGCATATCGGAGCGCTTGTCATTTGCGGCTGAAACATCGTCACAACGGATGAGTGGAAGCACAGGTGAGCCTAATATAACGCCGCGTTTTTTGGCTTGTTTTAATGCGTCGCGCGTACGACTTGCTATGAGCTCAACTTCTTTTTCTGCAAGACTTGAATATAGTGTTAGTTGAAAGTTATCCAGAAAAGGAGACTCGGCTACCACAAAAGGTATGTTCTCCCGCGACAAGTGTGACAGAAGCCAAACAGAACGAGTAAGACGATCAAGCTTACTGACCAAGATAATGCAACTACTTAATCTCGCGTGTAAGATGGCGGAGTTCAAGCCGGGGCGAAATTCTTCCTTTCCGCTAATGACGTCACTGTAAGTTTCAATAATATTACCTCCGTATTTGTTAATAAATTCATCAATAGTTGATTTCTGGGCGTCCATGCCCAAGCCGCTTTTTCCTTGACGATCCGTGCTCACTCTCATATAAGCTATGTAGGTTTGATTGGATGTGATATTGGTGTGTAGCATGATTGATCTCCATAAATTAAAGGGAATGTTAGGTAGTGCAATGCGAAACTCGATTTAAAGGGTACCCATATAGGACAGGGTAGGGTTGACGTACGGAATGCGGAGTTTGTTTTGGTGAAACATTGTCCCATTTGGTAACGAAGTGATTGAAAAAATCATTGGCACAAATCGAAAATCCCAAAAAACCCATAAATCCAAAAAACCATAATTCCGATGTGCATGGGGTCCGGCGTTTTGGTTTTATGGATTTTTGGCTCGCAGTCCATGGTATGCATGGGATTCATAAAACCGGTCGAACTTGGCGTTTTGGTTTTTTGGATTTTTCGGCATGGTTTTCCGTGGTGCATAGGAATGCCTGTCGACGAGCCCAGATTTCAGACTTCTCCGGGAGTGGTCCGTATGCGAGCCGCCGGGCATGCCAGAGTCGGCCAGAGTGTGCGCCTGCAGGAAAGCTGCCGGAGGGGGATGGCAGTGGGGATGCCGGGACGGTGGAGGGGCAGAGGCGAGGACTCTGGGGGAGAGGGGAAATTTCCGCTGCAGGTCGGTGCCAGGTTTCGAGGGGATTGCCAGTGAACACTGGGGTGGGAGGTTTGCATGACGCTAAGGACTGATGCCTTAGTAATGTGAAGGGCTGGGTTTACATCACGCAGTCGTTTCCATTCAATAAGTAGAAACCCCGGTTTACATCACGCAAGCAATCTCCATTCAATGTTTAGAAAACCCTGGTTTTCATCACCCCAAACGGTCGTTTACCGATATGCAAACCGTGGCTTTTTTTATATAGAACTAGCATAGCCATCGCCTAATGAAAACGATCGCCGGGCATTGATAGAAAATATCAAAGAGTTCCTCTGAACCATTTTCATTGCCGGCTTGATCGCTCCTTGCGTGATGAAAACTACGGCCACGTGATTCCATAAAAATAGGCCCTATGCACAGGTCATAGATGTAAAGTTTTAGACGGTCGAGCAGGGGAGTGTTGGCGGGGTTAGTTCTATGCGTTGCACATAGAGTGGGATTTGCAGTTAACCAACGGCAGCCTTCTTGCGTCTACCTTTAGATTTGCTTGGGGCAGATTTGGCGGAGGTAGCTTTAGCGGGGGCAGCTTTAGCTTTTGGTGTGGATGCCTTAGATTTCTTTGCATGATACTCGGACAGCTTCTTTGCATTGACCACTTTCTTCTTAGCCTTGGCTACTTCAGCTTTTGCGATGGTGTCAGGTAAAGATTTCTTAGGAAGCTTTTGGAGTGCTTTCCTGTAGGCCGTCTCTGAAAGGTTCTTCATACTTGAAAATGGCTTCCCTGGAACAGGCGCTAATAATTTCTCTTGGCGCATAACTGCCACGGCGAATCCCATAGAATTTGCAGACTTACCGCGAAAGATCGGGGCGAAGAGGGTGCTTTTGAAATGATCTTCATTGTCGACACTTGAGAGAATATCTAAGACTTCTTTCAAAGACCAGTACGTTGTATTCATATAACCGCCCCCAGTGTTACCGCTGACACGAAACAAGATGTCGTCAGTGTCACTACTGCTATCATCGTTGTAACTAACATCGTAGGAAAGAGTGGCGTCACTGTTGGGCGATATGCTGGGGCAGTTGCCTTTTTTTATAATGCGGATTGATTGGTGGGATTGCGGTTTTGCTTTTGAGTTTGTCATGTTGCGTGCCTCATATGATTTAGTTTGTGTTTTTCATATAAGATACCGATTTTTCCGCGCTGGATTTGCGGAGATGGGGGGATACTGGAGGGGGCTGGCGTATTGCAGCTTTTCGCCAGTTAATTCGTGCTAGTTTGCCCAGGGCGGGAAGCTCTTAACGCCAGTGCCGCCGCACATTCACGGGGGGGTTACCTGTTTTGTGGATTCAAGCCTTTTTATTAATGTTGCACTGGCAGTGCCATAAATGGTATAAATATAAAGTGGCATTGTCGGTGCCGTTAAATAATTGTTAAATTTTTGGCATTCCCCGCCAGTTTTTTGAAAGTACACATTCAAAGTCGACTGTACGAATATAATGCGGTTTTTGTTATGTAATGGCGTGATATGTGCCGGTTTATTAGAGCGTGGCAAATTGAGAAAAATCGATAATAGAGCGTTATTGGTAATTCTGGCCCTGATGGTAGGGTTGGCGATAAACTTCACCAAACCCTGGGATGATCTGCAATCCTGGCGCCGGTATACCCATATGGTGGAATGGACTCGCGCAGACCTTTTCACCCATTGGCAAGTACTACAGCCAGTCGGTAAGCTGTCAGCCTCTTCAACCGTGTGAACTTATCTTCGCAAGACGGCCGGTTTTTAGCCCCTGGTCGGATTGTTCACCGTGTAGTAATCCAGGGGAAACTCGTAACAGTGAAAATTAAAAATCGTTAGATTGGTGTTAAGTTAGTCAATGTGAGGTGAGATGTGTCAATTTGGGTTTGGGGAATAGCGCTCGTTGTTTATCTTTTTTTCGTCGGTTGGTATTACAACTGGTTGGGGCCGATTAAGGCTTATGAAGTTGATCAGTACGTTAAAGCGTTTGCGGAAAACAGCGGTTCGAAAAATACCGATGTGGACATTTTACGTCGATTTTTAGAAGAGGATGATGGTAGGGAGTTCATCATGCAGAATTTCGTTAAGCTGCACAAAGGCAAGGTAGTCCACCCTGAGACAGGGCAGGAAATAGCGCCGGGAAAACTTGTTGGTGATTATATAGGGCCTTTTGTAAAAGCGTTGTTAAAGCGGGGAGGCCACCCAGTGTTGCGAGCGAGTAAGGTCGGTGGATACATTGACAGTTGGGAATACGATAGTGATCCTGAATGGGGAGTGGTCGCGATGATGCGTTACAAGAGTCGTCGCGATTTAGTTGAGTTGATGCTGGACCCCCGGTTTGCTGGTATGCATGTTTTCAAAATGTTGGCAATTGAAAAAACGGTTTCTTTTCCTCTTCAGATGCAATTCAGTTCCTTTATGAATCCGAAGTATTCAGTGCCGTTAATTTTGTTGCTGTTGGCATCGTTAATGCAGAATCTGTTGCTTTTTTTTAGGTAACATTCGTAATCGAATTTCGAGTTTTTGAATGAATTTACAGGTGGTGTGATCAACGGTAGGTAATCATTCAACCTATGGATACTGATTTGAACCAATTGAATTATGGGCGGAGTAACTAGTGCTTAAAAAATTATTAGTAATTGCAGGTTTGATTGCCGTGGGCGGTATCGCCTACGCTTATGATTATGCTCGCGATATCGGTGCGATTGCCGGCGGATACGTTTCACAAACCATCTGCACCAATGTGCTAATGCTTGGGCGCGATCAAGCGCAGGTTGAGGCCCTTGATCTATCGAAACAGCAAAATGATGTCTCACACTCAAAGGTCAGTGGCAATACGGTCGTGACAACGATCGCTTTGGGTCCGCTCAGTTTCGATCATACGTCGGTATATCGCACGGGATTAGGCTGCTCCAATATTGCCGGCTGGCCATTGGCTCAGGTAGAAAAAATAGGACTCGATGAAGCGTTGCAGAATAACGATGTTGTCGCTGTCTGGCCCGCGGTTTCTCCTGCAGTTCCCGGTGTCGATACGAAGCAGCTCAATGCAGCGGTGGATGAAGCGTTTACGGAAACCACAGCCGATATCTACCAGCAAAAAAATTCACGTGCGGTGTTAGTGCATTTCAGGGGTGAATTGATAGCTGAGCGTTATGCTGAGGGATTTGATGGCAATACGCCGTTGCGCGGTATGTCAATGACCAAGAGTGCGTCGAGTACTTTGGTCGGTATTTTGGTCGCTCAAGGTAAGCTGAATATTCACCTACCGGCTCCTGTAAGCAGTTGGTCGGGCCGCGAGAATCCGCGTAGTCAGGTAACGACTCACCATTTGCTGAAAATGGTCGCAGGTTTTGACTATAACGAGGCCTATGAGAAGGATCCCCGCAACCTGCTGAGTACGATGTTGATGACAAAGCCGGATATGGCTGCGTATGCTGCCGAGACCCCATTGATCGGCGAGCCTGGGAACAGCTGGGACTACCAGACCACGCACTCGGTATTATTGCAGGAGGTGATTCGTAACACGCTGGGCGATGATCAGGCCTATTTTCGTTTCCCACAGCAGCAGCTATTCGACAAATTAGGAATGCGTAATAGTTTCTTCCAGGCCGATGCCTCGGGCACCTTTACGGGCGGAGCGTTTATGTATGCGTCTGGCCGAGACTGGATGAAGTTGGGAATGTTGTATTTGAACGATGGCATACACAACGGTGAACGCATTTTACCGGAGGGTTGGGTTGAGTACGCTGTTACACCGTCGGAACCTTCTTTGATGAAAAGAGCTTATGGTGCGCAGATCTGGCTGAATGCACCTGCGCCTCATCAATTATTCCCAGGTTTACCAGAGGATGCCTTCGCTTTTCAGGGCCACTACGGTCAATATGTGGTAGTTATTCCGTCGTTGGATTTGGTGGTTGTCAGGATGGGTATGACCTTTGGTGGTGGCGGTAAGAGCTTTGATAAACAGGCTTTCTTGGAGAAAATTATTTCTGCATTGCCGAGCGCATAGTGTGTAAAGAAGCGCATGCACAAGCGCTCCAGTTTTGTTGATGATCCAGATCCGGAGCAACCCCACTTGATGCCATGCCTTTGATACAAGATACTCAATAGCCGAGTTGAAGCTGTCGGACAAGCGGCGTGATTGCTTAACCCAGCCGCCCTATGCGACTTGGAGAAATGGTTAGCCCTTGTCTAGCTAGTGCCCATCCAGAAATAGGGATTTACCGTTTGTGTTTCAGTTGTAGGTCGGGTTTTAACCCGACAACCCGGGCTTTTTCGTCGATTTTTGTGTCGGGTTAAAACTCGACCTACAGAATGTAAGCGGATTCTGGATGGGCAGTCGTTAAAGAATTTGGGCCGGGTACGCCTCATTAACT
>CAJVZD010000148.1 GCA_913019905.1 uncultured Cellvibrionales bacterium
TCCATGATCTACAGGGCTTCTTCGCTCACTATGGCTCCGGATGTTGGGATCGAACCAACGACCCATTGATTAACAGTAAGTGAGTCTTCGTTTCTGCGTTTGAGTAAGTTGAAGAAATCTAACGGTTTTTTATGAGGATGTCTCGCACCTTCCCGATTGAGACTTTGCCCGGGCCGAGCAATCGCATGAGCGACCAGGGTTAAGGCGCGGGGCATGCGACTGTTTAAATCTGTTAGGCAGGATCAGCGGTTCCTTGTTACTCATGCAGCGGTTTCAAATCGATTGAAACTGCAGTGTCATCTAGTTAGAGCGGAGCACTATCGAAATCTTAGGGTACGTGCGTACGCTGAATGGAGCCGGGCAGTTGTTTGAGGTGGGAGACTAGGATTCTCTGGACTCAAAAAGTTAATTTGCCAGAACCCTTTTTTACTAACTGTCTCTTGGGTCGTGTCTGAACAAGGCCGGCAACCTCTGTCCAAAGCGGAGAAGAGCCAATTTAGACATTACAAAACTTTTAAAATCAACCACTTGCTCATCATACACCGCAGTTGAGAAATCAATGACTTACAGCACATTGGTTCTGAGGTTTAGCACAAAATTAACACCTCTCAATTTCCAGCCCAACTCCCAAGCTACGCTACCAGAAACACTTCCACGTCGGCCTTTATCGCCGCCTTTCTCAGATCTCTATCAAGTGTTCCGATAGGCAACCCTTCTCGAATGGCTAGCTCTAAATAAGCGGCATCATAGCTGCTGAGCTTATAGGCACGTGCCAAAGTTAAGGTTCGGTTAAACGCTTGATGCGACGTCATTGAGTCCGTAAGAATAGGAAGGTTTTCAAGTTGAGAAACAAAACCTTGTATCTCACCAAGGCTTATTTCGTCCCGTTTCTCAGCTGATAGAAGTACATTTGTGGCTTCCAAATGCCAAAGATTGGGAACCAGAGCACCGTCATCAAGTAAACTATCCAGTATGTCTTCAGCGTATTGCTGATCGACAGCCTTCTTTGTCTTCAGTAACCAACGCATAGCTACAGAGTTATCCAGTACAAAACCTGTCATCTTCGACCAGATTCCATCATTTCCTTAAGATCAGAATCTGATACTTCATGTTTTTTAGCTTTCTTTATGTTGGCAATCGCTGCTTTGCATCTTAGCTGGCCTGTAGAGCGACTTGGAACAAGGTCCGCTATAGGCTTGCCGCGTTTGGTGATTGTAAAGGACTCACCGGCTTCCACACGGCGGAGTATTTCTGGCAATTTCGTTTTGGCGTCGTAAGAGCCCACTTCTTCAAGCATAATTTCTCTCCTTCATCAATTAGACTATAATACTAGTCTATTTGATGGAATGTCAATTTTAGTGCCTGCTCGCTCCTGTAATGTGCCTTTTCTAACTACGCGGCAACAGACCATGTATAGGTCCTGTAAAATACGCCACTCGCTGCATAAACTACGATTTCGCAACACACAGGTTGGCTGGGAGGGGTGATCCACAGCTCTAAGCAATATGAGAATAACCGGGCAGAGTAATCGCATGAAGCAACGAGGGTTCGGGAGCGAGGCATGCGATGGTCCGACCGGGTCGCGTAGACACTTAGGAGTTCAATTCTGTTAGCCAGGCACAGCGATCTTTGGGTGCTCATGCGGGTGTTTACAACTTATTCAATCTTAGTAGGCTCTTGGACGGTGCTGAGCATTATAGGAAACTCAGGGTAAGTGCGTTCAGACCACTCCACAGGGCAGTTGCTTGAGGCCAAGGGGAAGGTTCCTCTGATCTCAGAAAGTTAATTTGCCTATACCCTGTCGAGTGTATGAAGGTGGTAGCTTCTGCTTATCTTTCGACAAGCCCTTCCTTTTTTAAACGCCACAACAGCACATCGAGTCGGTCCTGCCCAAAGAACGGCTCTCCATTAAACACACACGTTGGTACGCCCCAATGACCGGCCGCCGTATGGTCTAGTTGATTCTGCTCTACGACAGCCTCTAGCCGACCATTTTCTGCTGCTAGCCGTCCTTCCATGTCTACTAAGTTCAGTCCAGCCCTTTTAGTTGCATCCGCAAAATTATTGCCTTCGGTCCAATCGACTTCGCCGCTCCATATTAGGCTGGAAATTTCATCGGCGAATTCAATGCCTTTCCCCAATTCAGCGGCAAGGATGCCAAGATGCGTTAATCGCTGGATATGGGGTTGATCTTCGGCAGTCTGTCTTAAACCTTCATCGTCGATATACTGATTAACTGGATCGGGATTGGGCCAAACAAAAGGCAGCTCTAGGAACTCAGCCACTCTAATCATGTCGTCCAGTACATAGGGAAACCACAGCGGGTTTACAGAGTGAAAAAATTCCGGGGTACGTACTGCGATTGGGTAAACCGGTTTGAAATTAACCTGTAGCTGATATTGTTCCTGCCATTGGCGCAGCCGCCTTGTCGCAAGATACGACCAGGGACTTCTAAAAGACCAATAGACATCAACTTCGAGATTGTCACTCATAATCTGTTCCTTTACTTTTTCATATTTAACGTGTGAATACTAATTTCAGAGAGCAGATCCCAATCTCTACCTTGAGAAGTAACCGCGAATAACTAACAAAAGAGTACTCTGCGGCCGATGATAGTGCCGCGTAACGTCTTATTACAGTTTATCGTAGCTCTAATTATTTTGGATGGTTGCGATATTTAGCTGTCCGGCCAACCCTGCGCGACGATGTACACCTAGTACCTTGCGGACATGGTCGGAAAGTATCAGGTCGGTAAATCCTTTTCTGCTTGGGTATTCTACAATGACACAAACATCCCAAAGTTCATCAGTTTCACCACAAATCAATGTGTCAACGGCACTGCTGTAGATGACTTTTCCGCCATTTTGAGAAATCAATTCTCCCATAGGGCCGCCATATAATTGGTAAGCATCATAACCGCTGAGATCAGTTTCCCTGCCATCTTCGTATTCAGCTTTTTCCCTAAATTTAATTAGGTTGACCATACAGACTGGCCCCTCTTCGGGTTTTGCTATAAACGCGTCAAGTTGCTCTTGGTCAAAGACTAATCGGTTTTCGCATTTCATGATTCTTTCCTTTTTTAATTCGAATTTCACCTGCGGGGATTTATCTCACAGGGGTGTTTATGTGGTAGCTATAGCGTTGTCAAAGCATTGTGGTTTTTATACATTGTTTTTAGTACATGGTTTTTTCAAGGCTCTTTTTGAGTGTTTCTTCGTCATCACCGTTATAAGAAATTAATGGCTGGTTGGCGGTAACCATGTCCAATAATGCCGATTGACCATTTTTTATGGCTTCTGCTGCACGCAAATAGGCCGGAATAATGTCTTCCGGTTTTTCAACACGCTCAGCATACAGCCCCAGTGCTTTTGCAACACCTGCGTAGTCGCCAGATAGGCGGCCATTGTCGTATAGCTCGATAGCCTTTGGAATATTACGTTCGTAGTTACCCATGCCTGAATTATTGTGGATAACGGTCATGATTGGGATTCTTTCTCGAACAGTTGTTTCCAGATCGCCCAGTACCATACCGATAGCACCTTCCCCCATAAAGTTGACCACTAGTTTTTCTGGGGCAGCTAATTTAGCACCCATGCAGGCCCCGAGAGAAAAGCCCAATTGAGTGGAATGCCCCCAGCCGAGATAACTTCTTGGGACGGTCGCTTCATAGTGAGGTACTAACATATCACGTGTGCCTCCTGACTCATGTGAAACAATTACGTCATCCGGGTCAAAGGTTTTCATGAAGTCTGAAATCACACGATAAAAATTCATCGGAGTTTCGTCTGAGGACATATGCTTTGCCCAGGACTCTTTCCAGGCAGCTTTGCGTTGCGCAACCACCGCTTCAACAGCAGCCACCTCATCCCGAGATTTTTCTGCGCCGCGACTTTTTACTTCGTCAATGAGTTGCTGTAGCACTAGCTTGGCGTCGCCGATCAGCGCCGACTCTACTGGAAAATACAAGTTAACGTCTTCGGGTTCAATGTTTGAGTGGATAAATTTCTTTGTTTCTCCCTTGCCATCGGTAGGCGGGATATAAGCTGCGGTAAAGTCCCTGGCAAGACTGGCTCCTACAGCGAATACCACATCGGCTTCTTCTATTCCCCTGACCACCATCGTGTTTTTTCCAAAGGCAGCTGCTCCCAGGGCCAGAGGGTGCTTTTCATTAATAGCACTTTTCCCGAGCAGTGTGGAGGCAACCACTGCACCGGTTAGTTCGGCTAATTCTGTCAACTCTGCTGAAGCTTCGGCGTACAGGCATCCCTGACCCGCCCAGATTAGCGGGTGGCTTGCGGATAATAGTAGATCCACTGCTTTTTTAACTTCGTTATCGTCAGCCTGGGAAAGGTAACGTCTTATTGGCGTGTAGCTTGGCTCGTCGATTTCGGCAGCAGCTACATCTAATGGCACTTCTAATACCACAGGTCGTGGCCGTCCGTTGCGCAGCAGCGTATAGGCCCTGCGCATACGTGGTTCCATTCCTTCTGCATTGGGGATTTGATCTGCCCATTTGGTGATGTGCTCATAATTTTTTACCGAGCTAAAATTTGGTGTTAGAGAGGCAGTGGTCATCGGCCAGTTTCCTGGTATCATCAGTATCGGGCTGGAATCAGTAAAAGCCTGTGCGACGCCAGCAAAGGCGTTTTCTGCTCCTGCACTTTGCTGCACACTGGCAACGCCAATGCGTTCACCGTTAGTTTGACGAGAGTAACCATCAGCCATATTGCCAGCCAGACGTTCCTGGCGTACAACAATAGGGCGAATACCTGCTTCGGCACAGGCATCCATGATGGGAGTGGATGGGAAGCAGAACAAATACTCTGTTCCTTCTCGTTTTAATATTTTCGCGATGGCTTGGGCTACATTCATGAAATACAATTCCTCTGTTCGTGATTAATCATCAATAACTTTTAAGCTAAGGTCGGAAAATAACCAGTGCGTTCAAGCCTGTATTCTGGAGAGTAAGCAAAGAAGTTACTCCAGCCGATCTTTTCGAGAATATTTCTCGCTGATACCGTTTCCTGCTCAGTCATGATTGAATAGACGTCGCGGATTCTTTGCGTTTTCCATGCCGCAAATGTGGTACATTCACGTTGGTAGTTTTGGCCAAGTAGATCTATTTTAATTGGCCCAATCGGACGATTCATCGCATCACCTGGCGCAGCAGTTGCCGCTATTGGTGCTGTCAATAACTCAACGCCTTCAGCGTGTTGTGCTCCGGCTGGACCGATAATCGCAAGATAGTCAATGAGTTCCTCAGAAATCGACAGTGTGCCATGGTGCGGCGTGCATTGTGTAGCGTGCATAGTGTCTAAAAAATAGCATAACGATGGTGCTCTTGTTTTCAAGAATTCTAAAGCGCTGCCGAAATCGCGATACTGATGTGCATAATAGGCTTCATAAAGACAAAAATCGATTAGGCCAGGTTTGCTACCTAGTGCGAACTTGCCGGGGCCAACGACTTTATTCAAGGCAAGCGTTGCGGTTTCAAACCAGTGAGAAGTGGCTTTTTTACCATTTTCATTGTCGATGCCAAGGATGCGAGAATGCGCCTGCATTGCGACGGCAACATCGTCCCATAGCTCTTCAACCTCCCCCAACATCAGCCGCTCCACACTTCCCTTAAAACACGCCTTGCCACCCACTTGAAGTAGCAGTTCAGTTACTGCATCGGCATATATCTTATAGGCCTCATGACCAGACAGGTCAGTTTCCCGTCCATCTGAGTACTCAGCCTT
>CAJVZD010000149.1 GCA_913019905.1 uncultured Cellvibrionales bacterium
CTGCAAACGCGTCCAAGCCCATTTTGTCGGCTTTTTCTAACACCTTACTGAGAACATTACGCGAACCGACCTTGGCTGCCTCACCATCAAAATCACAAATAAACAAGAGCATATTGTCTTCAAAAGGTACATCGCGACAACTAGCGGGTAATACTTTTACTGGCGCATCCGGGTAGCCTGTATGCCAACCGGTGAATTTCACATCGACGTTTTCGTATAGCTGGTCCTGGGAATCCCACCCTAATACGACGTCACAGAATGCAAAACCTGAGTCCAATGCCGAAAAAAATTTCGCTTTGCTCATATACTTGCCGCGCATGATACCGTCGTTATCGAACAAGCCGACTTTTATATGAGTTAAGCCTCTTTCTTCAACGATTTTTTTCGCATCCGCGTTGTTTCTTACATCTCTCGGATTCATCATGCCTAAAACCTTTATATCTAATTCACCAATAAACCCTATGCCAATAAATCTTTTTCGTGGAGGCGTACCAAGAATAGCGCAACATCGTTTTATAAGGCAAAGGTAAGTCAATCTTTTTTGTTCGAAGCAGAACAGATTACAAAATTTACAATGGTAGACGCCAGGGAACCCAGATACTTTAAAATGGAGGGAATGTTTTTAATACTGTGCTGATATCATTGCAGAGAGACATATCCACTAAAGGTTTATTACCGCACGGTCGACAATCGACAAATGATAGAAGAATAAACGCAAGAAAAGCGACGAGGGACATTTGGAAAGGTGACTTGTGCCTAAAAAAAAACGACTTTTGGCAACCGACAGCCCTGTAAAGAACATATCAATGTTTTACCAAAAGTCGCAATTAACGATAACCCGACGGCGCGAGATTATCTTAGGTGTTACTACTGTTCGTCAGTTTTTTCGAGGACTAATTCTGACCGTCGATTCCGCTCTCGTCCATCCGCCGTATCGTTACTGGCTATGGGTGCCAACTCGCCGTAACCTTTTATTTCCAAACGATCTTCAAGCGTAGAATTAGTTTTTAGAATTTCCTCTCTAACGGTATTAGCACGACGTTCAGATAACTTCTGATTGTATTCTTCCGGACCGGTAGAGTCGGTGTGGCCTTCAACAACGGCTTTTGCGTCTGGATTTTTATTCAAATGATCGACCGCGTCACTAATAGCCTTACCGTAATTACCAGTGATCTCTGACGAATTGTGAGCAAAATTGACGTTCAAACGAACGTCCTTACCGCCTCCGGATGGGCGGCCATAACTACTTGTAATACGACGTGGTGCATTAACGCCTGTGGGCCTATTCGTAAGAGTCGCGGTACTCGCAGTCGCCGTTCGCATTACTGTGTTATTACTTACAGTACGAATAGCACGACCGGTTCCATTATTACTCATTAACCCTGAAAAAAGTGCTTCCTTATCTATTTTCATTTCCATCGGCACTTCTTTCATTGGACATATATTTAAGCCATTGCTATCGCGCTCTCTATCCAGATTCAGGTTTTTCCTAGCCTCGACTCCAAGATCATCAACCTCTATCGCCGCAAGCAGAACTCCCATCTTGGCTAAGGTCCGAGCTTGCGCTGCAACGAGATCAGCCTCCGCATTAACGAGGGCTCTATTCGCATCAAAAAATTCATTTTCGGTATCTAACTGATCGAGTAATGTACGTTGCCCCAAATCAAATTGCCCTTGGTATGCAACTCTTGCTTTGCTGATGGCCAGTTGGTTTCGATCCGCGTACAACAATTGTTCCTGCAGAGCTCCGATGTTGTTATAGGCAATGATGACGTTTTGTCTCACATCTCTGCACGCTTTAATTTGCAATTCACGCGCTTGATCTAAACGTTTATATAACCTGCGTTTGTTAGCGCTGTCTGACCCGCCTCTATACAGATTATAAGTCATAACAAGCTCGACGGCCGTCTCATCATAATCGCCTTCAAACCGCGAATTTATATCCTCTCCATAGTTTTCGCGCTCACTGCGGAAACGTAAGTCGAACCGAGGCATCATCGGTGCATTTTTGGAGTTAAGTTCTTCTTGAGTTGCTCTGACGTCCTCAATGGCCGCGTTTAACAGCGGACTGGTATTGTAAGCCTGAACCAAAGATTCGACGCGACTACCAGGAATCAAAGCGGTAGAAAGAGCAGGGTTGGTGAGCTTATCGGCCGGCCATAGATTTGTAAGCCTTTGAAAACGCACCCTGACATCATGCAAATTGGTCATTTCCGTTAGCAGGTTTGACTCCGAAAGAGCCAATCGGGCATTTGCCTGCTCAAGATCGACACCACGGCTCACCCCGCCACTGGTACGCTCTTCAATCTGGTCATAAATAGTCCGATGCGCCACATAGTTTTTTTCAGCTAAAGCGACCATGTTTTGGTAGCGATACACGTCAAGATAAGCGACTGCAACCTCTAGTGAAATATCTTCCGAAGTTTCCCTCAATCTGTAGTAACTGGCTAGCTTGCTAAAACGCAAGCGCTTCACTTCATCTCGAGTCGCAAAGCCATCAAATAACATTTGGGTAATGGTAAATCGTGCGCTATGCCGGTTGTAATCTTCAGATGAAGAGACCGGTGTATCAGAACTAATCCGCGACGTATCGGCAACAATATCCACTGAGGGATAATATCCACCCTTCGCAGCCCTCTGCTCTTCTTTCGACTGCTCAAAAGCGAACCAACTCGCTCTTACATCGGGGTTATCCTTTACGGTTTCAACGACCGCTTCACGTAAATTATCGACCGGCTGACTGTAGTCCAGAGTTTGGGCATTTAAGCTCGCGCTCGTACTTATCCCAATTAAAGTGCCTGCGATTACCCTTTTTACCAACACTCTTTTCACTTCGACTCCTTGAACTCAATTATTATTAAGACAATATTTAAAAAATTACCAACGACCAATCCAATTACGATGGCTATTATATCTATTTTTTTTCATAAGTAACTATTTTCAGACAGAACCACGTTGATAAACTACGGATAGCCTAACAAACCTCACTGTATTACTTCGTTTTTGCCTCAAATGTATAAAATCGATGATATTTTACGCTTTGGACTGCAAATTGGCCAAGTCACATCACATTGATCTCAATATCAAAACACTCGAATTCTTCTCACGACTTTTGGCTTTTTATTAGGTACTGTATAGTGAAAAATAACGAAGTACTAATCACCGATCCAACGTTGGATGAAATTACCCTTGCGATCCTTTGGCACCACGCATATACGCTCTCCACTATGGGCCATCCTAGCTACTGCAATAGTGTTTTCAGGCATCACCCTGGCGGCTACAAATTTTTCGCAACTACAACAACTTGCTAAAAAGCAATACGGTGAAATGGCACTAACTACTGTCTCGCAGTGGCGCTTGCTCATTGACAGCAACAAGGACGCTCCGGACTTAGAAAAAATCGAAAAAGTTAATAACTTTTTTAATCAACGGATTCGATTTCGGGATGATCTCCTGACCTGGAATGAAAAGGATTATTGGGCAACGCCGCTGGAAACAATGGGACGGCGGCAAGGCGATTGCGAAGATTTTAGTATCGCAAAGTACGTGACCTTACAGCTAATGGGTGTGCCCATAAAAAAACTGCGAATGACCTATGTAAGGGCGCGAATTGGTGGCCCCAACAGCAAAGTCAGTCAAGCTCATATGGTCCTTAGCTACTATCCGGAACCCACTGCAATTCCCATGTTGCTCGACAACCTGATCACTGAAATTCGTCCAGCCTCTCGCCGGCCGGATCTAACTCCAGTTTTCGGATTTAACAGTGAAGGCTTGTGGGTCGGTGGCGCCAGTAACCCGGCCATAAATAATCCTTCCTCGCGTCTGTCTCGATGGAGAGACATGTTGTCTCGAATGCAACAAGAAGGCCTACAATGATTGTCTATTACCCCATAACGGAGCTCCAACATGTCTCTTTATAAGCAACTTTGGATAGCGATCGCTTTTATTGTAACAGCGTCATTTATTGGCAGTTTCTTTGTCAGTAGTCTATCGGCAAAAAGTTACCTGGAAGAACAGCTTTTTATAAAGAATTCCGACAATGCTGGTGCTTTAGCCTTATCACTATCTCAAGCCGGCCCCGATCCCGTGCTGCTGGAATTAACTCTGTCAGCTCAGTTTGATACAGGACACTACCAATATATCCGTCTCGTTGGTCCCGATGGGAAGACGATAGTTGAACGAGTGGATAACCACCCACTGGTCGAAGCGCCACTTTGGTTTGCGCGCTTATTCCCAATCGATGCGAATCCGGGCACGGCACTCGTTCAAAGCGGTTGGCAACAGCTCGGCACATTATCAATAAAGAGTCATACGCGCTACGCCTATCACGAATTGTGGACAAGTTCAAAACAACTACTCGGCTATTTTTTGGCACAAGCCTTGGTTCTCGGCCTTTTAGGTTCACTCGCTTTGAGAGTGATTACGCATCCTTTAAACGCGGTGGTTAAACAAGCTCAAGCAATTGGAGACAGGCGTTTTATTACAACGAAGGAACCGGCTACCCGAGAATTCAAAGAAGTCGTCAGCTCAATGAACACGCTATCGACCCGTATAAAAGGGATGCTCCAACAGGAAGCCAACCGCTTAGAGGATTTACGGAAAGAAATACAAATCGATGTTGTTACAGGTCTTCTTAACCGCAATCCGTTGCTTAACTTGCTAAATACTACGCTAGAAAGAAACGATGCTCGTGCGAGCGGAACCATGACTATTTTTCGTATTCCCGACTTACAGACGTTAAACAAATCGCAGGGACGGGTCACAATCGACATGTTTCTGGCCCGAGCCGGCGCAATACTCAATGAAATGTCCGATTGCAATACCCATTGGGCCGCAGGACGTTTAAACGGATCAGACTTTGCACTTATCTCTCCTGAAGACGACAACGCGGAAAAGCTCGCTCACAATACCCAACAATCGCTACTAAATTTATCTAAAGAGCTTAACCTTGATAATGAAATCACCTTGCCGACTGCCACTACTGAATACAGTGCAGGCGAGTCCATTTCCGTACTTCTGGGGCGCTTGGATGCAGCACTACTGTCCGCTCAACAGCAAGGAAAATCTTCACTGGAGGTAGCCATATCTGACTTAAATGCATCAATTGCCGACAGCAATTCAATAGTCGATTGGGAACAAGAGCTTAAGAAGGCGTTTAATAATCGAAACTTTAGCTTAACGTCTTATCCCGTAACAAACCTGCAAGGAGAATTGCTGCACAATGAATGCCCAGTGCGCATGCGAGCTGCAGAACAATTACTGTCCGCCGCTCAATTTTTACCTTGGATTAACCGCTTCAATTTATCCCTGGAGCTGGACAAAGAAGTTATTGAACTAGCTTTAAGCGAACTCTCAGAATCGACGTCAAAAATGTGCATCAATTTGTCACCCCAAGCAATAGCTAGTGATGAATTTATCGATTGGATCATTACCACATTACGAGCGCATGACGACAAAGCCAGCTGGCTGTGGATCGAAATCCCTGAATACGGAGTCTACCAGCACTTAGAGGGGTTTCGTAAGTTATGCCATCAATTGAAAACGCTCAATTGCCGAGTCGGCATTAAGCACTTAGGCTACGAAGTCTCACAAATTGGGAAATTGCATGATGTCGGTTTAGATTACGTTAAAATTGATGCCTCACTCGTGCGAGACATTAATGACAACCCAGCGAATAAGACATTATTGCGCGCCCTAT
>CAJVZD010000150.1 GCA_913019905.1 uncultured Cellvibrionales bacterium
CGTGAGTTAAGCCAGAAAATAAAACAGTTGATAATACAAATGCGGTTGCCTTAATCATGATGTTATTCCTCTACAGTATTTGTCAGTCAGCGTTATTGATTTCGCTTCTTGGTTTGGGTGTTTGCTAAGTCAGTGAGGTCATAATATCACCGCCACAATAAAAACAAATAAGGACCATTACGCGATTTGATAGGTGAAGTTACGTAGTCACCTCAGATCCAGCGCTGATATCGTGGAGGTTCGTAACTTAACCAATAAGGGTTAGGATCTGGGCGATCGCGGTTTCAAAAAATATCAGCAGCTATTGAGACTAGGCGATTTGTGTCTTGTGTCTTGTGTCTTGTGTCTTGGGTTTCGGTGGCGAAGGGAAATCGAGAGAATATAGGGATAAATTGAGAGATCAAATATTCGATCCGCCGATTCGGTTAATTTTTCATGACCGACCACGAAAGCGTCCGTTAATTCTCAATGCTTCCTAAGCTTTTAAGGATCAGGGTTAAGAATGTGCTACCTTTTTCTCGGTCAGTCTATGGAACAAATAACCACCGGCGGCACCGGCGGCACCCTGTGCAAACAGACCGAATAGTGTGCGAGTCGGCGCGATGCCGGTTAGGCCCAATACCATTTTCATGATGACGTGCATCGCAATCAGCGCAACGAAGCCGGCAGCAACATAGCCTATAAGGCGGAGGTCTGGTTTCAGCCGAAAAATCCGGGCCGCAACGGGGAAAGCGATCAGGGAGCTGATCGTAACAAGCGGTAAATAGATAGCCGTCATATGTGTTACGTCGTGTAGCAGAGTATCTACGCGATCGCTAAATTTGATGGTAAGTCCCATCTCGGCAACGTTAGCAAGGTTTCCCTGTCCGATAAACAAAACACCCAGTATATAGGTGCAGATAACGGCCACAAGGAAGGCACCAATAGTTTTTATCATTTATCTGTCCTGATTCTGTTGCGACTGGGTATAATGACAGGAATTCTACGATAGAGAGAGAATAAATGATATCTCGTTACCTTGTCGCCCTGTTATTAACGCCATTATTGGCATTATCTGTTATGCCTGCGCAGGCTGATTATCAATTAGAAACAGTTGCAGAGGGATTGAACTTCCCGTGGTCCGTCGCTTTTCTTCCCGATGGGAATTATTTGGTTGCGACCCGTCCCGGGAAAATACTTCGAGTTTCGGCAACCGGTGAAGTAAGTGAGCCATTAGGTGGTACACCTGAAGCTTTTGTAGAAAGTCAGGGTGGCTACTTTGATATTATGCTGGACAATGACTTTGCAACGAATCGAAAGGTCTACCTTTCTTTCGCCTGGGGTGCGTTTGATTCAAATGCAACTAGAGTTGTGAAAGCAAAGCTCGGGGCAGCTAGCCTTGAGGATGTCGAAGTGCTTTTTACCGTGTCCCCAACTAAAGTGGGCGGAGCACATTACGGCGGAAAAATGGTTCAGCTTGCAGACAATACCATTATCCTGGCGACGGGAGATGGGTTTGATTATCGAGAAGCGGCCCAGGATACCTTCAGCCAACTCGGCAAGATTATCCGTCTAAATAGCGATGGATCTGTACCAGCGGACAATCTGTTTGCAAATGGTGAAAAGGGTAATCCTTATGTCTGGTCATATGGTCACCGCAATACCCAGGGGCTCGTGGTCGATAGTCAGACAAACACGGTTTACAACCATGAGCATGGCCCTCAGGGCGGAGATGAAATCAATCGAGTACAAGCCGGTAAGAATTATGGCTGGCCCGCCATAACTTACGGTATCAACTATTCCGGTGCCTATGTTTCCCCGTTTCAGGAAGCGCCGGGAATGGAGCAACCTTTGAAGTACTGGGTGCCGAGCATCGCACCCTCGGGATTCGCGCTCTATCAAGGTGATGCCTTTCCCGCTTGGCGAGGCGATTTTTTTGTTGGCGCTCTTGTTGACAAAGAAGTCAGAAGAGTTGATATGGATAATGGTAGAGTCGTTGCTGAAGAGGCTTTGTTCTCAGAGCTCGACGCGAGGATACGTGATGTGAGAGTGGGGCCAGACGGCTTCATTTATCTGCTAACGGATAGTGAAAGTGGCAAGCTGATTCGAGTAAAACCCGATGGCATTTAAGTTCTTATTGGGTAGTATTCAATAAGGCCGTTAGTTTTGGCTTAAAAGTGGTGGTGTGCACGGAAACCGGAGCCTATCGATTGATGTGATTGGCAGATCTTAAGACTCAAGTAGGCTGCAGAACGCCACGCTGCCGTGGCGGCAAGGCCAGTTTTGCCCCGCCGAACATATTGCAGCGAGAATTTACAAAGGGCGCATCTGATAACGCTTCTTCCGGAAAAAATAAAAGCATATTGCACCCGATGCAAGATCTTATGACGGATCTGACTGCGTCATACACAGCGATAAGCGGTGGCCATTAGCCTATCTTAGACTAGGTTGAGCGGGGGAGAGAAACGTCTTTTAGTCCAATACACCTAACATTTAAAGTGATCCAAGGCAGACGTTTTTCCGTATCAATAACAAGAGAATACGGGAGAATGATATGAGTAAGAATGTAGCCGTTACTTTAGTTAGTTTGCTGTTTAGTGTGCAGATCATGGCCATAGAAGAGCCCAAATATGATGTTCTAGAGGCTTCAGGTGCTTTTGAAGTGAGGGCTTATAGCCCTATGATTGTTGCGGAAACCTTAGTGGATGGATCTATGGATGAAGCTTCAGGTAAGGGGTTTAGGCGCATTGCGGGCTATATTTTCGGTGGAAATACATCAAGCGTAGGTAAAAAAGAAGAAATAAGCATGACGGCTCCGGTAACAATCGAACCTAAAGCAGAAAAAATTAGTATGACTGCCCCAGTAACAATGAAGGAAGACGGGGGAAGCTGGAAGGTTCATTTTGTAATGCCCAGCGAATACACAATGGAAACCCTTCCCAACCCTAATGAAAGCAATGTCACGTTGCGAGAGGTGCCAGCTCAAAAATATGCAGTGATTCGGTTCTCTGGGTTAGCTGGAGAAAAAAAGATAGCGTTAAAAACAAAAGAATTAAACCAGTGGTTAACTGGAAAAAACATTCGTTTACAAGGAAAACCGCAGCTAGCGAGATACAACCCGCCTTGGACACTGCCTTTTTTTCGTAGAAATGAAGTATTAGTTGCTATTGAGTGAATCGACGTAATTACACCCTTCCACTTTTAATTTCGTGTATTTTTGGAGTATTGGGCACTTTATAGGAATAGCTAGCTAAGTAGAATACAATTTTTTTAAAAGCTCATATGCTCTAATTCGACTGTCTTTTTTAAATAAATTAACGAACCATAAATTTACTCGGAGTTCTATCAATAATAAAATGGATTGATTTAGTCAACTTCTCAAAAAGAACTTTTCTCTAACAGATTTGCTAGGGCATAACAAAAAAAGTTCATTCGAGATCTCTGCTAACGAACACCTTTATTCAGGTGAAAGAGGTAAGCGGTGTTACAGCTTTCAACGTTCAATGTAAACCGTGTGTTAAATAAGTTGATTGCTCGGTATTTGGGTGGCATTAATTCGCAACTTTAATCATGGTTAATGAACAGAGCTGACGAACAGTATACGATTAAAATCAACGCTACTTTAATAAATTCATGGGACTTTTCCAAATAGAATGGAAAAACAGAAGTGTAGAGAAAAACGAGGCATTTGTCGTGCTTATATGAATGTATGATTGTTTGCTTTTTCAGCCGTTCTACTGTGAAATACCATGACCTAACGTTCCCACCGCTGGCATGATGGGAGTTAGGTGCTGCTAAAGTGTTAAATGAGATCGCTGTATGCGCCACTATACTATTTTGTTACTATTAACTCTGATGATACTGCAGGCAAGTCTTTCGCACAGTGAGGCTGAGGCTGAGGCATTATTCAGTGCGGCACCGCGAGACGAGGATGGACGCTTTACCAATCCGAGCGGTGATTTGACGCACGGAACCTTCAGTGTTCGTTTTCCTTTCATAATGCGCCGTATGGGTACCTATTTTCGCAGCGCCGAAGATGCTCCATCGAGAGTGCTTAATGATGGGAAATTTCTGCGAGAAAATGCTCGTCACAGTAAACCTACCGTGACCTGGATCGGGCATGCCACATTGTTGGTTCAGGTCGAACATGTCACCTTTCTTACAGACCCCACCTGGTCAAATCGCCCCAGTCCAGTACCGGTATTTGGACCTAAACGTTTCGTCGAACCTGGGCTTGCTTTCGACGATCTACCAGAAATTGATTTTGTGTTGATTTCTCACAACCACTACGACCATCTAGATTTACCAACGTTGAATTCTCTTGCAAAACGAAATACTGAAACTGTATTTTTTGTCCCTCTGGGTAATGGTGATCTTCTGCGCGGCGAAGGTATCACTAACGTACAAGAACTCGACTGGGGGCAGACAGCCACTTTCAAGGGCACAACTATTCATTGCCTGCCTTCCCAGCATTGGAGCAAGCGCAGCCTGACTGATGATCGCAAGGCGCTGTGGTCATCATGGGCAGTTACTGGTGACGAACGACGCTTCTACTTCGCCGGCGATACCGGTTATTTTCCCGGCTTTGAGGAGATTGGACGTAAGCTAGGGCCATTTGATCTCGCAGCGGTACCGATAGGTGCTTACGAACCGCGTGCGATGATGCGTGAGTCGCACATGAATCCTGAAGAGGCTGTTCGTGCCGCACGAGATTTGCGAGCCAAAAAAGCACTCGGTATACATTTCGGCACCTTCGATTTGTCGGACGAGCCCCTGGCCGAACCGCCGTTGCGTTTCAGAAGTGCGGCAGGCGATACTGCGTTTGGTGCTGTCGGAGCATGGGTTTTAAGAGTTGGAGAGACCCGAGAGTTCTGAATCATTAACTACCCGTTGCCAGCAACCCTGCCGCTCCATTCCCCAGACGCGATAGCTGTGCCGCTCAGTGATACATTCACTAAGGTTGCGTTTGCAGTCCTGACCGCGCTGCCAGAAAGCAAAAAGGCGAGTACTAATCCGTCTAATGCACTGATTTGTCAATTTACAAAGACTAGCCAATGCACACAAATAACGGCAAAAATTAACATTTTTCATTAACTAATAATGGATTCGATGAGGGCTGTTTGAAAGATGGTTTGTAAGTGGATGATTTCTAACGGTAGCTGGTGCCGAGAAGAAGACTGGGTGCCTTACTTGTAACTTTATGATTTGTCTGCACATTCTCAAATGGGTAAATTAAACAGTAACAGGTTTTAGGTACAAAAACATACGGCAGCAACAAGCAGGACAGATCTTCAAGAGGGAAGAAGGGGGTGCTCACTGCCTCCAATCAATTGAACAACTTCATTATTCACTTGAGGAAAAAGACTGCTCTGAGCCTATGATGTCTGAAGGGTATGACGTTGACTAAAGTGGATATAGTTGAACTGAGACGCATTGAGGCCAATGGCTAGGAGTCAACCAGTCTTCATTACGCATAAAAAAGCCCCGAATACACCGAGGCAATTACTGCAGGAATGTCTTAAAGAGACGAAGATGCTTTAGCTGTTTGCCATACGTTCTTTATAAGAACGAACCGCAACATTGAATTCTTTACCGATTTTCTTCATCGATTTAACCATACGGTTATGTTTTTTGTCATTTGAGACACACTCTAGATAGGCGTTCGCGCCA
>CAJVZD010000151.1 GCA_913019905.1 uncultured Cellvibrionales bacterium
TCTACCGAATTTTTATCAAGCCAGACAACATTCCCCATCTTTTACCTTAATCCTTGCGAGCTAATCATTTGAATCAGGATAGGTTGTCAATATACTTTTCAGAATCCAGTGCTGCCATACATCCTGCACCTGCGGACGTGACGGCTTGGCGGTAGATATGGTCTGCCACATCACCGGCGGCAAAGACACCTTCGATACTCGTCTGGGTAGCGTTGCCTTCAATACCACTTTGTATCTTTATATAACCGTCTTTCATCACTAACTGATCGACAAATATATCGGTATTCGGTTTATGGCCGATAGCGATAAAAACACCATCAACGTCTATGCTGGATTTTTTGTCGTCAGAAGTGCTGGCTAAGTTGAGGCCGGTAACGCCCATGTCATCGCCGGTTATCTCGTCTAGGGTATGATTCCAAAGAATGGTCACGTTTCCGTTTTTTTCTTTTTCGAATAACTTATCCTGTAGGATTTTTTCGGAACGTAATGCGTCTCGTCTATGAACCAATGTCACTTCTGCAGCTATATTGGAAAGATAGAGTGCTTCTTCCACTGCGGTATTGCCGCCACCTATAACGGCTACTTTTTTTCCTCGATAGAAGAATCCGTCACAAGTCGCGCAAGCGCTCACTCCTTTGCCCATAAATGCTTCCTCAGATGGTAATCCCAAATATTGAGCTGAAGCACCAGTAGCAATTATCAGAGCATCGCAGCTGTATGTAGCGCTATTTCCTTTTAGAATAAAAGGTTTGTTTTGCAGTTGGGTTTCTTCAATATGGTCAAATATAATCTCTGTGTCGAACCGTTCCGCGTGATGCTGCATTTGCACCATTAGATCAGGACCCTGCAGGCCTTCGGCCCCACCTGGCCAGTTGTCAACGTCAGTTGTGGTTGTTAATTGCCCGCCTTGCTCCATACCGGTAATAACGACTGGGTTGAGGTTGGCGCGAGCTGCGTAAACTGCAGCGCTGTATCCGGCGGGACCGGAGCCTAAAATGATCAAAGAGTGGTGTTGTAATTCGCTCATGGGTTACCTTTTTGCTACAAATACAATGATAGAAAATGAATGACTGAAAGCCGGTGTCAATTATACCGTTATCATAGGTGATTTTGATGTTCGGAAAAACTCCTTTAATCTTATTTAGTTGATAAACTTTATGTAGAGGCAAACTGCTGATTTTAATGGTAATATTGCTATGGATTCTCAATGTTAATGGGTGTTATTTGGCCAGTTCTCAGATTGTGATGTCGGCTAACTCAAAATTTTAAATTATCGAGGTTAATACGGTCTTGAATAAGCAGACCTCAAGTAAACAACTATTCAAAGAAGCGTCTCCTGTTCCCATTATGGAAATTCTCGTACCTCGCTTGAGAGAGGGCGCGCTAATTGGCTTTGTCGCTTCCTTCCTCTATTTTTTGGTTTCACTGGATAGTTATAATCTTGCAGATCCAGGTTGGTCCCGTACAGGTAGCGGATTAGAGGTAGTTAATTCCGGCGGGCCGACCGGCGCTTGGTTGGCGGACGTGTGTTTTTCGCTCGTCGGGTACATGGCGTACCTATTTCCGATGATGATTGGCTACCGCGCGTGGATACTATTTAGAGAGCGGTATAATCCGGCTCCTTTTGATGCTGCGACTTTTTGTATGCGAGTAACGGGCCTATGCTTGGTGATGTTGGCAAGTACAGCATTGGCAAGTTTGGGAGACAATCTGGACTCGCAGCTGCCTTTCGGTGCCGGTGGCGCGCTCGGAAATGCTGTTGCGGGTATTTCTTTTGATGCGTTCAATTTATTTGGCAGTCGGGTAATACTATTGTCAACCCTTCTATTTGGCATAACGATTTTTACCGATTTATCCTGGCTGAAGGTAATGGATGATCTTGGTTACCATGCCGTGAAGTTCAGTCGCTATACTAGACGTCAATACATACGTTACCTCAACAATTTCAAGGAAAAACGTAGCCAAAATGAGGTGCTAAAACAACGACAAGAAGTGATAACAAAGCACATTGAGAAAGAAAAATCTCGGAAAGCACCGAAAATTCAATTGATACCGAGTAAACCAGTCCAGAGCGATCGAAAAGAACGAGAAAGGCAGCAGCCACTATTTAATTCACCGATTGTCGGTTCATTACCCCCTTTGGAATTGCTGGATCCAGCGGACGAAAGTCACAGGAAAGGCTTTTCTGCTGAAGCGTTGGAAGCATTGTCAAAAATGTTAGAGCACAAGTTAAGTGATTTTGGAGTGGTCGCCGAAGTTGTTGAAGTTTTCCCAGGTCCCGTCGTAACTCGTTTTGAAATCCAGCCGGGTACAGGCGTTAAAGTCAGTAAAATAACGAATTTGGCGAAAGATATTGCCCGTTCTCTTGCCGTTATAAGTGTAAGGGTCGTAGAAGTTATACCAGGCAAGTCGGTGGTAGGTATAGAGATACCAAACGAAGATCGTGCCATTGTCAATTTTCACGAAGTTTTAGCATCCCGTGTTTACGAAAACTCGAAATCTCCTTTAACATTGGCACTAGGTCACGATATTTCTGGAGAACCGATCGTCGCCGATCTGGGGAAAATGCCGCACTTGCTGGTAGCCGGTACTACGGGTTCCGGAAAGTCAGTGGGTGTTAATGCCATGTTACTGAGTTTACTTTACAAGTCGACTCCTGCGGAAGTTCGGATGATATTGGTCGATCCGAAAATGCTCGAATTATCCGTTTATGACGGCATCCCGCATTTGCTTACCCCGGTTATTACGGACATGAAAGATGCTGCTAATGGTTTGCGTTGGTGTGTTGCGGAAATGGAGCGCCGCTATAAATTGATGGCGGCCATGGGTGTCAGAAACCTTGCAGGTTTTAACAAAAAGGTTAACGATGCAATTCTTGAGGGAAAACCGATATTAGATCCAACCTGGGTCCCGGAAGAAAACTTTCAGCCGGGGGAAGAGGTAGCTATAGCTCCGGCGTTAGAAACCTTGCCATCTATAGTTGTTGTCATTGATGAATTTGCCGACATGATAATGGTAGTCGGGAAGAAGGTAGAAGAACTGATCGCGAGAATAGCTCAAAAAGCCCGTGCTGCTGGAATTCACTTGATTTTGGCAACCCAGCGCCCATCAGTTGACGTTATCACTGGTTTGATTAAAGCAAATATCCCCACCCGAATTGCCTTTCAGGTTTCGTCTCGCGTCGATTCTCGTACGATTCTGGATCAGGGCGGGGCAGAGCAGTTACTTGGTCATGGTGACATGTTATATTTGCCACCGGGAACCGGTTTACCACTAAGAATCCACGGTGCATTTTGTTCTGACGATGAAGTTCATCGAGTGGTCGCGGATTGGAAAAAACGCGGCGAGCCTTCTTATATTGAAGGTCTGCTTGATGAAGGCGCTAGTGGTCCTGCGATTCCTGGATTTAGCACTGACGAATCAACAGGGGATGCCGACAGTGAAATGGATGCGCTTTACGATGAAGCTCTCCATTATGTTACGCAATCACGTCGCGCGTCGATTTCGTCGGTACAGCGTAAATTACGAATTGGTTACAATCGAGCGGCTCGCTTAATTGAGGCAATGGAACTTGCCGGCGTCGTAACGGAAATGAGCTCAAATGGCAGCCGAGAAGTTTTGGCTCCACCTCCACCATCTCAATAGGGTATACATTCCTTGAAAGCACAGTTTCTACTTCTTCTTATAGCGTTTACCCATTCCGTATGTCTTTTTGCTCAGAGCGAGGCTGCTGAGACACCGTCGGAAAGTCTTTCGAATTACCTTCGAGATATGCATTCAATTGAGGCTCGGTTTGAACAGACGATATTGGATAGTCAGGGCGCTGTATTGCAAGAGGCGCGTGGGATAGTGCGAATCAAAAGACCACAACAATTTTATTGGTTAACCGAATCACCTTACGAACATCTTGTCGTCACCGATGGTTCTGTACTTTGGTTACATGATATCGATCTTGAACAGGTTTCAAAAAAGCCATTTGTCGACGATGAAGACAGCGCGCCGGCTCTGTTGTTAAGTGGCAATGTCGATAAGTTACGTGAACAGTATGTCATTACACAAGCGAAGACAGCGGGGACTACCGAATATCAACTAGACGCGAAAGACAAGGATACTCTATTTGTGGGGCTCACTATCAGCTTTAGAGATCGAGTAGTCACTTCGATGTCTTTCAGTGATAGCTTTGAGCAGCAGACCAGGATTGATTTTTCAAGTTTTGTTGTTAATACAGAAATTCCCGATGATCTATTTCAATTCGCGCCTCCAGCAGGAGTCGATATTCTCGACGAAACGCTTAGTAGCTTTGATCACAATCAGAACGGCGAATTGTCTACAAGTGTTTCGGACGACCTTATAAATAGTAGTAATCAGTGAAAAGTTCAGAGCTATTCGAACAAGATAAACTCTATCAGCCACTCGCGGCTAAGATGCGTCCTTTGTCACTGCAGGATTACGTTGGACAGTCTCATATACTCGGCGAAGGCAAGCCTTTGCGTGAAGCGCTTGAATCGGGACAGTTACACTCCATGATCTTATGGGGGCCGCCCGGGGTAGGAAAAACGTCTCTGGCAAAATTGATATCGGAACTATGCGATACCCATTTCATTAGCTTGTCTGCCGTATTGGCCGGCGTAAAAGATATACGCGCTGCGATTGAAGACGCGAGATACCAACAAACGGCAGGACGGCAAACCATACTTTTCATTGATGAAGTTCATCGCTTTAATAAGGCGCAACAGGACGCATTCTTGCCTTTCGTTGAAGATGGTACTGTTTTGTTTATTGGTGCCACGACGGAAAATCCTTCGTTTGAACTGAACAATGCATTGTTATCTCGAACTCGGGTATACAAGTTGCGCTCCCTAAGTGAGCCGGAGCTGAATGACATAATCAAAAGAGGGATAAAGCACTTTCAAGGCCTTGAGGTCTTGCTAGGTAACGATGAGTTATCGCAACTAGCGCAAGCAGCCGACGGTGACGCCCGTCGAGTGCTCAATTTGGTTGAGCTGGCGGTAGAGCTTGCTGAGGAAAATGGCAATCAAAAAATCATAGATCAGTCGGTGATAGCGGAAGTGCTGGATGGCTTTGTGCGGCGCTTTGATAAGGGCGGAGATGTATTCTACGAACAAATTTCCGCACTACACAAATCCGTGAGAGGCAGCTCGCCAGACGGTGCTCTTTATTGGTTTTGTCGTATGGTAGACGGCGGCTGTGATCCTCTCTACATTGCGCGACGGGTCGTCAGGATGGCCAGTGAAGATATCGGTAATGCCGATCCGAGAGCGTTGGAAATTGCACTGAATGCCTGGAGTGTA
This sequence comes from uncultured Cellvibrionales bacterium, assembly GCA_913019905.1. Taxonomy (GTDB): domain Bacteria; phylum Pseudomonadota; class Gammaproteobacteria; order Pseudomonadales; family Dasaniaceae; genus Oceanicoccus. The sequence goes on from CAJVZD010000151.1 coordinate 5,313, forward strand.
CAAGAAAGGCTCGGTAGTCCGGAGGGCGAATTGGCCATCGCGCAAGCGGTGATTTACTTGTCGAGTGCAGCAAAAAGTAATGCAGTGTACAAGGCGTTTAACGAAGTCATGGCCGATATAAAAGGTCAACCAAGTTATGACGTGCCTGAGCATTTAAGAAATGCGCCCACTAACTTGATGAAAGACATGGGTTATGGCGGTGAGTATCGGTATGCTCACGATGAAAAGGAAGGCCATGCAGCGGGCGAAAATTATT
>CAJVZD010000152.1 GCA_913019905.1 uncultured Cellvibrionales bacterium
CGATACCCATACTCACTATGATTTCGAATTATTGGTTAACCCGGCGTTGAGCGAATCGGTTAGGCATGGTGTGACTACTGTCGTTGCAGGCAGCTGCTCAATCACTGCGATTATGGCCGAGGCTGAGGATTGCAGTGATATTTTTACTCGCGTCGAGGGCGTGCCACGTGAACAGGTTTTACCGATACTAAAAGAACAAAAAAAATGGAATAGGCCTAAGGACTATGTCGCGTTTCTAAATGAACATCCTCTGGGCGCAAATGTTTGCTCCTATATAGGTCACTCTGATATTCGTATGGCAGCGATGGGTATCGAAAATTCTGTCGAGGAAGATCGTCCCGCGACGGCACAAGAAATGACATTTATGAAAGAGGCATTGCAAGAGGCGATGGATGTCGGTTTTTTGGGTATGTCATCCATGCAAACTGACGGTGATCGTCTAGATGGCGATCGAGTGAGATCAAAAGCCTTGCCGTCGGTTTATGCCACATTCAAAGAGTATGCTTTTTTAAATAAAGTGTTAAGGAAATCAACAGGCATTTTGCAAACAGCACCCGATATTAGAAATCCAGCGGGCAGTATGCTACATCTCGCCTGGGAGGCAATGAGCCTGTTCAGAAAGCAGCTTCGCGTGACTGCGATCGTGATGATGGATGCTAAGGCGGGTCGTAAAAAGCCTCTGGGTAAACTACAACTATTATTCTCCAAAATGGTTCGTTTGCTTCGCGGAAATTTTCGCTGGCAGACGTTGCCCTGTGAATTTCACGTGCAAATCCAGGGCATGAACTTCGTGATATTTGAGGAAGTGCCTTCGGGTGCGAGTTATCTACATTTGAGTGAAAATGCTGATCGAGACAAGTTAGTCAGCGATCCGGCGTTTAAGAAAGAATTTATAAAAAATATGACGGAAAAGTTTCGCCCGGCTTTATGGAATAGAGACATTGGCGATGGTCATGTTTATCAGTGCCCTGATGAAAGTATCATTGGTTTAAGTTTTGCTGAAATTGCCAAACGCCGAGAAGTTCATGTCGCAGAAGCCTTCGTTGACTTGTTAGTTGAACATGGCGATTTATTGATCTGGAAGCTGGTTATCGGCAACGAACGTGACCATGCCATCAATGATTTATATACGGACAGAACCTCGTCTAATTTAATGAGTTTCTCTGATGCTGGCGCTCATATCCAGAATATGGCCAATTACAATTTTCCATTACAAATGCTAGCTAGACTTAAGAGCATGCGAAAAAATGGACTTGAGACGATAAGCGATGAACATGCCATCAATCGCCTTAGTGGCGAGTTAGCTGACTGGCATGGCATAGACGCGGGCTATATTAAGAAAGGCATGCGCGCAGATATCAATGTGATTAACCCAGAGAATCTTCATGAGTCTTTAGATTCCATTGAGCGGGCTGGATTTGACGGTATTGAGAACTATACGCGCCTAGTTAATCGAAATAACGGCATCATGAAAAGCGTGCTCATAAACGGTAAAGTTGCAGTGAGTAATGATGAGTGCCTCGAAGCGCTTGGCAAATCTATGGATTACGGTTCTTTTCTAAAGGCTTCGTAAATCATTGCCCTCTCACTAGCTACTCTAACCATACAACTTAGTTTTATTATGGGAACAATCCTTCAAAGAGCTGATTTCTATTCTTCTAGGTTTGGTTTTATGCGCAACAAGCTGGCCGCTATTTACCAAACTCAAACCTAACAGTTGTTATTTGGATGAATGAAAAATCTAAGGATTTACGATGACCGATTTAAAATTAGTAGGCACGTCGCCATCGCCCTATACCCGTAAAGTACGCGCACTGTTACGTTATCGGCGCATTCCTTATCAATTCGTTATAAAAGGGGGGCGAGAGTCAGAAAAACTCCCGCCTGCACCGCTGCCAATGGTCCCCTATGTTATCTTCCCAGATCAGCACGGTGAATTGACAGAAGCGATGGGCGATACAACGCCTATTATCAATCGATTAGAGAAAGACTTCATTGGGCGCCAACTACGGCCAAAGGATCCAGCGCTTGCTGTTATTGACGCAGTGTTAGAAGAGTTCGGCGATGAATGGTTGTCCAAATGCATGTTCCATTATCGTTGGTCAAAAGCGCTGGACACACAGACATCATCTTCATATTTGGCTTATCGCATGAATATGATGGCCACACCTGAACAGGGAGAGGCGCTAGCCAAGATGTTTGCGGAACGTCAGATTTCGCGAATTGGTGTCGTTGGGTCGAATAAAACAACCGGCCCTGTTATAGAGGATAGCTGGGAACGCTACTTGAAAGTGTTTGATAAACATCTGCAGAATCAACCGTTTCTATTAGGTAACCGCCCGGGCGCAGGAGACTATGGCTGCTTTGGTCAGATGACAATGCTGGTGATGACGGACCCAACACCTCAGGCAATTTCTCGCCGTATCTCACCACGCGCTTTTGCGTGGACAGAGGCCATGGAAGATCACTCGGGTCTGCAGGTTGAAGAGTCAGACTGGATTGATCTGGATTCGCCACCTGAAACGCTCAACGACTTACTATGTGAGGTCGGACGACTGTTTGTGCCGTTCATGCTTGAAAATGCAAAGGCAGCGGCAAGAGGGGATGAAATGCTGGAGTGTGTGATTGATGGAAAACCTTGGGTGCAAGAAACCTTCGTCTACCAAGCTAAATGTCTTAAGTGGCTGCAAGAACGCTACGATGTACTCGAAGCAAAGGATAAAGAACGGCTCAATAGGGTTTTGTCGGGAACGGGTTGTGACGCACTGTTTACTTCCAGCGATTTGCATTGATTGCTTTATCCAGTGTACCTGCCATAACAATGAACCAAGTCTGCCACCCTTTTAGAAGTAGCCAAGGAGTTTTTATCGTGTCACACACCAAAAAGTATGAGTATGAATAAAATGGAAAATTATATGAAAAGCAGAAAATTTTTGCGCAGCGTCATGCTAGGTTCTACGGCATTGGTTCTGGCATCCTGTTCAGATTCCAATGTAGAACCGTCTAGCGAAGCTTTTAGCTCAGCTGCAAACGTTCATTCTAATGAGGAGATTATTGCTCAAACCGCAAAATTTGATGAAAATTTGAAAAGTGACCCGGGCACCATGGCTGCAAAAGTTTTTAAAACTGAGACCGAGTTGCTTGTGCGTAAAAATGCCTCTGATGCCGTCAAGGGCGAGACTGATAATGAGGTGACAAAAGAGCGCAAAGCCTTTTTTGGTGATTTGCACGTACACACTACTTATTCAATGGACGCCTATGCCTTTGGCACAACGGCAACGCCTTATGATGCCTACCGTTTTGCTAAAGGTGAGGCGGTTCAAAACCCGGCTGGATTTGATATGCAACTGTCACGACCAATGGATTTTTATGCCGTGACGGACCACGCAATGTTTTTGGGAGTGGTAAAGGCTGCCGCCGAGACTTCCACCGCCTTCTCTAAAAATGACTTTTCAGAGCCCTATCATGACCTGAATGCCCCTGAAAACTTTGGCATCGGTTTATTCGACATTTTGAAGCGGTTCGGCACGTTTTCGTCGTTTCTGCCGGACGCAGTTACAGGGATTATGTCTGGTCAACTAGATCGCGAAGAGGTGCTTGGTGTCGTCAGAACTGCCTGGGAGGATACAATCGATGCTGCCGATCAGTTTAATGATCCCGGCCGTTTCACCACTTTTGCTGCCTACGAGTACACGTCCTCTGATGCCAGCAGGGGAAACTTGCACCGAAACGTCATATTTGAAGGAAGCGATCGCTTGCCGCGTGAGCCCTTTTCTCGCTTCCATTCCGTTAACCCGGAGGACCTTTGGCAATGGATGGATGAGTTGAGAGCAAAAGGCGTTGAAAGCTTGGCCATCCCTCATAACTCCAATGGCTCAAACGGCCAGATGTTTAAGCTTGTCGATTGGGCCGGAAATCCTTTGGACGATGACTACGCAACAAAGCGCATCCGCAATGAACCTATCGTTGAAATAACCCAGATAAAAGGCACATCGGAAACCCATCCCATTTTATCGTCACGAGATGAGTGGGCAGGTTTTGAAATCATGCCGTACCGAGTAGCAAACGATGCGCTAAGCAAGATTGAAGGCTCCTATGTGCGCGAAGCCTTGCTTAACGGTATTGCCCTTGAGCAACAAGGTACGACTAACCCATATCAATTTGGTTTTATTGGCTCAAGCGATACCCATTCAGGTGCGAGCCAAAATAACGAGGCCGATTTCGCATCCAAATTGGGGCTACTGTCCAGTACAGCCGCGCTTCGAGGATCTGTGCCAAGAACTGGCATCGACAGTCAACTGGCCCATTACGGGTTAAAAGTTGCTGGGCTAAATTTGCTCACCAAAATCAACGGTGATGTTTATACTGCCGGCGCCAACCCAACATTTGGTGCTTCAGGCCTAGCTGCTGCTTGGGCAGAAGAAAACACAAGGAAGTCTCTCTATAGTGCTTTTCGGAGAAAAGAAGTTTTTGCGACATCGGGACCTCGCATACAGTTGCGGTTTTTTGCCGGTTACGGGTTCGATGAAAGCATGCTGACCGCAGCTGACGGTGTTGCACGTGCATATGCCAACGGAGTGAGTATGGGCGGGACCATTCCCTCAATCAATTCTACTGACAGTTCCGCTCAAGACGATCCATCTGGCGATTCCACTTCACCAGGTTTTTTGGTCATGGCGTCAGCGGATGCGACAAGTGCACCGTTACAGCGTGTGCAAATAATAAAGGGCTGGGTAGATGTCGACGGAAGCACCCATGAGGATGTTATTGATGTGGCGTGTGCGAGCGGTGCTCAGGTAAACAGCGAAACAAATCGCTGCCCTGATAACGGTGCCAGAGTTGATATCTCTGATTGTTCCATTAATCGCGGAACCGGAGCTGCGCAGCTATCCACCCTATGGTACGACCCGGAATTCAAGTCTGAGCAACGCGCCTTCTATTATGCGCGAGCGATAGAAAACCCAACTTGTCGCTGGTCAACTTGGGATGCAAATCGAGCAGGTATTGCACCACGCCCTGATTTAGCGACCACACTGCAAGAACGCGCCTGGTCTTCACCTATCTGGTACAACGCGTCGAACAAAAACAACAAATTTGTAGATTAATAACCGTGAAAGACAGTAGCGGAAACTCATTAGCTTACAAATACCACGGAGAATACGATGTCGAATACCTCCCACGATGCAGGAAAGGTTGTGCCTGATCTGGAAAAAACCAGTGCATTTTACAAACTTTTGCGGGAGGGGGCGTTTATTCGTCTTATACTCGTGAAAAGACTTTAGGACGTCAGCCTTAGAACAGGTGTGAATACATAGTCTGTTGTCCGGCTAACACCTTATATTGTCTCTGTGGTGATGGCGTGGACACATACGTTACGATTGTTAATCCGATATCTGGAGCATTATT
>CAJVZD010000153.1 GCA_913019905.1 uncultured Cellvibrionales bacterium
GTTCCATTCTTTTCCTCACTTATCAGTAACGAGATTTGATTTCAGATATCTTGTTTTTATCATTTGTACTAAGAATAATCGCTGTTCGGCTCCGTCGGGCGATATTCTCTTTGCTGTCATCGTGCCGGCAACTAAGAATCAATGACAATGTCGTTGGCTTTTAGCAACTCGTCAATTTTTATGATTGCACCAGTCCTAACGGACTCTTCCGCGGCGACACCAACGATAACAGACCAGAATCCTTCATCGGCGCTTGCCGTGTTGGTCTTTTCTCCTGCGATATTATCGATAAAGTAAATGTGCTCGTAGAATGTCGCACCACTGTGCCCGCTCCTTTCAATGTACGATGGATAGGCGGGAATCGAAATTCTGGAAGGTTGTCGTTCGCCGCGCATGATTTCCAGGTGATTCTTGGGGCGACCACTGTGTAAGTGATCATCATTTTCACTGGCTTTGAGTCGTCCTTCATCACCGCAGATAACTAGCTCTTCGTAGGTCTGCGGTGAAAACATACAGAGATTAAAGCTGCCCTGCACTCCGTTTTCATAGACGATTGTTACTTGAGCACTGTCAAGAATGTCCGATTTTTCATTACCGTATTCAAAATCCAAAAAATTGACTGCCATACTACCAGTCGCGTAGACACTTACCGGCTTTGACTGGGCGAGAAGGTTTAGTAGATCAAAGTAATGACAGCATTTTTCCACCAGTGTACCGCCCGAATACTCCGAGAACTTATTCCACTGTTTCACTTTATCTAAAAAAGGCGGCCGGTGTTCAACCATATTGATCATCTTTATTTCACCCAAAGACTTCCTTTCAAGTGCTTCATGAATCGCTTCGACGTAGATTGCTTTGTAGCGATACTGCAACCCCACCTGAAAAACCGCATCGTAGTTTTCGGCTATCTCTTTAATCTTAAAGGCGTCCCGTAACGTTGTTGCCATGGGTTTTTCTAACAGAATATGTTTGCCTGATTCGGCTGCGACCCTTATTACCTCGTAGTGACTGTAATTGGGCGTTGCAATAATGAGACCGTCGACATCCGGATCATTGCAGGCTGCTACGAGGGAATCGTACTCCACCAGATCAGTGTCCCTAGAAAATCGAGAGAACAGATGTTTGAATTGTTTTACACTTGAGGCATTGGTATCAAAAACACCGTGAATGGTCCCGCGCCCTTCCCTCAGAGTAACCTCCATATGTTCCTGTCCCATTATGCCAGCGCCAATAATATTGAATCGGTACTGCGCGACTTCGGGCTTGAGCAAATACCTGTCTTCATCGGGCAAATAGCCGAAACGAGGTATGCTGGCTGTAAAGTTGCTTTCGAATTGTTTTCTTTTTCGTGTCATTTTCTACCCCTGATATGAAGGTTAATCGGATTGATACTAGTCTATATCTTCGTATAGTTTCCCTTCTGTATAGGCGCGAGTACTAATCTAAAATCTCTCATTCTAGAATATTAGATTTGCAGTCAATACACTGCTATCAGTGGCTAACGTTATAGAGCAGTTCTTTTCATAATAAGTTTCTATTAGAACAAGAAAAACCTGAACGAAATTGCCGTTCCGTATTCATTGGAACAAAATCACCGCTTCTCATTTGATAAACAGCCCTCTCCCTTCATCATGTTACCTACTTGCTCGGGCTTCTCATAAAGGAGCCAGTCCTGAACATAGCCTCATGCAATGTAGCGCAAAATTCTGCGAACGGCTTTTTCAAAATACCTTTCCCTCTTGAATTATCAGGGGTGCTGGGTATCGTCGTTATTTTAACCTTCAAGCTTGGTTAACGAAAAAGGTGAATCGGCATCGAGCCACTGGCGCAAGGCGAATACATTACCATCAATATCATGGGCGTAAACCTGCCAGTGGTCTCCCATTAGTACAGGCTCGCTGACAAATTCGACGCCGAGTCCAAGCATACGTGCGTATTCGCTCTGAATATCCCCGACTTCAATTGAATAGGAGTAACCGAAACCGGTCACTGGTCGCTTGCCCGAATACACGCCGGTTTGAGGTGTGCGATACTGCCATAGTTCCAGGCTCTTGGTCGTTTTATCCATTTGAAACCAAGATGCCTTCAATGATAGGTTGTCGTAGTTGATAACATCGTCCATGCGCGGAAGATTGACGTAGTCGCCTTTTCGATGGGGGGCAAAGGCTAAGATGTTTTGATACCACAGAGTCAACCGTTCAATATCGTGGGTGACCAGAGCAACCTGCGTCATCCACATACTATGGCCCTGGCTGATCCAACGTTCCTTACTGGGAGAATAGGCCAAGGGCTTAGCATCCAGTTGTTCCATCTCGAACATATTACCCTCGTCATCATAGCCATAGGCGTAGGTAACGCCGTAACCACCCAGGTCTACCGGGCTGTCGCCTCGAGATAGTATATCGGCACCGGCATCTCTAAATTTGTTGTAACCAGAATCGTTTGCGGCCGACTGGAAACAGGTATGGGTCATACCGGGTCCCTGCACCGGCATACGCTCAGTTGCGGTATTGGCATTGTGCTTAAATTCGATAAGTTCAAACAACATGTTGGGTGCCTTCAACACCGCGGTCTCGTACTCGACTCCGTCACGACCAAAAAGCGTGTCGGCTGCGGTATTATTACGGACAATTTCGCGGCGAATGAGCTCGAACCCCGTGACGTTCTGGTAAAAAGCGAGTGTACTGCTGAGATCCTTTACGCAAAGCCCTATATGGTTTACCCCCATAAGGGTTGTGGGTGAATCTGTGATGGTCGCTTCCGGATTGATTTCCATAATTTGCTCCGTTGGTGATAACGCAAAGGAATAATGATTTTAGTTGGTGCAATTTTTCGTTCCGCTGCCACTGCAACCAATTGCACTGACCTGACTAAGGTTCTAAATACCGATGTTGGTCGCCAAGTCGAATTGGGTCAAGCACCCACCTACGATTTCGAATATCTCTTCAACTTCAACTTCAACTTCAACTTAAAAATGGACTTAAAAGTCGGTTCAGACAAGAGAACACGATTAAAGAAGGTACAACCTTACGTGTATTGTTTTTATTATACAATACATATAACATGACTTTATTGCACAATTGGTTAATAACAAAAAAGAAGCAGTCCTAACCACATCTTTCTCTAAAGTAAAAAGCCCTAAGTAGTGGCAACGACTGGTTATTTGAAAACTGCGATTTGCAACATCAACACGATATCCACGTCTTTACATCGTAGAGAAACGTTAATATTAAAAGGCAGCAAATAATGTCATCGCATAAAGAAAGCACCGAGCAAACCAACAAGTTATCTTTCCCAACCATTATCGCCTTTGGAACTGGTGCAATGGGTGAAGCGGTTTACCTGGGTTTATTTAATGGGTTTATCACCATTTATTACAACCAGGTCATTGGCTTGTCAAATGCGTTAATAGGTACCGCGATCATGTTGGCTCTGGTGGGCGATGCCATTACTGATCCTCTGGTTGGCGTTATGTCAGATCGATGGAAATCCCGACATGGGCGCCGACATCCGTTTCTTTTTGTTGCGCCCGTGCCAATGGCATTAACCTTGTATTTTATATTTAATCCCCCTGATTTTATACTGGCCGGACCGGACGGACCCTCGCAAATAGCGCTCTTTATATGGCTAGCCATTCTAACCATTCTAAGCCGAGCACTGAATACTTTGTACAGTGTTCCCCATCTTGCTTTAGGCGGGGAACTATCTAAGGACCAACATCAGCGATCACAGTTATTCAGTGCCAACACCGTATTAGGTGCAGCTTTTGGGACCGCCTTTAGTTTTGTTATTTGGAGTTATTTTTTCGCCGGTGAGCGCATCCGGGAAGCCGATGGCAAGCTCGTTCCCGGTCATCTTGATGCAGCGGCCTATGGACCACTCTTATTACTTAGCTGCAGTATTATCATTGTGGCGATTTGGTTCTGTGCTGCGGGTACCTATAACCGAGTCCCGCATCTTTCGCAGCCTGAAGATTCCACTGCCAAACTGACACCTCGACATTTGTTTAACGAAATTCGTAGCACGCTGAAAAATGCTAATTATGTATACCTTTTAGTTGGCTATTTCTTTTTTATGATCACCAGCGGTATCTACGAAACGATGGATGTTTTTATTAAAACCTACTTTTGGGAATTAATACCTGATCAGATTCGGTGGTTCGGGCTGATTGCCGCAGTCATGGGTATTTCCGGCGCCCTGTCGGCTCCATCGCTTATGCGTAGGTTTGATCGAAAACCCGTTTTACTGGGATCGCTCGCTGGAATGGTTGTATTCGCCCAGTTAGTGGTGGATTTACGTCTGCTAGGATTACTGCCCGAAAACCATGACCCTGCCCTTCTCCCGATTCTGTTAGCTAATGCCGCCGGGTTTTCACTATGTATCGGCATGGGATCTGTGACTATTTATTCCATGCTTGGCGATATCATCGATGAAAACGAATTGACCACTGGAAAGCGTCAGGAAGGCTTGTACTATTCTGCCCGTGCATTTTTTGCGAAGGCATCGAATTCCTTTGGCCATTTTATTGCTGGAATCACCTTGGAAGTCTTTGTACGCCTTCCCTTTGATGCTGTACCAGGCCAACTCGACGACGGTATATTGACAAGAATGGGGATCATCGCTGGCCCGATAATGGGCTTCACCGGAATCATTTCGATATTCATCTACAACCGCTACAACCTAACGAAGGAGCGGCATCGGGAAGTGATGAAGTTGCTCGATAATAAAGAGGTAACGGCTTCAACTTATCAGGAATCCCGCATTGACAACCGTAATGAAGGCTCGGATGAGGCAGTTTTGCAGCCGTAAGGACGAATTAAGTCTTTATTGGCACAAAATTCTTAACGCCCCCAAAACCGATTTTCCGGTACATCTGTATGCTTGAATTTCTATTGAGATTGATGCGAACTACCTGTTGGTGAGCTCGATTTACCTTTGAAATCACCTGATTCGAAATATGCGATTAAATCGTTCGGTATTGGCATCGGTTTAATGGGGCTCACTCGTGCGCGGCCCGTATTACCTATTGGCACTGTAGTCAGTAACGGACTGTTAGCGAGTGACGCAACACTCATAATTATGCGTATTACTTGGCCTGTGATCTCTCGTAAATCCCTCTGCTTTATCCCAACCTTATACATCCAGAAATGGCTAATGACATGCGGAATATAATGGCGCTGCCCAATAATATGTGCCCGCTCTAAGTGGTAATAGCATCTAGCATATTCTCTTTGAAAATAGTGGTCTTTTGCGTTGTTCATCTCGGAATCGAACGCAGCACGTAATGTCTTTTTCATGTGTAATCGCCTAATTAGTGCCTATCCATAAACTAACAAGCTCAGTCATTGCGAGCGTTAGCGCGGCAATCTCATCCAGCATTGG
>CAJVZD010000154.1 GCA_913019905.1 uncultured Cellvibrionales bacterium
TGAGTCTTTTTCAGTCTGAAACTGACTGTTTAGCTCCATCACCCCAGGAGTGATGATGACCAGCCAAACCAAGGCCGCAATCCCCACCCAACTAAAGGGCAAAAAGATTAACGCCATGACCCAGGCAAGCAAAAACACACCCAACCTGTACTGCGCTTTTCTTACCGCGGCAAAGCCCCCCTCTTTACCATCGCGAGACATAGGGAATGCCTTGGGCGTTATAAACCAACCGTTAGCAAGAAACATCAACAGAGCCAATATCCACGGAGGATCCTTCTCAGTCATCACCGGATTTTTATCCAGTTTGGCATCGCCTTTTGCTGACATGGCCTGCTTCATGCGCTCCCATATATAAGCGGACTCAGGCCGTGCTCCCGCGCCATTCATATTGCTGCGCTTAGGCACAAGACGCCAACGGTAGAGTATGCGCCCAGTCTTATCGACCGCTATCACCGCTGGCTGGTAATAACCATTAGGGTGGCTCGCCCAGCTGCGATCATTCAAATGACCATCGTTTTCGTTATAAAAAACATCCAGCCATCCGCGTGCCTTAAGATCTTTTCTTACTTCGTGATGCGGATCACCCACAATCGGAATACTTGTACCCCAGGCTTCTTCAGCTTCAGATGCCAAAGAATGCGGCTCACTGCTAATACCATACACCTCGCCCCCGGCGGCTCGAATCTCTTCAAGAACACCGCTTTTTTCGTAGCCTCGTAACTCGAGGCGACAGGGAGGTCACCACAGGCCGCGATAGAACACCATCACTGTAAATTCATGCTTGGCAATTACTGAATCAATCCAGGCTGAACGCAGCCCTTCAGGCGGGTCGAGCAATGGCGGGATTTCCCGCTCTTTAATATCAGCAAAGCTGAATAGATATTTATCACCGGCAGGTTCGACCCGAATATCCTCGCGGGTGCAAATCTCACCATTACAAAGCACCAGCCCGAGCTCGTAACTCTCGCCAGCCTTCGCTTCCAGAGCTTTCTCGTGGCCAATCAAACTGGTCAACGAATAGGTCTCTCCCTGTGTTGCATTTATCCACGATAGAGCGCCCTCTACCTGTGGTTGCAAGCCCGCAGGAACGTCTTGATCTGTCTCCATAAAGTCCTCACCCTCTTTAATCACTAACGCTGCCTTAACGCTCGACAGCTAGTAGCCGAGACTAGAATCGCCCTACCCCAAGCTCAGGGTACACCGGCTCTCCAGTTTCGATACCGCAAACATATCAATACAACTGATAGCGGCTACTGTTGGGTAAAAATATATTCTGAAAACTTGTGAAACAGAAGGTCAAGCCGGCTCAGATTCCCGGAAAAACAGCTCAACACTGCAGCTGTCGAGTTAAATCAACTCAAATTGGGAACAAAAACATAGGGGAATTTATAGCTCAGGCCGTATTGGCAGAACTTTGTTGTGCAAGACGCCACTCGCTAGGGGCAAGGCCAGTCCACCTTCGAAAGGCTTTTGAGAAACCACTAGCATCACTGAATCTTAGCTCCGCAGCGATTTCGTCGACTGTCGCTTCAGTATCTCGGAGCAGATAGCTAGCCCTTCGAAGTCGAAACGAATCTTTGATATCTTGGAAAGTTGAGCCGTTCGTCTTTAGCTTACGTTTGAGAGTGGCTCGTGACATATGGAGTGTTTCTGCGATAGTCTCAAGATCTGGAACATTGGGCTCGAGTCTCTGAAATACTCCTCTAACACGGTCACTTATATCTGCGCCTGGATCTGAGCCTTCGAGTTGACGAAGCGCAACAGCCTGGAGCTCAACGCTCGGCGCCAATAAAGGTGTATTGAGGTACTTGGGCTCCAATACCAGTTCAACGTGGGGAGCATTAAAAGTGATGGTCAAGCCAGGCGGCAGCCCTGCTTTGTCTAGAGAAAATCCATTGTCGGAATGAGTCACCTTAAGTTCATTATTAAAGGCAATGCCCATGGTACCCGCCATTCGTCGCCCGCGTATTTCGTGTCCAAGGAGCATTATAATGGCGGAGAAACAGTCGATTTCGTGGTCGAATTCGACATCAGCCTTTGGATTCGGAGGGCTCACCATCATCGTCATCGTATCGTTTTCAGTACGCACCAAAAGTCGATTGGTGTTACCAAGTTGTGGACGAGCGTAACGAATCCCTAACTCAGTTGCTTCGCGTAAGGTCTGACTATTTTGCGCAACAACCCCAGCAGTGCCATGTCTTAGCTCACTGAGTCGACGGGCGAAGCGATAGGCATGGTGCGGATCTGGACGCTGGTTTAGAAGACTTTTTATCGCACGGCCGAAGGTTTCGCTACCCACAAACTGTGACTGCTGAATAATCGATTCGGGCGTAAGACCTGCATCGAGAAGTATTGCTGATGCATCTACACCGCTCTCTGTTACAAACTCAAGAAAAGCGCCTAGGTACTCGGCTGAAATTGAGTATTGTCCCTTTCCAATCTGATCTAGTCTCTGACGCATCAGCAAATAGTAACAGAAAGATAGTGCAACACAGAGAAAATATCTCGGTCACCGTAGTACTGATGCACAATATCCATTGTTGTCGGCATTGCGCTTGAGCCTATTCAACCGATGAACCGAACCATTTTGACAGGTCTAGAAAAAGGGCTTGGGTTAGAATTCTCAAATCGATATTAGAAGGCGTTTACTCCTCCTATACGCCGCAAAACTATTACGCAAAACAGAGGTAATCTGAAAATGAATATTGATTTTTCCGCCGAGGAATTGGCGTTTCAAACAGAGGTTAGAGAATTTTTAGCGGCGGAGTTTCCAGCCGATATACGCGAAAAGCTAGATAACGGCATTCACATGGAAAAGGACGACTATATCCGTTGGCAGAAAATTCTCGCCAACAAGGGTTGGGCTGCTACCAATTGGCCGGTGGAATACGGCGGTACAGGCTGGTCATCGACTCAAAAGTATATTTTCGCCAATGAATTAGGCCTTATCGGTGCGCCGGATGTTATCCCTTTTGGAATTAAAATGGTTTCACCCGTTATTTACACCTACGGTAATGAAGAACAAAAGGAACGCTTTTTGCCAGATACACTGGCCAGCAATATTTGGTGGGCTCAGGGCTATTCAGAACCCAACGCAGGATCTGACCTGGCATCGTTGAAAACCACCGCCGTACGTGAAGGTGGCGAATACATTGTGAATGGCACCAAAACCTGGACCACATATGGCCAATACGCTGACTGGATTTTTTGTCTGGTTCGCACCGGCGGACCCGACGTAAAAAATCAGAATGCAATCTCATTCTTACTGATCGATATGAAAACCCCCGGCATCACCGTATCACCTATTTATCTACTGGACGGTGATCCCGAAGTCAATGAAGTGTATTTCGATAACGTGCGAGTACCGGCGGCCAACCTGATAGGCGAAGAAGGAAAAGGCTGGACCTACGCCAAAGTACTGTTGACACACGAGCGTGTCAGCATTGCCCAGGTACCCCAATCTAAAAAATATCTGGAAGGCCTTAAGGAAACTGCAGCCAAAACCAGTGATGGCGGTGCGGAAAATACACTGAGTGAAAACCCAGCCTGGATTCAAAAAATCACTGATGTGGAAATTGAATTACTGGCACTGGAATACACCGAATTACGAACACTGGCAGCGGTTAGCACGGGTAAGGCTCCCGGACCGGAATCATCAATACTAAAGATCAAGGGAACCGAAATACAACAAACTCTCAACGAGCTTGATGTGGAGCTGGCCGGTTATTACAGTTTACCGTTTGTACGCGAACAATTTACCGCAGATTTCAACGGCGAAGCTATCGGCCCTGATCAGGCAGCCGCTAGCGCCCCCCGTTATTTCAACAACCGCAAAGCTACCATTTATGGCGGTAGTAACGAAGTTCAACTCAATATTATCTGTAAAGCCGTACTTGGCCTATAAGCGGGAGACACACCATGGATTTTTCATATAGTGAAGAACAACAGATGCTGCAGGATAGCATCAGTAAGTTTATCAGCCAGGATTATGACTGGGATAGCCGTCAAGCCATCGCCAAAAGCGATGCTGGATTCAGCACTGAACATTGGCAACTCTTTGCCGAACTGGGTTGGTTAACCGTGCCATTTAGGGAGGAAGACGGCGGATTCGGTGGCAGCGCCATAGATTTAATTGTGATGATGGAAGAATTTGGTAAGGGCTTACTGGTAGAACCTTTTCTTGCCAATACCATACTGGCGGGTACTGTCCTGACGGAAGCAGCCAATGAAGAACAAAAATCCATATTGCTGGCCCCAATGATGGAAGGCAAACAACAGCTGGCGTTTGCCTATGCAGAACCCCAGAGCCGATACGAAGTCGCTAACGTACAGTGTAGTGCTCAAACATCTGGGGATCAGCTAGTCATTAATGGGCACAAAGCGGTTGTACTTAATGGCGAAGCAGCAGATAAACTATTGGTTTCCGTTCGTACATCTAACGCTACAACTGAGCGCGACGGCATCAGCCTTATCTGGGTGGACGTCAATGCGGAGGGAGTACGTCGCAAGTCCTACGCTAACGTTGACGGCCAGCGAGCGGCTGATATCTGGTTTGACAATGTTACGGTTCCAAGATCCAACCTTCTGGGTGAGACAGGGGCGGCTATTGATGTCATTGAATTGGCAATTGATAAAGCGACTCTGGCAGTGTGTGCAGAGGCTGTGGGTGCCATGCAGGTATCTCTGAAAAAAACCGTTGAATACAGCAAAATTCGCAAGCAATTCAACGTAACGCTTTCAACATTCCAGGCCTTGCAACATAGAATGGCTAATATGTTTATAGAGCTTGAGCAGTCGAAATCTATACTGTTGATGGCGGCAATGGAAATGGATCGTCTCGATAGCCGGGCGGCCAAAGCCCTATCAGCGGCTAAAAGTCGTATCGGTAAGGCCGCGCGCCTGATCGGGCAGGAGTCCATTCAAATCCACGGTGGTATCGGTGTAACTGATGAACTGGATGTAGGGCATTACTTTAAACGCCTAACAGCCATTCAATTCTCTTTTGGCAGCACGGATTATCACACCACACGTTTTGCCAACGCTTAGATAGCATATCTGTATTGATCTTGACGAGCAATAATTAATACAGCAATACGGCCTTTCACTAACTCAAGGCCACTTTTTCCCTACCCGAGGAGTATTTGTGAATAAGAAACTTTCCATAATATTATTGGTCTTGTGCATGGTCGCGGGTGGGCTCTACAGCCAACGTATACCGCTGACTAAAGGGCTCATCGAACGCGCTTCAGAACAGCGCATGGGCAAGAGCATGGTGGCCGATTTGAACGACGGCTTGCACGTCATTTTGTGTGGCGCCGGTGGTCCCATGCCCGACCCTAAACGCTCAGGCCCTTGTGTCG
>CAJVZD010000155.1 GCA_913019905.1 uncultured Cellvibrionales bacterium
CTTCACTTTTAAGCTATAAAAATCCGTTTAATCGTATAATGTTTGTCTATACAAATGAAGCTCTACTGTGAGATCAATAGATGTTCCTTTAAAAAATCACCCAGCCCACCGTAGGCACCATTAAATTCTCTGGACCCCGGCACCATTACATAGCCGCCATGGGGAATACCTTCAAATACATTGAGATCAGCCGTTGCGCCTGCCTCACGTAATCTACGATGAACACGCACAGTATCGCTAAGCAACATATCTCTTGTTCCAGAAACTAAGTACGTTGGAGGAAAATGACTAAAGTCACCGTAAAGGGGCGAAATTAGCGGGTTTGTAACATCGTGTCGACCGGCATACAAGCGCGCTGCGCCATCGAGAAAGCCGTCGTGTGTGCCCAGTACATTGTCGATACCTTCAAAAGTTTTAATGGTATCTCCGGTAGCCGCTAAGTCTGCCCAAGGAGTCCCCGCGAATAAAGCTCCAGGGAGCGGTGATTTCAGAGCTTTCAATCTATGCACTGCCGCTAGTGCTAAACCACCACCTGCGGAAGTTCCGCCAATAGCGATATTGTTGGCCGGCACAGATTTCAATAACTCGTTGTAAACAGCAATAACATCATTCATGCCTGCGGGAAAAGGGCCATCCAAGCTTAGCGTATAATCTATCGAAATTACTTTAATGTTGCCAGTTGAGGCAATGCCGGCCGCTTCGCGTGCAGCATTTACACCACCACCTAACAGATAGCCACCACCGTGTAGATGAACAAAAACACTATTATCAAATGCAGGATCAATCTTCGGCGGAGTGACTGTAAAAACTCCAACGCCAGATATTTCCCCGACTTCTATTTGCACACCGAAAGTCCGTTCCAGCTGTTTTTCTGAAATAGACATTCCTCCTTCCATGGCTGTAACAAATTGCCGCCACTCACTCTTATCTTTTGGCTGAGTACTTCGTCTTTCTTTCAAATTGGGAGCGCCCATTGCAGACATAGCTGCATGAACTTCTTTGCTGAGCCCACTGGACACAGAAATTGTCTTTTCTTCTACCACCCATTCGACAGCACAAAGACTGAGCGGTGAAATGGCTATGGCGGTAGCAGCGAAAATCGCTGCAAACTGTTTCATTTTAATCATCGTTTATACCCTTTTTTTGCATTGCTTATTCTGTAGCATGTGTTCTCCATTACGTGTTCTAAGTTACTCGACTGACGCTGCTGACGCACGTCGCTTAGCCCATGCTTTTTCAATCAACGTCATTTCCGACAAGCGCAAATTACTTTGGCTTCCTTTTTCGGGCCCTAGAACATAATAGGCTTCATTCTCCGGCGTGAATGCTTTCCAACCCTCTATAGCACCACCATTTGGGTTGCCTGTTTTAGCAAACCTTACCCAAGTATCGATAATGAAATCGGAAAAATCTCGATCCGCCTGGCTTGGCTGTGCGGTAAATAAAGTGAGATCACCGAAAACGTAAACTAGGTCGGCGCCATGAAAAGCACCGTATTTTTTACTGCCAGCAATTGTAGGAGCCCAATTAAATAAGTAGAGATAAGTGTTGCTACTAACTTTACTCATATCCCGAGCCCAGCGCCGCATGGGGTATGTAAAGGTGATATCGGTAAACAAGTCCTGCCATGACTGCATTACTCCAAGGCTGTTGTTAACCGGATACAATGCGTCAATCTCCTCACCGGCTTCAGGCAACAACCCCATTTTGAATCGACTAAATCCTTCTTCGCCTTCCCCCAAAAACCCAGTAAAATGCTCCATGACAGCTGCGCCTTCGTCTTCGTTGGAACCGATCAGCGTTGGCACATCTGCCTGATCGCCCCGGGCATAGATAGTAGCAATGTCCTCCGGAAGCACTTCGCCGTCGATGATGGGTAGAAACTCATAGGTAGAAAAAGCTGGATTGGCCTGACTCACTGCTACAATATGCTCTGCAGGTAGGGCCCGTAGCGCGGCAAGTGACGTATCAGCATTCTTACCGTCACTCCCAGTAACACTTTCTGCATCATTTTTTTCAGTCAAGGCTTTGGCAAACATTTTACCTATGGTTTCTCCCGATGACGCATAGGGCATATCTTTCACTCGATCAGTAAGGGGATGGAACGCGCCACCACTTTGTCCGATCAAACGATGGAATAGCCCTCGCGCCATAGGGCTAGCCTGCAGCACATTGACGCTGGTAGATCCTGCTGACTCTCCGAATATAGTGATATTGTCAGGATCACCACCAAACTGAGTAATATTCTCGCGAACCCATTTTAGCGCAGCGATCTGGTCTCTGAATCCTTGATTACCCGAAACACCCATTGGGTTTTCGGCACTTAATTCGGGGTGGGCAAAATAACCCAATCGCCCAAGGCGATAATTGAAGGTAACTACAACCACTCCTTTTTCGCTCAAGAACTCTCCCTCTTGCTCAGAACCCGCCCCACCGACTAAGCCGCCACCGTGAACCCAAAACATAACCGGTCTACGCTCATTGGTACTACTAGCGCGTGTCCAAACGTTAATCGTTAGGCAATCCTCACTCTGGTTAGGGCGCGGGATAATATAAAAACCGACTCCGAGAATAACCGGTTGATTACAGGCTGGGCCAGGGGAAGTCGCATCCTTTACTCCTTGCCAGGGAATAAGCGAAGACGGCGGTGCCCAGCGCAGCTTACCTAGCGGTGGAGCCGCGTAGGGAATTCCATGATATTGTTTAAGAGAATTCTCGTCGAAACTTGCAACCAAGCCTCGAACAATTCCGCCAGTCACAGCAATTTCATCTCCGACCCGCTGTTTTGTTGACAGTGATTTATTGTCTACAGCGCTGCCCGAATTAACTGCCGACGAATTCCGTTGCTCGGTATCGTTTGGCGTGCAAGCACTTGCCAGGATTATAACGAGGCCGAACCAAATCAAATTGTAAAACTTTTTGCCAGTAGTTTTTGAGGACATTCACTGAAACTCCGATGTTCGTTTATTAGGGAACCTTGCAGAAAAATATAATCAAGGTCATCGCGAAGGAGCGTATGCAATAACTGCGTAAATCTCTACCAGTATTGATCTATAATCACGCGGATTGCTTTCCCTTGTTCGCAACGAGCCTAACTGAAGCAATAAGCCGATTCCTGTGCCAGAGAGAAGCTCGGCACACTCAGACAGAGTGCCAATATTCCAACAGAAATGGTACTACGTAGGGTAAGAGAGTTTTTCATTTACCTGACCTCATTTCCGCCGCGTCTTTATGTTGTTTTGTCAAAGATTGAAGAATGGCGCTGCGATCAGATTTGCTAGGACGAGACCTGAGGTTTTTCGTTCGCGTTAATTCCCTGGCCTGGTGTTTTTGATGTCGTCTCTTAAGACGTTCGGCTTCAGCAAATTCAGTTTTCCTTTGCCTACTTAATGCCTTTGCATCGGTAAATATTTGCGTGAGAGGCAATTGGCTTGGACAAACCTTGTCGCAAAGCTGACATTCGATGCAGTCATTCAGCCCTATCGCTTCCAGACGGTCGATAGACTTTCTTTCCCAATACAAAGCTTGAGGGGCAAGATCGCGCGGGCATCTTAATTCGCAAAGATCACACCCAATACACTCGGTTGTTGACACGTCCTGTTTGAGTGGTTCTTCCGCTAGCGTTACTGTGCTTACGATGTCTTGAGCGCTCGCTTCTGTTACTTGGATCATGTCAATACAATCGACAGGACAGGGTTCAAGGCAGAGGTCGCAACCAGTGCAGTGCTGTTCAATGACGGAGTGTAATCGTTGTGGTGCGCCGATGATTGCATCTACCGGACACGCGGGTAGACAGAGTGTACAACCAATGCATTCGGACTCCCGTATGCGAGCAATAGTTGCCGCTTCGTGTTGCGTATCATTTTCTAACGGCAGCGTTTCACGACCCAGTAGGTTCGCTAGCGCCTTGACGGTGTCCTGACCACCGGGAGGGCAGAGGTTAATTGCTTCGCCAGTGACGATTGCCTCGGCGTAAGGAAGGCACCCGGGGAAGCCACATTGCGCGCACTGCGTTTGGGGTAACAACCGGTTGATATCCCCGACGACAGAGTCTGTGTCAGACTGAAAACGTCTGGCTGAAAAACTCAACAGGTATGCTGTGGCCCCGCCAAGTAGCGCAATCGTGAACACACCTAAAATAACTTCGGTAAACTCGTTCAATACAAGATCCATTAGTCCATTCCCGTGAAGCCCATAAAGCCCAGCGATATAAGACCAGCGGTGATCATGTGTATGGCTGCACCTTGGAACGGCAGAGGAATGTTGGCTGATTCAAGACGTTCGCGCATGCTTGCGAACATGATCAGTATGATTGAGAAACCGAGCGCTGCACCGAAACCAAAGATAACCGACTCGTAAAAAGAATGTGCCTGTCTGACGTTTAGCAGAGCGACACCGAGTACCGCGCAGTTCGTCGTTATGAGCGGAATAAAAATGCCAAGTACCTGATGTAGTAACGGTTGGGTCGACTTGATCACCATTTCCGCGAACTGCACCAGTGATGCAATGATGACAATAAAAGTGATGATTCTGAGGTATTCCAGATTCAGCGGAACGAGTAGGTAGGTTTCGACCAGATAGCTTGCCGCGGACGCTATCGTTAAGACGAAGGTCGTGGCAGCCGCCATGCCGATTGCACTTTCAAATTTCTGAGAAGCGCCCATGAATGGGCACAGGCCCAGAAATTGGACCATGACAAAATTGTTGATAAAGATGGTGCTGAAAAGAATGATAAGAGGTGCTTGTATGAAATCGGGCATGGCTTGTTTTTAGGCTTAGGTAACCGCCATTCCGGGCTGCGCGCCGTTGTCTGCTTCCACAAGAAAAATATCGCTGCCGCCAGGTCCTGCCGCCAACACCATGCCCTCGGAGACACCAAACTTCATTTTACGAGGAGCGAGGTTGGCGACCAGAACAACGTGCTTGCCGATGAGCGATTCTGGCCGATACGCACTTTTTATGCCCGAAAAAACATTGCGTTTTTCATCGCCGATGTCGAGTGTTAGCTGTAGCAGCTTATCAGCACCTTCAACATGTTCCGCATTGATGACCTTCGCAACTCGCAAATCGATCTTGCTGAAATCGTCGATTGAAATGTACTGGTCTGTTGATTCGTTTTTGGGTTCGCTTGCTTTGGGCTTTTGTTCCGGCGTCGATTGGGTTGAAGCTTCAATCAGTTTCGCCACATCTTTTGATTCCAGTCGTGCAAGTATGGGTTTGAACTTGTTCAGCTTGTGACTTCCCAATGGTGTGGCGAGGTCTTCCCAGACCAGAGGCGAAACGTTAAGGAAATGTTCTGCGCGTGCCGCAAGTGACGGCAGCACCG
>CAJVZD010000156.1 GCA_913019905.1 uncultured Cellvibrionales bacterium
TCACCAGCAAAGTATTCTTTGTGGTCATCACCCATGTCAGAACCTGACATGTTCTGGTGCTTAACACATGCGATACCCTGACGGATTTCCTTGCGCTGAACACCGGCAACATAACCCAGCATACCTTGGTCTCCAAAGTACTCTTTAGCAAGATTATCTGTAGACAAAGCCGCTGTGTGATAAGTAGGCAATGTGATTAAGTGGTGGAAAATACCCGCTTCACGTGCTGCATCGGCTTGGAAAGTTCTGATCTTTTCATCGGCAATTACCGACAATTCCGTCTCATCATAACTTTCGCTCATCAAGTCATCGCGGTTATAGGCAGAAACATCTTTTCCTTCTTCAGCCATTGCATCAAATACTTGCTGACGGAAGTTTAAAGTCCAGTTGAAAGAAGGTGAATTGTTGTAAACCAGTTTGGCGTTAGGAACAGTTTTACGAACTTCGTCCATCATTTCGCCAATCTGCGCAACGTGGGGCTTCTCCGTTTCTATCCAGATCAAGTCCGCGCCATTTTGCAAGGAAGTAATGCTGTCAAGTACGCAACGAGCAACACCGGTACCTGCCTTAAACTGGAACAAGTTGCTAGGCAAACGCTTCGGACGAACTAATTTACCGTTTTGCTTGATAACAACATCGCCGTTACCCAATTCATCGGCAGACACTTCATCACAATCCAAAAATGCGTTGTACTGATCGCCTAAATCACCAGCTTCTTTTGTAACCGCAATTTGTTTAGTTAGACCCGCACCCAATGAGTCAGTACGAGCGACGATAACACCGTTATCCACGCCAAGTTCAAGAAACGCGTACCGAACAGCACGAATCTTTGCGAGGAAATCTTCGTGCGGAACAGTGACTTTACCATCCTGGTGACCGCATTGCTTTTCATCAGAAACCTGGTTTTCAATCTGAATACAACATGCACCGGCTTCGATCATTTGCTTAGCCATCAGGTAAGTCGCTTCAGCGTTACCAAAACCCGCATCAATATCTGCAATAATCGGTACAACGTGAGTTCTATGTCCGTCGATCGCCGCTTGCACCTCGGCAACCTTAGCCGAATCGCCCGCTTCGTTTGCAGCATCTAAATCGCGGAACAAACCACCGAGTTCACGAGCATCTGCTTGACGCAAGAATGTGTATAACTCAGCTATCAACGCCGCAACCGACGTTTTTTCATGCATAGACTGGTCGGGAAGAGGGCCAAAATCACTACGGAGCGCCGCAACCATCCAACCAGAAAGATACAAATAACGACGATCGGTGTTGCCTTCGAAGTGCTTCTTGATAGATATCATCTTCTGTTGACCGATAAAGCCATGCCAGCATCCCAATGACTGGGTGTACTTGGAGCTATCGAGATCGTAGTTCTCCATATCTGCACGCATAATATCGGCAGTGTATTTAGCAATATCCAAACCATTCTTAAATTTGTTCTGGGCACGCATACGCGCAACAGATTCGGGATTAATAGCACCCCATGAATCACCTTGAGCCTTACATAATGTAGCAACGGCATCGATATCTTGACTGTAATTTGACATGATAAATCCTCTAGAAACGGAACTGTGGTTTGATTGGGCTAGTGTATGGACTTGACAAAGATTTAGGAAATTTATACTTTCTATCTTCGCCATTTATTTAATGAATAAATGGCGAAGAAGTGTACGAAAAAACAGCAATTTGGAACGTATAGCTTCTAATACAACTTTTTTAGTAAAGAAAACTGGGCCGGGACTTCGAGAATCAACTCTTTTAATAGATTGTGAGCTGTCAATTAAGGCTAGCAAAGCCCCATAAATACCGTTAATTTATTATTTTTCACTAAAGCATCTTACCTATGACTATATCGCGCATTGATCTCAACTTATTGGTTTATCTGGATGTTTTACTTCGGGAAAAAAATGTAACCAAAGCTGCAGACCAACTCGGCATTACCCAGCCGGCTATGAGCAATAGTTTGCGTAGGCTGCGAGATCTATTTAACGATCCCTTGCTAATTAGAACGAGCCAGGGCATGACACCAACTCAACGAGCTCTCGAACTCGAACCCCAACTACGCATCATTCTTGCCGGTGTAGAAAAAGCGGTTCAACCAACCGCTGAGTTTAGCCTGAAAGATAGTGACCAACTTTTTAGAATCATGGCCAGTGACTACGCAGAATCGACACTCATTCCTGCACTGCTCAACAAAATAAGAGACTCTGCCCCTAATATTCGCCTCGACATCCTGACGCCAAGCGACGTCACCTTTCAAGACGTTGAAAAAGGCAAGGTAGACATGGCGATCAACCGTTTTGATTATCTGCCCCAATCGTTCCATCAAGTGAACATCTGGCGAGACAATTTCACGTGTTTGATGAGCAAAGACAATCCAATATACAACGATTTCAACCTTGATACCTATCTCGAAGCACGGCACATATGGGTAAGTAAAACAGGTATGGGCGTTGGCGTCGGTATGTCGCCGGCAGACACTGGGCGCCTGGGATGGGTTGACGAAGCGCTGGACGAAATCGGTAAAAAACGCAATATCCGGATATTTACGCGGCATTATCAAGTCGCAGGACTTCTCGCCCAACAACCCGACTTAATCGCCACATTACCGAAACAGGCCGCGCATCTACATACCGACGATAATCTGGGAGTCAAACCACCGCCCTTCCCCATCGTGCCGATAGAGCTCAAAATGGCCTGGAGCCCTTTACTCCACCATAATCCAGGTCACACATGGCTGCGCCGCCTGATCGTCGAGGTCGCACAAGAAATTACCCATTCAGCAAAAAAATAGACAACATGAAAACTATAAATTAGCAAAATGTCATGTGAGATTATAAAATTCCAAATTACTTATCGGCAGCAATTTTATTGAGAAGGCATAGCAATGACAAAACGAATTCAGCAGGGCACCCTACAAATAGCAGAAGAGCTTTTCAATTTAGTTAATGAAGAAATAGCTCCCGGAACGGGAATTGACGCCAGTGATTTTTGGACGGGGCTAGAAAACATTCTCGACGATTTAGCACCGAAAAATAAAGCCCTTCTCGAAAAAAGAGAATCACTACAACAGCAGATTGATCAATGGCATAAAGAAAGAGTCAATCAGCCCCACGATCACGCGAGTTATAAAGCATTTTTGCAGGAAATTGGCTATCTGGTCACTGAAGGCGACGATTTTCAGATCGGCACGGTAGATGTCGAACCAGAAATTGCCGAACAGGCTGGACCGCAACTCGTCGTACCTATCATGAACGCTCGCTTTGCCCTAAACGCCGCCAATGCTCGCTGGGGCAGCTTATACGACGCACTATACGGCACCGACGTTATTTCTGACGACAATGGGGCTAAAAATTTCGGTGGTGGCTACAACCCCATCCGTGGTGAAAAAGTCATTGCCTATGCGAAAGATTTTTTAGATAAAGCTACCCCGCTTTCCAAAGGCTCTCACGCCGATGTTAGCGCTTATTCAATTGTTGACTCGGCATTATCAATAAAGCTAACAGACGGTGAAGTTACCACCCTCTTAGACAGCTGCCATTACGTGGGATATAAAGGTGACAGCAGCGCACCAGACGCTATCTTGCTAAAACAAAACGACTTACATTTCGAAATTCAAATTGATAGAAGCCACTCAATCGGTGAAACCGACAGTGCCGGCGTCAAAGATATACTAATGGAAGCTGCACTCACAACCATCATGGATTGCGAAGACTCCGTGGCCGCTGTCGACGGTGAAGATAAAACCTTAGCTTACCGCAATTGGGTAGGCTTAATGAAAGGCGACCTCAACGAGTCTTTAGAAAAAGGCGGGAAAACCATTGTCCGTAAACTGAACCCTGACAGAAACTACACAACCGCAAATGGCGAGTTAGTTTTGAAAGGGCGCAGCATGTTATTTGTACGTAATGTTGGCCACCTAATGACCAACCCAGCTATTCTAATGGCCAACGGTGAAGAGATTCCCGAGGGAATAATGGATGGCATGGTTACCGCATTTGCCGCTATCCATGACCTGAAAGGCGACAGTCTTTACAAAAACTCGACAGCAAAGAGCATCAATATCGTTAAGCCAAAAATGCATGGACCAGAGGAAGTCGGTTTTACCAGCGAATTATTTGGACGTATCGAAGACGCTTTAAACCTGCCACGAAATACCATGAAAATTGGTATTATGGATGAAGAACGACGTACATCTGTCAACCTCAAGGAATGTATTCGCGCGGCCAAAGACCGTGTCGTTTTTATTAATACAGGGTTCCTTGATCGCACCGGCGATGAAATTCATACCAGCATGGAAGCCGGGGCATTTGCACCAAAAGCCTTATTAAAGGGCATGGTATGGATCAGCGCCTACGAAAACCAAAACGTCGACCTAGGCTTGGCATGCGGGCTTCAGGGCAAAGCTCAAATAGGGAAAGGTATGTGGCCCGAACCAGACAATATGGCTAAGATGATGGACGCAAAAATCGGTCATCCAAACGCCGGCGCAAATACTGCCTGGGTTCCTTCGCCGACAGCGGCTACTTTGCATGCGCTACACTACCACCAAGTCAACGTTAAATCGAAGCAAAACGAGCTGAAAGACCGAGTTTGCGCCAGCGTGGATGACATACTAACCATTCCGCTATTAGGTGACGCCAAACTCACTCGTGATGATATCCAAAACGAACTCGACAACAATTGTCAGGGTATTTTGGGTTACGTGGTGCGGTGGATCGATCAGGGTGTTGGTTGTTCTAAAGTACCCGATATTAACAACATCGGACTCATGGAAGACCGCGCGACGCTGAGGATTTCCAGCCAGCATATTGCCAATTGGCTGCGCCATAACATTTGCTCTGAACAACAAGTGATGGACACCCTGAAGAAAATGGCGGCCATTGTAGACGGTCAAAATAAAGGCGACCCTGCCTATACAGATATGGCGCCAAATTTTAACGGCATCGCTTTTCAAGCCGCCTGTGATTTGGTTTTAAAAGGATGCGAACAACCCAGCGGTTACACTGAACCCGTATTACATCAAAAAAGACTCGAACTTAAAGCGAAGCGCTAACTGGTCTCTTACTTGCTATAAAACACTCACAAGTCTGTCTTGACATTGGCTTGTGAGTGGCGTCGGCTTGCGAATAACAAAGTACCGCGCCCTTCTAGGTTACGCCCATATTCTGCCTCACCACAAGCTGAAAGAGTCGTGCTCAACTCGATTCAAGCTCTTGTCCTGACTAACTAGTGCCTATCCATAAACTAACAAGCTCAGTCATTGCGAGCGTTAGCGCGGCAATCTCATCCAGCATTGGC
>CAJVZD010000157.1 GCA_913019905.1 uncultured Cellvibrionales bacterium
TCGTTATAGAAGTGGAAAAAGATTTTACCACCTATGGAGGTGAAGTTAAGTTCGGTGGCGGTAAGGTGATTCGCGATGGTCAAGGTCAAGGTCAGTTAGGTGATGCAGACACCGTGGATACCGTGATTACTAATGCCCTTATTGTTGATCATTGGGGTATTGTTAAAGCAGACATAGGTATGAAACGTGGCCGTATAGTGGGAATCGGTAAAGCCGGTAACCCTGACATTCAAGACAACATTACTATTGTTATTGGACCGGGTACGGAAGTAATCGCAGGCGAAGGTCAAATTGTGACAGCTGGTGGAGTTGATTCCCACATTCATTTTATTTGCCCACAACAAATTGAAGAAGCAATGATGTCTGGTATTACGACCATGTTAGGCGGTGGAACTGGGCCTGCGACAGGCACGAACGCGACAACCTGTACGTCGGGCGTTTGGAACATGCACATGATGTTGCAGTCGACTGACGACATGCCAATGAATCTAGGTTTTTTGGGTAAAGGCAACGCCAGTTTACCGTTAGCGTTGGAAGAACAAATTTTAGCAGGCGCCTGTGGCTTAAAACTTCATGAAGACTGGGGTACGACACCGGCCTCTATAAACAATTGTTTAAACGTTGCTGAGAAATATGGCATTCAAGTTGCTATTCATACCGACACCTTAAATGAATCCGGCTTTGTCGACGACACGCTAAAAGCCTTTAAAGGTCGTGCAATTCATACTTACCACACTGAAGGAGCTGGCGGTGGTCATGCGCCCGATATCATAAAGGCCTGTGCTGAACTAAACGTGCTGCCATCTTCTACAAACCCAACACGGCCTTATACCCGCAACACCGTAGACGAACATTTAGACATGCTGATGGTGTGTCACCATCTAGATTCTTCTATTCCTGAGGATGTGGCCTTTGCCGATTCACGTATTCGTAAAGAAACCATTGCGGCTGAAGATATTTTTCACGACTTAGGTGCTTTCAGTATGATCGCATCAGATTCACAAGCGATGGGTCGAGTTGGGGAGGTTATTACCCGCACTTGGCAAACTGCACATAAAATGAAAGTTCAGCGTGGCCCATTGGCGGAAGACAATGAACAAATGGACAATTTTCGTGTCCGTCGATACATCGCAAAGTACACAATTAACCCAGCAATTACTCACGGCATAGATCATGAAGTGGGCTCAATTAAAGTGGGTAAACTGGCCGATTTAGTGATGTGGAAACCAGCATTTTTTGGCATAAAGCCTGCCCAGATAATTAAGGGCGGTTTTATTGTTGCCGCACCAATGGGTGACCCAAATGCGTCCATTCCGACACCGCAGCCAGTTCATTACCGAAAAATGTTTGGTGCTTTCGGCAAAGCGCCTTCAATAACTGCGGTCACCTTTACCAGTCAAGCCGCTATCGACAACGATCTACGTGACCAGCTAGATTTAGGCAGACAACTGGTGGCTGTAAAAAATACTCGAGCTATCACCAAAAAAGATATGATTCTGAACGAATGGATGCCAGACATTAGCGTAGACCCAGAGACCTATGAGGTAATTGCGGACGGCAACTTGTTAACCTGTGAGCCGGCAGATACGTTGCCGTTAACTCAATTGTATTCGTTGTTTTAATTTAGAATACAAGCATTGAGAGTGAGTGTAAAAATGATTTATGAAATTCATCAGTGTTTAACCTCTGAAAAAGAAAATGCAAGTGATCAAGTAGCGGACGATCCAATAGAAGATCATGTCGTGCTTGATCATCTGTTGCGTGAGAAAGGCCGTTTCAAAGTAGCGTCAGAAGCGGGAGCTGAAGTTCGAGTTTTTTTGGAACGTGGTAACACGTTAAATATTGGCGATTTATTACGAAGCGATTGCGGCAAGAATATTTCCGTTAGAGGCGCTGTAGAATCCGTTGCATATGCAAAAACTGATGACTGGGAAGTGTTCAGTAAGGCTTGTTATCATCTTGGTAACCGCCATACGAAAATTGAAATTGGACAACTCTGGTTATGTATTACGCCGGATCATGTGCTGCAAGTAATGCTTGAAAGTTTTGGCATGACTGTAAGTGTTGAGAAGCGAGTCTTTATTCCAGAATCGGGTGCATACAAACGGGGCGGTTATGGCCACCACAACGATCACTGATTTAGCCATTCTACGGCTATTGCAGCTCAGCAGTGCGGCGTTGCCGGTGGGTGGCTTTTCATTCTCGCAAGGATTGGAGTACGCGATTGATTCGGGTTGGATAGAAAATCAAACCGATATTGAAAATTGGTTATTACAACAGCTGAACGGATCGATCAGTAGTGTGGATATACCAATTTTGGACAGGCAGATGACTGCCGCGGCAAATAACGACTTGAAGGTTTTGTCTTACTGGAACCATTACGCGCTGGCTTGTCGCGAAACTTCCGAGCTTCGCTTAACAGATACAGCAATGGGTAACGCATTATTCAAGTTAATTGAAAAGTTGGACATGCCGATCACAGCACCTGCCGAAAAAGAATGTAGTTTTGTTACGGGTTTTGCAATGGCCGCGAGTTATTGGAACGTTGACGTTCGTTTAGCCTGTATTGGCTTCTGCTGGTCTTGGTTGGAAAACCAAGTGGCCGCAGCTACTAAATTGGTGCCGCTCGGGCAAGCCAGCGCTCAACGTCTATTGGGTAAATTGCAGGTACATATTCCGGCTGCCATTGATCAAGCTTTAACAATAGCCGATGATGACATAGGTGCTTCCTTGCCAGCGATAGCGATGGCAAGTACTTTTCACGAAACACAATATTCGCGCTTATTCCGCTCTTGAATTGAATTGTATAGAAGATCAACTTAAATTTCCAAAGATCATAATTTAGGAATCATCATGAAACAGAAACAAACATTGCGAGTAGGAGTGGGTGGCCCAGTAGGTTCGGGTAAAACAGCTTTGCTTCGCGCTTTGTGTCTAAGGCTGCGTGGGAAATACGATATCGCAGTTGTCACGAATGATATTTACACCAAAGAAGATGCGAAATTTCTAACCGAAAACGAGGCGCTAAGTCCGGACAGAATTATTGGTGTTGAAACCGGTGGGTGCCCGCATACTGCCATCCGTGAAGACGCATCAATGAACTTAGCGGCTATTGACGAGTTGTGTGAGCGGCACGGGGCGTTGGACGTAGTGTTTATTGAAAGCGGTGGAGACAACTTAAGCGCTACTTTTAGTCCAGAACTTTCCGACTTAACACTTTATGTTATTGATGTGTCAGCAGGTGATAAGATTCCACGCAAAGGAGGTCCTGGTATTACTAAGTCAGATCTACTGATTATAAATAAAACAGATTTAGCACCACAGGTTGGAGCTTCATTAGATGTTATGGAGCGCGATTCAAAAAAGATGCGTGGTGAGCGACCCTTTGTATTTAGTAATTTGAAAAAGGGCAGCGGCCTGGAGGATGTAATTGGATTCATTGAAAAAGAAGGCATGTTAGCTTAGCCCGTTTTCTTGATTGCAGTGGTTCTGAAATAATGGCTAAGACCGTGCGCTGGGCATTGCCACGCAGTGCGTAGGGACGAATTTGAAAATAGCTAGAAGGAATAGAAGCGAATATGGAATTTGGACTAGTTGGTTTGGACGCTGAACAATTGGTTCTGTTGCTTTCGGGGTATATTTACGACCTAAAGGATCTTTCTCCATCAGCGAGAGTCCGGCCGGATTAGCTGATACAGGCGGTTTCGATCTTGCGGTCTTTGAATTTTTTGAAAACTAATAAATCGCACCATGCACGCGCTCGCAGGTAACGCCGCAATCTGATGAATCTAGAGCCATGCTGGCATTGCGCGTTAACGACCCAGGAAAAGCTATGATTGAATATATCTGGCAGCCCCTTGCGGTGACAAAGTGGTGGGTAAAAACGAAGATATATACCGAAACCCGAGCAGTCTATGGTGAAGATCATGAATTAGTTTTTGTGATGGCTATTTAAACTAGGCGGCCAAAGCGCGACAGTATAACTCAGAAATTTCAACCGGAATTCCATTTAATCAAAGGCGCACAGAATAAGTGCGCCAAAAACAGCCCGCATTAAAAAAGCGCATAACCACCCTCGAAACTCAACTGTACTCCTCAAGAAAATTTCCTAGTAGTCTAATGTCTAAGCTGATTTTTAAGGGCTTCCACCTAAGCCACAAGCATTTTCACGCCTGCCGAAAACATGGCCCGCTAATTGCTAAACTCCTTCTGGCAACAACAAACAACCAAATTGCAACCCCACTACATTCCCAAAGAGGCTCCGTCATGCACCAGAAAAAATACCTACCCACCGCGATTTCAGCTGCGCTTGTAGTCTCAGCATCTGCTTTAGTGGTGCAGTCCGTCAGCGCTGCGGAGCGCCAGATTGAAGAAGTGGTTGTAACGGCTGAAAAAAGAAACGAGAGCCTGCAAACTCTATCGCAGGCCGTCACAGCAATCACTACTCGAGATATGGAAAACAAAAACGTTACCTCCTTTGTCGACCTAAGTGCAATTGCACCCGGCGTGACCGTGGCGAAAAATGAAGGTTTCAAAACCATCATTTCGATTCGCGGAGTGGGCAACGAAGCCAACCAAAATGCCACCGCGAATCCGTCGGTGTCTTACCACATGGACGGGATCTACATCGCCTCACCCTACGCGCTACAAACCGATTTTATCGACGTGGAACGCATCGAAGTTCTACGCGGCCCCCAGGGCACTCTGTTTGGCCAAAACTCTACTGGCGGTGCCATCAATGTCATCAGTATGAAACCCGATTTCGAATCCTTTGCGGGCAAAGCCGACATGACACTCGGCAGCTACAACCTCGTGAATGGTCGGGCAACAGTGAACGTTCCTTTCTCTGACACCTTGGCCATGCGTACTTCAGCCAACTGGCTTGAACAAGATGGCTACACTGACAATGTGTACAACGGCCCAAGTCTGAGCGACCCGACGGTAACCATTCAAGGCGAAGACATGGACAACAGAGACAACCTGTCCGTTCGCACAGATTGGTTGTTCATACCGAGTGACACTCTAAGCTTTCGATTTCTTGGGCAATACTTTACTGGCGAATCAAATGGAGCGGGCATTAAAGGCATTGATGACCCAACCCCTGGCGAGCGCAAGCTTTCGCAAGACACACTCTCATCCTACGATCTTGAGTCTGAAATCTACGGTCTGACTGTTGAATATGACGCGGGTTTTGCGGTATTAAAATCTTTGAGTAGCTACCAGAAAGATGACATAACAGTGTCGCGGGATAATGATCGGCACTCCTTTGTTAC
>CAJVZD010000158.1 GCA_913019905.1 uncultured Cellvibrionales bacterium
CAGTGCCGCTGTTGGCGCTTGTATTGATTGTGAAATTGACTAAGGAGAACCCATGCGAATATACGACCCTACCAGTGAAAATCAGGTGACCAAGCGTAGCTTAGCGCGGCGTTTATCCAGTTTGAAAGGTAAAACCGTTGGATTCATTTCCAATGGTAAAGAAGGCACCACAGTTTTTTTTCGCCATCTTGAGCAGTTATTATTGCAGCTAGGTGCGGGACAGGTAATACACCGGGTAAAAACTAATTACAGCGCGCCGGCAGATGATTTTATTGTTGACGAAATTAAGCAATGGGATTTGGCCGTTACCGGGCTTGGCGACTGAGGCAGTTGTTCGTCGTGCAGTTTGCATGACTCGATTATCGCCGAGCAGAACGGCGTGCCAAGTCTGGCAGTAATTACCGAGCAGTTTGCCAGTGCGGCCGATTTAATGGCTGGTGTATTAGGGGCGAAGGATTATAAATTTGCGATAATTCCGCATCCTGTGAGTAGCGCTAGCAGCGAGCAGTTGTTACACAGTGCAGAGCTAAGCGTAGAACAATTACTGCAGCATGTAGTGCAAGCTGGCTAACGCTGGCTTGTTCTTCATAATGATATGTCCACGTACCTTGGGTATTGAAAGTCTAAATCGTTTTAGTCGCGCGCTCTCCCTCGCATATAGTGAACTGTTGACAGAGGGCAGCACTAAATCTTCATTTACAGATTTCAAGCGTAGAAGTTATGGCGCCGCTGTCAACTTAGTGCATCCGAATAGGGGGTTTGTTCAGCCTATACTCTAACAATCAATATTTGACTTGGCATTAGCTGCTAAATGCCAGGCAGAAAGGAAACAAATCACTATGGAAATTGAAGTCGATATAGAAGGTTATACAGACAGAGAGCTTGCAAAAAAATACAAACATTTGCAGCCTGGGGCCAATCGTAAGTCGGCAGAAATCACGCAAGACTTCGAGCGTTTAATGACCGAGGGCTACGTGATGATTGAGGGTTTGCTGACGCAATCCGAGTGCGACGAGATTAAAAACGAAAGCCTACCCTTGATGCACCACAAAGGGCGTAATGTATTTGAAGGTGAGCGAACTCAGCGCTTGTACAATGTGTTAGCAAAAACTCGATGCATAGACCGACTAGCCGACCATCCTCGAATTTTGGGGTTGATGGACTTGCTGTTTAATCCAAATTTTCTGCTAAGCCAAAGTCAGGTGATTAATATTCTGCCTGGCGAAACACAACAGGCCACCCACTTTGATGATGGTTTTTATCCCATCCCCAGACCAAGACAGCCGCTAGGTGCGGCTAGTATTTGGGCCATTGATGATTTCACTGAGGAAAATGGCGCAACGGTAGTGATTCCCAAAAGTCATATTTGGGATGGGCAACAACGTCCAGCGCCAGAGCAAGAGATTCACGCGGTAATGCCTGCTGGCTCGGTTATCTTTTTTCTAGGTACCACTTGGCATGGTGGTGGTGCCAATCAAACTGAAAAGCCAAGGCTGGCAGTCACTCATCAATACTGTGAAGCGTTTATGCGCCAGCAAGAAAACTACTTATTAGAGTTGGATAAAAAAACTGTACAAAGCCTCTCACCTGAACTGCGCGCACTAGTTGGATACTCTGTGCATTCACCTTTTATGGGCATGGTTAATGGAACACATCCTTTAAGATCGCTTGAGGATTAACAATGAATTCTCCCACTTCTGGTCAAAGATATTCATCACGACCAACTCCACAGCTGCAATAGAGTATACGCGAAACAAACGCCCTATTCGTGGCCACTCCACCCTATCCGTCCGGAGTATGGAAATGCCGCATAGCTGCTGAGGCGGCCGTTAGGCAACGAAGATGCGGTAATTGGACTGCGCCACGATAATCTCGAACGGCTCTGTGAGCCTACCCACGTGCGCTGTCTACCCGCCAAAGAATTCAATGCGCTATTCGATTCTGTGAGCCTAAAAACCACCAAATCCTTCTAAAACAACATCTAGTATGGCGTGAATGGGTGGATCGGCCAAGGCGGGCCAAACTCAAATGTCGAAGCCGAGATAAGAAGCGTTTTTCAAAATAATTTGAAGCAGGATCAGACTGGACTAAACGTTCGTGAAGAAAATGGTGAACTCACGTTTTCGCATCAGACGGTGGTCTATCTGCTCGAAAAGTAAATAGGCGCACTGTTCTGGGCTGTCTTTTAAGGGTCGAAAGTGAGCTAAAAGGGCTCAATCCTGAGTTATGATCGCTCCACCACCGTTAGCAGACCCTCGTCATCTCATATGCAACACTATCAAGGGCGTCAAAGCTCAACTTCACCTGACCACTGTCAACCTGCCTAACCGTCACCGACATGTACTCGTTGGCAGCGGTAAAGAGGACTCTCGGCCAGTGACACATGCAGGGGCAGGTGACGGAATCAGGCGGGGGGCGTGCTCCCAGAGATCCCCCGCCAGTTCCCCCACGACCAATTGACTAAAAGTCATTCACCCCATGACCAAACTACCGGCAATCAATTGGTCTTCCCCTAGAATTACTTTCCCACAGACGCAAAAAAGCCCCATAAATCTATGATCTACAGGGCTTCTTCGATAAATATGGCTCCGGATGTTGGGATCGAACCAGCGACCCATTGATTAACAGTAAGGCGGTCTTCGTTTTGCGTCGGAGTGAGTTTAAGAAATCTAACATGTTTGTTTTTTGGGTTTTGAATGCTCTTCCTAAGAAGGCTTGACCCGGGCAGAGCAATCACATGAAGCGATCATGTTTCAGAAGCGGGGCATGCGAAAGTTTAGGTCTGTTAGGCAGGCGCAGCGATCTTTAGGAGTTCACTCTTCTGTTAGTAATTTGTTCAGCCTGTAACGTCATTTTGTTAGGGCGGGGCACTATCGAAAACCGAGTGCAAGTTCGTTTACAGACTGGAACCGGGCAGTTGCTTAAGGCCAAGGGTAAGATTCCTGTGGTCTCAGAAAGTTAATTTGCCGATACCGTGACTACTAGCGCAATGAGTATTCTGAACGGTCGTGATTTAATTTTGTAACCTTCTGCGGTTCGTTTTTTCGTAATATTTAGGAACAGCGACGGTGAATCTCAGCAGCCACCAGCCACAATCGGTCTTGGCCCCAAACTTCTAAATCCAGTTCTCCGCCGGGGCCAGACAAGCGATAGCTCGGCACACCCCAAAGCCCCATGTCTTCAACCATCTCGTCCTGGTTCTTCTCAGTGACGGCTTTCCAATCGTCACTGCCCAGATGTTTTCTGGCTTCTGACCAATCCAGGCCCACTTCTTCAACGGCCCGTCGAATGTTTTTCTTTTTGTGAAGACCAACACCTTCGGCGAATGCAAGCCTAAGCAACACGCTGAGTAATTGTGTATCTTTGCCTTGCGTTTTGGCCCATGGCATAAGTGAATAGGATTGGCGCGTTGGTGTTCCCATAGGTGTTACTACGGGTCCAAAAGGTACATTGAAAAAGTCAGCCTCTCTTTTTGTGTCAAACAGAATATAACCGGCCTTGGATTGAGTGGCAGCAACACCACGCATGACCATTGGCAATACGGGTCTGAGATTCAGCATGACTCCGCTAGCCTTGGCCATTGCAACAGTTTTATCAAAAATGATCGCAGTATAAGGGCTATTGAGTGACGGGAAAAAATCCAAAATTAGACCCTTGGCGTTTAAGCCCTGGACATCTATTTCGGGGCGAGGGGCGATGTAGGTTGCTTCTTTATCCTTTGCCAAGCCTAAATCTTTTAGCCGTTGTTCAAGGTGAAACAGGCGATCAACCCCCCAATACCATTCACCGCCATAATAGAAACTGCCGCCGGAATAATAT
The DNA here is from genome assembly GCA_913019905.1 of uncultured Cellvibrionales bacterium. Taxonomy (GTDB): domain Bacteria; phylum Pseudomonadota; class Gammaproteobacteria; order Pseudomonadales; family Dasaniaceae; genus Oceanicoccus. Next base: position 3,820 of record CAJVZD010000158.1, read on the forward strand.
TTCAATTCTTTGATGCGTGCAGAACCCCGATCAACCGCAACAGTCACTTCCTGGTCTGTTCCAATATTGTTGGGCACGTCAATTTCCGCGCCTTGCCAAACTTGATCGCTGAGTCCTTTTAGCTTGGCGATAAATTGATCCGCCGGCATTTTGACCAATAAAGATTGCGCTTGTCTAATTAGGCTGGCGCATGGAACCCTTGGTGCATTTTCAGGGAACGCCAGGTCAAAATGCGGGGCAATTAGAGCCGCATCGCGCCGAGCCCAAATAGCCAGTTTCGATTCTTCGGGCTGATCTTTACCGCCAGTGGCACGCATAAGATGGGGTTTTATCTCCACATGATAACGACCGGCGAATTCTGCCAAAATTTGTGCTGTCAAATGGGAATAAGGATCATCAAACTGATGGAAATATTCGACCACATGAGCTTGTTGTTTTTCTGCTCGATTGGCTTCAAAGGTTGCACGCTGCGCTGCTATCCGTGTTCCATCGGACATTTTTGTCAGCATTCTTGAAATAAAGAAGCGGATAGGTCGTGGAGGATCGACGACCAGGGCACCATTGGGATTGTCTTTTGGCTCTAACATTTCTTATCCTTTTAACTATTTCGTTAAGCGTCTGACCAGATCGGTGATGACCAGGCTCTTTCCTGTATGGTTGCCGGAACGCTCGGGTCGGGTTCTCTTCCTAGGCGAATGGCATCAAAGCTTGACCAGCGACAGGTCGGGTTCATTAACACACGTACATAGTAAAAGGCGCTTTGATCGGCATCGTAATCCGGGTCACGCCAGAGGGTTTTTAATTCATTTGCGCCAGAGCCTTCACTGAACTGGCACGTTGTTAGGTCAACACTGGCGCCATTGTCGGGACAGCGGCCGCTTATCGGGTCTACCTGCAGTCCATCGGCGCAGGCTATATCAACCACTTTTTCGTGAGTTTGACCCGCTTGATCAATCCAACCCTTGACCATTTGAATACGCTGCAGGGGGGCATCTATAGAATCGCGAACCGCCCAAACAAAAAAGTCAGGCGAGTTCTGCTTTTTGCTAGTAGAGCGTTGAAAATCCTCATTGGGATAAAGAACACCACCCATCGGCACCGCGTTAGTCTTTAGATGTTGAAACAGGCCAGGAGTTTCTGTCACAGCCTTATCAATTTCCCACCCAGCATGAAAGCGAAGCGCCATACGAGGGCCTGACGTCGCATAGGTTTCACGCCGCTGCATGCCTGAAAATATCGCATCGCGCGTGTTCTC
>CAJVZD010000159.1 GCA_913019905.1 uncultured Cellvibrionales bacterium
TTTGAGGCACGGGCGACACGGGCCAGTCGTTTTGGTGGCAATGTTAACAAAGTGAATTTTTTGTGTGATCGAATTCAAAAAAGCAGTGCCAGTGGTGTAGAGCACAGTTTGAAATACAGCACCAATCCCGTCGCCGACACCTGTGACGATTCCCTGCAACCCTTTGGGCCGATGGTGGTGCTGATCAACCCAATGGAAGACAGAGATCAATTGCCTGCCAACGGCGACAATGCAAAGTTCGACAGCATCAACGGTACCTTGAGTACCTGTGTGGCAAACCCCGAAGTCAATGCGAGGGGCGACTATGACGACATCGTTCGGAGCTTGGACATGGTGACCTATTTAGGGAGATATTGTAATGCGGCGTCTTTATAAACAATCCGGCTACAGCATGCTGGAGTTGTCCGTATCCATTTTGATACTGGGTGCCATCGCCGGCATTGGTTCGTCGATGTTCCGAGTGATCGACGAGCGAAATTCTACGGCGACCGATACCGAAATTCTCGGTAAGGCGGAACACATTGTTGTTAGCAACTCCGCGATCTCCAACTTTGTCAGTGTCAATCAACGTTTCCCCTGTCCCGATATAGACGGCGATGGACTTGAGGATCTTGACGGCACACAGTGCAAAGAAAACAGCAGTGGCATCGCGGGCGAAGGCACGCTGCCTTACACCAGTCTGTCTATGAACACCCCAGCTGATCGCAGTATGAAATATCTTGTCAGCCGACTCGAATTTACCGAAGCGACGGCCGATAAAGATGAGCTCATCGATCTGTATAACGGTGATGTAGCCGAGAATTACCAGAGTTTGGTCGATACGTATCAACTGTTTCCCCAGCAAAGTATTTGTTTGGCCTTTGAACAATATTTTACCGACAACCCCCGTGGTGGCGATGCCATCTATCGCATGGAGCGCTTGTATAACGGTGAGGTTCAACTTTTACACAAGGAAACCATCTACGCCGCCTACGGCCACCTGAACTGCGGCGAGATGTTGTCACACTTTCGTTCGGGTGAAGCGCAGATGGCGGCACTGGCGACTTCGGGGATCAATCTAGAAAGTGGTACGGGTGTGATCGAACTGCGCATCGAAGACGAGGTGGCGTTTCTTCTAGAAATGAAATTCGCCATTGTCGGTATGGCTTTGGCGGTGATGGATTTAATCATCAACGGCCTAACTACCTATGGCTCCATTGCGAAAGAATTTTCAGATGCCGACAGCCCTTGGAAAATTGCCTTCGCGGTGGTGAAAGGCATTTTGGATATGGGTTCGTCGATTACCGGGTTCGCCGGTGGCATATTGGAATTCACCGAAGGTTCAACGGGTTACCACGCGGCCTATTGTGATGACATCTACCTGGTTAAAGATGAGGACGCTTACAAGAGCGATAACGAAAGGGAATATGTCATATCTGATACCAATGGTGTGAACGTGACCTGTGAAACGCGGGATGACTACAGTTACGCGGAAATGAAGAGCTCGCGCGGTTTTCAGATTAATGGCGAGGAGTTGATCAACATGAAATACGTCGCCGCTTCCAGCACTACGGCACTGAGCGAGAGCCAGATTGATAAACTTTGGCAAAACAAACGCTGGATAATCTTAATGTGGCGCTGGCCTGTTATGCGCCAGGCGATATGAAGGACGGTAACTGGCAGGCTGCTTTATATATAGATGAATGTGCTGATGACGCTCAGACTGATGCCATTACTCAAATTTATAGTGGCCAACAAGGGGGGCATTTAGCCATTTTGATGAGTTTTGTTAGCGAAGTGTTAGGTATCCAAAAGGTTAAAATTGAATATAAGGTAGACGGCAACAAACGTTTTATGTCAATTCCTGGTATTGCTCAGGCAGAAATAGAAAGTATTCAGGGGATTACGGGAGCCGAATCAAGTATTAGCAATCCCCCTTTATGTGTTGTAAGCAGTCATCCATCGACAGTTGCAAAATCTAAACAGTACCAGTATCAGGATTTTGATAAAGACTGGCAGTTCAGTGATCGTAACGGCTATTACTCTGCTTTTACTTACCAACCTTAAATACCGCTGTGCCAAAAATTCTTATCCTGCTTATTATCATCACCCTCTCTGCATGGGGCTTTATGATTTATCAGCATTGGCAAATGAGCAGCTTGCCGATGTCGGAAATGTGGATGCCACCCAGTTCGGCAGAGCAATGGCAAATCAGTGATTTTATGCTCGTCTATATTATGTGGGCCGTTATGATGGCAGCTATGATGCTACCCTCAGCACTATCGATGATTAAGGCCTATACTAAAGTCTGTCAACAGCGTTATGGTCGTGACACGCCCTATAGTTACCTTTTTAGTTTTGCTTATCTGTTAGTCTGGTTTACATTCAGTATTCTGCTAACTTTGTTGCAGTGGCAATTGCATGGATTAAATTGGCTTTCAGTCATGATGGATAATAGTAATACACAATTAGCCGCTGCTATCTTTATTATCGCAGGGGGTTATCAGTTCACCGCTTTAAAAAATGCTTGCTTAAGACACTGTCGATTACCCATTAGTTTTTTGTTGAATTCCTGGAAAAATGGCAAGTTAGGTGCATTTAGCATGGGAATTGTCTATGGCAATACCTGTCTGGGATGTTGCTGGGCGCAAATGATGATTATGTTTGCAGTTGGCGTCATGAACTTAACAGCCATGGTTTTAATCACCTTGTTTATGCTGTTAGAAAAAAGCTTACCCGAGGGTAGGGATGGTATTAGTAGAGTAGCAGGTGTTTTACTTTGTTTTTGGGGGGCGGGATTACTTTTGCTGTAAAGAGGAACTTTTGTAATAATCAAATAACAGCTTGTTAAGCAGGAGTTATAGTAATGAATAGCAGTAACTATTACACTGAAGATATACATGGGGCTTATCAAATTTATGATTTGGGAGATTTTGTCCTGGAAAAAGGGGGCACAATACGCAGTTGTAAATTGGCCTATACAACCATGGGTAAGCTCAATGCCGCTAAGGACAATGTTATTCTAGTGCCAACCTGGTATTCTGGAACGCATCAAATTTTACAGCAAGTTTATATTGGAAAAGGTCGTGCTCTAGATCCAGAAAAATACTTCATCATCATTATTAACCAAATAGGGAATGGGTTATCAAGTTCGCCCCATGAGGCATCTTTTCCACAAAACAAGAATAATTTTCCCGATATTCAAATTAGTGATGATGTCAGGGCACAATATACATTGCTGACCGAAGAATTCTCAATCGACCAGCTTGCTTTAGTTGTTGGTGGCTCAATGGGGGCGCAGCAAACGTATGAATGGGCAATACGTTATCCAGATATGGTTAAACGCGCAGCACCGATAGCTGGTACAGCTAAAGTAACGCCACATAATTTTCTTTTTACCCAGGCAATGATGGATAGTATTAGCTCTGACTCTGCTTGGGATAATGGCTGGTATTCCGTTTCAACCGATGTACATGTTGGGCTTAGTCGTCTTGCCCGGTTATTTGCTTTGATGGGGTGGAGTCATGCGTTCTTTAAACAAGAGCGCTGGCTGGCACTAGGGTTTTCTTCAATGGACGATTTTATCACGGGTTTTATGATAGGTTATTTTGGCCTTATGGATCCTAATAATCTATTATCTATGGCGAGGAAATGGCAGCAGGGTGATGTCAGTTATGGGCGAGAGGGAGACCTTGCTGAAGTATTAGCTCAGATTAAAGCAAAAACCTGTGTCATAGCAATTGAAGGCGACTTGATGTTTCCCCCAAGTGACTGTGAAGCTGAGTCTCGTTGTATCCCAGACAGTGAATATCGAATGATTGAAACGACTGATGGTCACTTTGCTTTATTTGGTACGGATTTAAACTATCTCAATCAAGTTGATGAATGTTTGAAAGAGCTACTTGCAAAGTAAGTTTTGAGTGATTTTTTTGGGCTGCAAGTTCCCCAAAAGTATACCTGATTACCCATCAGTCTCCGCCATTAAGTTAAGGAGTATTTAATTAAAAATCAAAGTATTATCTGTAGGTCGGGTTAGCTTATTGAGCGTAGCGAGATAACGTAACCCGACATTTGGCGGTAATGCGATGCTTTTGTCGGGTTACGTTTTTTTGTTCCACAAAAAAATCTAACCCAACCTACAATAGAACCACTTAAATTTTTATCCCTCAACATAATAGCAGTGACTTAACACCTGTGTATGGCTTGTGTAGATAGCTAGGCCCTGATAGAGAGGGAGGGGAGAGGAGGAATTTAACAATTCTCTTCTTTAAGGTTCTTTTTCTCCTTCTCCCAAATGCTCTCGGAAACCGTTCTACTTACCTACATTCCTGTAGGCATCCATCAGCATAGAGCTTAACAAGCAAGCAAAGAACATTAAAATTCCAGACGTAAGATGACCTAGTATTAATTAACCATCAGGACTCTAAAATGAATGATAAACAACGAGTAGCTCATTACGCGGCACAACAGCTTCAAAGCGGAATGCTTGTAGGTCTTGGTACAGGATCAACCGCTAACTATTTTATAGATGAGCTTGCTAATCGGGTAAAACAAGAAAGTTTGAAAATACAGCTGGTTTCAAGTTCTGTTAGTAGTATGCTCAAAGCTCAGTCTTTAGGTTTACCGTTAGTAGCCATTGAGCATATAGCTCAATTAGATTTATATGTAGATGGAGCAGATGAAGTAACGCCTGACAATACCCTATTGAAGGGGCAGGGGGCAGACCTGGTAAAGGAAAAGCTATTAGCACGGTCTAGCCAAGAGTTTATAGTGTTAGTTGATAGCAGCAAAATGGTCTCAAGGATAGGAGAGAAGTTTGCTATTCCGATTGAGGTCATACCTTTTGCCTGGCAAATGGTAAAGGCTCAACTGGAGGTACTGGGAGCAGAAGGGCAGCTTCGTCAAAACTCTAATGGCGGTACTGCTATTTCTTCATATGGCAGTTTAATACTGGATATGACTTTTCCTTCTTCAGTAGAGAGTCAGCAACTAAATTCCCTGTTAAATAATAT
>CAJVZD010000160.1 GCA_913019905.1 uncultured Cellvibrionales bacterium
ATGCTAGGAATAGCCGGGCACTTGCGGGTCTTCAGCAAATTGCTGAGAAATTAACTGAAAAGGCCGGCGTTGCAATTCGACAGGAGGATTGGGCAATTGCAGAAAAGCTTTTGGCGCAAGCCTCTCGCGTATCACCCGATTACAAACCGATCGAAAAACAGCAGATAGCGTTAAATGAGGCCAGGCGTAAGCAGGAAGCCCAGGACGCAATGCAGGCTCAGATCAATACCTTGATGAAGCAAGCAGACGCGGCTGTGGTAGCCGGTAAGAAGGATATATCGAAGCTAAAGATTGCTGAGCGCTTAATTAGCGATATTACTGACTTGAATCCGGGTTATAAAAAAGTAGCTAGTGTTAAGTCGGCTGTGGTTGATGTTTACTTAGAGCACGTCAAGAGGCATACCGACCTTGGTGAGTTTCAGCAGGCAAAATTAGTTTTGGCTGATGCAGGTAGCGTTGATCAGAAAAGCAACAAGTTAGCACTTCGCCAGCAGTCGATACCAGCACTTGAAAAGGCCTGGGCCGAAAAGCTTGCACGGGAAAAAATCCTTAGCTTAGTGAAGCAAGCCGATACTGCACTGCTTGCGGGTAAGAGGGATACATCCAAGCTCAAGGTTGCGCAGCAACGACTCAATGATATTACTGATCTGGATCCTAACAATAGGGAAGTGGTGAGGCTAAGGTCTGGCGTTATCGATGTTTATCTGGATCACGTCACGGGACATACTGATAGAGGAGAGTTTGAGCAAGCTAAGTTACTGTTGAGCGATGCAGGTAAAATTGATCCGGCACACGAAGCACTCGTTCTTCGCAAGAACGCGATACCAGCGCTGGAGAAAGCGTGGGCTGCACGGGTCGCAACAGTAAAAGCTTTAGGTGTTGCGGGACGCCTCATGTCAGATAGAAAGTATATCGACGCTGGAAAAGCCTATCGCCTTCTGAGGGACGATGGGCAAGGCGGGAATAAAACCTTGCAAGGTTACGCCGATGCGCTTGAAAAAATAGTCAATGAAACAAAAAACTCTTTGGCGCGGAACGCATTTGACAAAACGGAAGCCTATATTAAAAGAGCACGAACAGCGGTGGGTGATGAACCGGTACTATTACAGTTGTTGAGCGAGACGCAAACACAGAAAAAAGTATGGTTGACCGAGTCTCGAATGCGGGAAGAGAAGATTAAAAACCTGTTGCTTAGCGCTCAAAAAGATTTCGATGAAAGACGATATACGACGCCTGCAGGGAAAAATGCTTATGAAAAATTTAATGCGGTGCTCGCAGTAGATAAAAATAACAGGAAGGCGCAAAGCGGAATTAAGAGTATTCAGTCGGCCTACGTTACGAGCGCCAGAAGTCAGATAGATAAAGGCGATTTAGAACGCGCCAAAAAGAGTATGGAAAGATTTTTAGCGGTTGGGGGGAGCAACTCTGCTCTTTCATCACTCAATCGAAGTCTAGATCTAAAAAACGCCGAGCTAATAGAAGAAAAGAGACAGAGAGAATTGATCACCTCGTGGATTGATTCTGCAAACAAACATATCCGAGATGGTGACTTGACGGAAGCCGGTAAACTCTATGTCCAAGTACAGCAACAAGCACCGAAAGATCGCAGGAATCTTAAAATTTTGCAAAATTTAGTAAAAGCCTATCAAAAAAACGTGTCTGACGCAGTGAAGGAAAAAGAATATAAACAAGCAATAAGCCTGAGTGAAGAAGGGCTGGGATATGACCCTGACAATACTGTCATTTTGGCGTTGAAGGAAGAAGCGGAATCAAAAGTCAAAAAGAAACGTAAAGTTTTTGGCTCTTTTTAATAGGTGACCCTGGAACTATTTATTTCATGCCGACGTCTAACGCCTCCATAAAATGCTGAATGTTAACAGACCCTGTATCGGCAATAATCGGGTCTGTTTATTGGAGATTTATTGGATATTTAAGTAAATAACCATTCACTCACTGTATTGGCCGTTAACATTACAAATTCGTCTGATTGTGTCATGTCGTTAAATGCTTCCTCTTGAAGCAAATCTCCGCTGTCCAGCTGGTCAAGCCACCAGTTATACCCTTCAATATCGGGTTCTCGACCAAAGACCTTTTGATACATATGATCCAACATTTCGGTATTAGATATATCACCGTTCTTGTCGATATCTGCAATTGACGCAAATTCTGGAGAATCGAGAAACCGGTTCGCGGTTTCATCGAGGTCTAATTCTCCAGTTTGTAATTGTTCCATCCACCAATTAAATCCTCCCCGATCAGGTGCTCTGCCTACGCCGCCCATATAGGTGCGGTAGAGTTGTGCCTCCAACGCTGAAATGTCCGTGTCTTCATTAACATTTTCAATGCGGGATAGATAAGGGGTGACATCTACGTCTTTGATGAGCGTTTGACTCATATCGATCAAAGCATCGTAGAGTTCTAGCGTTTTGAAATCTTCGCCAGCGAAGCGAAGATTTTCAACTAGTTTTAAGGACAGTGTTTCTGATGTAAAGAGATTAATGGCATTGACATCACCATTGTTTTGAAAAGAGAATCGGTACGCTGCCAGTGAAACGTCTTGAAAGTCAGCCGTGTCGAATCCGCCGCCACCGATGAGAAGATCATCACCACTGTGGCCAATGTAGGTATCGTTACCGAATCCCAAAGATATGACATCGTTGCCGCGACCGGCGTAAACAGTGTCGTCCCCGAAACCTGCTGATATTTCGTCATTGCCGCTATAAGTTTGAATGATATTGTCGCTATTGTTCCCGGTTATGACGTCGTTTCCATCGCCCGTATGGATTTCGTGAATGATTGTTGATTCGTGTATAAAGAGATTGGGGTCGCGTTGGTTGCCGTCTGTTAGTTGATAGCCACCATAGGTATCAGACCATGTTCCCGATTGTAAATCGATGACAAGGTTATTATCAATTTGCAACCACAGCTCGTTGTAACCGCCATTGTCGACAATCGTTGTATAACCGTTAACGATTTCGTGATAAATAGCGTCCTTCTCGGTTGCATAAGAAGCCAGTTGGCCTGTGTAATCACGCATAGATGGACCGAGCAAGAAGTACACATCGTCATTGCTATTTTGACTGGCCCCGTACATTGATTGTAATGCGTCAACATCCAGCGGCATCATCGTTTGCGCGGACGTCTCGTAGGAAATATCGCTTTCGTTGATGGTCTCTGGCCATCGACCATAGCTCATGGCTGTATACCGGCCATAATCGAGAGCGGTATCCGTGAGAATATTGTTTTCTGCAAACGGGGTGGTAGCCAAGCCATTTTCGAAACTGTGATCAAGCCCAATCGCATGGCCAATCTCATGGTTGATGACATAGATAAAAGAAGAGTCCGCGTCTACTGTAGATAGCCATTGACTGCTAAGCCATATGTCTCCTGAAAGAAACATGGCCTCTTGTGGTTGGCCAACATCCGCATCTGAATAGGGGACTTTTGCTAACGGTAGGTAAGAATATGCGGCTGTATTAAAATCGTTAATGTCTGTGACTGATATGCGTATGTCTGAATCAACGGAGTCGTCGACCTCGGTAAAGGTAACATTAATAATAGACTCAATGTTTGCAAAAACATTGAGTGTAAGTTCTTGATAATGTTCACTAAGCTCGCTAAATCCGGAACGAAAAGGCTCGTCGAAATTTCCGCCCGTAGTTTCGTAACCAAAGGATAAGTCGACAACAAACTCTGAATTTTGATCGGGAAAACTATAGGTTAGTTCGAGTGGCGAGCCATCTGAGAACCACTGCACTCCAGAAAGTAGAGAGTCGAAGATTTCACCGGTAGGGGTGGAAAAGCCAATGTCGTTTTTCAAGTATAAATCCTGTTTCCACAACTATACTGCGATTATGCAGTGGTCAGTTCTTAAATGATTTCGTTTAGATCGAGTTTATTCCGAGCGACTATTAAAAAAGCACGTTGACTTATTTATAGCCGATTTGGGACACGAAATTTCTTCTGAATATGGATTCTACTGGCTTTTACCTTGTTTTTGTGTATCGGTTTGTATCAGTTAGCAACATTTGTCCTTATGTCATGCCGTTTATGCTATTTACGTTGTTAGTATTTGTTTTATGAGGCGTTTTCTGTCGATTTATCGGATTGGATAACGAACACCATATTAGCCTTCTCCGAATCGTTGTTTACTGTACTGTTATCCCAACAATCTGAAAAATAAAAGGCTTTTGTGCGTCCTCCCGCTTGTTCGGTAAAACGTAACATCTCTTTTAGGCCATATTCTCTATGGTGGTGGTGTGCGTCCCAATTATTTTCTCCCGAAGGATATATTTCTTGCGGATTTTCCTGTAAGTGAAATTGTTCGCGATTCTCCAGACGAAAAAAATTGGGTGTTGTCAGGTAGAGAGAACCTTGTGGCGCCAGTAATGCGATGAGCTGCTTCAGAATATCGACCGGGTTTGCGGTTAAGTGTTCCAGTACCTCAGTGAATATGACGATGTCATAATTCCCGTGTAAGTAGTGATAATCGTTGTGTAGCAACACGCAAGGTTTGTTAAGGTCGACGGCAATAAACTGTTCGCCGCCGCTGACAGTTAAACTCGTTTTTTTATTAAAACCTATATAGTCCTCTGCTGAGGGTCTATCGGCACAGTCGAGGCTGATATTAGGAAACAGTTGCCGGTAAATGGCTGAGAACTCAGAAACGCCAAACTCCAGCACTTTCGGTTTTGGATTACCCTTAATGAGTTCGCCGAGAGCGTTACACAGTTCCCAAAACCGTTGTTTGTGTTGCCGTCCATATTCTTGTTGTCCTATGACTAACTCTTTGTCAGATTGAAATATGGCTGCCCAGAGTTTCTCATAACTGTCATGCGATAGGGTTTCACAGTGTTTTAGTCTGTTGGTCAGTTTGGTATCCATTTGCGCA
>CAJVZD010000161.1 GCA_913019905.1 uncultured Cellvibrionales bacterium
CGATTGCTCAGCTCGGTTATTCTCATACTGCTCAGTACTGTGGATTGTGTCAGGAATCAGTTCCCGGTGCGCAACATCATAACTGCGCAGCTTATCTGTAACGATCTTCCTCGGTTCACCGCAGTGCGATCGCAATAGTCGCTTGAAAAAACGCTTTGCTGCAGTGCCATCACGCTTAGCCTGCAGGTACACATCAACGACCTCACCATCTGGGTCGACCGAGTCGCGCAGACAGCTCTCCACAGATAGTGCTGCTTGCCGTTGATCTTGATAAAAACTTCATCGATGTAAAACGTGTCACCATAGCCTCGGTGTTTTCGCTTCAGCCGGCGGGAATAAATTGCTCCAAACTTATTACACCAGAGACGGATTGCTTCGCCGCTAACGGTTATACCTTGCTCTGCTAGGAGATCTTCAATGAGTGTTCCGCATACGGCGATGGCTGAGACTGAATCTGAAATAGAGCTAGACTGCGTAGGAAATGATGTTAGGCGGGAAGCGGTGTCTTTTATAAGTATTCATTGGTCGAGTCTAGCATTTGCAATGAGTTTACTTGTCAACACCATCCTTTAAGCTTCCGACCTATTATTGCTTGGTATAGCAATCAATCTCGACCCATTTGAGACGGTTATTGACATTAACATTAACATTTGCACTGTTATGTCGTACCGAAATCTACCATCCTATCCTACACATGTATGGCTCGCTATAATCCCACACCAATTTAGGTCTACAAATTGTTAACTAATTGACCTATATTGTGTTTTCAAGATTTAGTGAAATAGTCAAAGGACGATAGTCGGACCAAAGAAGGACGTTCATTTGTGCTCTTAGTCACTGATATTGAATAATCGGATAAAGAATATAATTGAGCAGGCCCGTGATAAGTTGAGCCATGATAAATAGAACCACTATCAATAAAGTCATTATCGCATCAAGTGTGCTCGCCGTAGCATTAGCCATCTTTTCTTGGCAAACAATAGCGATTACCGTACCTGAAGTACCTCCGCTAGAAAAAGAAAGTGGAATTACAGCCAAGGGCTTTTTACCCGCTAAATCTAAGGGAATTGTTGGTGATGGAAGTGGCGTTGACATAGATAGTGAAGGCAATATAGTCTTCCTTCATAGAGCAGGTTATAGTTTTAATAATAATGAAATAATTGATAGTAACGTAGTTGCTGTATATTCCCCCATAACGTATAAACTCATTCATACATGGGGAGCAAACATCTTTAAATCTCCGCACGGTATTACTATTGATGATCAGGACCGTGTCTGGGTCACTGATATCATGCGAAACAAGGTTTTTCAGTTTGACCTAAAAGGGAAATTGCTAAAGACATTTGGTAACGACTATAAATTCTATTTGGAAGCTTGTTTAAGAATTCGAAATCTATTGAAGAACTTCCCGTGTTCATCAGATAAATATAGTTTCGCAAGACCTACAGATGTAGAAGTATATCCTGATGGGGCTTTTATTGTTTCTGACGGTTACAGAAATAATCGCATTGTAAAGTTCGACAGTAATGGTGTTTTCCAATGGGAAATATCAAAGTTGGGGAAAAATGACGGAGAATTTTATTTGCCTCACGGTCTGGCAAAAGATCAAAAAGGAGACATTTATGTTGCCGATCGAAAGAACGCTAGAATTCAAGTTTTCAACCAGGATGGAGACTGGAAAGCATCGTGGGACTTTCCGGAATTAGGAAGACCCTATGGCTTAGATGTCGGCCATGATAATTTTCTCTATGTCGTGGATGCCGGGGATTTCTATGAGTTTTCACGCGGTAAACCCCGAAGTCAAATTATAAAGCTGACTTTAGACGGAGAAATTGTCGATCGTTATAATGGTTTTGGGCAGAGTCTGGGAAAAATGGATTTACCTCATGACATTGCAATTGGGGAGAATGGTCGTATTTTTGTGGCCGAAATTAAAAGTCAACGAATTCAGTTTTTTGATCAGTAATTCGATTTCCTACAGAGACAATTTTCTTAATGCCTCACATTGCCACAAAATGATCTATATGCTTCGATAGATCCGGGGCATTATTATGTGTGTCTATAAAGGTATACCAAGCTACGGTTGTGGTTTTCCTTAGGCCTAAAAGTTGATCAGCAAGAGACGTTAAGGAATGTAATAAGACTTTCTCAGTAGCAGATGATTGCTTCGAAAGAACCACGAGCGTGGTCTTAAACAAGCGGGAGACCTCACTCACCACGTTAAGGGGGGCCCTATTACGAACGCTCTGGTTGGAGTATCCATGAATAGGAGGTTAGTCCCTCCGATACTCGAATAACCTGCGGTAGATTCCCAAGGACTCAGATGGGTAGTGGCTCGCTGCCATGGGCAACACAAGATTGTATAATCCCTAAAGTCCCGCATAATAGATTTAGACGCTTCTAACTTGCAGAGAAACACTATGACTAATCAAACCTCCACCGGAAAAGCCCAGTTTATGCCACCGAAGTGGATCATGAAAACTATGTCTCGCACTCACATCTTTCTCAACCGTATTTCGTTGGGGAAAATGTTCAACACTGTGGCCGGCGACGAAGTGTGTTTCGTGACGATGACCGGTGCAAAGTCAGGGCGAACGATTACAACGCCACTAATGTATGTGCCTTATAACGACGGCGTGCTACTGGTAGCGTCTCTGGGAGGAGCTCCCAGGAACCCGGTTTGGTACTACAACATTGCCAAAAACGCAGATATTGAAGTGCGGCACCGGGGTAAAAAAATGGCATTGCGGGCTCGCTTGGCTGATACCAATGAAAAACCGGAATTGTGGCCCATTTGCGACAGCCACTACGCCCCATATGCTGACTACCGCGCTCGCACAAACCGGGATATACCCATCTATATCTGTGAGCTCTTATAAAACACTGTCCCGGGAAGCGGCTCAGCGGAAAAGGTGCTTTTCGCCACCTGTAGCGGGACACTGCATGATTGTGTCGCTCTCAAAAAGGGCTGCTAAACGAGCGGTTATGTTTGTGTTAATGTCCAATTGATCTTCAGTAAGCGCCATTCGCATGGGAAATTGGCGCAATGAAATTTTGGACAGACATGAATAAAAGATTCGTCCGAGCTGTATACGTCATTTCTAACGACTTTTTAAAATCCTTCCGAACCGATATCTAATCAAATTGGCCTTGTCACATTATCGTCCGTCGAGTTGCGACAGGAGAAAATTGGATGATCTGTGGGAAAACAATGATAAATAGAAATGACTGGATTCGGTGGTAACAATTAAGCTTCGATAATTTCAGGGCCTTTTTATGTCTGTTTACAAGTGTACAGTGAGCAAGCATTACGCTGTTCCTATAGCGCGCTTTTGACCATTAATCACCTCAAAGATCAGCCTCATGTCAGCCGCCTCAAACGCGATAATTGATTGCTGGGCGTCGATTACTTAACGTAAAGTGGCTAAGCTTAGGGTGTTTGTTCTGCTTTTCCACAACGCCAATGTAGTCAGTTGCATTTTGAGGCTTTTCTTTTCCCTTCAAACCCCGGTTTTACGAAGAACGCATCTATATCCCCAAAAATAAACAGCGCCCGTTCGGTTGAGGCACCTTCAGATATTGTCTTTGTAGAGATGTGTAGTCTACCGAGAGGAATAATAAGCACCTCACGGTAGGGCAGAGATCGCCTATCGAGTAGTTTACAGAGATATTACAGGGTTTTTCTATGACGTTGGTAGCTCAACATTTGTTTTTCTAAAGTCTGTAATTCAACGCTGTCACACGCCAATTTTTTCATAGTATTGCTTAAGCCCATAGTAACGTCGAATAATTTAATCCTTGGAAACTTGTTCACTTCGCCTGCTAACATATCCACCAATTGCAGTTGCGCTTGTCCATCTTTATTTATATCTGAAAAATTCACATAAGGGTATAGGCGTCGTGGAATCGTAATTACATCGATTTTACTAGGTAACCGCTCTGTGCGAACTAATGTACCAAAACCATTGCGGTATTCTCGTTGACGATCGGTGGTAAGCGTTACAACTGCCGGGTTCTCACCCATGCATTGAGGATAATAGTGTTGATAGTAAGTGGCATACGTACCTAACAAACGACCAATGAAACTATAAGCCTTCCACATGTTTTCAAAATCTTGGTTGAATTTGTCTTCACCGCCATAAAGACTCCCGAACATTTTCCCCATTTCTTTATAGGAGTCGCCCATCCACCCGGCACGGTATGGTAAGGTTGATTGGTATTCGATTTGAGTAGCGCGTTTAAAGTCGCCGTCGTAAACAGCAGTTAGATAGCTGCAGCCATTGCTACGCCTAAATGGGCTGTCCTTACGACAGCTACGTAACTGAGCCAAGTCTTTATCGTAAGCTTGCTGTCGTGCCAGCCGTTCTGCACGTTGCTTTTCTTCAATTCGTCTTTTTTCCTGTTCTCTAGCCAGTTTTTCTGCTTGCTGTTGGCGCTGAAAAACTTGCTGAGTTTTCCCTAATATGTCTTTGCTGATTGTTTGTATCGTAACTAACTGGCTTACGGGGTTGCGACCGAAATGGCGAGCGCATTCGCTCGCTTTTTTTGTGACCTTTATCGATTGACGATGAAGCTGGTTGACCCACCCACTGACTTTGTTGAGTTTGTCTAGACTCGCCAAAGAGTTTTCCTTTGTGAACTGAGCCAGCAGCTTCGTATCTGCTTGCAGACTGCAGCTCTTTTGACAGTTATCTTTAAACAGTGAATCCCGGCAGATGTTATCCAGTGCCGCAAGTTGAGGAGCCAACTTGGCTAATTGAACTGCATATCGGGAAGGATGAGCCTTAGTCGCTTGGGAAGGTGCGCCCGTTCCTGGGAGCTGGCCTTTGCGCAAATATGCTGCTAATTCTTTAAATGGCTCCAATTCCGGGGGGGTAGGTCTGCCACG
>CAJVZD010000162.1 GCA_913019905.1 uncultured Cellvibrionales bacterium
TAAAGCGGGCCGAATGGGCTTGCAGGTATTTTCGGCGTTTGAATATGAGTTTTTTATTTTCAACGAGACACCGCTTTCCGCACGTAACAAAAACTATCGAAACTTGGAACCCTTCACGCCAGGAAACTTTGGCTACTCGATGCTCCGTAGTTCGGTTCACGCTGATTTATATAAGGAGCTGTTGACGTTAAGTGAGAAAATGGATTTCCCTATCGAGTCGCTACATACCGAAACCGGCCCAGGGGTATTAGAAGCGGCAATTGGCGTAGATGGTGCGCAGGAAGCCGCTGATAAGGCAGCGCTTTTCAAAACATTTACTAAAGTCTGGGCACAGCGACAGGGCCTGATGGCAACATTTATGTCCAAGTGGTCAAATGACTATCCAGGACAGTCTGGGCATATTCATATGTCATTGCGACACAAAAACGATGCTAGCTCGGCATTTCACGATCCGCAGCAAGCGATGAATATGAGTAAGTTACAGCGGCATTTCCTCGCAGGCCAACAAAAGTTAATGCCGGAGTTATTGGTAATGATGGCTCAAACAGTGAACGCGTATTCTCGCCTTGTACCCGGTTTTTGGGCGCCGACTGACGCGACTTGGGGCTGCGAGAATCGCACTACGGCATTGAGAGTTATTCCTGGTACCGACAAATCGCAACGTATAGAGTTTCGACTAGGCTCTGCCGACGCCAACCCTTATATAGCGCTCGCCGCCTGTCTGGGCGCGGGTCTGTACGGTATTGAGCATGAATTAGAACCCGATCCGATGGTGGTCGGAAATGCTTATGAGCAGCGTCACCCTGCAAACCAAATGTTGCCGCGGAACATCATCGATGCAGCGTCGGCATTATACGGTTCGGTAGTAGCTAGGGAGTTATTCGGAAATGAATTTGTTGAACATTATGCCGCTACCCGTGAATGGGAGGGCCGTGAGTTTAATAAACATATTACCGACTGGGAATTGCAACGCTATTTTGAAATTATATAAGTCTCGCGTTGGCAGGAACGATTCAGCTGCAGCAATCCTTATCATTTTTAGTTAACGTAAAAGCCGCTCGAATACCTTAGTGTTGGGTTTGAGATTTTCAGGAGTTCATTTTCTATGGCGACGAGCACGGATTTACAGGCAAACTGGAACTATCCCAGCAGTATGATCGTCGGGGCAGGTCGGGTGAAAGAATTACCCGATATTTGTCGACAGTTAAAATTGAAGCAGCCGTTACTGGTGACTGATCGGGGGCTGGCGTTGCTGCCATTGATTACCGAAATATTACATTTGTGCCAGAAATCCGGTTTACCCGTGTCAGTTTTTAGCGAAATACAAAGTAACCCTACCGGAAAAAACGTCGAAGATGGTGTGGATGCTTACCAAGCTGGAGGCCATGATGGCGTTATTGCTATCGGTGGTGGTTCGGCTCTGGATGTAGGCAAGGCAGTCGCTTTGATGGCGGAGCAGGAGCGTTCGCTGTGGGATTTCGAAGATAGTGGAGATAATTGGAAACGGGTGAAGGAGGATGGTGTCGCGCCAATTATTGCCATTCCGACGACTGCAGGTACTGGGTCGGAAGTGGGTCGTGCTTCAGTGATTATTGATGAGTTAATACAGGTCAAAAAAATTATATTTCATCCCAAGATGCAGCCTGCTGTGGTCATTCTCGATCCGAAATTGACGGTAGGCCTGCCTCCTAATATAACAGCCGCCACAGGAATGGATGCGCTGTCGCATAATCTGGAAGCTTATTGTTCACCTTTCTATCATCCGATGGCAGAGGGTATTGCCGTCGAGGGAGTGCGGTTGGTTAAAAGCTATCTTGAGCGTGCAGTAACGGATGGTCATGATCTAGAAGCACGGACGCAAATGTTAGTGGCTTCCAGCATGGGAGCAACAGCTTTTCAAAAAGGGCTTGGAGCAATGCATGCCCTCGCACATCCGCTTGGTGCGTTGTACAACATCCACCATGGGCTGTTAAATGCGATATTGATGCCCTACGTTTTGACGGCTAATCGGGTTGTGATAGAAGAACGGATCGAACGCCTGGCTCGCTATCTGGAGTTGTCTAATCCCGGTTTCGACAGTTTCATCAATTGGGTATTAGCTTTGCGAGAGCGATTGGACATCCCCCATTGTCTCACGCAAATTAACGTTGACGACAGCGACGCCCAACGAATTGGCGAAATGGCAGTACTCGATCCTTCTGCAAGTGGAAATCCGGTGCTTTTCGATGCTCGCTCATATGCTGATATCTTCTGCCGTGCTGTACATGGTCAGTTGTAAGTAACGAACCGCTTGAAATACATATTCTGAAGTGAACTGAATTCTCGTTCTGTAGATGGATTTAGATAGCGTGACAACCTCAATTCAATGCTGACTTAATCGATTTCCATTGGAAGCAGTCTTCGAAATAAATGTCGATCAAATGGTTGTTGGAATGCGGAATCGATCAAAAATAGTCGCTATATCTAGAGTAATAAATAGGCACTTTTCGGAATCAAAAATCTGTGTTTATTCAACTGCCTATTCTGTGCATCGGTGTTTTAGTAAGAGGAGTATCGTGTAAAACACGATGTTTAATATAATCTCTTTTTCCAGGGAAAAACATGCCTATGAAAGTGTCAGCCAATAAGCTGAAAATAAAAGAGAAAAATTACTAATCAAGCGTCTATACTAGTTGTAACGCACTACAAGTGAGGTGATGCGGGCTAATCATTCTCCAACTATGAATAGATGGGCTTATAAGTCACTTTAGGAAAAATTTTATTGGTGACCACGAATCGAACGGCCAGTAATCTCTTCAACATTCTTTGCGACAGCAAGAATATGACGTGAACATATTTTTTATTTAAATTGGATGGTGGAAAAAAGTGTCTAAAACAAAATATCGGCTAGTAACGCGCAGTGATTTTGATGGATTGGTGTGTGCTGTATTATTAAAAGAACTCGATATGATAGACGATATCAAGTTTGTGCACCCCAAAGATATGCAAGACGGAGTGGTAGACATCACTGATCGAGATATCACAACAAATTTGCCCTATGTCCCAGGTTGCTATTTATCATTTGATCACCATGCAAGCGAAACCATTCGGAGTGGTGAGAAGTCGCCGGACAATCATATTATCGACCCTAAAGCCCCTTCGGCAGCGCGCGTGGTTTACGATTATTATGGCGGCAAAGACGCCATGCCTACTGTAACAGATGACATCATGGAGGCCGTAGACAAAGCGGATTCTGCTCAGTTTTCTATGGACGAGGTGTTGAATCCTGACGGCTGGGAGTTGTTGAATTACTTAATGGACAGTCGCACAGGGCTGGGTCGGTTTAGAGAGTTTCGAGTTTCAAACTACGCCTTGATGATGGAATTGATTGACTATTGTCGCAATCATTCGATAACAGAAATACTGGCTCTACCTGATGTTAAAGAGCGAGTTGAGATGTATACCGAACACGCGGAGAAATTTAAAGATCAAATCATGCGCTGTGCTACCGTACACAAAAATCTTATCGTTCTTGATTTGCGTAATGAAGAAACAATTTTTGCCGGCAATCGCTTTCTCATTTACGCACTATTTCCCCAGTGTAATATTTCGATTCACGTACTGTGGGGACTGAGGCAACAAAATACGGTTTTTGCCATTGGGAAATCAATTTTTGACCGAAACTCTAAGACAAATGTTGGTAGTTTGTGTCTATCTTATGAGGGTGGGGGCCACGATGCAGCGGGTACTTGCCAGGTGGCGAACGACAAAGCAGTGCAGGTGCAAGGAGAATTGATCG
Organism: uncultured Cellvibrionales bacterium; assembly: GCA_913019905.1. Classification (GTDB taxonomy): domain Bacteria; phylum Pseudomonadota; class Gammaproteobacteria; order Pseudomonadales; family Dasaniaceae; genus Oceanicoccus. Next base: position 3,779 of record CAJVZD010000162.1, read on the forward strand.
CGACAATCACTGCTGACGGTTAATGAGTGACCGTCCAGAAATAAGCATTTTTCCAAACTGTCATTGTGAGCGAACCGTAACGCTAGCAATGTCTGTGTTTATTAGTTTCTGGACGAATACTAACTAGTGCCTATCCATAAACTAACAAGCTCAGTCATTGCGAGCGTTAGCGCGGCAATCTCATCCAGCATTGGCGCGGGCTGCGGTAGATTGCCGCGCTTCGCTCGCAATGACATCGTTGAAAACACCCATTTCTGGATGGGCACTAACTAGTAGCCAATTTCCTAGTAGCCAATTTCTAATACTCTAATTTTTGATTGCCACCCATTTATCGAGTTTGAATAACAAGATATTTCACGTCTAATACACTTCCAGCAATTCGTCTCAAGCAATCCGTTCGATCTATTCTCGCGGTAACAGCTGCATGAAACCTTTTGTCTCTCCGTTTTGATCTTTTCCTGCAAGAGTATTGTCCAAGTAGTAATTTCCGTTCTCGCATTCCAAAAAGTGATCGATTAAATAATAATAATTCATTTTATTTATATATCTATGTCCCGCAGACTATTGAAAAATTATTGGGGTGCACCGATGGAAAGCTGGGTTTTGTATACATTTTTGGCTGCTGCGATGCAAGCTGTTCGCACAGCGGGACAAAAAAAACTTGCGGTACACATAAGCCCTATGGCAACAACATTGGTCCGGTATTTGTTCGGCTTGCCCTTTGCGTGTGTCTATTTAGTGTTGGTTGTTGAGGCTGCCCCTTTCGAAAAGGTTTTACATAGCATTGAAAATGGTCCGTTTTTTATTTACGCGAGCTTGGCAAGTATCGCGCAAATATTGGCCACTGTCTGGCTCGTCAAAGTACTTAGCTTTCGTAATTTTACAGTAGGGACAAGCTTTTCGAAAACCGAGGCGGTGCAAACGGCAATTTTGGGTGTCATTTTTTTCAGCGCATACTTATCTTGGTTAGGGTGGGTGGCGGTCATACTGGGATTAGTCGGGATATTGGTTCTTAGTTTACCCAACGGAAATCAAAAGGTTGAATGGCAAAGCATTGTTTACGGGATCTTATCA
>CAJVZD010000163.1 GCA_913019905.1 uncultured Cellvibrionales bacterium
TAATTGCATCCTCCACCCAAGATTGGATACGCATGGATTGCTCAGGCGTTATCATCGGTCCAACATCGGTTGACTCATTCATAGGATCACCCACATTGAGTGTTTTTGTTTGTTCGACAAATGCTGGTAAGAATTTATCGAAAATACTGCGTTCAACAAAAATACGTTGGGTACCGATACAATTTTGGCCCGATGCCCAAAAAGATCCCGAAACTGTTGCTTTTACTGCCTTATCAAGATCAGTCTTTTGATTCTTGTGGAGCTTTTTAACGGATTTCTTAAAACTTGGCGTTTGTAATACCTTCATTTGGCTAGCCAAAATTATAATCCTCAAGTTTTCCTGCTTCTTTTTCCGCTTTAGCAATAATTACTTGTTTTACAAACTCATATGGCAAATCTGGATTGTCTTCCATCATTTCACCAATTTTTGCCCAATGTTCAATTTGTTTTGGGGGCGTACGATTAAGCGCCTTTGCCATAATTGTAGCTTTTTCAATAAGGTCTCGGTCTAATCGTACGCTCGTTGTTGCCATGTCTCTGTCCTCTACTGCTGCATCTTGCATGCATTGTAGCAATACGCCACAATTGAAGCAAATTGCAGCAAAGTGTGTAAGCGTACTGAGTAGTATCATGGACCACATCAGACACCAGATCACGATGAGCTACTCGGTAACTACCTAACTTGTCGGTGACGATACGCCGAGGTTCTTCTCCGCTACTCTCCAAAAGCCTACGAAAGAAGCGCTTAGCTGCCTTACTATCCCTTCTATTCTGTAAAAGTACGTCTACAACTTCACCATCCTGATCCACTGCGCGCCAGAGATAGCGTAGTTTTCCGCCAATCTTAACGAGCACTTCGTCGATAAAGAACGTATCACCATAGCCTTGATGCTTACACTTAAGCCTTCTGGCGTATTTAGGACCGAACTTTATGCACCACAAGCGAATCTACTCGTAGCTCACCGTGATCCCTCGCTGGGCTAGAATGTCTTCGATATCTCTATGGCTGAGACAGAACCGGTAGTACAACCAAACCGCGTAGGAAATGATCTCTTTGGGATACCTGTGGCGTTTGTATATGTTCATATCCCCAGTTTAGTTGCTCTGGGGAGTTAAGTTGTCGATACCCGGCTGGGCATTGTTACTGCTCACTGACTCATTTGCGTCGCTTGGCTTGATCAATGGCATCCTGCAGCTAATCCAATTCACGCTCGTTGTGTGCATCCCCATCTGGATGACCGGCAGAATGTCCTATGTGCCAGAAAGAGTTTCAGTCAATTTACTGAGTCTGCTCCTCAACAGCTCGGTGTGCTGCATCAAATGCAGCATTCATTAGCGGCGTCACTTCAGAGTCGGTGTTGGCGATAGAAATACGGCCGAATTGTTTGCGACCGATTTCATGAGGCGCTTGGCCTTCTGCCCATTCAGGATCATCAAGGCCTTGGTACCAATATGCATAGCCATGAGGAATTCGATTCACGGTGATCGCTTTGACGTCACGTTCGTGGTCAAAACCATTCTTACCCAGTACTGACTGAAGCTGCTCTCGAATTTCCTTTTCGTAGCTCTCGAAGGTCGTTGCATAGACGCGATGACGGCCAACTTTTAGAAGGTCTCGAGTCGTGCCTTCTCGACCATCCGCAGGGGACGGAGAACCCATCATAAAAATTACCATTGGATCATCAGGGCTTCGCGGTGGCTCATAACCGCCAGTGGTCATGGTTGGCGCAGCTGCCACCCATTGAAACGAATCGTAAGGACACTGGGTTATCGTTGCGCCGAGTTTCGAGAAGGCTCGACCATTGTCGATGAGCACATTGGCGTAGACAAAAGGAACCCGAACGCCATACGAGAGTCCTTCCTTCTGATCTTCATTCATATCCGGACATAGGTGAGGAATCACGTTGTTGTTGCAGGCGAGCACACATCGGGTTGCTGTAACTCTGAGGGGCTTTCCGTGTTGCACATAATCCACCTCCACTTTATTACCCACTTCTCGAACACCGACTGCAGTACTGTTCAGGCGTAATCGCGTCGATTCACCGGCGACATCCAAAGCAGAATAATCAAACTGCGCTACGGCAACATCTTCGAGCCCCTTCATGTGGGGAGCAACAGCGGGGATTAGTTTCTGCACGATGAGCCGCGCCACGGAGGCATTACCATCTGGAAACATTCTGACATCGCCGGTTAAGCTATCTATAAATGTTGCGCCAATCGAATCGACAAAATCAGCGAGCCAACCCATAGCACGAAGCCCGGGCGAACCAGAAAGAATCGCTTCGAGCACGGTGTGGTTCCATCCCGAAGGACCATTCAATATGACGAGATGCGCATCCAATATTGGGATGGTGGTCTTCGAAAGACCAACACGATCAAACAGAAACTGGTTATAACTCGTAGCATTCACGTACTCCCACTTCTCCGTCACAGACAGCCCATCAAGAAAATCTTTTTCCCCTCCGAAGAAAGCAACCAGTGCCTCTTGTTGATTTTCAGATATAGGGAGCTCAGCGACGGCACTTTGATAATCACCTCTACCGTGGAAAAACTTTAGCCAATGGCCACCAATAGTTCTGTGGCTGTAACCGTCCGGCACTGTTAATCCAACATCAGCACCCAACTTGCCGCCAAGGGTATAGTCATCAGGCGTATCGGCACCCATTTGTGCAATGGCTTCGTCGTCAATACCCATATCGATCAACAGGCTGCCTGCGACATCACCATAGTTACCTGGGCTATCTAAGTTTTGCGCACCCCCGAGGCTGAGCAGCATCCGATCTTTATAGTGAAATTCGTTACGTTTGGCATGACCGCCGAAGTCGTCATGGTTATCCAGAACAAGAATACGCGCTTCTGGACCAACTTTTTTGCGGTAGTACCAGGCCGCCGCCAGCCCACTCATGCCTGCACCTACTACGACGAGATCATAATGCTCATCAAGAGTTTGGTAAGTCTTTGGTTTTTGTCCTTGCCAAGACAAGGCATGGGCGACCTCAAATGAACCGTCGTGACTGCCACGCATGCCTGTTAGCGTTGGAGGGTAGTAGCCGGGAGTGACATTTGGTGTGTTACTCAGTGTGTTATTAGATGTGCTAGCCCAAACATTACCACCGTATAGGTTTAACACGCTGCCACCCGCACCTATTACCATTCCGTTTAGCAGGTCGCGTCTGGTTATTTTCTTAGTCATTTTTTCCACCCTCCTCTATCTATGCTCTTATTTCACTTTTCTTTCAAATTTTACTTTACCTGTCGTTTGACAGGTTATAACATATAGCCTTGCCTGTCACGTGACAGTCATTTTAAACAAAAGCGCGTGAATAAATCTGCATGAATGAACGTCGAACCGAAATATTGATAGCGGCCATTGGCCTTATAGCCGATGAAGGTTACGCAAGCCTTAGCATGCGCGCATTGGCTCGCGTAGTCGGTATGAAGCTCGGCTCCCTGCAATATCATTTTCGCAGTTCAGATGAATTGCTTAAGGCAATTGTTGGCTTTGTTTCCGCTTCTTATGACGAGTCTTTCGCTGAACTCAGAAAAAACACTAAGCAGAACCCCAGACAGAATAAGGCCCACCCGAGCCTAGAGGAAATCGTCGCTTTCGTAATGGACGACAAGGTTGGCGCAAACATTGTCAGTGACAAGCTGTGGCCTCAACTATGGGCTATGCAGCAGGTGGAGCCCTTGGTGTCAGATCTGGTGGAAGATATCTATTCAACCTATCTGAAAGTGCTCCAACAAGCCTTGCGGAATGTGGGGGCATCAGCGCCGAGGGCAGAGGCACTCCTTCTAATGTCCATGCTAGAAGGTTCGACCATTTTTCTTGGCGAGGGCAGACGCTGGCAGAAGGACGGCAAAGCAGTTCGTCGTTCCGTTCTTGAATACATTGAACATCGATACGGTGAAACAACATCATGAACCAGGTACTTGATTCCCAGATAAAAACCTTCGGGTTCTGGTCCGCCATCATTGCAATCGTAACAACGGTCGTCTCATTTGTACTGCCTTTGGATGTCCCGGAGGGATACAGTGCAGCCAATGCTGACCGCGTTGTGTGGCTGATCGAAAACCGAAACGCCTTCGTTGCTGGATGGGTCAATCAGATCATCTCGATGCTTAGTCTTTCTGCTGTGTTGTTTTGTGGGGCCTGGCTTGCCGGAACCAAAAACCCAATCAGAGGGATTCTCGCCGCCGGTTTCGTCGCAATGGCAACCATGGCTTTCTTCATTCCAAAGTTCATTGCGATTTGGACGATCCCCTTTCTAGCGGAAGCGATCTCAACAGGAGGCGCGGGCGCCGAGATGGCAAGCAGCCTACTGCCTATTCTTAATGTCTCTATTCCGTTTTCTCTATACACCTCTTTCGACTATCTGGGCTTTTGGCTCTACTCCCTTTACGCCCTAGTGGCAGCTGGGTTGTTGTATGAAGGGAACTTGATCACAAAGCTCTCGTCAATCACCCTTGGGCTATTCGGTGTTCTCTATCAAATACTGTTACTAGCGTTGCTGGCTGGTGGGATAGCCGCTGCAGAAATTGAAACCTGGTTTCTCGGCGTAGCACTATTGCTAATACTTCACGTAGTTTTTATGGTGATCGTGTTTAAGAAAACCTGACCATAGAAACAAGTGTCAGTCGTTGAACCTAGCCCCAAGATAACGAGGTGTATTGATATCACTCCAAGTTTCGGCTTCCAAAGAGGAGGACAGGCACTGCAAAAAATGCAGTGCTATACTGACCCAACATATCAAAGGATGATATGACTCCAACCAAAACAAACGACTCAAGGATCGAGCGATGACCAAGCCACGACGGCAATTAATTTCTTTAGAAGATACCCCC
>CAJVZD010000164.1 GCA_913019905.1 uncultured Cellvibrionales bacterium
TCAAGGTGACTGCTCTGGGTGACCGGTGAAATAATCTGACACCTAAGTTTTCTTCAAGCCGCGACACTGTTTTGCTGACTGCCGAAGGCGTGACTCCCATACTTTTTGCAGCAATCGAGAAGCTTTTATTTTCTGCTGCTCGAATAAATGCGGTCATACCGGCAAAAGGGTCAGGCTTATCCATTGTGAAAATTTGTCATAATTAAAAGGAGTATTATGGTACTACCATTCCTAAATGGCTTCAATACAATGGAACTTCGCCACATAACGCAGGGAATACTATGAAATTTATCGAAAAATTATCAAACATCTGGGCAGCGAACAATTCACTTCTTTGCATCGGGATTGATCCGAAGATAGACCGAGTTCCATCCCACTTAACTGAAGAGCCTGCGCCTTTCTATACCTTTGCAAAAGAGATTATTGACCGAACGCACGACTTGGTTTGCGCTTACAAATTCCAAATAGCCGGTTACTCCGCCACCGGAAAAGAACAGGAACTCCACCAGTCTATCGCCTATGTCAAAGAGAAATATCCTCATATACCCGTCATCCTTGACGCAAAAAGGGGCGACATTGCCATTAGCTCAGGGCAATACGCAGTTGAAGCTTTCGAGCGCTACCAGGCGGATGCGGTTACTGTAAACCCGTATATGGGACGCGACTCCGCCCAACCGTTTTTAAACTATCGGGAGAAAGGTATTATATTTTTGTGTAAAACCTCAAACAGCGGAGCAGAAGAGTTTCAAGACCTGGACGTCAATGGCTCTCCCCTATTTGAAAGAATTGCCCAACAAATTAGCAGTACCTGGAACACCTTTGAGAATTGTCTATTGGTTGTCGGCGGTACCTGGCCCAAACAACTGACGTCCCTTCGACAATCGATGGGCGACATGCCGTTTCTGGTGCCAGGACTTGGCCATCAAGGAGCGGACCTGAACGAGTTAATTGCGGCAGGCATTACTTCAGCCGGTACCGGTTTGATAATCTCTACATCTCGCCAAATTATCTACGCCGATCCGAGCTCGAGTTTCGCAGAATCAGCACGAGTTGAAGCGAAAAAACTCAATAATCTGATTCGTGCAAGCCGCAAAAGCGCATTATCTCGTTACTGCTAATCGGTAACAAACAATGTGGAGTCTGACAAAAGCTGGAAAAAGAAAATGCTACGCTTTTGGTAACGTCACACCTTTTTGACCCTGATACTTTCCGCCGCGATCCTTATAGCTGGTTTCGCAGACCTCATCGGATTCAAAAAACAACATTTGAGCGACGCCTTCGTTGGCATAGATTTTCGCCGGAAGCGTTGTGGTATTCGAGAATTCCAGGGTCACATGACCTTCCCACTCTGGTTCCAGAGGAGTTACATTGACAATAATACCGCAACGGGCGTAGGTAGATTTCCCCAAGCAAATCGTCAAAACACTGCGAGGGATTCGAAAATATTCGATGGTTCTTGCCAGTGCGAAGGAATTGGGCGGAATGATACATTCGTCCGCAACCACGTCGAAAAAGCTGTCTTCGCTAAAATTCTTTGGATCTACCGTCGCCGAATGTACGTTCGTGAATATCTTAAATTCGTTAGCACATCGTACATCGTAGCCGTAGCTGGACGTACCGTAGGAAATCAGTCTGTCACCATTGGCTCCGTAACGAACCTGGCTCGCTTCATATGGCTCAATCATGCCTTCATTTTCAGACATGCGGCGTATCCAGTTATCTGATTTGATACTCATATTAATCCTGTTCTACGTGAGATTGTGGTTTGTTTTGTCAGCTCAAAGTGACTTCTTATTACGCTTTAAACTCTTTCAACGTCTATGTCGCCGTATGGTCTTGTCCGTCGCATACCCATAACTTCTGGCCAAGACCATGTTCTTAGTGGTTTTTGTCAAAACACCGAATCGGCGCAATAGTAACGGCTTCCACTTCGCGTGGCTAGATACTCGACGATCTATTCATTGTTAATCTAATCATTGTTAATCTAATCATTGTTAATAACGATATTAGGAAACACTTGAACAGGGCCGGAACACAACAGCGATAACTGCGCGGCGGTATTCCGAGCAATTTCGCCATACAATTTAGCCACCTCGCCCTCTGGCTCTGCCGCTACGGTGGGATTGCCCGCATCAACTTGTTCGCGTATTTGCATTGATAATGGCAGTGCACCCAATAATGGAACGCCGTAATCCTTGGCGATGCGGGAACCTCCACCGTCTCCAAATAAGTGTTCCCGATGTCCGCATTCACTGCAAATATGGATGGCCATATTTTCAACCACACCTAGTACATCAACTTCGACCTTCCGAAACATCTCTATCCCTTTTTGGGCATCAACTAATGCGATGTCTTGAGGCGTGGTTACTATAACTGCACCTGCCACCGAAGCCGTTTGTGACAACGTCAACTGGATATCACCTGTTCCAGGAGGCATATCGATAACTAGATAATCTAAATCTCCCCACCACGTCTGTGTGAGTAATTGCGCCAGAGCGCCACCGGCCATCGGTCCACGCCATACCATTGGCGTTTTATCGGTAGTCAGGTAGCCCATGGACATCGTCCTTAAGCCATGAGCCTCTATTGGCAGCAAAAATTCTTTACCGTGCTGGTCTGGACGCTGATCCTCGTCAACACCCAACATTAACTGCTGACTCGGCCCATAGATATCCGCGTCGAGAAGCCCGACTCTTGCCCCTTCTTTAACAAGGGCCAATGCCAAATTTACTGCGGTTGTCGATTTGCCGACTCCACCCTTGCCCGATGCCACGGCGACAATGTTCTTTACCTCCTCCATATTGCGGTGCTTTTGCTGACTCTTTACCGGTGCCACCAACCAATTAATATGTACGTTAGCCCGATCAACGCCGTCGATTTCTTTAATTAGACGTGATATATCCTGCTGCATCGATGCTTTCAGGGAAGCTACCGGAAATCCTAACTCTGCCTCTACAACAACAGAGCTTCCACTGATATCGATAGATTTGATCACGGCGGAACTCATTAGACTTCTATTGAGGTGCGGAACAATATACTGCCCTAAGGCTTTTTCGACCTGTAAACGACTCACTTCTGCCATGTTTAATTCCAAATTTGATGATAGGAAGACCCCAAGAATAAAGGGAATTATTCCGATGAATACGAGTTACTGTTCTTATGTAAACATGCACCTTCTCCAAACACCATCAAAGAACATGCAAAAAATAGGCGATATTACGCGGCTATGGCCCAAACCTCAAAATATATCCGCGCTAGCTGATGATTGATGTAAGCAATGGATGAAATTGGTGCTTAAAACCGCTATAGTAGCCGCCTTTGAGATTAGCGACTACCCATCAAATTTTAAATACGAAACAAACACTTATGCCTCTATCTTCCCCTCGTAACATTCTTGTCACCAGTGCACTACCTTACGCAAACGGTTCATTGCACCTTGGTCACTTGCTCGAAACAATCCAAACCGATATTTGGGTGCGTTTCCAACAACAGCGCGGTAATCACTGCACCTATGTCTGTGCGGACGACGCACACGGCACGGCTATTATGCTGACCGCAGAAAAAAATGGCCTAAGTCCGGAGCAACAAATTGCGATTATTCAGGCGGAACACGAAAAAGATTTTGCAGGTTTTTTGATCGGCTTTGATAACTATCATTCTACCCATTCCGAAGAAAACAAACACTACTCGGAAGACATCTACAAAAAATTACGAGCCAATAACCATATTTCAAGCAGGGAAATAACACAGTTATTCGATCCTGAAAAAGAATTATTTTTAGCCGACCGCTATATTAAAGGCAGCTGCCCGAAATGCAAAACCGATGATCAATACGGTGATAACTGCGAAGCCTGTGGCGCGACTTACAGTCCTGCCGACTTAATCGATCCAAAATCAACGATATCTGGCGCGACACCGATCGAGAAGAAATCGACTCACTATTTTTTCACCTTACCCGCTTTCGGCGATATGTTAAAAGAATGGACACGCAGTGGTCGACTACAAAAAGAAATAGCGAATAAGCTGGGCGAGTGGCTTGATCAAGGATTACAGGAATGGGATATTTCCCGAGACGCCCCCTACTTTGGTTTCGAAATACCCGATGCGCCGGGAAAGTATTTCTACGTCTGGGTAGACGCACCGATCGGTTATATGGCGAGTTTTCAAGCTTTTTGTGATCGTAGCGAGCTAAGTTTTGCAGATTATTGGAACGCTGATTCTACCGCCGAGCTTTATCATTTCATCGGAAAAGACATCATCAATTTCCACGGCCTATTCTGGCCGGCAATACTTGAAAGTGCAGGATATAGGAAACCTACCTCGATTTTCGTCCACGGCTTCCTCACCGTTAACGGGAAAAAGATGTCAAAGTCTCGCGGTACATTTATCAAGGCTTCTACCTATCTCGAACATCTTGATGCGGAATACCTGCGTTATTATTATGCTGCAAAGTTATCGAGCGGCGTCGATGATATTGACTTAAATCTGGAGGATTTCGTTCAACGCATCAACTCCGACCTGGTCGGTAAAGTTGTTAATATCGCCTCGCGTTCCGCAAAATTCATCACGAAAGGCAACGACGGGGTACTCTCTGAAAGTTTGGCTAATGAGTCCTTATGGCAACATGCGGTCGGTAAGAGCGAGGAAATTGCCAGCCTGTACGAACAACGGGACTACAGTAAAGCCATGCGGGAAATAATGGCCCTGGCAGACCTCAGCAATGAATATTTCGATAGCCAGGAACCGTGGAAGCTGGCCAAAGAAGAAGGCAAAGAGCAGGCCGTGATCGACGTATGCTCACAATGCATCAATCTT
>CAJVZD010000165.1 GCA_913019905.1 uncultured Cellvibrionales bacterium
AGCTTGATAAGGTTAATACTAATGCTAATAGTGATGCACTAATTCCTCTTTGGATTGATTATTTAAAAAATTTAAAAGTACTTGTTGATTATTTTATTGAAAATGAAATGAATTGTATTAATCTAAAAAATTTAGAATCTGACATTTCGTTAAGTGGTTTGTTAAAAGATATTAAGTTAAATGGAGTTTTTGAATCTTATCGGTACGGTTTAGTTCAGCAAAAAGTTGAAGAGAAACTATCTGATGAAATAAAAAAATCATTAATGAAATGCTGTAATAACAGAAATGAATTCTTTGTAAGGCAAATAACCCTCAGATGGGAAAACTTCTCTGAGAGAAATTTTCATGGTTGACTTAGAGTTTAAAATTTTATCAATTCTAGGTTTAAATTTTCCAGATTTCTGAGCCTCTATAATTTCAGTAAGAGCTATAATTACATCACTAAAGTTATCATTGAGCCCCATTACTTTATAACAATAATCAACAAAATTTAATATAGCCTCAATTGAAGCGTCAGAAAATTCTGAAGAATAGCAGTATTGGAATTGGAGTGAGAGTATGTTAAGTAAAGATCTTGAGCAAACTTTAAATCAGGCTTTTAAAGTAGCGCGCACAAAACGTCATGAATTTATGACGGTCGAACATTTATTATTGTCACTCATTGATAACGACGTAGCTGCTGATGTGTTGCTCGCCTGCGGTGCTGACCTGAATCAACTGAGGTCTGAATTGGTTGATTTTGTCGATTCAACAACGCCGCTTATTCCCGATCGCGAGGCGGAAAGGGAAACGCAGCCGACACTTGGTTTCCAGCGAGTGCTACAGCGGGCAGTGTTTCATGTTCAATCATCGGGTAAAAACGAAGTCACTGGGGCTAACGTGCTGGTAGCTATCTTTAGTGAACAGGAGAGCCAAGCGGTTTTCTTCCTGAAGCAGCAAACAGTTGCGCGCTTAGATGTCGTAAATTATCTGACGCATGGTATTTCAAAGGTAGCCGGACATTCCGATCACAGTATTGATCATAATCAACAACAAAGTGACGAAGAGCAAATTGCCAACGAAAAGGAAAAAAGCCCGTTAGACAATTTCGCAACAAATCTGAACGAAGAAGCTCGGTTAGGACGGATAGATCCACTCATCGGCCGAAGCCAGGAGGTCGAACGGGTTTCACAGATTCTTTCTCGCCGTAGGAAGAATAATCCTCTGCTCGTCGGTGAATCTGGAGTGGGGAAAACAGCGATAGCCGAAGGTCTTGCTAAATTAATCGTTGACGGAGAAGTGCCCGATATTCTCAAAGAGAGTGTCGTTTATGCTCTGGATCTCGGATCTTTGTTAGCTGGAACAAAATATCGAGGCGATTTCGAAAAGCGCTTTAAAGGATTGCTAGCGGATTTAAAAAGCCGAGAAAACTCGATTCTTTTCATTGATGAAATTCATACAATTATTGGAGCCGGCGCGGCTTCCGGTGGTGTGATGGATGCGTCTAATTTGTTGAAACCTCTCTTAAGCTCTGGGCAGTTACGCTGTCTCGGGTCTACTACTTTTCAAGAATATCGAGGAATTTTTGAGAAAGACCGTGCGCTTAGCCGCAGATTTCAAAAAATTGACGTTCCAGAACCTTCGGTAGACGATACTTACAAAATTTTAAAGGGCTTAAAAAGCCGTTTTGAAGAGCATCATGATCTTAAATATGCCGATAAAGCCTTACAGGCAGCAGCTGAATTATCAGAGCGATATATAAATGATAGATTTTTGCCAGATAAGGCGATTGATGTTATTGATGAAGCTGGTGCGTACCAGCGACTCCAGGCCGCTTCCAAGCGCAAGAAGACGATCGGTGTGAGTGATATCGAGTCAATTATTGCAAAGATAGCGCGCATTCCACCAAAGTCTGTATCTTCTGACGATAAACAGTCTCTTATGAAGCTTGAGGACAACCTCAAAATGGTTGTTTTCGGCCAAGACAAGGCAATATCTTCATTGGCGACTTCCATTAAAATGGCACGGGCAGGATTGAAACCGGTAGAAAAACCGATTGGGTCCTTTTTGTTGGCTGGGCCGACCGGCGTTGGAAAAACCGAGATAAGTAATCAGCTCGCCAAGATACTTGGTCTTGAATTGATCCGTTTTGATATGTCTGAATATATGGAGCGCCATACGGTTTCACGTTTGATCGGTGCACCGCCCGGTTATGTGGGATATGATCAAGGTGGTTTGCTCACCGAGGCAGTCACCAAACATCCACACTCCGTTGTGCTGTTAGATGAAATAGAAAAAGCTCACCCTGAAGTGTTTAATCTGCTATTGCAGATTATGGATCACGGCACACTGACAGATAATAATGGACGTAAAGCGGACTTCAGGAATGTTATTTTCCTAATGACAACCAACGCGGGAGCAGAATCCATTAGCCGTCGGTCAATGGGCTTTACAGAGCAGGATAATAGTACCGATGCAATGGAAGCTATTACTCGATTGTTTACTCCAGAGTTTCGCAATCGTCTCGATGCTATCGTTCAATTTGAGTCTCTTTCAGAAGATATTATTTTGACTGTGGTCGACAAATTTCTTATGGAGCTGCAAAGCCAGTTGGACGATAAACGTGTCACATTGGATGTTGATGATGAAGCGCGTCTATGGCTCGTTGACAAGGGTTACGATAAAACAATGGGCGCTCGACCTATGGCGAGAATTATCCAGGAACATATCAAGAAGCCACTGGCAGAGAGAGTATTATTTGGTGACTTAGCTAAGGAGGGCGGTGTGGTCGAAATTCGCGTAGTAGACGGTAAGCTTAAAATACTCGAAGAGGAAGCGGTGGCGTAGTTTGCACTTCCTGTGGCTAGAAATATGGGTCGCGATTTTTAGTCGCGACTATCTAGCGCGGTAAGTAATTCGGCCTTTGCTTAAGTCGTAAGGCGTTAGCTCAACGCGAACTTTGTCCCCGGTTAAAATACGGATGTAATTCTTACGCATTTTCCCAGAAATGTGAGCGATGACGACATGTCCGTTTTCGAGCTGTACTTTGAACGTGGTATTTGGAAGAGTGTCAATGACTTCTCCTTCCATTTCGATTTGTTCTTCCTTTGCCATTCGGCGATAACTCCAGCTAGATCCTAGCGTTTAAATTGATATTGAATGTTTAAAATGGTTTGGCCATGAAAAACTGCGCGCATTGTGCACTAATTGGTTTGAGTATGCTATATTTTTTGTCTTTTTGGAGTGGTGTATTGGTTCATGCGGCATGATATTGGACTTAAATACCTTTCACTTACGTCATTCTAAGCCATTGATCATTAATCAATAATTCAAGAGGGCGGTAGTCGGTCTTATAGTTCATCTTCCTGCATTCCTTAATCCAATAGCCAAGAAATACGTAGGGTAGCTGCAGTTTTTTGGCCTGCTCAATTTGCCACAAAATGGCGTAACTGCCGAGACTTCGGCGGTCACTTTCAGGGTCGAAAAAAGTATAAACAGCTGCCAGCCCATTATCCATTACATCCGTTATTGCAACGGCAAGTAGCTTGTTATTTTCGCGAAAACCATAAAATTTTGTAATTCCCCATTCTTTCGTTAGGAACGACAGATATTGGTCTTTCGAAGGAGGGAACATATCACCGTCTGGATGGCGTTGATCTATATAGCGAGCATACAAATGATAATATTCATCGTCTGCTATATCCGTTATTTCTTCCACAAGTAGATCATTGTTTCGATTGCTTATTTTCCGTTGTTTGCGTTTGTATTCAAAAGCATCCACGGGAATTCTGGATGCGATACAGGCTTTGCAGCTATCACAATGAGGTCGGTAGATGTGGCCTCCACTGCGCCGAAACCCCATGCTAGCAAGTTGGCTGTAGAGTTCTTTATCCACTTCCGTTTTGGGGTCAATAAACAGCGTGGTGGCGTCCTGTCCTGGCAAATAGCTGCAAGGGTGAGGGTGGGTGGCATAGACTTTAAGCTTTGATAAAGCCGTCATTTTGCAGTTCCAGCTAAAATTTTAGTCGATAGCATCAAGTGCGTGTGCCTGTGTCTTTAACATTGCTCTTCCAGTAATCTATCCATGAATCGATACTTTCTCTATCAAGATTGCCAGCTAATAGCTGTTCAAATTTATCGCGCTCGATGTTTTCTGCGCCTAGACTGGCCAAATGTGGATTGCTAACCTGACAATCAATAAGGGCAAAATCCCAAGACTGCAGTTGCGAAACCAAGTGCACAAATGCAACTTTGGAGGCGTCTGTTCTTAAGCTGAACATTGACTCTCCAAAGAATATTTTACCGATCGCTAGTCCATACAATCCCCCAACTAAAATTCCGTCGTGCCACGCTTCGATAGAGTGGGCTATACCTTCAGCATGTAATTGACAGTATGCCTGGATCATTTCTTCAGTAATCCATGTACCTGTTTGGCCGTGTCTGGGTGTGTCCGCACAATGTTGCATCACTTCAATAAAATGGGTGTCGCAGGTGATCTGAAATTCGTTTCGTTTTAGTTTCTTTTTTAAACTACGTGATATTTTCAAGTTATCTAAAAATAATACGGAGCGGGGGTTCGGCGACCACCACATTATCGGTTGATGGTCTTCATACCAGGGGAATACCCCAAGCCGGTACGCGGCTTTTAGTCGGTCGGCACTCAGGTCTCCGCCGACAGCTAACAGCCCATTCGGTTCTTCCAGTGCCGAACCAGACGGCGGAAAGTCTACCGAATTTTTATCA
>CAJVZD010000166.1 GCA_913019905.1 uncultured Cellvibrionales bacterium
CTGGGTAACCCCAAGTCCTGTAGATTCCTTCTTCACCGATTTTGCGGAACCTCAGAACGAAAACGCCCGCTACGGTAAAGACCGTGTTTAAACCCATGACAAAACCGGCAAACACGAGCACAGACTCAAAAGTCGAGCTTAATATGAAACCAAGCGCTATCGCCGACTGGAACAGTATCGCGACGATAGGTACTCCTTGCCTAACGGTGGAGAGGAAACTGAAAATTTTGAAATCTTCTCCAATAACCTGAAGCACTCTAGGTCCTGCCAACACCATCGCGCTCACTGTTGATATCAGCATGAGGGAGAGGAGCCCCCCCATCACGCTACCACCCACCTCACCAAGGGCCTGTTCTGCAACAATGACACCGATTTCAATTTTTCCTTCCAGCGCTTCAATTGGCGCGCCAAACAAAAAGAAATAATTAAGTAACAGATACACAACCATCACTATCAAAGTACCTGAGATAAGGATGATCGGTAGATTTTTCTGAGGATCCTCTATTTCGTTGGTGATGTAGGTCGCCGCGTTCCAACCGGTATAACCATAATTGACATAAATCAGGCTCACCGCAAAAGCACTGCTCAACACCAGAGTTTGATCTCCGATTTGAGGCGCTAGGGAAAAAGTTTGTGGCTGTTCAGAAAATATTGCCACCATGAAACAGAACACTAAGATCAACAGCACTTTGAGCGCAGTCATAATCGATTGGGTCCCGCCGCTTGCAGCACGCGATATGCAGTGAAGAATCGTCAGTGCGACAACAAGCAAAGAAGCTGACAGCGTCTGATCAACTTCCGGGAAGACAGCCGACAGGTAAGCCCCAAAGGTCATCGCCGCCAGCGCTATCGGCGCTGCAAAACCAATCGTCGCGGAAACCCAACCAGAAACGAATCCGGCGCCTGGGTGCCAAATTTGGGATAGAAAATTGTACTCACCCCCGGACCGGGGCAATCGCGCGCTTAACTCAGCGTAGGTGAGCGCGCCACAAAGTGCCGTCACGCCTCCCACGACCCACAACATCATCAGCACAAAAGGCGAGTGGATATCCAACAGCTGAAAACCCAGCGATGTGAAGATACCCGTCCCTACCATGTTGGCAACCACAACGGCAATCGCGGTCCAAAGAGAGAATTTCTTCACTGAATTCATGTTGGTCTGCTGGGCGAAAAGTAGGGCGAAGACTACCCTACCTGCCATTCAAAGGCGAACCGGACTTAGCCCACAAGTGCTCAGGACGATACCGAACGCGCTTGCTCGTCAATTCTGTTGATCTTGCCAACCCGGGTTTCGTGTCGCCCTCCAGCAAATGTACTTTCGACATAGCTACGCAGTATCAGCGCAGCCAGTTCACTGCCCAGCACTCTTTGTCCGAGACAAATCACATTTGCATCATTGTGTTCCCGAATCATTTTTGCCGAAAACGCATCGCCCACCGCTCCGGCGCGGATACCAGGGAATTTATTGGCCGAGATTGCCATTCCCTGTCCGGTACCGCACACAAGCAAACCAAAAGCGGGAACTTCACTTTCTTCACTCGCCAGTAATGCGCGACAGAGATCAAATGCGACATCGGGGTAGTCCGCCGATTCACCGCTTTGTGGCCCAAAAGTCTCGAGCACTTCATGGCCCCATTCAATTAACAACGCCGTAAGTTGCTCGCGCATTTCGATGCCACCATGGTCACTACCGACATAAACGCGCATACGCATTCTCCTTTGGGGAACTGAGGTATTTCAGTGCAGACTATACCTTAATGTCGAGATTGATAGCACCGAATCAGACACAATAAGCTTTCTGATCCAACCTGCGTTCGCCACAGTAGACGTTGGGACAACGAAGACCCTGGCTGACCGCAAGCAAAAAGGCAGATGAAATATCAGCTTTCATTAGAGCCGAAAGGCAACAGCGATTGCCTCCAGCAAAGCAAAGCCTTTGCGTCCTCCATGCCTTATTCCTTATACTCCTACCTCTGCCACCCCAGAAACTGGGTGCCTGCAGGTAACACTGGCTCAAACCTAGTGCTTGCCAACAATCTATCGTGAATCGAGTGTAGCCCATGACTAATCGCGCAATGCTTGTATCAATTCTGATCGCACTGGGTCTATTTGGAACCTACCTCGTCTGGGACAAAGTATTCAAGCCTGCTAAAACTCAGACAACCGCGCCTAAAACCATCGTTCAGGAAGAAAAAAAGATACCTGCACTGAAGGTCATCGTCACCTTGTGCAAACGTGCCAACGAGCGCACGCTAATGAAAGGCTATGTGGAGAATACGGGTAATACAGAACTGTCCTATGTCACTGTGCATGCCATCTGGTTAAACAGATCCGGCCTCGCCATCGAGAAAAGTGTTGTTTATGTTGTAAAGGATGACGTCCTAGCACCGGGGAACAAACAGACCTTCGATTCTGTGATAGACAACAGTACCGTCAGTCGATGTAATGCTGAAATTTTGGACTACTGGGCCTAACGAGACACATTCGCTCTGGCCATGCAGTGGTTTTATTCCTGACGATCAAGCTCTGATAATTTTCAATCAATGAGCGCAAATCTCACCTAAAACAGCGTGGTGGCGGCCAAAGATTCCAGTTACAGTATGTTTTTAAAAACGGAAGCAATCAATGGCACTACAACTCACAAAAGACTCAATTGATCTGGGTATCATCACGCTGGACGCAGCCCCAATGGTTAAATTCTATCGAGACACCCTGGGCCTAAAACCGGATGGCGAAATGGATATGCCGGGCGGCAGCCACATGACCCGTCTTACCTGCGGCACCACCACAGTCAAGATCGTCGTGAACGGCAAAAAACCTCCTGCAGAAGCAGCGCCTGGCGGGATAGGTGGATCAACCGGTTACCGGTATTTCACGATTTCAGTTAGCAATCTTGAAGCAGTGACTAAAATGTGTGGCGAGGCTGGCTATCAAATAGCGGTGCCACCCACTACTATCCGTCCGGGCGTGACGATATCAATGATTGCAGACCCGGATGGAAATTGGGTAGAGCTCCTACAAATGAGCTGAATGGAAAAAATCCAAAAGCTAAACAGCCGAGGATTAAGCATAACTTACACCGGTTATCTTCCCGGTGTAAGTTGATCCGCTAGCCCTTTCTTGAAAATAAGATAAGCCTCCCATTTTTCTTTCGGCACGATCGGCTCCATCTGCTTGTCCAGATCCTTGAATGCCCGTTTCAACCTCTTACCGATTTTTCTTGGCATTCCCGGCTCATTTCTTTTTATTATTTTTCGGATTGCCTTGGCTGTTTTGACGGAAAAATCATCAACCACCCTACCGAACTCTGCTTTTCGATCATCTTCCAGGTCCATTAAACCCAGCCCAACCGCCATCAGTTTTTGAGGCGGTGCATCTTTCAGCACCTCTGGTAACTCTTGCGCCCCGGCTGTCTGGAACATAGCAAGACAACTCAGCAAAAACACAAGCGGCATACAGCGTCTCAAAGATTCCATGTTAATTCCTCCTCTTATCATTTTAGTTGGCACCAAGTGCCTGCTAATATTGTGACAACAATTGGTCATCATTTAAACCGGGAAAACGATGACCTAGGTCTACAAATGCAAATATCTACCCTAGGGAAATAGAATGAATCGAAAAGTATTTCAGGCAAACACCACTCGACCCACGGTTTCAAGCCTTGCCGATATTGTCGCTCGCGCCCAACAAGGAGACGCCTCGGCGAGAAGTGAACTCTGCGCGACCCTTGCATGGGTTGCATTCGCCAATCCTGAATCCACGCAATACGTCTACGACCACATTGCCAATAGCTGGCTGAATACTGGCGAATCACTATCAGACGCGCTGAAACCAACTCCGGACTGTACTTTAAATGACGAATTTGGCGCAGTGACCATTGGTAATATAGAAAAATATATTACCGATACAGCTTTAGAACAAGGCTGGCGTCCAGATCTATCTGGTGTCAAAGATACAGGAAAACGTGTTGCGATCATCGGTGCAGGTCCCGCGGGTCTTGGTTGTGCTGACATTCTAGTTCGAGGTGGTGTTAAACCCGTTGTATTCGACAAACATGAAGAAATTGGTGGCTTGTTAACCTTCGGTATTCCAGAGTTCAAACTGGAAAAAGAAGTGGTCAAACGTCGCCGCGAAGTGCTTGAAGGTATGGGGGTTGAATTTGTACTGAATACAAATGTCGGCTCTGATATTGAATTTCACACACTACTTGATGAATATGATGCTGTATTCCTAGGCATGGGTACATACACTTATATGAAAGGTGGTTTCCCAGGTGAAGATAAACAAGGTGTTTATGAAGCATTGCCTTATCTGGTTGCTAACAACAAACACTTACTAGGGTTAAACCCCGATAATTATGTACATCTTGAAGATAAAAAGGTGGTTGTTTTAGGTGGTGGTGATACCGCTATGGATTGTAATCGTACTGCGATTCGCCAAGGCGCTGAGACAGTGCAATGTGCTTACCGTCGTGACGAAGAAAACATGCCCGGTTCACGTCGTGAAGTGAATAATGCACGTGAAGAAGGTGT
>CAJVZD010000167.1 GCA_913019905.1 uncultured Cellvibrionales bacterium
CAACCAATGAGCACGATGTTATTGCAGACATTGTTCCTGCGTGTAGGAAAATTGTTAACATGCTAAGAAAGACTTTGCCTTCAAGCATGGATATCAATATCGAATCACCACAAAATGAAACCCCTCTTATTACCCACTACAATCACGCCGCATTGCAGCAAATACTGACCAGCCTTTTGATCAACGCAAGAGACGCGATTGATAGCGAAGGTACTTCCGATATTCGAATTACTTTGGCAGAAGAGCGGAATCTTACATGCAATAGTTGTGGAGCATTATTTGATGTTGGATATACGAGAATCGATGTAATAGACGATGGAGCAGGAATGGACGCTTCTGCATTACAATCTATCTTTGAACCCTTTTATTCCGGCAAAGAGATTGGTAAAGGCAGTGGTCTAGGGCTTTCGACAGTACATGGGTTGGTTCACCGATTAAATGGACATATTACCGTCTCTAGTGAGCCACAAAAGGGTTCATGCTTCAGCGTCTTCTTACCGCAAAGAGAGTCAGACAAGGATGTAACTGGCCTCCAAGAGATAACTGTGAGAAGTAATCATCAACGTGAAGAATTGCTCAATGGATTAAACATCCTGGTAGTGGAAGATGAGGCCAGCCTCCTCGGTTTACTGCAAAACCTACTGTCGATGTGGGGAGCGAAAGTCATCGGCTGCATCTCTAGCAAGGACGCACTTGATTACATTCACTCTGGCTCGACAAAATTCGATTTATTAATTACTGACCAGACAATGCCGAAAATGACAGGTCTCGAGTTGGCACGCAAGGTAAGAGAGCTGGAACAGGGAGTCCCCATTGTTTTCATCAGCGGCTACAGTGAAAAAATTAACGCGGAAAAAGCGAAACTGATGAATTTTGGGTTTATTTCCAAGCCTTTTAGTTCGGACGAACTATTAGACGAAATATTCCGGATATTAAGTCGATAAAGATTATCTGACGGTGAATGGTGTTCTTCACTTTATGACACCCAGCTATGGTCACAGAAAATATCGGAGATAATGAATTGTCGAAGACAGGAAAAAGATAGTCTCAAATGTTATCGAATTGGCTGTACCTTCCTTTTCTCAACCCCTATTTTAGGAGATCTTTTTTTGATATCGAAAAGTGCTGATTACTCGCCATCAGCAGAGAGCTACGCCCAAGTCAACGGTATTTCGTTTCAATAAGATAGTCAAATGACACTAGCAAGACCAAACGAGTATAAAGTTAGCGCAAAATCTAATGGCATAGACCCGCAACGATTTGTCAAAATGCTATCCTACTTTTGGCGTAGCTGTTAATTATGCCAGTAAGAAGTTACTGTTTGATTTTCAGTCCGAAAACGCCGAGTACACCCCACGTCTACGCAGACAACAACTCCAAGAAACTGCTATTAAAAAACGCTGCCGAGTGTTTCGCGGCTCTGCTTAATAGCGTCAATATGAGATTCGGGATTTTCCAACCCCTGATTCATAGTCACGAGCGCAATATGACTCACACCGAGATCTTCGAGCGCCTTAACCTCATCGAGACTCGTATTGACCGGCATGATACATTCGATCCCTATGCTGAGCGGGTCTCGACCCGCAATTTTTGCCCGCTCATGTAATTGCTGGATTTGGCCTCCCAAAGCCTTAGTTGCAAACGGGAACCAGCCGTCAGCCAGCCTCGCGACTCGATCGATGACTTGTGGCGCCATGCCCCCTAACCATATCGGTATATTTCCCTTGACGGGTAAGGGATTTAAGCCGGCGTCGGTAATCTTATGCCACTTACCGTCATAACTAATCGCGTCCTCTTTCCATAAGCGCCGCAACAAATCAATCTGTTCTTCAGAACGAACACCGCGGTTATTAAAATTGGCGTTCAATGCTTCGTATTCAACTGGGTTCCAACCAGTTCCAACTCCGAGCCGCAACCTTCCCTTCGAAATCACGTCTACACAAGCGGCTTGTTTTGCAACCAAACTTGTTTGACGTTGAGGCAGGATTATCACTGCAGTTACGAGTTCTATCGTTGCCGTCAGTCCCGCAAGATAAGCAAAAAGAACGAGAGGCTCCTGAAACATACTTTCCGTTGAATACGGCCCCTGCCAGTCCGGACGACTCGCCGTGTTCGCCCCAAGAACATGATCATAAGCCAGTAGATGATCGTACCCAAATGTCTCGGCGCTGATTGCAAATTTTGCAATCATGTCCGGATCGGAACCAATTTCCGTCTGTGGAAAGACGACTCCGACCTTCATTGTTGATTCCCACCCTGCCGGTTCAGGTTCCACTGCTTAATCAAGTCTCGGGTTTGTTCTCCTTCCTCCCTTGAGGTGGTAAATTCTGAAGCCGCGAAGTCTGTGACCCCAGAGATAGCAAGCTCTTCCAGTAAATCCGTCACTTTAGCGGCGCTACCAACCATTGCGAGTTCACCAGGCTCACTCACACCTTCACGCTCAAACATAGCTTTATAAGAAGGTAATTCACCATACATCTTCAAGTTTTTTGAGATACGCGCCCTCACCGTATCCTCATTATTTGTTACACAAATTGGCAATGTGGCGATAATTCGAGGCGCTGCGCGATTAGCACCAACAGCCGCTTCCGTTATACGTGGCTTAATATGCTCTCGAATAGTCCGTGGACCGACCCAAGCCAGCGTGGTACCGTCCGACAGCCTTCCGGCAACCTTTAGAGCTTGTGGCCCCAATGCAGCAACAACCACAGGCGTTGGTTGTTCGGGCTTGAAAAAAGTATCTGCTTCACAGGAAATCATGTCACCTTTAAACGAAACCCGCCCTTCATTCAGCAAAGGCATAAGCGCCGACAAGTACTCTTTTAAATGCCTTATCGGTCGATCAAAAGGAATTCCCAACTGCGCCATCATCGTCTCATGAGATAATCCAATGCCCAGTGTAAATCGACTACCTATCGCATTGTGTAGGGTGTGAACTTGACCCGCCAATACCATAGGATGGCGAGGAAAGGTCGGAATGATCGCGGTGCCTAATTCAATTTCAGGCACTTGAAGTCCAACAACAGTCAGCACTGTCATCGCATCGAGTCCGCCGGTTGGATGCTCCGCCAGCCAATAGCTTGAGAAACCATCCTCCGCTGCGACTTTCGCGTGAGCAGCAATAGCGTCGATGGACGCTGTTTGCACTAACCCTGTTCCATTTATTCCTACTCGCATATTTACCTCTCTAATATTTAACTGCCCAAATGATAGGGACCACCACGTTCGATTGCTCTTTTATAACCGGGTCTATCTTGCATACGGCTAACAAAGCCCTTTAAGTTTTCCCGGCCGTCCAGTAAACCTCGAGGTGCCGCCGCCTCTAGCACGAAAGTTAGCTGAATGTCCGCACCACTAAAACTATCGCCCACAAAAAATTCCTTGTCAGCTAATTCTGAAGACATAAAATCCAAATTATTGCTGATCTCAGATGAAATTCGATCAGATAGTGGCGCACCCGCGTCGCCCAATGAACCAACGTAAAGCGCGAGCAGAAGAGGCAACATTGCCGAACCCTCTGCATAGTGGAGCCAGAATACGAAATGATTGTAATCAGCAGAGCTCTCCAAAGGACGCAGCGCGCCCGGCTTACTGACCCGTGTGAGATAGTCGATAATAGCTCCGGATTCGGCGACGACCAGATCGCCATCAACTATTACGGGGGATTTTCCCAATGGATGAACGTCTTTTAGCGAAGCCGGTGCTTGTCGCGTTTCAAGGTCGCGTTGATGCGCCACTATTTCGTAAGGCAATTCAAGCTCTTCGAGTATCCACACGATTCTTTGAGATCGGGAATGGTTGAGGTGATGTACTTTTAGCATGGCTGAGTTCCAGTTAGCGAATATCACGACGTTTCGTCCGATTCCGCACTTAAGCGAGACCGGCGGCATGACGTAATTAACGGCGATCGACGACAGTGGTTAACGACCGTGGTTAGCAACAAACACTAACAATGGAAAAGATAAGGTCTGTTAAACCGCTCAATCAAAAAGTCACTTAGCAGACCTGATAAATGACATCTTCCATTGCAAGTGAAGACCTCATCTTATACTTGACCATTTAGTCAAGTCAATAACGAAAACTACTTCAGAGCAGATTAGACATTATTCGTCAATCTCAGACACACCGAGTAACCGTAAAATACCCGGCCAGACATCATCCAATAGTTCAGGATCGTTTTGAATTCTTGCCAGTGTTAAAACACCTTCATAGAAACTCAAAACCAACCGTGCACTCGTCCTTGCTTCACTCATACAAACGAGGCCTTTTGCCTGCGCATCTCGAATAGCCGATTCGAAATATTCGAGGGAACCATCCAGAATCAATTGTATTTTTTCTGCCACCTCCGGAGTCGTGGTCCCAAGCTCGGCGCCCACTGAAAAATCCGGACACCCCAGCACCCGCCCATTGACTCTA
>CAJVZD010000168.1 GCA_913019905.1 uncultured Cellvibrionales bacterium
GACACATTGTTTAATGGCAGTGCTGGCAATTGCCTTTACGGTGGTGATGTAGGGGAAATGTACAAAACCTTTGTTAATCAACTGTCCAAGTTGCCGGACGATACGGCCATTTACCCAGGCCACGACTACATCGTCAACAACCTTAATTTCTCTCTGTCGCTGGAACCCAACAATCAGTTCGCCAAGGCCTTGTTAGCAGAGGTGAATGATCAAAATCCAGAAAACAGGCTCGTGACAAGCTTGGCAATAGAGAAAAAGATCAACCCATTTTTCCGCCTACAAAACCAAGCAATTATTGGCGCGCTTAAAGAGCGTTTTGCAGATCAGAAAGAAGACCCTGAGTCCATTTTTGTCAGCCTTAGGCGGGTTAGAGATAAATGGTAGCAATTGCCCGAAACCAATTGACCGAAACTAATTTCCCGAAACCAGTGGAACGACTGAAAACCAAACTTCTAATTATAATTTGGAGAAAATAACATGAAACTACACGGCGTAGAAATTTCACCCAACGTTCGCAAAGTAATCATCGCCTGCATAGTCAAAGGCATAGATTATGAGCTGAACCCAATTATTCCTGGGCCTGCCCTTAAAGAGCCGGAATTCCTTAAGCTAAACCCCTTAGGGCAGATTCCCGCGCTTGAAGACGGTGACCTTACCATAGGTGATTCCAATATCATTCTTCAATACCTTGAGGAAAAACATCCGGAAATATCAATTTTACCCGCAACACTTGAAGACCGTGCTAGAAGTCGTTGGCTCGCTGAATACGCCGGATCTGCGTTGTTCCCATGCTGTGGCACTATGTTCAGAGAGGTGTTCGTCAACCCCAATTTTTTCAAACAGCCAACTAATCAAGAGGCTGTGGATGAGAATGTAAACGATAGATTTCCGTCGGTTCTCGACTACCTGGAAACTCAAAGTCCTCGTGATGGTTTTTTATCTGGGGACACTTTTAGCGTCGCTGACATCAGTGTCATTTCAATGTTCATCACTGCCAGCTATGGCGGCTATGAAGTTGATGCGAGCCGATGGCCCAAACTGGCGGCTTATGTAGAGCGGATGCTTGCACACCCGGCGGTTTCTCAGTGCGTCGAGCGCGAGCAGGAAATGATAAGAATGATTACGGGCTAAGAAGTGAGCGACCCACAGGCAAGGTTTTTGATTTCTTGGCATCGATGGGTCGCATTCCTTATTGAGTTAGCCTCAAAATAACACCAAGGAAAGATTCTGATGAATAACATCGCTTCACCCGAATTACTTTATCTAGCACTCACTGCTGGTTTAACGGGCTCGCTGTGGCTAGGCTACATAGTAAACCGCATAGGCGAGCGCGGCGTACTGGCTACGCTTAAAACCCCTGATTTAGAGACTCCACCGCAGGCGAGTTGGGCTCGTAGGTTGATACGTGCCCACAGTAATGCGATGGAAAACCTTGCGGTATTTACCGCCCTGGTATTGGCCGTTCAACTCAGTCAGGTAAATAGTGACGTGACTGCCACTGCGGCTTGCCTATTTTTCTATGCGCGATTGGCTCACGCCATTACGTATACCATGGGTGTGCCAGTATTAAGAACGCTGGCATTTTTCGCGGGTTTTTGCTGCCAGATAATTTTGCTTATAAATTTATTTATATAAAGTTGAATCCCGTGGCGAGAACTCCAGCTATTGTTCAATCTGCCCAAGATTAGCATGAATCAGCGAGCCGTTGATTACTTGATTTTTGGCGCAAAAAAGCAATGTTCTCGCGATCTCCTCCGGTTTAATTAAACGCTGGAATGTTGAACGCTCGACGATGTTAGTGAGTGTTGAATGGTCATTGCCGATGTGGCCGCGCAACATTTCCGTATCGGTAAACCCTGGGCAAACAGACGCTGTGTGAATTCCCATGCCGGCTAAATCCTGACAGTTGGCTTTCATCATGCCTGCGCCAGCGTGCTTGCTTAGCACATACGAATAGGCGTTTGGAACGGCTTTTTCAGCCAGTGTCGAGCCTACATATAGAATCGATGACCCCGCTTTCATTGAGGGTAACAGAATCTTGTTGAGCTTCTGTGGCGCCACCACGTTAACTTCCAGCACCTGTCGCAGCGTATCCGCATCCAAAGTGTTTATCGAATCATTTTCTAGCGCTGCTGCATTGTGAATAAGACAGACTTCCTGAGACTTTTCGGCGACGCTACGCAGCTGCTTTATAAAGCCCTCGGGCCAATGTTTTTCGGCTAAGTTGAGTTGAATATTCAGAGCAAAAGGTAGATCACAGGCTGATCTAGACAAATTCACAATGTGATAGCCAGAGCGATAAAACAACGCTGCCACCTCCCGGCCTATACCACGGCTGCCGCCAGTGATTACGAGTAATTTATCTTTCATAGAGGCTAACCACTCTTTGACCCGGCCCCGACGCAACCGACAGTTCCATTCGCTTAATATTGAGCTCGCTCATTAGGCCATCGCTTTGCAGCTGGTCGATAATATAATGCCCCAACTCCTCGACGCTGATGTTTTCCATCGGTAACACCCGTGTGTCGGTCTTCAGCAGGAGCATTTTCTGGCCGTTAAAGCTGGCGGAGTAGTATTCTCCCTCATCTGCTACTTTCAAATATTCAGAGTTCCCAGGCAGCAAGGTGTATTCGTCCAAAGTTTTGCATCTTGAGTGCAGTGCATGCTTCAATCTATTGTAATCAAAAGCCATACCTTTGCTATGGATTGCCGATTCGACCTTAGCCCGAACTGTGTAGTTGTGACCGTGTAGCCGCTCACGCTCGGTTGACGAAAATATCGTGAAATGAGCCGCAGAAAAATGTAGGCATTGATTTTCAATATCGATGATGACTTTACGGTTCATACCTTAAGGTTCTCTATTCGCTATGTTCAGAGTCGACCAAAGGAAGGCTTACTCGCGATCCGAATTGCTGATCGATATCTTGGAAAGTAAAAATAGTCAGGAATGTTATCTAACGGCATTGATATTCCGTGGTAGTTTGTCTGCCTTGTCACCTCGATCAATTGGGCGCATTTAACAATCCTGTATTATTGTTACAGCTTTGCGCCATAGCGCATTAAATATTCAATTAAATTGCTTCCAATTCCTGGGCCTATAGTCTCCTCTAAAGACACTATTAAGCCTTGATCATTGAAGATGTAGTTTTCGTGACCACTAAATTCAAGGTCAGGAAGACCATCAGCTTTGTAAATAATCTGAAAATGATGTGTTAGCTCAAAATCGCCCGAGCAAGCCAAATTTACTTTTCTTATGTTGCGTGAAGTAAACTTACGATCAAAGTGCTCAACGGATGCTTCGAAATTGGCCGCAACATTTTTATTCCCTTTTACTTGGGGAGTGTGAAGCCTTTCATCGTCTGAATAGCGCGTGTAGGTACCTTCAGGGTGAAAGCAGTCTACGACTCGAGCCCACTCTTTATTATCAATCGCTTTCTCGAATGCAGCCGCGTAGTTTAACCAGTTACCGATCATAAATTTCTCCAGGAGGGCTATATAGGGTTTTAATTCTATCTTTCATTTATGGTCCTATAATAGGACCAATAGACAATAACCCTTGCAGTCCTATTATGCAACCGATAATATTAAGCGCATGGAAAAAGTCAGTTTTGCAGATATGCCATGTTCGATGGCAAACACTCTGGACATTGTGGGTGAATGGTGGTCCCTGTTAATCATTAGGGACATATTCATAGGAATAAACCGTTTCAACTCTCTTCGTGATCACCTGGGTATCGCTCGGAATATGCTGCAAAGGCGCCTGCAGCGGCTGGATGAGGGGGGGATAATCTACAAATATCCATTACAAAATGGTCACGCGGAATTTCGTTTAACAGAGGCCGGTGTGGCCCTGTACCCGGTATTATTGGCACTTGCGAGTTGGGGCGATGAGTGGCTAGCGGAAAAACCGCCAAATCTTTTTATACACGATGCTTGTGGGAATGCGGTTAATGCGACGGTAGTGTGTAACCATTGCGGCGAACCTTTAGGCTCGCACAATATCACTCAGGAGCCGGGCCCTTCTATGCTGGAACCAGACGCTAGTCGGCTGCGATTCCTGATAAAAGAACTTAAGGCTGCGGAAAAATAGGGTTTGGTGGGTGGGGGTTGAATCTTGTTCGCCGGCACGCTATCTGCGGTTCTATATATTTAGTTCTGTGAGCCCATTGCGCCTTTATTTTTCCGCCACTGCTGAGGGCTCATCCCATGCCAACGTTTAAAACTTCGAGTGAAAGCGCTTAATTCGGAGTAGCCCAAAAGCGCCGCAATATCTGTAAGCCGGTAGTATGG
>CAJVZD010000169.1 GCA_913019905.1 uncultured Cellvibrionales bacterium
TGGAAGAAGAGGAAGAGCGGCTGGAACGCATCCGTGTTGCAAATGAACCTGATTAAGCGGATTACCTAGCAGACAGTTTCTGTGCCGTTTCTTCCCATAGTATTTTCAATGCGCCCATCATGATTGGACCGTCTTGCTGGGGAAAGGAACCGTTGCCAACCATCATGACGTCCCTCTCCAAGTCTATCCAGGCAAACTGACCGTGAATGCCCAACATTGTGAACTGCGATTGTTCAGGCTCAAATACCCAGAATTGATCTCGATATTGCGCATTGGGAAACATCGTATCCCCTACCTTTCTATGATAAGCCAGTTTGGCTTCGTTATTGGGTCTGACGATATTTTCAGTAAATCCCGGCGGTAATACTTGTTCACCCGCAAAGTTTTTCCCAGAGTTGATCATGAGGTAAGCGCAGCGCGCAAAGTCCCTTAGACGCAGGTTAAACTGGCCCTCTGTGATAGGAAAACCCTGTGGATCGGTGTTGAAATAACCCGCTGATTCGGCACCTACTTTTTGGTAAAGCTTGCGTTCGAATATCTCGGAAAGATCCATTTCATAGACATTTTCAAGCGCCATGCCCAACACATTTGCCAGGCAAGAGTTGTACACAAAATGCGTGCCCGGCTCGTCGTCTCGCACGGTTAAATTTTGGTATATCCAGGCTTTGGCTCCAATCGCACTATCGCCCGGAAGCGGAGGATAGTAACCCGCCGCGCGGGCGTAATGCCAATAGTGGGCATTGGGGTTGGTATAATCTTCGCTGTATTGAATACCCGCTTGCATATCCAGTACATGTTGCAGGCTAACACCCTGCCACTCTGCTCGTTCCTGGAACTGTGGAATATAGTTACTGATGGCACGAGCGGGATCCAATCGCTGTTCTGCGATGGCAATCGCCACAATCATCGAACAAAGGGATTTAGTGCAGGAATGTATGACGTGCCTGTCCTCTGCTTGCATGCCATTACGATAGGACTCATGCACCACCTCTCCGCGATGCATAATCAACAAGCTATCGTTAAATACCCTGCGATTTAATAACTGTTCGCCGCTCAGGTCTCGTCCGGGTAAAAGTGGATCCGTATAACGCGCCGTTTCCAGATCAAAACCCGAACTTGATCTGGGTAGTGGCTGCACCTTGTCACCCGCTTCAATGGCTAGCGTTTTGAAAAGGTGGTGCATATTAATCTGACCGGTAGCCAAGTGTTCAGGTTTGTCCCAGTTGCCTTGCCCGATACCCAGCGGCTCATTTATCACATAGGAAGGAGTAGAAGTAATGACCTGAACCATAGTGCTCTCCGAGGTTTAAGCGTGTAGTTTAGAACAATAAAACGGCAGGAGGCGGAGAATAAACTGTTAACCAAGAAAAATCGACTAGCCGAATTGCCCTTACTTCAAACGAAAGAGTAAAAGCCTGTTTTTTTGATTTTTCCAGTGCAAATTGTCGTCGCTGGCCAGCAAAATGAAGGTTTCACCTCCTAGTTGAAAGCTGGAAATACCTTCCATATTATCCAGCACTTGCTGTTTGCGCCTCTTTGAGCGCACTTCAAGCAACACTTCACCACCAACCAAAGAGCCGGCTTTGAGCTGACTGGATTTAACCCGTTCAACCGCGATGTGATTTTTGCCACTGATGTGGTCGTAGTGTTTATACAGAATCAATACCTCACCATTGGCAAGTGTTGTACTGCCACCAGGATCCAGCCTTCCGCGGCGGTAAAATGCCAGTGTCTCAAAGTTCGCTGAGCCTTCACTCGACTGCATCCAGCCCATCCGGGTTTGATCTCTGGGCACTATCCCTAGAGATTCAGTTGAAATGACGTCCTCTGACGCTACTTGTAATTCTGCTATCGCTAGTAGCCTTTTATCTTTGAGAAGCGTTAGTGATTCAATACCATTTTGATGGAAACCTTTAACCCCTTTAAGAGGGGCCGAAATACGAGGCGTTCCATCCAGCTTGTCCAACTCCCACAATTTGCCACTCCCTTCAAATGCGAGATAAAACCCCTTTTCCGCTCTCGCCTGCGACTCTATGTCTTGCAGGGGTTTCTGGGTTTCTGGGTCGATCAGGGTCCCCATGCGAAGCAGATCAACACCGCTCAGAGTGCCATTTACTATCTGCAGTGACATTTCGATCCACAAACCGTTATTGTCTGAAAACGCTATAAATCGAGGGGTTTCGCCGGGATTGTGGAAGAATTCAATGGTTGAAAAACCGCCCAGATTGTCTACATGCAAGGGTGCTGCGAGGGACTTTTGGCTGGTTTGACGAAGGCTGTAATCTAGCCCTCCTCTAAACTCGAGGCCGGTATTATCAATAACATTGAGATCAGAACGCCAGAGCGCAGGAGTGATGAGTTTATCGATACTTTGTGCAAACAGAGGCGCAGATAGAAAGCCAAAAAGCAAAGCTACAACGAGGTGTTGGCTGCGAAAGTAGCTCATTTTCTCTTGCCCATGCTATTTTTTCAGGTGACTGGGTACTAATCCGCACCCCCGCAGAATGATTTCGCTGAGCGCTCGGCTGATTTGTTCTTTGTCAGTGGGTTTATAAGACTTACGATCCATGAGAATCAGCACCTGTGTATCGAAATCGGCATAGTGCTGCGTGGAAGACCAAAGCATGAAGATCAGTTGCATGGGGTCGATGGGCTCCATCTTACCCAGTTCAATCCATCGGGTAATAACGTGGCATTTCTCCATTAACCAAGAACGCATGTCGGTCTTGATGTAGTTTTCGATGTGAGGCGCGCCCAGAATGATTTCCATAGCAAAGAGCTTTGAGGCACGTGGGTGTTTGAAAGACATATCAATTTTCACACGAATAAATCGCTCTAACTCCTCCGCAGGATCATCCTCTTCCTTAATCTCGCCAAATACGGCTTTCCAGAGTTCCAGAATTCCTTCAATCACCGCAATGTAGAGTTTTTCTTTACTTTTGAAGTAGTAAAGAATGTTAGCCTTGGGCAACTGAGCCCTGTCTGCAATGGCTTGCATACTGGTGCCTTTGTAACCGTATAGTACAAACTCGTGTTCGGCGGCTACCAGTATATTGCGGGTATTCCGGGTGCGTATCGCCCCGGTTTTAGAAGATTTTGCGGTTTTATTCATAGTCCCTATTTTCTGTCTGCGAGAGCTTTGGCAATTGCCTGCCCTTTTTTATTCGCAGCAGCTCTAATTTTGTGTCCGTCTAATGTCAGTATTTTTTGATTTTTCATCAGTACTTTTCCCGATACCATCGTGGTCACGACATCACTGGAATCAACCATATACACCAAGTGGGATATTACATTATAGAGAGGCGACAAACTAGGCCGGCTGATATCGAGCTGAATCATATCGGCTCGCATACCAGGTTTGAGCTGCCCCGTGATATCGCCCAAGCCTACCGCCTTGGCACCGAGACTGGTCGCCATTTTCAGTGCGGTCAAAGCAGGCAAAACAGTTGGATCCCCTTCGCGTTCTTTATGTACTAGGGCCGCCAGTCTCATTTCTTCCCACAAGTCCAGGTCATTGTTGCTGGCGGCACCATCAGTACCCAAACCAACCGATACTCCAGCTTTCAGCATTGCATCAACCGGAGAGATACCCGCAGCAAGTTTTAAATTGGATGTTGGGTTGTGAATTGCCCCCACTTGTTTGTCTGCCAAGAGCCGGATTTCTTCTTCGGTTGGGTGAACCATGTGTGCAGCTATCAAGGATTCATCCAACAAGCCAAGGCTATCTACATGTTTAACCGGCGAGGTATTGTACCGCTCTTTTATTGCCCGGATCTCTGAAGGTGCCTCTGCGATGTGCATGCTCACAGGGGCCTTGAGCGAATGCGCCGCCTCTACAACTTGTTTAATATGCTCTGGCGATACGGTGTAAGGCGCGTGTGGAGCGAAAGCGGGTGTTATACGTTCATGTTGGCCCTGCCTGCGCTGAACAAATTCTTTTGCAGCTGCAAATGAATCGTCCCAGCCTTCAAACCCGGGGCTGGGAAAATCAATCGACGGGGAGCCTACCACTGCCCTTAATCCACAGCGCTCTACAACATCAGCTATGGTGTCGGGATAGAAATACATGTCGACAAAGCTGGTAACCCCGCCGCGAATCATTTCATAGCACGCCAACTCTGTACCGACTTTAATAAAATCTGGCTCAACAAACTGACCTTCCATTGGAAA
>CAJVZD010000170.1 GCA_913019905.1 uncultured Cellvibrionales bacterium
TTGTTAATACCAAACTTCTTAAGCTGATTTACTAACATAAGCGCACGTTTTTCAGAAAGCTTTAGGTTGTAGTCTGGATTTCCTTGTGTGTCTGTGTGGCCATGTATGGTGACTTTAAGATCAGGGTTAGCTTTTAAATAATCTGCATGTTTCTCTATAAGCTCAATATCTTCTTCACTTAGGGATGTTTGGTTAAAACCAAAGTGAAATACCCGTTTGCTTGGGCGGAGTAAGGATTCTTGTTGGTTTTCAGTTAATTGGCTTTTAGTTAGTTCACTAGGGGCTAATTTAGCCAGTAGTTCTGGGTTCTCTATTACTAATACAGTCATTGGGGAGCTTCCTTCTGTTGCATCGCTTATGTCGTTTTCTGTGCTGGTGTTGTCTTCTGCTACGCTTTCCTCGGCTGTGAGGGCTGCACTTATTAACTCTGGGCCAGCGCTTGCAGTTTCTTTATAGGTTACTTCTTCATAAATATCTGCGCTGTTATGGTCGTTAGGCTGTTCACTCTTCGGAGCATTAGCGCACGCTGCTAATACGGTTATTGGGATGATAATAAGTAAGGGCTTCAACTTAAAATGAGTGAGAATAGTGTTCTGGTGTTGCGTTAGCTTGTTCATAATGTTTGCTCCTGCAGGTGATGCTTTGTTTGTTTGGGGTTTGCTTTGTTGTTAGTTGTCATTAGAGCGCCACGCGAATAATACCTCTTTACCCAGCATAATTCTGCGAAAATTTTGGAAACGGTTCCGCTATCTCATCAATCAGCAACAATCCTCAACAAATGGCTGAGTTGTAAAAAGACTGCTTGAGCAACAGAAAAAATACAGAGAAGTGAATTGTAAATAAATTACTAACAAGACTTCAAAAAAGCCAAATACCTTCGTATAGTGAGTGGCGAACCAATATTATCGATTAGGTAACAATAAATTCAATCGGGATAGATTATGAAAAAGAATAGACTCGGCAAGAGTGGCATTGTAGTTTCTGATATTTGTATGGGAACGATGACCTTTGGTAACCAATCAGACGAAAAAACAGCATTTAGAATCATGGATATCGCCTACGACGCCGGCATCGATTTCTTCGATACCGCAGAAATGTATCCGGTCCCTCCGGATGCCAAATATATTGGCTTGTCGGAGGAAATCGTCGGTCGCTGGATGAAAACGAAACCCAGAGATTCAATCATTATGGCGACTAAAGTCGCAGGGCCAGGACATGGTTGGATAAAACCACCCCTTCGATCTGGGAAAACGAGCCTGGATCGCCATCATATTACCCGCGCAGTCGAGTCAAGCCTGACTCGCCTCGATACCGATTACATTGACCTTTACCAAACACACTGGCCCGACCACGACTTCGCCTACGACGAGACTATGCTTGCACTCGACGACTTGGTTCAGTCGGGAAAGGTCAGAATTCTTGGGTGTAGCAATGAGACAAGTTGGGGATTGACAAAAAGCTTATGGACTTCAGATATACACGGTATCGCGCGATACGAAACGATCCAAAATAATTTCAGTTTAAACAATCGACGATTTGAAGATGAACTTGCCGAAGTATGCAGGCAGGAACAAGTCAGTCTAATCCCTTACTCGCCAATCGCCGGAGGCGTATTATCCGGAAAATACAACAACGGCCAAAGACCCGAAGGAGCACGGTTCTCTAACTACCTGAGTGGGGAAAAACGCCAACAACAAATGGCGTTGCGATTTGTCAATGAGCAGTCGTTACTATCAACTGAGCGTTTTCAAGCCATTGCGGCTGACATTGATATTTCTGTCACCACATTGGCTGTCGCGTGGAGCAAGCAACATGATTTTGTTGCTTCGACGATTGTCGGGGCGACTCGTGCCGATCAAATGGACGAAATTATAGCCGCTGCCGATGTCCACCTATCGCCTGAAACCATGGCAAAAATTAATAAGGTGACTTCAGAAATAAAGTATCCCATGGGCTAGTTGATACTAGAGATATTTCTACCCACCTAATCTTCATCTTCCGGTAAGCCGACAACGGGTTAATGTCCAATTCGGCTTACTGGCTCACTTTTTCAGGACACTTCTTAGATAATAGTTCAACCTAGACCTGCTGATTATTTCTCGCTGTCTAACGATCTAAGCAAGGGCTGCTTCCTGCCTTCAAGTACTGTCCCCCAAATACTAATATCTTTTAAAGCCTCGGGTTTGACCGAAAAAGGGCTAGCCTCAAGAACAGTAAAATTAGCCAGCTTTCCCGGAGAAATACTGCCGATCTCGTTTTCCAGACGCAACGAGTAAGCCGCATTAATTGTGACAGCTTGTAGAGCTTGCTGAACCGTTATCCGCTGACTTGGACCGGCCACCCGTCCCGATGGTGTTATTCGATTGACAGCCGACCACATCAAAAATAGCGGTTGAGCGGGAGCCATTGGCATGTCCGAATGAAATGAAAATGACACTCCAGATCGAGCCACATCACCTAAGCGAACCATATGGTCAGCCCGTTTAGGCCCTACGCCAAATTCTCCGTAACGGTCCGCAAGTGCGACAGGATAGTACGGATTGGCACTCACAATTGCCCCCAGATCCGCTATTCGCTTTACTTGTGCTTGCGTTGCGAAGCCAAAATGGACGATTGTGGTACGATGATCAGTTCGTGGCTGTCGCGCCATGTTTTCCTCGAGATTATCTAACACCATTTCCAAGCCGGCATCACCATTTTGATGGATATGAATTTGATATCCCGCTTCCCAGTAAGTTCTGAAAGTCTCGGCGAATACTTTCGGCTCCATCATCCATTCGCCATGGTGATTGTCTGTATACCCATCTGTCATCTGCATCAACTGACTAAAAATAGCGCCGTCTGAGAACAACTTTACCTGCTTCGGTAAAAACGCGGTGTTACCTTTGGCAGGTAATAGCTGTTTTTCCGTTTCCTCGACAAGGCTCTCCTTTGAATGCAGATTTGCCATGGTGCGGCCGTCGGGGATAAAGTAAAAGCGAAACGGCGTTTCGGAACTACTTAAGACTGACATTTGAATTTTATACATACCAGTTGACCCGCCCGGTTCCGCAGACGTTGTTACTCCGCTGGCATGCAGGTAATTTTTGGTGAATTGAAGTCCCGCTAGCAACTTTTGGGGGGAAGCAATTAACGGCATTATTCTTGGTAATAGAAACTCAAAAGCCCCTCTTTCCCAAAAATGGCCCTCGCCAAAATTGATTTGCTTTTGTATCGCTTCGGGTTGTGTCTTTATCGCCGCTTGAGAAACGCCCGATGACGCTAAGGCGACAGAATTCAAAATAAATTCATGTGCAGACCGATGCCAAACAACGATCGGGCGGGAACTTGATATAGCGTCGAGCTGAGCACGAGTCAGTTTACCGTGGAAATAGTGGTGAAAACCCCAAGTCAAAAGCAGGCTTTTGGGATCTTCGATCGCTTTTTCTGCCGTCGTTAGCCTGGCAATATAATCGTCGTGATCAAGGGCTGCTTTTACGGTTCTGTCCGGCAGCTTCCAATCTTCAATCGATATAATCTCAGACGTTAAAGTAAGAGCGGATAACAGCGGGTGCAAATGTTGATCGATTAACCCCGGCACCAAAACCTTTTCCGCAAAGGAAAAATCCACTGAAACTGAGCGGTTTCCTGCAAATGCCAACATTTCGTTTTTCGAACCGATGCCCAGGATTCGACTGCCTTCGACCGCCACCGCTGTGGCTCGCGGCTTAGTCTCATCCATAGTATGAATTTCCTTAGCAACATAAACGGTAATCTGGGGCGATGTGTCTAAAGAGGTTTCATTAACGGTAGATGATTGATTCTTTGGAACCTCAGCTAGTATCAATTCGCTGCTAAGGATTTGAGTTGCTAAAAAAACTGCAGCACATAATTTCCCTACATTTAGCTGCACTACATTTAGCTTCAGTATATTTACTTTCACGGACTATTCCTTCTCAGTAGGAGATTATTATACTCATCCAGCACCGCATGATGTCGCCCAATTCGTTTGCCGGCCCTATCAAAATTCCCGATAGATCGAATCTGTAACACAAACTGTTTAACTCATCGCGCTAGTCATTGCTGTGCAACTTAAAGCT
>CAJVZD010000171.1 GCA_913019905.1 uncultured Cellvibrionales bacterium
ACTCATTGAGGAATTGCTGGCCACAAGAAATATTACTGTGAGTTACGAAACCATCCACGTTATACAGCGCAAGCCACGAAGGGATTGCGGAAATGACCAGCCTGTTCCACACCATTCACTCCGTAAAGTAATTCGGGTGTCGTGGGTCATTCATAAAGGTCGTCACACTTAATCGGTCAGTTGGTGAAGGTTGCCAGCTGCCCCTATGCCCCCGCTAAGTCTATCTCACTCAATTGCCAACCCCTCACCCGCGCTGTAGCTTAGGCAAGATTGTAATGTCGATAAAAAAGGAGAAGTTAATCCTTCTTATACTCTCACCCTTTTTTCTCTTCCTTTATCTTTTTGATCAATTCTTCCCATTCCAACAACGTTATGTTTCTCCCTGGATACAATATGTTTTTAAACGACCAGAACGATTTAAGCCATCGATCAAGATAATCCCCTAATACTTCTTCAAATCCATTTTCCTTTACTTTGTCCGTTACCCAGTAATATGATAATGCATCATAAGTTCCATGTGCCCATGGCCATATATAGATACAGCCAATACATTCTGTATCTCCTTTGTTAACAACGGTATAAGCAAACCCTTCTCGGTTATCAAACTGGTCCTGATGTCCCTTAAGGTCTTTGTAATTTTCTTCTATTGTCATGTCGTCCGCTGGCCAATCATCATCAATGCCAAATATCTGTCTCAAGCTTTCTTTACTTGACATCAAAGCTTCAAAGTCTTTTTCTACTTCATCTACCGTTAACTTTCTTATGATAAATTCATCTGTTTCAATATCAAATGGTGGTTCAAGGTCGTCTGAAATAAATGTATATGTCATAGGCAATCCAGATCTTTTTATAGTTTGGGTCGGGTTCACTTAGCTGTCTTAAAATTTTACCTATTTAACCAGTTCTAGCATTAACTGATTAAGTTATGCCAGATAATATAGTCTAACAATTCCTTGTTTCATAGGCCTTTTCGGTTACCTACTCAACTTCCAAATTGTGCGGCTGGTACGAGCAGTTTAAATCAGTCATACCTGATAATCGGACTATGAACATGTATAAACGCCATCGTTTTCGGTCAGATCTCGTCAGTTGTATGGCGTCGTGTTTTTCCTTGCTATCCGAGGCGGCAGATGCACACTTTCCTTCCCTATAGGTAGCCTCCCCACACCATCACCTCGGCCCCAAAGTTCCCCCGCAATGCACACGCAGTCAGTCTGGAAGACTCTCGATCATTGACACTTGCAGGGATCAGGCGAGGGGAGCCAGCGGCGGGTTGAAGGTCTCGAAGACGACCTGAATCACCTCACGACCAATTGACTTAAAATCAATATTCCATGACCAAATTACCGGCAGTCAATTGGTCTTCCCCAGGGATTATTATCTCTCAGACGCAAAAAAGCCCCATAAATCTATGACCTCCAGGGCTTCTTCGATAAGTATGGCTCCGGATGTTGGGATCGAACCAACGACCCATTGATTAACAGTAAGTCGGTCTAAGTTATGTGGTGGAGCAAGTTTAACAGATCTAACACGTTTACTGTGTGGATGTCTGGCATCTTTTTGTGGAGTGTTTGGCCGAGCATAGCAGTCACATGAAGCAATCAGGGTGAGAGAACGAGGGATGCGGATGCTTCAGTCTGTTAGGCGGGGTTAGCGATTTCTGGGTGTTCATGCAAATGTCTCGAATTGATTCATTCTTGGTTGGCTCTTGTTCAACGAGGAACACTATCGAAATCTCAGGACAAGTGCGTTTGCAGAATGGAGTAGGGCAGTGCCTTGCGAATCAAGGCAGGATTACGCTGATCCCCAAAAGTTAATTTTCCATTGCCTTACGACAGGTTGATCAAAAAATATTCGATGCGACCCCTTTGTCGTGTTTCTCTCTTTAAAACGGGCTTGTTCAATAAATATGCGATACGGCCCCTTTTCTCTAACGGCTGTTGAGTTAGTGGTTTGGTTGGCTACAAAAAACTGCGGGACAAAAACCAGAAGCAACCAAGTCCGCATAGACAAGCCGCAGCACCATCGGTCCAGATCCAGTGGTTCAGCTTGGGCCAAAGTCGAAAGATCAAATACACAGTGGTGAGAAAAAGGGTGATTAATAGTATTTGGCCGATTTCAACACCCGGATTAAAGCCAAACAATGCTGCTATTATTCGATCGTTAGGTAGGTCCGAGTGAAGTAAGCTCGCTGCAAACCCAAAACCGCGGATAAGCCCAAACAGTACCGTCAGTACCGGTTTAACCACCGATTGCAGACGGGTCTCTTGGTTCGAGATTTTTAGATAACAGACAGAGAAAATAGCTAAACCAACAATGTCAATGAACTGAGGTGCAAGACGCGGTCAGGTGCCCACAAACTTATTGCTGTTAGTAACATCATCAAACCGGTTAAACCGATAATGAGTTGGTTTTGGTATCCATATCGTTTCGCAAAAATTTCAGTTGCGATGAGGGCAACTGTGAACCCGATTAGTGCTTCGATGCCTTGACTATCAGCAGTGACATAACCAAACACCGCAAGGAAGAGGCTTAAACTATGGCCAACAGTGAAGCCGGTTATTAACCAGAATATTGACTTTAGCTGGGCCGAGATCAGAATTAAGCCAAGCAAAAATGCCAGATGGTCATAACCGCCGAGGATATGATCGATACCGAACTTTAGATAATCGATAAATGGAGAGACTGATGTTTCCGCCTCAGTTTCGATTGTCCATAAAGGTGTGTGATTGACAATTGCTTTTTCTAAAATTCTACCATCATGCAAACGAAATCGAGCGATATGGAGATGCCCCGGTCGTTCTTTAAATAGCGCCGTGTTTCTGACTTCGATAGTTGATGTTATCGGGCAAAATACTTGCCAGTTGGTTCTAATATACTGGCGGGAACTGTTGCTGATGATCGGTCCAACGGTACTACAAGGCTGACTATGGCTGGAGATAATAAAGTTGGGTACAACAAGATCTGTGAAAACTTCTTCAATGTTCTTATTGGTTTGAAACACCCCTTCGATTTGGAGAAATTGATTAATTGGCATGTTGTAGGAAATGTCGACATTGCCATTTTCATGAAGATATATTTTGGAGTAGGTTTCTCCATTTGAGTGGGCTGATACTGAATTGCAAAAACAGCAAATCATTAATAATGCAAAAAAATGTTTCAAGGTTATTCTACTCGAAAAACGACATCCGCTTTATTGCGTAACCACTCGACGTACTGTTCGTCCTATACAATACAAACATTGACAATCTTTGTATTTGGTCCTAGCATGAGCTGTACAGATGCCTACCCTTGGAGATTATCATGCATGTGTCCCTGACTAACGAACTAGAGTCTCGCGTTAAAGCCAAAGTTGAAAGCGGCTTATACAACAATGCTAGCGAAGTGATTCGAGAAGCACTCCGTTTTATGGATACACACGAAGACTGGATCCACGAAGTGAAATTGGCCCGCTTACGCGAACAACTGAAAGTTGGTACTGATCAGCTAGGCCGCGGTGAAGGTATCACTCTTGAATCCAAAGATGCGCTGAGTTCATTTTTTGACGACATTAAGGCTTAACGCATGCCAGCTCACCAGCTCGTTATAGCCCCTGCCGCCAAAACCGATCTAAAAGATATCTACCAGTATGGGCTGCGGCAATGGGGGCAAACCCAGTCCGAAAGCTATCTTGAGAATATAAAAGAACAATTCTGGACGCTTACCGAACAACCCCTGATAGGCGTTGATCGCTCTGAACTCCTATCAGGCGCCAGAAGCCTATTTATTGAAAGCCATATCCTGTTTTACAGAGTTACACCTGATACGTTAGAAATTACCCGTGTATTACATGGCCGCCAAGACCCTCAGCGACACTTAAAATAGCTGTGCATGGCGAATTAGGGTGTTGTCAAATTGTCCAATATAGATGAATAAAGTGGCGAGTGGGCCACCTACGCTATATTTTGGATACAGCTCGCCCTATCCCACTCAGCAAACGATCGTTGACGAAACGTCCGGTAATTC
>CAJVZD010000172.1 GCA_913019905.1 uncultured Cellvibrionales bacterium
AGCTCAGTCATTGCGAGCGTTAGCGCGGCAATCTCATCCAGCATTGGCGCGGGCTGCGGGAGATTGCCGCGCTTCGCACGCAATGACATCGTTAAAAACACCCATTTCTGGATGGGCACTAATTAGTTACTAAAAGAAATTGATTAGACTGCATTAGATAGAGGATAAATACGCTATTCACTGGTCTAAGCAAGCTTATGGACTTTACAAACCAAGCTGTAACGCTCCATAAACTCAATAATAGCGGTTTGAAAACAGGGTAAATTGTATAAACCTGCTAACTTTATGTGACTGAATCAAATCGATATCCATTTGTGTTTACACATAAACTCTTTATTCGGTCGCATTGATGTCCCATTGATAAAGTATGTTGCGCGCGTCTGTTAGCCCGGTAGCGATAAAGAAATTAACGTATAGGCGACTAGATTAAATCGAACGAAACTTAACGAGAGCTCCTTCGTGTCAGATAAACACCTCATTTACAAAAGCGTCAATTCCTTGCTAATCATCGGTAGTGACATCGATGCGAGTTTTCACAGACATCACGCCTTCCAGATTTCTATTTCTCTGGATCAGCCCTTTTCATTTGAATGCGAGGCCGTTTCCGGATTTTTTCGCGGAGTAATTATTGGACCGGATATTTCCCACAGCCTAAGTGGCATAAACGGTCGCCAAGCGTTAATCCTGTTAGACCCAGAGTTAAATCAAGCGAAAAATATTTTGAAAGATAAAAATTTCAGTCAGGGTTTTGCAGAAATTGACGACGTGGTTTTAGTCCGAATGGTCGATTATATTGAATTACTATTAGAACAGCCTCGAAATATCCGGCAACCGATTGAAGAGCTCATCGCTATGATGAGCGATTCATCTGAAGTTGAAGTCGTCGAGCCGAGAATTGCACAAATCATCGAATATATTGCTAGCACGGAGCACAAAACGGCAAGTGTTGATGAACTAGCGCAAATCGTTCATTTATCTTCGGGTCGATTGGCTCATTTGTTTAAACAAGAAATCGGGATTCCTATTCGCCGTTATCTTCTCTGGCAACGACTACTGGACGCTTGTGCTTATGCTAGTACCTCTACCCCCAACTCCCAGAAGAGAATCGCTGGCATGTCGCTGACCGCCGCTGCTCATCGGGCAGGTTTCACTGACGCATCACATTTCACCCGTACTTTTAAATCCATGTTTGGCATTCATCCTTCAAACATCTTCAAACATAGCCAATTAATCACGGGCAACCAACGAGATATTTAGCTTCGCTACTATGATTCTTAAGAATTGTGATAAAAGAAATCGTCGAGTTAATTAGGTACAACGATTCGTACATTCTGCCGAAAGATTTCTCTCTCGAAAACGGCAGGTATTTATTCCTCGTGCACCACTTGCCATTCCGGTGCTTCAAATTCTCCGATGACTACCACATCCACAAATTCCGCCTGTTCTGCGATGATGTCGCGAACTCTCGCAGATTGTTCCGCCTCCATGGCATCTCTTTGTGTTTTGGATGCCCAGGTTGCGATAGCTAGCATTACATTGGGGTCACCGATTTTTCGGTGCAGTTTCGTACCCTGGGCCCCGGGAGCCCGCTGTATGATTTGGCTTGCCCGAACCCAGGCGTCAGCATAGGCTTCAGCTGTGGCTCCGGGCTTCAAGTGAACTTCAAAAATAAAGTGCATAGTGGTCTCGCTTATTTATTGCAGGCCTTACTCAAGCTTTATAAACACAGCGCCCGCCAACCCATGTTTCCCTAATCGGTATATCTTTAATTTGATCTTTAGGCACCGACAAAGGATCTTGACCCAGAATAACGAAATCGGCCAATTTTCCTGTTTCCAGGCTGCCAATTTCATGATCAGAATGACATTGCCAAGCGGCATCGCGAGTCATCGCCCTGATGGCGGTCGCTACATCTATACACTCGTGTTCAGCCAATATTGTTTCCGGTTCGCGCCACATCCGCCTTGTTACTGCATTTTCGATGCAGCGTAAGGGTCCCATTTCTGTGACTGGTTCGTCCGAGTGTAAGGTCCACCGGATACCTTTTGCTTCACAAGCGGCTGTTCGATCCAACAGCGATGCTTTAGCTTCGCCAAAAACGCTATCCCGCATTGCCTGGCCCCAGTAATAGACATGGCCAATCAGGAAACTCGGCGATAAATTCATTTCTTTAATGCGATCTATCTGCTCATCGTGCAGAATTGAGCAGTGCTCGATTCGATAGGGTCCATTTTTTAGCAAGCCGAGATCGAATGCCGCTTTATATGCGTCCAACGTATTGTCTATTGCCTGATCACCATTAGCGTGAACGACAACCGGCCATCCTCTTTTTGCTCGGTCTATCACCATCTCTTTTAAGGCTTCTGCCTCTACATAGGCGACTCCAAAATCTTGCTCCGAACTGCCGTCAGTTAAAAAGTAGGGCTCACGTTGAAGACCGCTGAGTCCCTGATTTGAGCCATCGGAGACAATCTTCCAGCCGGTTGCCCGTACCAAGGAGTCGCCATCGCCATATTGGATACCATGCTGATCCCATTTTTCTTGCAAGGCATAACTCAGGGAGTAGCGTAAGCGGGCCGTCATTCGTCCTGAGTCTGCCAGGGCCTGGTACATATCCAGTTCTTTGACTCCTCGGCCAAGACCTGTGCCCTGGTCGCAAAAAGTCGTTACACCGACCTTGTTGGCTTTGTAGCAAACTTCAAGGCAGGCGTCGGCTAAGTCATAGTTTTTCTGTGCCGGGTTATGACGAATAACCATGCCCATGACCTTGCCACCCTGGAGGACCCCATTAGGGTAGCCATCGCTTTCACGACCGAAGGCCGAGCTGGAATCGTCTTCAGTGTCCTTGTTGATACCTGCGACTTCTAGCGCTCGGCTGTTGCAGTAGGCAAAATGCAATGATGCGTTGTAAACAAAGACCGGGTTCGTGGTTGAGACGGTATCTAACATATGACGGTTAAGGTTTTCAGCGCCTTCTTGCAACGACGGGTCTATTTGGCGAGCCATAATCCACTCATCGGGTCCTGCGGCCTGCGCCAGCTCCTTCAATTTAAGTAAAGCATCGGCCACGTTTGGACAGCGAAATGGGCCCACGTCCTCGAATTTTCCTATGGTCGCGATCGGGAAAAAATGCATATGGGGCTCGATGAAACCCGGCAACATTGTTTTCCCCTGACAGTCAATCAGGTCAGCATCTTCGTAATCATCGATGAGATCAGCTTTCGCTCCTACTGCCAGGATCTTTCCGTCCCGGATCGCCATGGCTTCAGCAAAAGAAAAAGATTCGTCTACGGTGAATATTCTTGCATTGACAAATAGCTGAGTTTTTAGCGGTAAGGGAGGTGGTTCAACGGCTCTGGCTTGCCAGTGCCCGACGTCACACAATTGAGCATCAGTCACCGACATCGCACTATTTAACAAACTCACCACCGGCGAACAACAGGCACAAGGTACGGGTGCTGTCCTATGTTTGCTGCTTTGCCTGTCGCTCGGTACAAAGCTATCGTGCTCATCGGAGCAGTAACATTCGTCGGCAGTTTCTTCACTGCGCCATTCCATTTCCAACATGAGCTTTACCCTCTTTTCAATCGTAACGATTAGAATTATAAACAATCTGGTCGAACGGGTTT
Organism: uncultured Cellvibrionales bacterium; assembly: GCA_913019905.1. Lineage (GTDB taxonomy): Bacteria > Pseudomonadota > Gammaproteobacteria > Pseudomonadales > Dasaniaceae > Oceanicoccus. The sequence continues at coordinate 3,630 of CAJVZD010000172.1, forward strand.
TCCCAGTCACGCCAACCGAGAATAATGCCATTCTTGTCAGAGCATAACAGCAGTATCGTCTTTTTTTTGATGTTTTATTTTTAGTGAGTTCAATCATTACTGTTAAGTGTGGTATCGATATTCGTCTAATTGGTGGTGCGCCATATGTAACAGGCGCTTATACGAAATCAAGCAGCGCTCATTCATACAGTACTGATTCTCGATGTTCTAATGATGACAACGCAGGCCAGTAAAAATGTCTGTCCCAGAACCAATCGTTCTTAATGATTTGATCAGTACATTGCAAGATACCGAAATCGAACAGCATCTCTGTGAGTTCTATAATCTGGTAGGTGAATG
>CAJVZD010000173.1 GCA_913019905.1 uncultured Cellvibrionales bacterium
TTCTCCGCTATCAGCTTATCCGCGTATAAATCACGAGTCGTCCGTTGCTTTTTGATTTTTTGGTACATTAACGGCTGAGTTCCCGATGGCTCATCCGCTTCGTTATGCCCTCGACGCCGGTAACAGATCAAATCGATAACAATATCTTTTTTGAATTGCTGCCGATAATCGACCGCCATCTGACTGATAAACAATACCGCCTCTGGATCATCACCATTAACATGAAAAATTGGCGCCTGCACCATTTTCGCAACGTCGGTACAATATTCAGTCGACCGCGCATCTTCTCGTTTGTTAGTGGTAAAACCAACTTGGTTATTTATTACAACGTGAATGGTTCCACCGGTTTTATAGGCACGGGTCTGTGACATCTGGAAGGTTTCCATTACCACACCCTGGCCTGCAAAAGCGGCGTCACCATGTAAAATCACAGGCACAACTTTTTGACCAATGGAATCATCTCGTCGGTCCTGCCTAGCACGAACAGAACCCTCAACCACCGGCGCACCTATCTCAAGATGGGATGGGTTGAAGGCAAGCGCAAGATGGACTTCTCCACCGGGTGTTGTAACATTTGAAGAGAAACCCTGATGATATTTCACATCCGCACTGCCTATGTATTCCGCCTTGCCTTCAAACTCGGCGAATAATTCTGCGGGGTTTTTACCCAGTACGTTGACCAGCATATTGAGACGCCCACGATGGGCCATGCTAATGACAATTTCTTTCGCGTTGTAGGATCCAATTCTCTGAATAATGGTGTCCATCATCGGAATAAGGCTTTCGCCGCCCTCGAGACCAAAACGCTTAACGCCTGGGTATTTTGAAGCCAGTGATTTACCAATTCCCTCGGCGGCGGTTAAGCGTTCCAGGAGATGCTCTTTCACTTCCGGACCGTAATCAGGTTTCGACCGCACGCTTTCCATACGCTGCTGAATCCATTGACGTTCTTCAGTAGCAACAATATGCATAAATTCGGCACCGACACTTCCGCAATAGGTCGCTTCAAGGGCTTCGATTATCTCCCGGAGGGTTGCTTGATCTTTACCGATGAAAAGACTTCCCGTTTGAAAACTGGTGTCTAAATCTGCTGGTGACAATGTGTGGTATTGTAGATACAGGTCCGGAACAGGAGGCCGAATGTGCAAACTCAACGGATCAAGATCGGCTTGCTGATGTCCGCGCTGTCGATAAGCGCTGCATAATTGGATGACTCGAACCTGCTTGCGCTCATGTTCTGTAACAGCAGTGCCAGTATCGAGAGACAAAGGCTTTACGCGATCTTTCGCTAGTTGAGTAAACTGCTCTCGAATCGTAGAGTGCGGCACATCTTGAGTCACAACGCCGTTGACGTTTGGCAATTGCTCAAAATAACTACGCCATTGTTCGGGAACAGCATTAGGATCCATAAGGAAGGTTTCGTAGAGCTCCTCCACATAAACCGCATTTCCACCAGATATATGAGAGCTGCTCCACAGCTGCTCCATTGAGCCGTTACGCATTTCCTACCTCTTTATTGACACATAATATTTTAGTCACGAAAAAACGACCAAAAGAAAGCACCTAAATTAATATTATTCACTGTAACCCAGATAACCTTCCTATAATCCACGAAATCTAAACAATTGGATAGCCAATTCGAGAATTTCACGACGCACTACTCACACCGCTAACCAACACTGCGTAAGTGTAGTCGTTTCTTACACTTACGTCGCATTCTTATAAACTATTTTAAGAAAAAAGTGCAAATTGCCGATCCGAAATCCCGAATACCTATTTGTTTATCCATCGCCCCAGTCTTTCGGCGCTGCGCAGAGCACAAACTGCCACTTAAAAGGGGAAGAAATAACGCACCGCAATGACAAACAAAACAGAAGAAAAGAGAGAAAAATTGGTGACATTTCATCCAATCGCAAGAACTAACACAGCAATCGAAGGGAGGAACTCATGCACTCTGTTGGCAATGTAACCAACACAGTACATGAAAGTAAGCAAAGTACTCGGGGGAGTCGATTGATAACCGCCCTTAATTACTCGCTCTAAGTCGCTCGCATAAGAAGCATGTTTCGGATGTGACCGATAGCCTTAGTCGGATTTAATCCTTTAGGACACACGCTGACACAATTTTGAATGCCATGGCACCGGAAAACACTAAACGGATCATCGAGTTCAGCCAAGCGTTCCTCGGTCGCCGTATCACGACTGTCCGCCAAGAAGCGGTATGACTGTAGCAAGCCTGAAGGACCGATAAAGCGGTCTGGATTCCACCAAAAAGAAGGGCAGGCAGTTGAGCAGCAGGCACACAATATACACTCGTACAATCCATCCAGCTTCTCCCGCTCTTCTGGCGATTGCAACCGTTCGATCGCAGGCGCGGGAGTATTATTTTGTAAATAGGGCTTAACTTTTTCATACTGCTTATAAAACAAGCCCATATCAACAACTAAATCGCGAATGACAGGCAACCCTGGCAACGGTCTTAATATCAGCTTAGACCCGCCTTGCAAAGCTTCAGACAAAGGCTTTATACAGGCCAATCCATTCTTACCGTTGATATTCATACCGTCCGACCCGCATACACCCTCGCGACATGAACGCCGGTAAGCGACGGAAGTGTCTGTGGCCTTAATGAGCTCCAAAACATCCAACACCATCAGGTCTTTACCTGCGGTATCAACCTCCACATCTTGCATGTACGGCTCGGCGTCAATTTCTGGATTGTAACGATAAATACTTACTTTCAACATTATTCTCTATCCCCTTTTCTCGACCTTAATAGGTCCTTGCCTTGGGTTCAAATGTATCGACGGTTTTAGGGGTGAAATTCACCGCTCGCTTACCGACGCTTTTGTCACCAGGGAAGTATACGGAGTGACAGAGCCAATTCTCATCGTCACGACTATCAAAATCTTCGCGCGCATGAGCGCCACGACTTTCTTTTCGCTCTTCAGCAGCAATGGCTGTTGCCTCTGCCACCTCAAGTAAATTATGTAACTCAAGGGCTTCTATGCGAGCCGTGTTGTAGGCATTACTTTTGTCTTCAAGGTGCGCATTTTCGATTCGAGGACGCAGCTCAGCCAACTTCTTAATACCCTCTTGCATAAAGTCGCCGCGGCGAAACACACCGAAATGATTCTGCATTATACTTTGGAGCTCTTTACGCAAGTCCGCCACTTTTTCACCACCGGTCGTATTATTCAATGATGTCAACCGAGAGGCAGCCTTTTCAATATCGGCTTCTGTCGCGTCTAGCATATCAATTCCACTGCGCAGAGCTTGCTCTATGTGCAAGCCGGAAGCCCGGCCAAAGACAACCAAATCCAGCAATGAGTTACCGCCTAAACGATTTGCCCCATGAACTGACACGCACGCGACTTCTCCACACGCGTACAAACCCGGGATCACCACGTCGTTACCTTCCGCATCGATTGTTAACGCCTGCCCGTCCACATTTGTCGGTACACCGCCCATCATATAATGACAAGTAGGAACGACCGGCACGGGTTCTTTTACAGGGTCTGCATGAGCGAACGTACGCGAAAGCTCACATATTCCTGGCAAACGACTCTCGAGAACCTCCTCACCCAAATGATCCAACTTTAGGTAAACATGGTCGCCGTCAGGTCCGCAGCCACGCCCTTCAAGAATTTCCAGCGTCATCGACCGCGCAACTACGTCTCGACCCGCCAAATCTTTTGCATTCGGCGCATACCGCTCCATAAAGCGCTCGCCATCCTTATTAACCAAATACCCACCTTCTCCGCGACATCCTTCTGTAACCAATACTCCTGCACCGGCGATACCGGTGGGATGAAACTGCCACATTTCAATATCCTGAACGGGCACTCCGGCACGCAGAGCCATGCCAATGCCATCACCTGTATTGATGTGGGCATTGGTTGTAGAAGCGTAAATACGCCCGGCACCACCGGTAGC
>CAJVZD010000174.1 GCA_913019905.1 uncultured Cellvibrionales bacterium
GATCCTTATTGGCCACCAATATAGCGTCAGCTGTTTCGACGACAACCACGTCATCCATTCCCAACAAGGTCACTAGCCTTGACGTGCTATGAATATAACTATTACTTGAGTCATGAGCAATAACATCACCCTTAATTACGTTGCCCTGAGTATTTTTCTCATCAACATCCCATAAGCTTGACCATGAACCCACATCACTCCAGCCACAGGAAAGAGGTATAACCATTCCGTTAGGCGTTTTTTCCATCACCGCATAATCGATGGAATCACTTGGGCAAGACTCGAAATCTCCTTTGCTTAAGCGGACAAAATCCATGTCTCTCGTAGCGTTATCTAAAGAGGCTTTTGCAGCGCTGTACATTTCCGGTGAAAATTGCTCTAACTCCTTCAAGTAAGCTTTAGCACTTAACAAAAACATACCACTGTTCCAGTAGTAATCACCTTGTTCCAAGTAAGCTTTGGCAACATCTAATTCCGGCTTTTCTACAAACTCACTAATTGCATAGCAACCGTCATTTTCATCATTTCCCCGCCGAATATATCCATAGCCGGTTTCTGGCGACTCGGGAACAATACCAAAGGTAACGAGCTTACCGGCTTGAGCTTTGGATAATCCACTTGATATCGCTGCAGAAAAAGCATCTACATTTTGAATCACGTGATCAGCAGGCATAACTAACATGACAGCTTCAACATCGGTTTTCATTGCCTGAAAAGCGGCTACAGCGACCGCTGGCGCGGTATTTCTTCCTACGGGCTCTAGTATTATGGCTTCAGTTTGCAGATCGATATTTCGCACTTGCTCTGCGACAAGAAACCGATGCTCTTCATTGCAAACAATAATGGGCTTGGCTATTCCCGTTAGCGATTCTGCGCGGACTAGAGTTTGCTCCAATAAGCTCAAGTCTCCGGTTAGGGGCAAGAACTGCTTGGGGTTTAGCTCACGAGACAAGGGCCATAGGCGGCTACCGACGCCACCGGATAAAAGTACAGGTACTAACATCTATCTTTATTCCTTTATTTTAATGCAATAACTAATTTTCGTATTCGGAAATTTTCCTTGTCTTTGCGAGCGTTACGGTTCGACGCATCGATGCGGTAATTTCCTACACATTCACACTCAGTAACAATGAGATTGCCACGACTTTGTCTCGCAATGACAGTATTAATTCTAGCCGTCTTTGCGAGCAATAGCGTGGTAATCTCCGTACATGGCCACTCCGCTACAATAAGATTGCCACGACTTTGTCTCGCAATGACAGTTTGTTTTGTATGCGTCTTTGCGAGAGTTAAGGTGCGACGCATCGACGCAGCTATCTACCGACCTTCGCACTCCGTGGTAAACTTCTAACCATCAACCGAAAAATTACGCCGCCCAATACCACTATACTCAAACCCGCACTCTGTTAGATAATCCGGATCATATTGGTTACGCCCATCAAAGATTAAAGCATTGGTCATAACATCTTTCATCGCCAAAAAATCAGGCTGCCGAAACCTTTTCCATTCAGTCACTAACACCAAAGCGTCGGCATTTTTTAATACATCGTATTGAAAATCGAAAAATCGTAGACGGCCATCGTCAAACCACCCCGAGGGAAACTCTGCTTTTGCAGTTTCCGTAGCGACAGGATCAAATGCGCTCACGGTCGCTCCCGCAGCGATTAAAGCATTAATCAACACAATGGAAGGCGCTTCACGCATATCGTCGGTTCCAGGCTTGAACGCCAGGCCCCAAATCGCAAAATGCTTACCGGTGAGGTCTTCGTCAAAATAATTGGAGATGTTCCGAAAAAGCACGGTCTTTTGCAGGTTGTTACGCTCTTCAACCGCCTCCAGCAAGGCAGGAGTAAATCCGGCCTGTTGCGCTGATTGAACCAATGCTTTTACATCTTTTGGAAAACATGAACCGCCGTAACCACAACCTGGATAAATAAACGAATAACCGATTCGGCTATCAGAACCAATCCCTTTACGTACATGCTCTACATCTACGTTCATCCTGTCACAGAGATTTGCCACTTCATTCATAAAGGATATTTTTGTGGCCAACATAGCATTGGCTGCATATTTGGTCATTTCTGCGTCGCGGATGCCCATAAACATGAGTCGATCACTGGAACGAAGGTAAGGTCCATAGAGCGCGGTCATCTTCTGCTCCGCCTTTTTGCTGTCGGTACCGACAACTACACGGTCGGGCCGGAGAAAATCTGCTACCGCTGCCCCCTCCTTTAAGAACTCTGGATTGCTCACCACATCATAATCAATATCAGCGCCTCGCTTATGAAGCTGCTCTTTAATGGCCTGGTTCACTTTTTCAGCGGTTCCCACCGGCACCGTAGATTTATCAATAACGACTGCATAATTCTGGAGGTAATTACCAATGTCTCGCGCAACGGCTAAAACGTATTGCAGATCAGCTGAACCGTCTTCTCCGGGAGGTGTTCCGACAGCAATAAAGATATATTCAACATCTTCTATTGCTTTGGCAATATCTGAACTAAAAGTGAGCAGCCCCTCTTTTACCCCCGTTTTTACCAATACATCCAGACCAGGCTCGTAAATGGGAATATCGCCTTGCTGCAAACGGCCCAGCTTAGCCTCGTCTATATCTACACAAGTGACATGGTTGCCCATTTCTGTAAAACAAGCACCGGTTACCAAGCCTACATAACCTGTTCCTACAACTGCTATTCGCACGCTAAGTCCCTATATCATAGTGAATTTTTCTATAGTTTAGCATGCGGCAAGCTTTCTGTTCTATTACCAAAAACAGTTATTAGCCCGAAAACATTCAGGAAATATTGCACTGTTAAAGCAATGCACTTTTTTAGCGACGCGAATGGTATTTAGCATCAAATTTCGCGACATTAGCCACTCGACAATACTCGCCCCTGGAGCAAAAGGCTTAAAGGATTACATAAAGCAGACATTTTAACTGGTTGCCGGGAGCTTAAGATTATTTCTGCGAGTTCGAACAACAATTAGGAAGAGCACTGAGCTTTCATGGACAATAAACAACCAACATCATCACGGGAACAACTTTAGCTTCTCAAAAACCACCTTCTAGGCTCATTTATTGGATTGCAAAGACGGCTTCGATTACAATTGCCGTTTATCTGCCCAATAATTAGTTCGTCATCTAATGCGAATTCAATTTTAGAGCAGAAATCGAAACACCTACTGGAAGTACTTATGCCTGTTCATACCCAAGAATCTTACACCAAAGAAGAATTGGTAGCCTGCGGCCACGGCGAACTGTTTGGCGAAGGTAACGCCCGCTTGCCGAAAGACAATATGCTGATGGTTGACCGAATCACCACCATTAACCGGGAGGGTGGCGCCAACGGCAAAGGCGAGATAATCGCCGAACTCGATATTAACCCCGACCTGTGGTTTTTCGAATGCCATTTCGAAAACGATCCTGTCATGCCTGGCTGCCTTGGTCTGGACGCAATGTGGCAATTAGTGGGCTTTTACCTTGGCTGGCGCGGCAATCCTGGCCGCGGCAGGGCACTAGGGGCGGGTGAGATCAAATTCACTGGTGAAATCCTGCCAACCGCTGGTATCGTTACGTATCAAATCGATTTTAAACGTGTCATCGAGCGCAAACTTATTATGGGTATCGCCGATGGCACCGTTGCCGTCGATGGCGAGGTTATTTATACCGCCAAAGATCTACGGGTAGGTCTTTACTAGGCGCCAATATTAGACCCACGGACGCGAATTTCACTGAAGATACAAATATCCTTGAATATGAGGTAAGTTATG
>CAJVZD010000175.1 GCA_913019905.1 uncultured Cellvibrionales bacterium
GCAAGTTTTCCAGTACACTAAATTCGTACATCATAGGGCGTATATCGACGATCTTTTGTTCTTCTACACTCCAGATAATATCGATATAATTGAACCCCTCTTCAAGTTCTAGCACAAAATAACTATTTATCATTTTTCCGTGGCTCTGAGTACCAATGAAATGCCAATCGCCTTCTAATAACTGGAGTTGTAAAAACCAACTTTCAAACACGCTCGATATGATGGGGGGCCAAGGCGATCGAATGAACCCATCTTGCGTGTGTGATAACTGTTTCTTTTCAATATGCCGTTTGACGGATTCTACGTCAAATCGGGACCGGAAAGCCGATGTGCTATCAGTGTCTAACTGATCGGAAAATTGCAGGAAGAAATTAGTACTTCCAAAGGAGGCTTGGTTACTCGCAGCCATGTCGGTGGATTCCGGCGCTTGATTAACCGCGCAAGCGTTTAATCCCAATAATAGGCAAGCAATGCATCCCATAGCGAAGTTTCGATTCATCGTACATTCGCTCCGTAGCGCTGATTTTGAATGTACTGGACTAATACATGCATTGACTGTGTGGACGGTTCTTTAATGCCGGTGACAAGTTTGCTCGTATTCAAATATTTTCTGGCATCCCTGAGCAGGGATAAATGAGAGGCTGTTTTCCCAGGGGGGATTGAGCGTGCTTTGCTTCGGTAGCTATTACTGAGTACAAGCTTGCGATACTCTGATTTAAAGTGTTGGTCGAAGAAAATAAATTCATCTTCAAATTCACGCTGCTCTTCGTAATGTGAAAAATCGATATACTCAGGCAACAAAAGCGCCGTTCGCTGATTTACTTCGACAGGGCCAAAAAGATACAGGTGTTGGGATCGTTGGACCTTATCAGGTAACGAAAGATAAGAGTCGACAACGTCGGAGTATAGGCTAAAGCTGGATGTTCCTTCTTCCTCATCAATGCTCCAAAAGTCTGGGCGGAGATAGTGCTCACGAATCGTGAGTTGATTTTTTTCTGGGTGGTCATTGACGATCAGCTTTTCGACCATTTCGAGCCCAGTATACTGCTTGGCGTAGTAATCGAAGTATTGAGTAGATAAGCGATCGACTCCTCTACCTGATAGGCGGTAACGCATTCTTTCAGCCTGCCTGCCAGAATAGGTCGATTCAATGATCCAATCGACGGGAGAGACATAGTCAGAGGCCTGATATCGTTGCTCGATATCAATGGTTCCTTTCGACTGGTAGGCTTCTGGAATTCGAACGGGGTTGGAAGTGTTTTTCATCACGAGTAAAGCGGCACCAAAATCTGCCTGAGCGATATTCTCTAATTTCTGTCCTTGGTGGGTCACCGTAGCATCTATCCAATACTCTTTTCCTTCGAACTTAAACCATGCAATCGCGTGATCGAATAAGTTGTGCGAAGGCAGATATTGATCAAGTGTCTGCTCGAATTGCATGGAAACCAAAGCCGGGGCAGCTTCAATGTTTAAATGTCTCAGCAAAGCGACCAGCAGTACGGCCTTATCTTTACAGTCGCCATAGCGATTCGCGTAAACCTGCGATGGTGTATGAGGGCGGTGGCTGTTATCTGCTATTTCTACTCCCAAGTATCGGATTTGCTCTTGAGCCAATTTAATCGCTGACTCTATGGCTTCCTTTGGTGGAAGGGATCTTAGTTCCTGGGCGACTTTCATGAGCTCTTCAGACCAAGCTTCGTTTAATGCGAAATCAAACAAACTATCTGCCCAGTGAGATAGCTCCTTCCAAGAAGAGTAGTCGCTAATTTGAAGATAAGGATATATTACCTCCCACGACGGATTATCGCCATCTTTCAATATGGCCAATGTATTCTGTATGGATAGTTGGTATTCCTTAAAATTGCCGATGGTGTTTTCGGTCAACTTGGAATCCGTGTTCCCGAGACGAAAATGGAGATCTGTTTCAGGCGTAGTGAGCACGCGTACGTTTAAGTGCTCCACCGGGATGCTCCATCCCAGGTCGAAGAAGTAACTTGTGTATCCGGCGAATACGGGATTCGCCCCAATGATACTGTAGCTATAGTCAACAGTATCACCTGGAGCAACGCCTTTTAGCCACAATGTTAACTGTTTATAGCCTGAATAGATTTTATTTGTCTGCTCAGGTTCAATGTCGATCATCCGCACGAGATCGGGAGATAATTGTTGAATCGTTTTTCCATCGCGTATAAGCCGCGCATTATGAAAGATAACGGTCTGAAAATCAGGGTTGAAGGAAATCCGTAAGTCTGAATTCTCTTCCACGCCACGAACATCGTTAACATGATAGCTAAAATTGTAAAAAAACTGAGGTTGTTGGTTGGCTAGATTTACTTGGGTATCGCTAAGAATATAATCAATCGATCCCTTATTTGTTGTCTTGGATTCGGCGGATGAAACGACGACCCAGTCGGGTATTCCCCCCGTTTTCCAGAGTTTTGATGCCATCGTCACAGAGGAGAAAAATGACCCTAACCCATAAACTACTACGAAAAGACAAATTCTCTTTAAATACATATATGCATTTTCCTTGCATGCGAGAGAGCGGAGAGAAACTATTTCAAATCAATCACAGACTTAATATAATCGCGCCGGATTATATATCAATTTGATACAATTAATGTGAATCAAGTACGGTTGTTTTCGTGATAATCGCAAGGAGTAAATACAGCGTGTAAGCGCATCACCTATAGTTTTCAGTCCATAAAGAGGGCTACCTATTTTTTAAAAACTTAATTATTCATTTGAGCCCGTGTTTTTATTTGCCACCTCGAATACTCGTGTTTTCATTAGGACATTATTGACAAATAGCTCGACTTTTCCTTCTCCAACCACTAGAACGGTGGCCTTTTGATATTAAGTAACTTCGTAAATATAGATCAATCAAAGGTATCGATTTTGCTCCGTTAGTCATTTCAAATTTCAAATTGGCTGAATTATCCTAAATTACGAAAGACCGTTGAGTGACTATAACGAAGCAAATCAAGACATCCTCGAATGATTCTTTATTGCCCAGGATGAAACGCATACTCGACCACACCAGAACAAAGCAAATCTCGAGCTTAATATCAGCAGACGTGTATTAAAATTATGCGGGGCTTAGACAAGGCGGACATTTTAGATCACATATGCGACCAAAGTTTGGCTAAAGCAGACTTCAAGGCTTATCGGAAAAAATGAGTTAGCAGACATGCACTGTCGGTAAATCAGGCCATTGGCTTACTAGACAAAAACATCGTTTGAAAACCTAAAAAGATCTACTTCTGGTTTGGATCAAACACAGGCTGAAAATACGACTTTCAAATCTTGGCCCTGTTCGTTTGTCGCACACTAGCCACCTAAGAACGTTTGCACATGATCAGAGGTCCGTGAATTTAACCACGATATTTAGGTTTGATAACCATTGAGCATGATCTGAGAGCAATAACGCTTCGAAAGTTCTTTAACGAACTCTGTATGATTAAAAGCTCAATTTGACATCACTTAGATTGGTTTTCGCTAATGAGCGTATTTGCTCTGCCAATTGCCTGTAAAAACTGCGATTGGGAGAATTCCGTCGCCAAGCTAATACATGAGTGCGAGACAATTGTAACTTCTCCACCTCTCTGACACTCAAACCTTGTGGTTGGTGTATTTCAGAATAGATATAAAGCGCGGGTAGAAAGG
>CAJVZD010000176.1 GCA_913019905.1 uncultured Cellvibrionales bacterium
ATCCCCTGACGGTACATTTGATACAGGTATACTAATGTCTGGAGATTCATTTACATGGACTCCGCAAACAGATATTGATCAACCATACTATTGCATGCTACACACTTGGATGGTTGGAACTATTGTAGTACAAGGAAGCGGTCCTGTTGTAGTACCTGAACCAGTTGTTGACACTAGTAATGATCTGTTAACAGTTTCAGCGCCTCGGTATCCTGCCTTGCATAGTAAAACTGAAAAGTCCCAACGCGGATATGGCTCTGCGCCACCCGTGTCAGCACCGCGCCCGGCTCATATCCTTCGCGCATTATCTGCTCACCAGTTGTCACTGCCGCCAACGCCCTTGCTGCGGCATCAATGAACGACGACATGGGCGCCTATGTTGGCGCGATAAAAGGCTTGGGCAAAACCTGCAAGGGCTGCCACGACGATTTCAAGAAAAAGTAACCAGAAACCAACTTAAACCTGAAGAAATTAGCGCGAACATGATTAGGCGGCCATACCTCATTGGTATCGCCGCTCGCTGGTTCTCAACACGTTTATCCACAATTTTCGCACCAGTAAACATCGGCGTAACAAGATTTTCTTTTTTGATTTTCCAATAATAGGCGATGGCTAGTAAATGAAAAATAATAAGACCCAATAGAAAATAGTAGTTAACGCTATGGGTCTCCCCAGCAAAACTGATCCACTCGTCATCAACCAGAGCGACCCAAGGCCCCTCCAAAAATACATCATCGCTGGTCATAAACCCGCTAAGAATTTGTACTAACAATATCGCCATCATAGTCACTACCATCCATGAACCTAAAGGGTTGTGACCGTAATATCTTTTTCTCCCTTTCAAATACTCGACTATTTCTTTAGGATTTAGGGAAAACTGAGAAAAACGCCCATAATCACCACCGAAAAAACCCGTCATAATTCGAAAAAAAAGCAGCGTTAGCAACACGTAGCCACTGAACATATGCCACTCCATGACGTCGACATCATTTTGCAACCCGCTCGCCAACGAAAACGTACATAAAACAGCCAGCAACCAGTGAAAAATACGCGTACCTTTATCCCAAACTAAAATTTTTCTCATTGTTTACTCAATATATTTGTCATAAATTGACTACTTAGCGATACCAGCGGAAAAAAATGATATTCAGTTGAGTGGCCCACTATGAAATCGAAACTCCTGATCCGGTTCTTCTATGAGACTGCGCTCCAGCTCCGCATAGTAGGTAATCCTTTCACCCAACGGTTGTGAGGCGTATTTTTTTGCCAATTTTAGGTAGTCTTGAAAATGACGGGATTCAGATTTCAACAACGATTGGTAGAAAGTTTTCAGTTGGTCATCTAAGTGGGGTGATAAGCTTGCGAAGCGTTCGCAAGATCTTGCCTCAATGAAAGCTCCTATAATTAAAGTATCAACTAATTTTTCCGGTTCAAAAGTGCGCATTCCCACGCGCATTCCGTTTGCATACCGGGACGCAGATAATTGAACATACTCGACCTCACGAGCTTTCATAATTGCTATAACTTGTTCAAAATGCCTTAGCTCCTCCCTTGCTAACTTTGACATCTTGACAAGTAAATCGTGTTTATCGACATAACGGTAAATCAGATTTAGCGCGGTTGAAGCAGCCTTCTTCTCACAATTAGCGTGATCGATCAGCATCAAGGACTGATTTTTGAGTGCACTCTCTATCCAACGATCTGGAGTTTGACACAATAGAAAGTCTTGAATCTCAGAAATATCATACGGCATCGGAAACTTCTTTAAAGTTGTAAGTTATTCCATTCAAACAAAAACGTTTGTAAAAGAATCAAAACACTATTTTAATTCCCCAGGAGATTATCTTCAATTCAAAAAATACACAGTGTAAGAAAATCGATCATTTGCCAATCAAATAACAAAGAAATCACATCGTTTTAAGCTGCAGGGTGTTCGGCCTGAAACTCATCGCTTCTTAAGGGTACTGAGATAGAAACATCGCTCAATAGTTCACCTGAGGTGTCCTTACGACAGCTAGCTGTTATATCGAACATCACTGAAAACAATGGAAGGATGGGCAGCTGTATCTTAACTTAGTCTCTCTATTTCTGTATAATCTCGCCCCATTCGATATTGGGTATCGATAGTCCCGCTGTTGGCGATCCTTGCAGGATCTGGGTAATCACAATAAATGAGGAGTTATAACTGTGCTTGAAGCCTATCGTAATCATGTTGAAGAACGTGCTGCTGAATCAATTCCACCAAAGCCACTAAATCCTGGGCAAGTTGCCGGATTAGTTGAACTGCTAAAAAATCCTCCTGCCGGTGAAGAGGCCTATTTAATCGACCTAATTACAAACCGAGTACCACCCGGCGTCGATGAAGCTGCCTACGTAAAAGCTGGCTTTTTATCAGCAATTGTCAATGGCGAAGCGACTTCACCGATTATCGACAGGCAGAAAGCAATTGGACTACTTGGCATGATGCTCGGTGGATATAATATCGAAACATTGGTCAACGCTCTTGATGATGCGGAACTGGGATTGTTAGCCACTGAAGAACTAAAACAGACCTTGTTAATGTTTGACGCTTTTCACGATGTCGAAGAAAAAGCTAAAAACGGCAATGCAAATGCGCAAGCCGTTATTCAATCCTGGGCAGACGGCGAATGGTTTACCAACAGAGACGCCGTCGCAGATAGCATGAAAGTCGCGGTATTTAAAGTAACTGGCGAAATCAATACCGATGATTTGTCTCCAGCTCCGGACGCCTGGTCTCGCCCAGACATCCCTTTACATGCCCGCGCAGCGTTTAAAATGACTCGCGATGGTCTAACGCCGGAAGAACACGGCGTGGTCGGACCTATGGCTAAAATCGCAGAACTTCAAGCCAGAGGTATTCCGGTCGCATTCGTGGGCGACGTTGTCGGTACTGGTTCCTCTCGTAAATCGGCTACAAATTCAGTTTTGTGGTTTTTCGGAGATGACTTACCAGGTATCCCCAATAAAAAGGGTGGCGGAATTTGTATCGGTGAAAAAGTAGCTCCCATTTTTTACAATACGATGGAAGATGCCGGTGCATTGGTATTTGAAGCACCCGTCGAAAAACTAGGAATGGGAGACGTCATCGAAATTCGACCTTATGATGGAAAGATTCTGTCAGAAAGCGGTGAAGTATTGTCAGAATTCGCTTTAAAATCTGACGTACTCCTCGATGAAGTACAAGCGGGCGGACGCATCAATTTGATCATTGGCCGCGGGCTGACAAACAAAGCCAGAGAGTCTCTAGGGTTGGAGTCAAGTGATCTGTTTCGGAAACCAGTAACTCCTGCCGACAGCGGCAAAGGCTACTCGCTCGGTCAGAAAATGGTAGGAAAAGCTTGCGGTGTAGAAGGCATTCGTCCCGGCACGTATTGCGAACCAAAAATGACCACCGTTGGTTCACAAG
>CAJVZD010000177.1 GCA_913019905.1 uncultured Cellvibrionales bacterium
AGTTTGGCCGAATGGTATTTAAAGGCACACTTTGTGATAGCACCAATTTTTGATGGGTCTGGGATGAAAACCAAAGTCGCAGAGGCCTTGATGTATGGGAAGACCGTTATTGGAACGCCAGAGGCTTTTTCGGGGTATGAGGAGGATGGTTATAAAGTTGGGCAAGTTTGCCGAACCGCGGATGATTTTGTAGTGGCAATTGACGCTGTGGATGAAATGGTCGTAGCTCAGTTTGATGAGGAGTTACGGTCTATTTATGATAGAAAATATTCATATACGGCTGCACGGTTACGTCTTGCGATGACTTTAAATGCAATAGATAATGACGTTGATACATGAATTATTAACATATGAATGAAATATGAACTGGGAATTGAAATGAAAATTTGTGTTGTCACCCCTCGTTTTGCGATTGCAGGCGTTCCCCTTGCGCAACTCCGATTTGCGCGTGCGCTTTGTGATAAAGGCCATGATGTTGATCTGGTGATTGGCTATATCGATCCGCAATACCAATTACCAGAGATGGGAGCTATCAACGTAACCATATTGAATCAACCGAAAGTTAGGAATATGATGTTGCCTTTGTGGCGTTATTTTCGGTCAGTCAAACCCGATGTGGTGTTCTCTGCTGAGGATCACTTAAATGTCGTCGTGCTAATAGCGGGAATTCTATCTAGAACAAGAGCGAAGATTAGTGGGTCTTCTCGAGTGACACCATTCGATACTTACTCAAACATACCATTTTCCAAGCGTTGGGTATTGAAACAATTAATGCGGGCTGTCGCTGGGCGGGCAGATGCACTGACTTGCGTATCGAAGGATATGGTTACTCAGTACCAAACGGTGTTTCATGCACCGCCGCATGTTTACGTATATAACATTGTGGACGATAGGCTCTCACGCCAAAGAATGCGCGATCCTGTTGAGCATGAGTGGCTAGTGAGCAAAGATATTCCGGTTGTGATCGCCGCTGGACGGTTAGCCGCGTGGAAAGGCTTCGCAGATCTGATTAGTGCAATGAAGGAACTTTCTAATAGAAGAAAAGCGCGGTTGTTGATTTTGGGCGATGGACCTCTTCGTGCTGAATTAGGCCAATTGGTTGTCGATCTTGGCTTGTCTGATGTAGTGAGTTTGTTGGGTTATGTGGAAAAACCGCTGAAATATTTTGCACATGCCGACGTGTTTGTGCTCTCGTCACATGTTGAAGGGCTACCCAATGTGTTAGTCGAAGCCATGATGTGTGGCTGCACCCCTGTTTCTACCGATTGTCCGACTGGCCCCAGGGAGGTGCTTCAAGATGGAAAATATGGCTATCTTGTCCCTGTTAGAAATCCTATTGCATTAGCAGCAGGGATTGAGCAGGCGTTAGACAATCCGATATCGGCAACAGTTTTGGAGGAGGCGGTGCGACCCTTTGAGGAAAGCGCGGTTTTAGCAAGACACTTTGATATTTTGAAACTATCTGACAATGTTAATTCTATAAAGGTTGATGTATGAAGGTTGGGCTGAATGCTACATGCCTCAACGATAGACCGTCTGGGGCTAAACAAAGATTTGTCGGCATCTATAGTGAGTTGATTAAGTGCCTACCAGATACTGAGTTTGTCATTTACGAGCCATCCGATTGCCGTATTGGGTCTTGGTTCGGCGAGGTGGATAATGTGTCTGTCAGGTGCACACCGATTTCTAGTGAAGGTCGTTTGCAACGGTTGATGAGTGGTTTTCGGTATTGGGGGCAGGCACTTGCGCGCGAAAAGTTTGACTTTTTCGAGGACTTTCACTTGCCACTGATTAAATCACCAACGGGTAGAACTCTGTTAACAATTCATGATATCCGGGGTGTAAACACGGGAGGTCATGTTTTTTCACGCGTGGCTTATAAGACGGCTATTGGTCAATCAATAAGGGCGGCAGATCGTGTGATTACTGTCTCAGAGACTATGAAAGAAGAGATTCTTCATTATTTTCCGGATACTCCAATTTCAGTCATTTACAACGGATTAGATAGCTATGGATTTGCTAGCGTTACCGAATCAGATATGGCGGCGATTGGTCAAAAGCTAACGTTGCCAGAAGAATTCCTTTTGGCTGTTGGACATTTTGAAGAACGAAAAAACTATTCACGTTTAATAGAAGCGTTGTCTATATTGCATGATAGAGGACAACGCTATTCTCTAGTGATCATTGGCAATGATAGCGGTGGTAAAACTGTGCTGGAAAAGCAAATTCAGTCTTTGAATCTTTCAGGGTACGTGAAAATATTAAGTGGGTTAAGTGATTTGGAAGTTCGTTGTGCGTATAAGTTGTGCAGTCTATTCGTCTTTCCATCTGCTTATGAAGGGTTTGGGATTCCTATTCTTGAGGCAATGGCTGCGGGTTGTCCGATGGTTCTGAGCGATATTGCTGTTTTTCGAGAGATCACACAGAACCAAGGTATCTTTTTTCCATACAATGATGTTGAAGTAATGGCGTACGAAATTGAAAATAGCTTAACTTCAAGCGTTGAGCAGGAGCGATTAGTTAAGTATGGGCAAGAGCGAGTCAAAGATTTTAGTTATCAAAAAATTGCCGCACAAATGGTTAGTGTGTACAAAGATTAAATTTTCTTATCAGATTTAATTGTTTGATACGGGTCGTTTCTCTTTAGATAGCCTAAAAGTTTTATTATTCACGGTGCAGCTTTATACAATTTGCATTTATGTCAATATTTTTCTAAATGCAAGTGTAAGGCAAACAGAATTACGAGAGGTTTTATGTGTGGAATAACTGGATTTTGGCAACCGGGTGGTTTTTCTGGGAGTGCGACTGAAGTTATTGCATCCCAAATGGCTGAGCGAATTACTCACCGTGGCCCTGATGATTCGGGAGTTTGGATAGACGATTCCTCGGGTATGGCTCTGGCGCATCAGCGTTTATCCATTGTCGATTTATCCTCTGCGGGCCATCAGCCCATGGTGTCGGCTAGTGGTCG